>JBDHCV010000095.1:0-2028 GCA_039591855.1 Gemmatimonadota bacterium | reverse complement strand
GTACAGCGGGCCTCTTCCTTCTGGAGGGGAAAGCCATAGGAATCGAGTTCGATGCCGAACGCCGCGCCGGGACCAAAATCGTTATCCGGCCGAAAACGCCCAGCGTGCAGTCCGTGGCAGGCATCGCACGTGTGGCCGATCTCCTGGAACGCCTGCCCAGAAAGAGGATCGCCCGCGGCGAGTCCGACGAGGGAGAACGCTGCGCACCAGCAGAGCAGTCGGGAACGAACGGTGACCGCGGGCCTCATCAGAACGTCCGCCTGAGGGACAGACTCAGCCCCCCCCTCTCAAAGACCTCGTCGCGCGTCCAGATCGTGGAGGTCGTGGTGTGGTAGCGGAGAAGGATATGGGTATCGCCCCTGCGCCAATCCACCCCGACGCTTCCCCCATGGAACTTCTCCTCCCCGGATCCGGACTTCTGCCTCCACAGCCCATATTCGCCTTGGGCCCTGAGCGCGTTGGTCAGGACCCACCTCACCTGCCCCCCGACCCGCTGACTCTGTGCGGAGACGAAGTCGGTCTTCGCCCAGGTGAGGGAGCCGTTGAAGCCGATGGACAGACGCCGCGGAAGCGACATGGTGACTTGGGCGAGAGCGGTGGTCCGGGCCGAGGACAGTTCGCCGAAGGACGTCACCCGATGCTGAAGATCTGCGAGGCCGGTCATGGCCCCCACCGACGTGGAAGCCTTCAGACCAGCCGCCGCATCTTTGACCTGGCGGCCCGTTCCCGGCCCCCTGTCCCCTCGGTATCAGGGCGTTGCCGCGAGCATAAACACTGACGGCTCCCCTGGAGGCGCTCAGCCCACCGGACACGGCGGCCGTTCGCTCGGCCAAGCCCGCGTCGAGACTGGCCCGGTAGGTCGCCAGAAGCCGGTCTCCCTCCTGAACCAGGGCCCCGGGGAGAATGATCACGTCGGTGAATCGGCCGATGACCTGCAAGCGGTATTCGGCATCGGGAAGGAGGATTCGCTCGGTCGCCTCATCGACGATGCGGACCGAGGAGGGATCCACGTCCGTCTTGGCGAGCGTGAACCGCAAGTCCCCGGTCACCTCATGGAGCTCGTCGATCACCTCTTCGAAGAACCCTCCGTCCGAGTCGAATTCGTTCCAGTTGTAACGACCGTTCAACTGGGCCGAGGCCACGATCCTGAAGGGCATCGCGACGGAACCCCGATAGCTCAGGCCGACGAATCGGGTCCGGCTCGAAACGGTGTTGGACCTTGTGGCGCCCTGCCCCACCTCGGCGTAGAACGTGCCCCAGGAGCCCGGGATCCCAGCGATGCGGACGTACCCCTGGTAGCCCTCGCTTCGGCTCTCGTTGAGCTGCGTGGCGGCGTAGTTCCAGACGTATTCGGATTGCAGCCAGGGAAAGTGGTGGAGCGTGGCGCTCTCGTTCCAGCGGGTGGACTCGTGCACCATGCCGTTCCTCCGACCGGTGTAGGTGAACAGCGACCTCAGGTCGCTACCGGTCCCCCACTTCAGGCGATGAAGAAAGCGCGCCCTGGTGCGACGATGAGCCGTCGCCAGGGTCGTGCCCGAAAACCCGATCTGCTGGAATTCCAGTTGTGTCTTGGTGTTCCGGGCGGAGACGACGAGGCTGCGAGTGCGAAGGTCCGCGGGCTCGAAAACGGGATCGGCTACGTCGTCCCGATAGTAGGTATTCGTCGAACTCGTAAAGCTCACTCTGACGGGAAGTCCCCGGGTCTTGAGCCTCAACGTGCCGCGGTATCCGGTCTGCCGGGTTCGGCCGGCAACGCCAAGGGGAAGGTTCTGATCATAGCGGACGTTCCAGGCCTCGAGGTCCGTGCTCAACACCGAACCGTTCTTGAAGCCCAGCTTGGCTCGCCCTTCGATGGTTCGCTCATTGCCCTTGCCGTCCAGCACCTCGTATCGCGTGAACCTCGGACGAGCCGCCAGATCGAAATTCAGGAAGCCGGGACTTGCGTAGTACCCGCGGATCTCCGCACCCAGCCAACCGTCCAGATCCTGTCGCGCCGAGGAGTTGAGCCCGTCGACGGTGTTCCACCGA
>JBDHCV010000094.1:0-2058 GCA_039591855.1 Gemmatimonadota bacterium | reverse complement strand
CGAGGGGAGTCTCCTTTTGTTTCCCCAGGTTGAGCCCGAGGACCAGGCCCGGAGGACGGCTGCCCCCTAGCCGCGCGGCGACTGCCACGGCCCCATCGCTCGGGAAGCCCAGGCGGTTGATCAGGGAGCGGTCCCCGGGAAGCCGGGAGACCCGGGGTCCGGGATTCCCCGGCTGTGGTGCGAGGGTCACCGTGCCGATCTCGACGTGGCCAAAACCCAGGGAGGCCAGCCCCCGCCAACTGGTGCCGTTCTTGTCGTAACCCGCGGCGAGACCGATGGGGTTGGGGAAGTCGAGACCAAAGACCCGCACCGGACGCGAGCGTCCTGAACGCAGCGCCGCCCGGATCGTCGCCCGCAGCGGTGGGATGGCACCGGCCACACGCATCAGGCTCAGCGACAAGCTGTGGGCCCGCTCGGGATCGAGCCGAAAGAGCAGGGGGCGAAGGGCCGAATAGATCACGTCGGTCGGGACTCTAGTCCATGCGCCATCTGCGGTGGAGCCACATCCATTGCTCCGGGCGGCGTCGGATCTCCTCCTCGATCACGGTCATGTATCGGCGGGTCAACGCCGCCACGGTCTCGTCGTCGGCCTTTCCCTTCTCGGTCAGCATCGGTGGGTAGATATAGGCGCGGTAGCGGGTCTTCTCGGCCGGATAGCAGAAGACCGGAACCGCGGGCGTGCCGGTGTGAAGCGCGATGATCGCCATGATCGGGCTCGTGATCGCATCCTGCCCGAGAAACGGGACTACTATGCCCTGGGGTGGCCGTACCCGCTGGTCGATGACGATTCCGACCATCTCGTTCTTCTTGACCGCCTTCGCGAGTTTGTGTGCGCCACCCTGCCGCTTGATGAACTCCAGACCCAGCCTCTTGCGCTCCTGCATCAGGTGGTTCCAGAGAAGCTCGTTGCTCAGAGGGCGCCCGATGGCGGTCAGCCGCCCCATCTTGTGGCTGATGGCGTGCGCGACGATCTCCCACGAGCCGATGTGGGCGCTGAAGACGATCACGCCGTTGTTCATCGCGCGAGCCTGTTCCAGGTTCTCCCAACCCTCGATATCCACGAGCGAGATCAGCTTCTCCGGGGTGAAGCGGGTCGCGGAGATGATGTCGCACACCATGGCGCCCCAGTGGCGGAAGCACGCCTTCGCGGTGCGACGCACCTTCGCCTCGTCCCACTCGGGGAAGGCGATCTTCATGTTGTTCCAGGTGATCTTGCGGTGGTAGGGGTTGATCCGGTAGACGATCGAGCCCATCCCACGCCCGAAGGCCCGGGCGACCGAGTGCGGCAGGGCACGCAGAGTGCCAGCTTTTGGGTTCCTTCTCGCGGAACCGGGGGCGGGAGCGCCCGGCAAGAACGCACGGTGCCCCGGGCAGCGGATTCTACACGAAACCGCCCCCCCGATTCGCCAGGGGGACGTCCCCCTAACCTCGGAAACGGGGACGTCCCCCCAATGCGGGATTTGGGGACACCTTAGTTAAGCTGTCCCTAAAACCGGGGTTAGGGGAACGTCCCCTTCAGAGGTGGCGGATGTAGTTGACGTAGACGGCGGGGGGGTGGCTGAGGCGGATGCCCATTCCCCGGGAGCGGCCTCGTTCGGCGGCCTTGCGGTTCCAGGTGACGACGCCACGGAGGGGAAGGCTCAGCGCCTCGAGCTCGAGACGCAACCGGATCGCCGAGCCCGGCTCCATCGGATCGACCGTCGAGATGAACAGCCCACGCTCCGAAACGTTGGCGGTGACGGCGTCGTGAGCCGGCCGGGTGCGACCGTATCTCAGCGGTGCGGCCAGCAGCTTGCGCTGCGGGGTCGGATTCCCGGTGTCCGCCCTATCGGAGGCCTCGGGATCGACCGGTCCCGCCACGACCGGGGGCAGGACCTCGTGGGGTTCGTACCCGCGGCGCCTACAAAACGCCTCGACGAAGCCTGCCGCCGCTTTCTCCGCCTCATCCGGCGAGTTTCCCACGAACTTGATCGCCCCCTCTCCCTCGGGGATCGACCATAACGAGTTCGGGAAGGTCACGATCCGTGCCCGCCAGAGCTTGTTCGTCGGGGCGACGAG
>JBDHCV010000093.1:0-2277 GCA_039591855.1 Gemmatimonadota bacterium | reverse complement strand
GTTTCTACATTGTCGGTGTGTACCAGATGGGGCTGGTGTAGGCCCTCTCCTGGGTCCAGGTCGGGGCCTCGGCCGGGTGCTCAACTCCGTAACGGAACGCATCGTAGAGCGACCAGCGGGGCGTGGGAATCTCGATGACCCGTGCGTAGTAGAAGGCCTTCTGGGAAGGATCGAAGTCCGGATCGGTCCAAACCGTGGCCAACTCGGGGACTCCGATCGAGTTGGTGTAGGTCGCCCGCTCGGCATCGACCGTGTTTCCGACCGGCGGCACCTTCCCATCGGAACCGGGCTGCCGGTCCCCGGACCAAACCACGTCATAGACCTGTTCGTCCGTGGTTCCGTCGGCGTTCAACCACCCCTTGACGATCTGGATGCCTCGGAGCCTGACCCCCGACCGTCGGGGCCGCCAGGTCCGCTCCCATCGGCACACCCTTCTCGTATCCGAGGAACGCCGGATTCCGGTTGTTGATGTCCTCAGCAGTGAAGTCCCATCCACCAAAGAAACGCACCAGGATCCGCGATCCGGTGGTGGCGTAGACTTCCTTGCGCTCCATGGCGTCGAAGATCGACTCACGGGTATTCTCCGCAGCCCAGACCGCGGCCAATCCCGAAGCCACCTGCTCCCAGCCGAGCAGGGCCTGGTCCCCGAACTGAGCCACCACGTGCTCCAGTCGCTCCGCGTTGGGCTCGGACCCGGAGTGCTTTCCGAAGAAGTTGTCTTCCTGAGCCGTGGCCAGGGAGGTGTGGCTGTCGGTGGAGCCGACGATCCCGAACTTGTAGGGATTCACCCCCAGGCGGTCCTCCAGCTGAAGACCGATCCGGAGCGCGGACCGGGCGTACTCGCCGGCCAGCATGTCGTCGGTCTTGGGGACGGTCATGTTCAGGTTCGACTTGTCCCACGTCTCGTAGTCCGCGAACTCGTCGTTGGGAGAAAGGAAGGGGTGGGTCTCGCCGTCGCCCTTGATCTGGGTGATCTCGTACATAGGCTCCCAGAGCGCCCGTCGCGTCACGTAATCCAGGTCCAACTCGCGCCCGTTGTACTGGGCTTCCTCGGGAAACATGATCCCGTTGGACAGGTTGCCGTTGTGGGCCAGGGCCAGGACGTCCCCGCTCGTGGTCTCCTCATACAGGGCCATCCAATCCCAGAGGTCCCGAGGGTCGGGACTCCCCGCCGGGGGGAGGGTCGTGAACGGCGCCAGCATCTTGGCCCGGTCTCCGGCGTCCCGGGAAATCACGACCCGGTGCATGTTGTCCCCCGGTGCAATCTGGGACGTCCACTCGTATCCGATGAAGGACGTGAATCGACCGGGCTCGTAGGCCGCCTCTGCCGCGGCGATCTGCCGGTCCCAGACCGTACGGAAGAGCTTTGTCCCGGGCTCCACCGCGAGCGCCGGGGAGATGGCTTCCTGCCGGGCGAACGCATCAATAAGCTCTACCGTCGCCTGAACTGCGGTCTGGCCACCGGCCGCGACCATCTCGGCAATCCGCTTCCCGTCCGGGTCGGAGGTGATGCTCCGGTCCTTGGCGTAGATCAGATCGAAGAGGCCCATGTTGTCGGAGTGGTCCGCCACCACGAGCCAGTCCAGGGGACGCGAGAGCTTGACCGGTACGCCCGTGCTGGAGACGATCTCTTCACCTTTGGCGAACCGATAGGCTGCCTGGGCATCCAGTCGGTTTCCGAACGCGCCGGCGTCGAAGGACGTGGACGTGTGCAGGTGAGTATCGCCCCAGAGCGGAAAGGTGGGGAAGCTCCGGGACGCATAGGGTGAATAGGACTCGCCCGGGAAGGCCTTGCTGAGGGTCGCCGGGTCCGGGGGCGGCTCCTGGGCGGTGGCGGGGCTGAGGGGTGCGAGTAGAAGGGCGATCACAAAGAGCTTCTTCATGGCCTGTCAGACTCCAAGGCGTGGGATCTTGGAACGAAAAAGGGGTCCGCGAACCGAAGTCCACGAACCCCTATTATGACTGCTTAACGCGACGACGGCTACCACCAGGAGTGGCCGCCGCCCCGCCGCCGGCAGTCCCCGAGGCTAGTTGCCCCCCCCGATCGCGTAGCTCACGCCCAAGCCGAGGATGAAGGGGTCGCTCCCGCTCACGAGCAGCCAATCGAGGGCAGCGTTGATTCCGAAGCCTCCGGAGAGCGCCATACCCACGCCTGCCGAGATCCCGGGGTCGAACTCGGTCTGGGAGTCGAAATCGTCTCCGGAGAGGTTCGTGAGGCTGAAACGGGGCATGAACCAGGGGGTCAGCACCGTCCCATCCCCCACCTCCACCTCGCTG
>JBDHCV010000092.1:0-2099 GCA_039591855.1 Gemmatimonadota bacterium | reverse complement strand
TCGTACCCGACCTCGAACACCCTCCCCTCGGCTACGTCCAGCTCCACCGCGAGCCACGCGACCGCGAGTCGAAGGGAGAGTCCCACCAGGAGCCGGTCCGAGGGCGCCACTCCGGCTCCGGGACGTCCGTCTCGGAGTACCTCGAGTTCCCGGTCGAGAACTCGTAGGCCCGTCAGGCGCCCGGAGCTGATCCGGTTCAGGAGGGTGGAGCCCCGGACCTGGAGGTCTGCCCGCCCCCAGCCGTCCAACAGTCTCTGGGCCTCTTCGACCACCACCAGGACCTCGTCCGTGGTCCGCGGGTCGAGATCCGGGACCGCCACGCCCTCCGGGTCGGACACTCGACGGCTCGGATAGGGGATGGGGAGGTCGCCCACATCCACCGCGTCGCCCATCTCCATGCGGAGCAGGTCACGACGGGCCTTGAGATCTTCCAGATCTCGCCGCCCCACCCGCGCTCCCTCCAACCGCTCCGCCAGTCCCTCGATGGAAGCGTGGAGCTCATGGGCGCGGGACTCGAGTTCCCGGATCGCCTCGGGCTTGAACTCCACCTGCTCCCGCCGGCGCTTCCACCACTGACCGTCCTGGACCACGGCCTCCCATTCCTCCCGGAGGGTCTGGGCGACCTCTGCGGTACTCCCCTCGAGGGGACGCCCGCAGGTCGGGCACGCACTGTCCTCACCCCCGGCCTCCAACTGGGAAAGACGGTTCTTCAGCTCCCTGGCCCGATCCCGGTAGGCCATGAGGTGGGTCTCGGCGTCCTGTCTCTCGCGGAGCCATTCGGTGACCGAAGCTTCCAGATCCCCGCCCACCACGGCGGCGTCGGCTCGAAGCTCCCGGAGCTCCTGCTGCCACTCGGGAAGTCGGCGGACAGCCAGCTCCGACTCCTCGATCCGAGCCTCCAGGGCAGCCAGTTCCTCGACCCGCCGCCCATCCGGGTGACCGCCGCCAAGGAAGCCGAAGGGAGAGAAGACGCCCGCCAGCCGCTCCAGCTCACCGCCACCGCGGAGATCCAGCAGGGTGGCAAGGGCGCGACGCCCCCCTCCTCGACGACGGTCGGGGCCGCGATACGGGCCGGCAGAGGACGAGCCGGCGCGCGCGCGCCACGGATATTCGACTCCCGGGCTCCGGTCGCCTCGACCCCCGGTCCGGTCCCCGGTCCGGAGGCGGTCGGCATCGGGATCGACCACCACGGCAACGGGTCCGCCCGCGTCATCGAGCAGCTGAAGGAGCGGCAGGGAAAGGCCTGGAGGGGACGGCTCCTCCCGGGGGCTCGGGGAGGCCAGAGCGCCTGTGATCTTCTCCAGAAGATCCTCTCGGGTGTCCAGCCTTCGTCCCGCCTCCTCCACCCAGTGGGCCGCGGCCTCACCAGCTCCCGAGGGGATCTCGATCCGGCCCACGGTGGGAGGCTGGAAATCGACCTGAAGGAACAGCGCTCTCGCGCGCAGGGACCCCATCATTTCAGCATCCACCAGGGAGGACTCGGACCCCGCGAGGTTCCGGATCGTGAGGCGGACGATCTTCCCTTCGATCCCACCGGGAATCACGCCCACCGAGTCCCGAATGCGGCGATTCAGGTCATCCGGGGCCTCGGGGTCGAAGAGGACAGGAGCCAACTCCACCACGGGCCGCCCGACGACCGGGTGGAAGGCGGGCTCCTCCGATCCGATCTCGTAGGTGACGAAGCCCTTCTCCTCCAGGGCTTCGGACCAGGGGTCGACCGAGACGCGCTCCAGAGAGCCGGCGTCCACCACCCGAGCAGCGGGCCGTGCCATACGATGCCCGGACCCGAGAGCGATGTAATCCCAGTCGGCCTCCGACACGGGAAGGCCTCCCGCGCCTTGGAGCCTTCCATGGAACACCAACACGTTGTGGGCTGCCTTGGGCTCCGGTCGAAGCGCGGCGTAGGGCTCCTGCCGAATGGACCTGTGGGGGAGGAGGAGGACGTGAGTGTCCAGGTGGCGAAGGAAGACGGAGCGAGGGGCGGACCCGGCAGCGTCCACGCCAGGGAACCGATCGAGGGCGGCGAGCACTCCGGGGTCCACCCGCAGCAGGGGCGTGTCCCGCTCCCCGGCCACGGCCAGAATCGGGACCTCCGGCAG
>JBDHCV010000091.1:0-2192 GCA_039591855.1 Gemmatimonadota bacterium | reverse complement strand
GGAGCACGTTGTCGTCCAGCCGGGTGTACGTGATGTGGCCGCTGGGCAGGTACCGGGGGGCCCGCCCGACGGCCAGCTCGGTCTGCTCTCCCGAGACGAGGTCCAGCACCTGCACCGTGGACCCCGTTCCCACGAGGACCGCCCGGCTTCCCGGGAGGACGTCGAAGACGAGGGCGGGTCGCTGCAGGGGTGCTGCCTGCTCGGCCCGGGCCGTGCCGGGCACCCAACGCATGACGCTGGGTTCGCCTTCGACTTCGAAGTCCGCGAAGTAGATGGCTCCGTCGTCACCCCACGCGTGGTAGGCGCCGGGGCCGGCCAGCCAGACCGGTGTTCCCCCGTCCGCCGGCATGACGCCCAGCCGATCGTCCAGGTAGAACGAGAGGTACGCGCCGTCCCGCGAAAAGCTGGGCGACCGCGCGTCCTCCGTACCTGGGATGGGCGTGGCCTCCAACGCGTCCAGGTGTCGGCGCCAGAGCTGGGACAGGCCACTGCTCCCAGGGGCATCGCCCACGTAGACGAGCTGCTCCCCGTCCGGGCTGAGCCCCACCGCGCGTGCGTTGGGACCGATGCGGCTCCGGCTGAACTCCTGCCCCTCCGGGGCACTGAGGACGACCCGCGTCACCGGGGCCGGCGGGGGATCGCCACCCAGGGTGGCGAACAGCGCCCAGGCCGCGCCGGCGGCGGCCACGGTCCACGGGAGCATCACACGCCACCGGGGGCCGGCCGGAGCCGCAGGGGCCACCGCCGCCGGGGCCGCCGCCTGGGACCGGGACACCGGCCGCGCCGTGTACGTGAAGCTCTCGTCCTCCAGGGCGTCGATGAACGCCTGGGCGCTCTCGAACCGGTCCGCCGGCAGCTTCTCCACCGCTTTCGCCACCACCGAAGCCACGTGGGGCGGCACCGTGTGCCTCACCTCCGTCAGGTTCCTCGGCGCCTCCGTCATGATCCGCACCAGCACCGACTGGGCGCTCGGGCCCGTGTGCGGGGGCTGGCCCGCGATCATCTCGTACAGCACGCAGCCGAGGGAGTACACGTCGCTGCGCGCGCTCAGGTCCCGGTCCGCACTCGCCTGCTCGGGGCTCATGTAGTGAGGCGTGCCCAACGAGAGGCCCGTCTCCGTCATCCGCCCGCCCCCCGCCGCGCTGATCGCCACCGCGATCCCGAAGTCCGCCACCACCGGCCTCCCACGGTGCAGCAGGATGTTCGCCGGCTTGATGTCCCGGTGGATCACCCCCTGCGAGTGGGCGTACTCCAGCGCGTCGGCCACGTCCTTGGCGATCCGCACCGCTTCCTCCACCCCCAGCTGCTTCTCCCGATCCAGCTGTTCCCGGAGCGTCTCCCCTTCGATGTAGGGCATGACGTAGTACAGGAAGCCGTCCGTCTCCCCGGAGTCGAACAGGGCCAGGATGTGCGGGTGCTGCAGGTTGGCCGTGGTCTGGATCTCCGAGAGGAAGCGCTCCCCGCCAATCACGGCGGCCAGCTCGGGACGCAGCACCTTGATGGCCACGTTCCGCTTGTGCTTGATGTCCTCGGCCAGGTACACCGTGGCCATGCCACCGGCCCCCAGCTCCCGCTCGATGCGGTAGCGGCCCTCCAGGGCCGCGTTCAGGCGATCCATGACCGAACTCATCGGTCCCCCGCCGCCCGGTCGATCTCGCCGCGGAAGCCCCGCACGACCACCACGGGGCTCCTTCCTGACGTGTCGCCCAGGCGGACCATCAGGAAGCGATCGCCATCCGGGTGCACGTCGTATTGGGCGACCCCGGCGTCCGATACGAACGAGCGGAAGGCGAAGAGGGTCTCGCGGGAGAGCACGGCGAAGCTCGGGTCGACACGGATTTGCGCGCTGACGAACTCTCCGCTCAGGGTCCGGTAGTAGAGCTCCGACATGTCGGGTGCCCACCGGGGTGCCCCCGCCGCCGAAGCCGAGATCACGGTTCGGCCCCGATCCACTTCAGGGAACGGACGCACGTACACCATGGGTTCGCCGCTCTCCGTGGAGGTGTAGGCGATCCAACGGCCGTCCGGCGAGATCTGGAAGCTGCTCTCGATGACACGGGGCTGCGCGAGAAGTGGAGCCATCTCACTACCGGGCTCCGAGCTCTGGATGTAGATGTCGTCTTCGATCCGCGCCACGATCCAACGGCCATCCGGGCTGACGGCGGCGGCGTAGACGCTCCTCTCACCCCCAG
>JBDHCV010000090.1:0-2253 GCA_039591855.1 Gemmatimonadota bacterium | reverse complement strand
CGTCATTTTCGCGCTGGTTCACAGGGTGCTCGGCCTCGATGGGCTGATCCTCCTTTGCGCCCTCGTGGTATCCGTCTCGGTTGCCGTCGCCCACCGGATCATGGTCCGGAGGGGCGTGGATCCCTTCGCCGCAGCGTTCCTCCTGGGGTTGGCCGTGGTGGCCGCTCGCTTCCGGTTCATGGCCCGACCGCACGTGTTCATGTTCCTGTTCGCCGTGGTGTTCTGGTGGGTCCTGGATTCGGATCTGCGAAGTCGCCCGCGTCGGCTTCTCTGGTTGCTGCCGGTGATGCTCCTCTGGGTGAACATGCACGGCAGCTTCATTCTGGCCCTGGCGTTCACGGGCGCCCTGTTTGTCCAGGAGGGTGTCGGTCTTTGGATGGCTCGCCGGAGCGAAGGCGAGAATCCAGGCACGTCGCTGCTCCTGCACATCGGCGGCGTCGGGGTGGGTTTGACGGCTCTTTGCTTCGCATCCCCCTACGGCCCCGATCTTCCAGCATGGGTTCTGCGGGACTTCACCTCCCATGCCGTGACCCGGACGTTCGAGTTGGGGGAACACGCCGCGCTGGCCTGGGGCGAACGTCCGATGATCTGGGGGCTCATGCTCGCCGCGGCGGGGAGCTTCGCTCTGGCCCCGAAGAAGGTGAGGGTCTTCGATCTGGTCGTGGCGGCGGCCCTCACCCTGCTCGCCGTACGCTCCGTGCGCATGGGGGCGTTGGCGTCGGTCTACTACGCGGTGGTCATCGGCACGAATCTGATGCCCCTGGCCGCAGCCCTGCGCAGGGGTGCCGCCCGGGCGACCCTGGCGCCGATCGCGGCCGCCGTGGCATCGCTCGCGCTGGTCGCGGGCGGGGTGATCGCGTTCCGGGCGACCTTCACGCCTGACAAGGCGTACCGTTTCGGCCTGGGCGTGATGGAGAGTCGGTTTCCGGTGGACGCAGTGACGTTTCTGGGTGACTTGGGTTTCGAGGGGAACGTCCTGAACACCTGGGAGTTCGGTGGATTTCTCCTTTGGAACCTACCCGGTGCACGCACCTTCTCCGACGGCCGGACCCTGGATGCCCACATGGACGCGGTCGATCGGACCCGGGCCATGTCGCCGGACGAGCTCGCCGCCTACGTCGGGGACACTGACATCCGTGCGATCATGGTCAAGCAGGGTGATGAGCCCTACGCGAGCTTCGCCTCCAACTCGCCCCTCTTCCGTGCCGTGTTCCTCGACGACCGTGCCGGGGTTTACCTTCGCCAGGATCTCTACGATCGCTACGCGGCCCAGGGAGGGATTGAGGCCTTCGAGTGGATCCGCCCGGCCAGCTTCGATCAGTCGTATCTGGTAGTCCTCGCCCGTGGACCGGACGCGGAAGCCGTCGAGGCCGAGCTTCGCCGGGCGGTGGACCAGTCTCCACGCAGCTTCAATGCCCAGTACATGCTCGGGACGTTTCTGGAGGCCCAGGACCGTGCGGAGGCCGTGGATGCGTATGCCCGCGCCGTGGAACTCAATCCCGCTCTGGCCGTGACCCACTACGATCTGGGTGTGAAAGCCGGTCGGTTTGCCCTGGGGTTGCAGGAGTGGGAGCGGGCCGCGTCGATCGTGGGACGGTCGATCCAGATTCGGGAGACCCCGGAGTCGTTCTTCATCCTGGGAACCGCGACTCAGATGTTGGGGAGGTACGAAGAAGCGGAAGGGGCCTTCCGGAGGGTCCTCGAGTTGGACCCGCAGAGTGTGGCCGCCAGGACGAACCTGGGCTATGTGTACCTGGACTCGGGATCCCCGCAACAGGCGATCGAGAGCTTCGAGGAGGCCACCGCCATGGCTCCCGAGGACGAAGCCGCCGCCTACGGGTTGGCCCTCTCAGTGCACAGGTCGGGTGATGCGGATCGGGCCGCTGGGCTCTGGCGGTCCTTCCTCGAGCGATTCCCGTCCAGCCGCTGGGCGCCGAATGCGCGGGCGGGCCTCGAGCAGCTGGGTGTGGACGGACTCAGGTAGACAACGGGGGATGTCATGAAGGTCCTCATCGCCATACCGGCGTTGAACGAACAGGAGACCGTGGGGGACGTCCTCAGGGGTCTGCCCGCCGACATGCCGGGGGTCCGGTCGAGGGCGCTCGTGGTCGTGGACGACGGGTCGACGGAGCGCACCTCGGAGGTCGCCCGAGCGGCCGGAGCTCGGGTCATCCGGCACCGGCGCAACCTGGGCCTGGGGCAGGCGTTCGGTACCGCGGTGAACGCGGCGCTGGAGGAGGGGGTCGACGTCCT
>JBDHCV010000089.1:0-2296 GCA_039591855.1 Gemmatimonadota bacterium | reverse complement strand
TCGAAGACTACATCCGCCTCTTACACCGACGCCGCGTTGCCCTCGCGCACCTCCCTGACGACCCCTCACACCTAATACGACTCGGTTGGCGAGGAAAAAGTTGCAGAATCGCTGTCTCGAAGCTGTCCGGAGGTGCGCTAGTCGGGATGGCCAGGAGTGACGAGAGTCGCCCAACGTGACTCGTCGGGGTGCGCGTTGGTGTGGTCGTACGCGCCCGATCGAGGCTCGCCGGAGGCCGGTGCAGCATGGCCCCTGGGCCGCCGCGTCCGTGTCAGTCTAGTCCAACGGCGGCACCCGTCGATGCCAGTCGGTGGCCTCCTGGTACGCATGGCCGATTCGGAGAATCACGTCCTCCGAGAACCCTGCGCCATAGATCATGAGGCCAACGGGAAGTCCCTCCGAGGTGAAGCCACACGGCACGCTCAAGCCGCAGAGGCCGAGGATGTTCCCGACCGTGGTGTTCCGGAGGTACAGGAGGTTGTACTTCAGGTAGGTCTTGAGGTCGTCGTCCGCGGCTGCCAAGGGTTTGGCCGCGATGGGCGTCGTAGGGCAGAGCAGGGCGTCCCATGGACTCAGGATCTCCATCGTCTCTGCCCTCAGTCGATCCCAAGCGTCGACCGTTTCCAGGTAGTTCGCGGCCGAGATCGACCGGCCCGCGATCAAACGGGTACCCACGATGGGGTCCAGCTCGTCGAGGTGGTCGTCCACCCAGCGCCGGTTGACGGCGTACGCTTCGGCGGCGATGACCAGCCCCTTCGGGTTCAGCGCCAGAGCCCGCTCCGCCTCGGGGAACTCGATGGACTCGATCTGGGCGCCGAGCTCGGCCAGCACCCTCCCCGCGGTCCGAACCGCCGCGGCGACCTCGGGGTCGGCGTCGTCCCAGAAGGTCCCCTCCGCAAAGGCGATGCGCATTCCCTTCACGCCGGCCCCCAGGCTCTCGAGGACATTCCGGGGCTCCCGCCCCCGGGTGCTGTCATCGCGGGGGTCAGGTCCGGCCATGGCCGTATAGAGAAGCGCGACATCCTCGACGGTCCGGCTCAGGGGGCCCACCGAGTCGAGGCTCTTCGAGAGCGGGTAGACTCCGGCCCGACTCACCGCCCCCACGGTGGTCTTGAGACCCGTGATGCCACAGAGGGCCGCGGGAATGCGCACCGAGCCGCCGGTGTCCGTCCCCAGTGCCGCGGGGACCAGGCCCGCGGCGACGGCGACTGCCGATCCGGAGCTCGATCCGCCTGGCAGGTAATGCTCCGACGCCCAGGGGTTCCGGGGCGTTCCGTGATCGTGGTTGACCCCTGCCCCCCCGTACGCGAACTGCACCGTGTTCGTCTTCCCCATCAGGACCATACCGGCTCCGTCCAGGCGCTGGACCACCTCCGCATCCGCCTCGGCAACGTTGTCGGCCAGGAGCGAGGACCCCGCCGTCGTGGGGAGCCCTTTGACATCGATCAGGTCTTTGACCGCGTAGGGTATGCCGTGGAGGGGACTCACCGTGTCGCCTCGGGACAGGGCTGCTTCCGCCAACCGCGCTCGCGCGCCCGCCCGATTCCCCGAGATCAGACGAAATGCGTTCAGGTCAGGATCGAGGGAATCCGCCCTCGCGAGGTAGTGGTCCAGGAGCTCGATCAGTGACAGGTCTCGGCGCTGGATCAGGCGCGAGAGCTCCCGGACGGACAGGTAGTGCAGAGGTGTGCTCATAGAGCCATGGCTGGGGCCGTTGGGACGTTCGCGCAAGCCTCCCGTGAGCAGATCCATGTGGGCTCGTCAGGACCGGCGGGAGGACGGTCGGTGGACCCCTGCAAAACGTGCGCGGGACATGACGAAAGGGCGGTTTGAAACCGCCGGTCTTCAGGGTTGACACCTCCCCGGAGGCGCGACTAACTTAACACCCCTTGTTGCGGGGTGGAGCAGTCTGGTAGCTCGTCGGGCTCATAACCCGAAGGTCGCGGGTTCGAATCCCGCCCCCGCTATTTCAAAGGAAGCGTCGCCAGTGGCGGCGCTTTCGTGACGTTGGACAGGTACCCGCGTGTGCGGGCCGACCTGTGAAGGGCCCGAAGGATCGGGCGGGTGGGGCGCACCGGACGACGGACCGACCGGCGAGTCTCGCAGGCAGGCCCCCGAGGCCCAGGAGCCCGGGTGGCTTTTTCGGCTAGGTAGCTCAGTTGGTAGAGCACGCGGCTGAAAACCGCGGTGTCGGCGGTTCGATTCCGTCCCTAGCCATCAGCACCCGCCGAACGTAATCGGAGCGGGTGCTTGTAGGTCCGTAGCTCAATTGGTAGAGCACCGGTCTCCAAAACCG
>JBDHCV010000088.1:0-2561 GCA_039591855.1 Gemmatimonadota bacterium | reverse complement strand
CCTCGTTCTTCTCACTCCCTTGTCTCCACGACAAGTTTCTAGCCCCTACGTATGCCGTGTTGCCGTAGACGGCTAGGCAAGTCACCTCAATGTGCACGTGCACGCCTTCAACCAGCTTCGAGGCGTTGAAGTGGTACTGCCCCGAGACCTGCCCATCTCCGGTCTGCCGAGCAGTCATCGACCAGCCGACGATGCTTCCTTCCGGAAAAATCGTTCCCCCGAGGACCGGGGCGAAATCTGCCCTCGCTCCCGCGTTGACGAGCAGCACCACCTTGTTGCCGTGATGGTCGGCGGCGAGGGCCAGGTCGTCCCTGCTGACCGAGGTGGGTGTGTCCGCACAGGCAAGAGCGAACAGGACGAAGGGAAGAACTGCGAAGCGTTTCATCGATACACCTCCCGTACGAGTAGAGCAGGGCTACTGGGCGGGAGGGTGCAGCCGGGCGGGATGCGTTGTATGAGACTAGATATGCGTAAACATATATTTAGCAAGCTTCACGTTCTGGAATGTGGTTCAAAGCTCCGGAAGGATTGGTGGGAATTGGCTCAAGGACCAACTGGTGCGGGCTTGATTGGGTTGAGGTAGCCCGGGGCGGAGGGGCTGTGCCAGAAACTGTGCCACGAAACCCGAATACATTCGAATGTGCAGGGCAGGGATTTCGTAGGTTTTCGTAGGTCCAAGCGTACGAGAATCCGCGGCAGAAAGGCGAAAACCCCCTGTTTACGGGGCTTTCCGTCCAGACTCACCTTCGGGAATTTCCAGCCCCTCGCATTCCTGTCCGCGCCCTGCCCTGAGGCCAGCGAACCCCTCCTCTCCCTTCCCCAGCCCAGTGCTACCCCCTAAGTCCGATACTGTCAGTTGGAGCCCGCCGCACTGATCCTCCTCGCAAACCCCTGGTCCACGACGATTGACGGGGCCCTGTGAGCGCCGTCCTTGATGAGGAGAAGGCGATCCCCGTCCGGCGCAACGTCGAACGCGGCCGAGAGGATGGATTGCCTATACTTCGAGGCGGACGGAATCGACCGGGGTGGCGAGACGGAAAACGGAGGTCCAGTATCAACCGCTACCACCTTTAAGTCACCCCCGAGCTCCCTGTAGAGGAGTTCTCGGCCATCGCGGGTCCAGACAGGTTCTGCACCTCCATCCCGGGAGATTTGGACTCCGGTGCCTGCGGTCGTTGGGAAGTCGCTGACGTAGACCTCCCGCTGGCCTGACACATCGGACACATAGGCGATCCGTCGGCCATCTGGCGACAAGGCGGGGGAAACCTCCTCCGCCTCCGTGGCAACGACTGGAATCCCTTGAGGAACCGCCGCCTCCATATCCACTGCCATAATATCGCCGCTCCCTGGCCCTGTGTTGTCGGTCCGATATACAAGCCAGCGTGAATCCGGAGCCCATCCCAGTTCGACGATTTCGCGTTCCTCCGAGAAGACCCGTAAGGGAGGGCGGGAGAGATCCACGGGTCGGGCGAACACCTCACCCCCTCGGGAGTAAAAGAGCGTTTGGCCGTCGGGGGACCAAGCGGGGCGCTGCAGTACGGTCTCATCCTGCCGGTCGATTACGGTTTCGTCTCCGCTCTCGAGAGCTCGCACAACGATCCGCGAATTGTCGGCGAATGAGAGGGCGAGGGATCGTCCATCCGGAGAAATCCTGGCCAGGGCGTAGCTACCTTCGCCGCCTTGGAATACGCCCATCTCCCCGGCGCCGCTCCGGTCCAGCCAGACCAGTTCGGCATCGGCCCATTCCCTATCAGGGGCGGCGTAGACGAACGTGCCAAGGGCAGAAATAGCCCCAAGGCCAGCCTGAACTCTTCCCGGTAAAGGCGTGGCCGGTCCGAGCGGAGCCCCTGCCCGAAGATCGAAGGGTACGACAAGCAGTCGGCCGTCCGAGTCCGGGCCCGACTGAGGCGGAGCCAGGAACACAAGCCGGTCAGGGGGAGAGAATCGTGGCAAGGACCCTCGAAGTCCTAGTTCTTTGACATCGCCTGTCTGGAGGGACACCAAGACCAGTTCGGGGTCACCAGCCGAACTGGGGAGTGCATCGCCACGGGTCGCCAGAACCCTCTCGCCGTCTGGGAGTAGGAACGGGTGCCACAAAGGTCCCGAGGCCTGCGCGACGAGGACCGGGTCGGAGGGTCCGACGCCTTCCGCTGGTACCCCAAACAGGCTCTGGCCGTCGCTGTAGATAATCTCGCCCTGCTCGCTCCAGACGGCCCCCCGCATTGCCGACAGTTCCGCGATGGTGAAGATGACTCCTCCGACGAGGTCTACCTTTCGGAGCCGGCCCTCTTGCCAGAAGCCGATCCACCGGCCGTCGGGAGAAAAGAACGGCTGCTGGGCACCTTCGGTCCCAGCGAGGATCTGCGATCCAAGTTGATCCATGTGTCGGACGAAGATATTGATGCCAGGACCGACGGCATCGGCGTGGGGAGCAGCTCCCACCTTCGTAGTGTCGTACGCCAGGTACGCGATGGCGCTCCCGTCGGCGGCCGCGGTAATCCCTCCGGTTGCGTTCCCGATTGCCAGCCGGTAGTCCTCTGGAACTCCGATGATGAATGTGA
>JBDHCV010000087.1:0-2643 GCA_039591855.1 Gemmatimonadota bacterium | reverse complement strand
ATGCTCGTGCTGGCATGCGGCACAGAGGGTCGGGACGGGCCAGGCACCGCCACGGGAGCCGCATCGGCCGAGGTCGACAGGCTTTCGGGTCCTTACGTGGGCCAGACACCACCCGGGGACACGGCGGAGATCTTTGCTCCCGGAGTGGTAACCACGGGAGTCTACACCCGCGACGTAGCGATGATGCCCAGCGGCTCGGAGGTCTACTTCGGCGTGCTTCTGGGACCGGTCACCGCCGTCGCCGTCACACGGCAGGGTCCGGACGGCGTCTGGTCCGCGCCGGAAGTGGCCTCCTTCTCCCGGGACTCCCGCTTCTTCAACCTCGAGCCGGCCATTTCCCCCGACGGGAGCCGGCTCATGTTCCTATCCACTCGGGTGGAGGGAAGGGACCCAGAGCCCGATGAGCTGCGGGCCTGGACCAACGAGGACATTTGGGTGGTGGACCGAGTGGGCGAGGGCTGGGGCGAACCCTACAACCTGGGGCCACCGGTGAACACGGCCGAGGCGGAGTTCTTCCCTTCACTGACGCTGGACGGAACCCTCTACTTCACCCGAGGCATCGACGAGGGGGAGCAGAGCCACATCTATCGGTCCCGGTTGGTGAGTGGCGAATACCAGGAGCCAGAGCGGCTGGGACCCGAGGTCAATTCCGCCGACAATCAGTTCAACGCCTTCATCGCCCCAGACGAGAGCTATCTGATCCTGTGCACCGGGGACCGGGACGATTCCGTGGGGGGGACGGACTACTACGTCGTGTTCCGCAGTGACGACGATCGATGGAGCGGACCCATCAATCTGGGCGCGGCGGTGAACACACCGGGCTCCGGGGAGTTCTCCCCCTACGTCTCTCCGGACGGCCGCTATCTCTTCTTCATGTCGACCCGGCTCGGTGCGCGGGAGAGAATCCCCTCCACACTCGACTGGGCCTACATCCAGTCCTACCGGAACCAGCCCGAGATCGGGAACGCCGGGATCTACTGGATCGACGCTTCGTTCATCGAGGCGTTGAGGCCGAGCGGGTTCTAGGGGTCCCAGAACCGAAGGCGGAGCCGAGGGCCACCCATCACATCTGCTCGTGCCATGCCGCGAGGGCCCTGGCTGAATCCTCCGGCGAGAGACCGGCCCTCCATCCGAACCCCTCCGTGTACCCACCGTTGGCGATGGTGAGATACTCGGCGTACATGTCCCGCGTGGTCTCCGCCCAAGAGCGGTAGGTCAGGCCCGAATCCACGGAATTCTGGTTGTAGATGGTCATGAACGGTTCGGCGCCCGGGGGCACGATGGGAGTGTAACCGGCCATGAACTCGTTCTCGACGAGGAAGTCCCAGTCCACCCAAGTGAAGGTCCGACTGGAGCTTACGGCCGCCGCCAATCCGTAGACCAGCTCCGCGGTGGTCATGTCGTCCCTCGGTCCCACCCCGTTGAAGTTCCCGGGCGTCCCATCCTCCAGCAGCCTTATCATCCACCCCGAGAGGTCCCGGGCGTCGATGTACTGGACCGGCCCGTCAACTGGGCCGGGAACCAAAATCTCTCCGCCCATCTCGGCACGGGCGAACCAATGGCGAATCCGGTCAGTCGGGTCCCCGGGCCCGGTGATGAGACCGGGCCTGACCAGAGTGGTCCGCTCCGAGCCGAACACCTTCAAGACCTCCTGCTCGGCCAGGGCCTTCCTCGGCCCATACGACGGGCCGTAGGGCCCCTCCGACTCGTCGGTGGGGTCGGCCATGGTGGCGTAGGGGGCCTCATCCGGATGCTGACGGGGCTGGAGGGTCTCCCCGTCATAGGCTGAGATCGAGGAGACGAAGAGGTACTGGGCGACGTTGGGTTCCAGTAGCTCGGCGGACAGGCGTGCGTGGCGCGGGTAGAAGCCGGAGTTGTCGATGACCGCGTCCCACTGACGACCTTCGAGGGCTTCGAGCTGCGCGTCCCGATCGCCGATGAGCCGTTCAACGTTCGGGAAGAGCTCGGGGTTGGAGCGTCCCCGGTTGAACATGGTGACCTCGTGCCCCCGGGCCAGAGCGTAGCGGATCTCATGGGGCCCGATGAAGCCGGTCCCGCCCAGGACGAGAATCTTGAGCGGTGAATCGGCCGACGAGACCACGGGGGCGGCCATGGGCTGTCCTGCCAGGTCGAACGCGCCCACGCCGAGGGCGCCCCCGGCGAGGGCGGAGAGGCGAAGGAAGTTCCTGCGGTCGGTCGTGGTCATGGTGGACGTCGTGGGCTGGAGGGGACCGCTCTGGATCCGGGAAGTCGGAATGGGGACATCCTGAATCGATGACCGGTCCGCCGCAACTCCGGGGTCCGGGGGTCCCCACCCGCGGGGCAAGTCCCACCCTTACCCGGCACGATTCTTGACACCTCAGAAGGGCTCAACCCACAGGACTCGCAGGAACCCTGCACCACCGGGCCCCGGCATGGACCCTGGATTCGGCGTGAATAGCGGCGATTCCGGCCCGCCACCGGATATCACGCGAGAACTGACCCTCGCCGCCAACGGGGACACCGACGCGGCACACCGGGTCTGGATGTCGCTCTACGCCGAACTTCGTCGCTTGGCTCATTGGAGGCTGAGCGGAGAAAGCCCCGGTCACACCCTCTCCACCACGGCCCTCGTGAACGAGACCTATGTGAAGCTCGCAGGAG
>JBDHCV010000086.1:0-2693 GCA_039591855.1 Gemmatimonadota bacterium | reverse complement strand
GGTGACCGCGAACGAATCCTGCGCCACCGCCGGGTCCCCGACGCGATACCCCACCCAGGCGAGGCGGTGATTGTCCCCGGCCTCGATGGTGCCCCGGAGGGTGTCGCCGGGCACCATGGGAGCCTGGATGCCGGTGTATACGTACCCCCCGCTCTGTGGATCGGTGAAGTCGGCGATGGTCAGCACATCGGACGCGACCGCGTCGCTCTGCGACCCCGCGGCGTCCACCGCGACTACCTCGAAGGAGAGCGGCGTGCCGTAAGGGGTCGTGGACGGCACCAGGTAGTCCAGTGTCTGGCTCGGAGCCGGGGACTGCACGGGGACGGTGTCGGAGCCGGTCAGGGCGCCGCTCTTTCGGACGATGAGGTCCATGACGACGGCGTTGTCGCTCGCCTCGATGGAGAGGTGCACCACGTCCCCCGGCTCCACGCCGTCCGCCGGTTCGAGCTGGACCCCGTCGACCGTGGGGGGCTCGGAGTCGCTGACCGTGACGGTGACGGGCGCGGACGTGCCGTGGCGCCCGCTTCCCTCGGCCCGGGCCCGGAACGTGAGCGATCCCACGGCGGGGGGAGCCCATATCGTGTCGGCCCCCATCCCCGGCTGGGAGCTCGGCACCAGGGGGATGAAAGTGTCCGTCTGCGCCATGAGTCCGGAGACCTCGACGATCAACCGCTCCACCACGTTCCCCTGCGGGTCTACCGTGACCGTGATCTCCAGGGTGGCGAAGGGGGCCACGTCGGAAGCCGGACAGGCCCTGGCCCCCCCGGATCCCAGTTCACAGACCTCGACGTCCACGAGGATGGGCAGCGGTTCGGGCGCCGTGGACTCGTCCCCGCCGCAACCCGAGGTCGCCGCGAGGGCTAGCCACCCTGCCGCCAGCCGTCGGAAGACAGCGGATTGGCTTGGCATGGGATCATCCTTAACAAGGTGTCCACTATCCCTGCCGGGCGGGGGGGCGAGGGAGTCCTGCTCCCATCCGGAAGAATACTCCTCGGCGGGCGAGCGCGACAGGAAATTCTGCGTCCGTTCAGCCTTCGGAGGGCCACTCCTCGGTCAGCACGATATCCACGCCCTGGGACTGAGTATCCGGGCAAGCCAGGTAGCTCAGGTTCGTCCGCACGGTCTCATACCCCTCCGCCCGCGCGGCCAGCTGCGAGTTGCAGTAGTACACCGTGTCCAGTCGATACCGCCCGGAGGCGTCGGAGACGGCGCTGTCCGGGAGCAGGTGAGGGCCGTCTCCTACGACGAAGCCGGGATAGGACCAGAAGACGCGGGCCCCCACCACGGGCTGCCCGGCCTCGTCGGTGACGGTGCCGGTCCGGACAGCGTGCCCGGTCGGGGTGTCGGGGCCGAAGATGTCGCTCAGGCCACAGGCCGTGCTCAGGACGGCGAGGCAAAGCGGTGACGCAGCCAAGGAGCGGCGGGTGTTCATTGGATCCTCCGGGCGGGGTTCGGATCGGGTTACGCTTGGAGGATGCGTCCGCCGCGAACGCTGGGGCATCCGTCAGGCTACGCAGATCCGCCCGACAGAATACGTATGGGTGCACCGCACTCGAGATGGCCGGAGGACCGGAGCGGGCTGCCGGCCTGGGAGACAGGGCATGAGACCGCCGGGGTGGACGCTGGAAGCACTGGCGGCGAAATTGACTGCCGTGCAGAGCTGTTGCCCTCATAGCTCAGGTGGATAGAGCGACTGCCTCCTAAGCAGTAGGCCCCAGGTTCGAGTCCTGGTGAGGGCACTGAAGGTAAGAAGAACCCCCGCAAGCGGTTAGGGCTTGCGGGGGTTTGCTGTGTCCCGAGACGACTGTGCCAGATTGTGGACAGATTTCGTGGGAACCCTTCGTTGATTCGGCGGTTGCGGCAACTCTGCGGTGACTCGGACCGGGAGCGTTGGCGGGGACGCGTGACCGCGGCGGACTCGGTTCCACGCCGAGGCCGGGCGCGGGCCCGAGTTGGACCCGTGGCTTCGGAAGCGACCGGAGGTCCTCTCCATGATCTAGGCCCCCGCTGTCAGCCGGTGTATCTCACGACCGTTCGAGTAGTGGTGCCTGAGCAGGAGCCCACCGCCTGATCGCAGCCCTGGCAACTGAGCCAGATCCAAGGCACGCGTTCTCCTCGAGGATGGGTGTTCGCGGGAAAGCAGTTGGGGGTGTAGGTCGTGAACCAGAAATCGCCCCCGGCGTCGGTCGTGGCGGCAGCCCGGGGAGGCCCCTCCCGAAACTGGGCTGTGATCTCGATACCGGGGACAGCGGTTCCGTCCGGGGTGAGCAGGGTGCCGTTCACATCCACGATGTCCCCGTCGCAGTAGATCCAGCAGGGCTCGTTGGGGCCGGTCGGGTTTGCGCCGCCGCACCCCGAGGCCGCGGCCAGCAAGAACGAAGCACAGAGAAGGCGGGTGCGCATGATGCTCTCCTTGGAAGGCGGGTTGGAGACTGCACACGAATCATGGGCCGCACAGCTGGGCGGGACCGTCCGTCAGGCTACGTACGGGGCCAGTGGAGGCTACGTATCGGCGGGGAGGTCATTGTGTATAAACTGCGGAACTATTGTTTAGCAAGTCTTAATATTTTGATGTCTGGGGCTCGCCGCGAGCCCGTCCCCTCCAGTCAAGGCAGCGCCCACGTTGCCGGGCCCTCCCCGCTGCACACGACCCGGAGTCTGGAAGGACTCCGACACCTAGGTCAGCGGGCGAT
>JBDHCV010000085.1:0-2735 GCA_039591855.1 Gemmatimonadota bacterium | reverse complement strand
AACGGATATTCAGGACCCCCTTCCTTGAAGAGGATCCCTTTACCCGATCGGACAAATCATGAGACACCGAGCTCTCGTGCTCTCCTGCTCCGCTCTCCTGGCGGGGTGCACGGTGGGACCCGACTACGAGCAGCCTGACCTTCTCCTCCCCGACGCATGGCAGGAGGTGGCAGCGGCCGACGTGGTGGGAGAGGCCCCACCCCTGGCGACTTGGTGGGAGGCCTTCAACGATCCCCTCCTGACCTCGCTCATCCAGCGTTCCGCCCAAGAGAGTAGAAACGTGGTTCTGGCGGCTGCCCGGGTGGAGGAGGCCCGGGCGATCCGGGGTGTCGCCAAGGCTCCCCTCTTCCCGGACCTGATCCTTTCGGGCACCTATACACGGACCCGGCCCTCCGAGAACAGCGCCCAGGGGCAGATCATCGAGGCCATCGGCGGAGAGCCGGGGGAGGTCAGCGAGAACTTCCAGGCCGGATTCGACTCCTTCTGGGAAATCGACCTGTGGGGTCGGATCCGTCGCCAGGTCGAGTCGGCCGATGCCTCTCTGCAGGCGTCGGTGGAAGATTATCGGGACGTCCTGGTGACCCTGTTCGCAGAGGTCGCCGCCGCTTACGTGGACGTGCGAACCGCCCAGGAGCGCATTCGCTTCGCCAGGGAGAACGTGGAACTCCAGACCGAGAGTGTCCAACTCACGCGGGATCGCTTCAACGCAGGCCTCACGTCGGCCCTGGACGTGGCTCAGGCCGAGTCCAACTTGGCCAATTCATCGGCCCAGATTCCCACTCTGGAGTTCGAATTGGAGCAGGCCAAGAACCGTCTCTCGGTGCTGGTAGGGGTGAATCCGGGAACGCTGGAGGACGCACTGGCCGAGCCCACGGGCATCCCGACTCCGGACCCCACGGTCGCCGAGGTCCTTCCCGCCGAGTTGTTGCGCCGAAGGCCGGACATTCGTGGGGCAGAGCGGCGGCTGGCTTCCCAGACCGCCCTGATCGGCGCGAGGAAGGCCGAACTCTACCCGGCCTTCTCGTTGGCCGGGGTCCTGGAACTGGTGTCGGGGAGCTCCAGCGACTTCTTCACGGGTGAGAGCACTCAGTGGACGCTCGTTCCCGGGGTTCGGTGGAATCTGTTCAGTGGAGGGCGAATCCGGAACCAGATCCGGGTGGAGGAGGCCCGGACGGCCCAGGCCCTGGCCGGCTACGAACAGTCGGTGCTTCTTGCTCTCGAGGAGGCCGAAAACTCCCTGGTCGGGCTACAGCGCAGCCAGGTGCGCAGCGAGAGGCTCACCGTCGCCGTCGACGCCACCCAGCGAGCCGTGGAACTCGTGCGAACCCAGTACCTATCCGGCCTCACGAACTTCCAGAATGTTCTCGATTCTCAGCGGTCTCTGTTCGATCAACAGGACCAGCTCGCCGTTACGGAGGGGAATTCTGTCCTGGCCCTCATCGCCCTGAATAAGGCCATGGGCGGTGGGTGGGACGTGGACGCGGTGGAAGCCATGGCCGCGTCCGCTACGCAGCAGGCCGACTCGGTACGCGCCGGTTCTGATCTCCCGACGCCGGGCCAGTCAGGATTCAACCTCCAGGACGGGGGAGCCACACGATGACTTTCGCCACCCGACCGTCGCCCTCCATGCGCGCGACACTTCACCAGATAATCGATATGAAAAACGCCGCTCTCCGCCCGGGCCCCTGGGTGCTCCTGGGGCTCCCCCTTCTCTTCGCGTGCGGGCAGTCCGAGGGCCCCGTCGTCCAACCACCGGAAGTCACGGTGGAGACTCCGGTCGTCCGGGATGTTCCGGCCTACGGGATCTTCACCGGGACCACCCGGGCCACCGAGTCCGTGGAGGTCCGCGCTCGGGTCTCGGGCGTCCTGGAGCAGATGTACTTCGAGCCCGGTGGACTGGTGAACCGGGGAGACCTCCTCTTCCTCATCCAGCCCGAGTTCTACGAGGCCGTGCGGGACGAGGCCGTGGCCTCCGTGGACGCGGCCCGGGCGGAGGCGGAACGGGCGCAGTCGGACCTCGAGCGGCTCGAACAGGCCATCCAGACCAACGCCGTCAGCGCTTCCGACGTCGACCGCGCGCGGGCTCTGCGCGACCAAGCCGTGGCCTCGGTGGCATCGGCGGAGGCGCGACTCGTGCGTGCGGAGTTGGACGTCGAGTACACCCGCGTCACCAGCCCCATCAACGGGGCGGTAGGTCGGAATCTGGTGGATCTGGGGAATCTCGTCGGCAGTGGGGAGCCCACCGTTCTCACCACGGTGAACGGGATCGATCCCATTTTCGTGTACTTCGACGCACCCGAGAGCGTGGTCCTGCAGTTCCTCGCTCAGCTCGAAGGAAGCATCGTCGTAGACGAGGAAGGGCGGTATTCATCGCGGGTCGAGCGCCCTGACCTCTCAGAACTGGGGGACGAGGAGTTCTTGGGTAGGGTCGAGGTTGCCACTGCCGAGGACGAGGGATTCCCGCACGCGGGGTATCTGGACTTCATCGACAACACGGTGAACCCGGCAACAGGTACCATCCAGATGCGCGCCCTTGTTCCGAACTCGTCCTACAATCTGTTCCCGGGGCTGTTCGTGCGGGTCAGGGTGTTCGGGGGAGTCCTCGAGGACGCGGTGGTGGTCCGCGAGGAGGCGGTGGGTCGAGATCTGGGCGGCGCCTTCGTGCTCCTCGTCGGGGACGAGAACGTGGTGGAGCGGCGATACGTCCAACTCGGTGATGTACAGGACGACGGTAT
>JBDHCV010000084.1:0-2736 GCA_039591855.1 Gemmatimonadota bacterium | reverse complement strand
GCGGCGAGCACTCCGGCGTTGTGCAGGATCTTGCCGGCGCCCGGGTCGTCGAACGGCTCCCCGCTCTCCGGGTCGATGGGGTATCGACGGACCCCCTTCTCCAGCTCCATGATCTCTAGGACGGCGCTGGCTCTCCCCGTGGCCATCAGAGGATTGGCCGCGCTGGACCACACGGGCTCGCTGTCGGTGCCGTCGGAGGCCTTCGCCACCCCGTGCTCCACGGCCTGGAGGGCGCCCTCGAGGTCTCCGGTGCCCATGCGGACCTCCGAGAGGCGAAACCAGTCTCCCGCTGCGGTGTCCGCCTTCAGGGCCAGGGCCTGTTCGTGGAACTCCAGCGCTTCTCGGGCGACGGCCCGCGCCCCGATCTGGTCGGTGGTCCCGACCATTCTCGCTCGTCTCCACAGGGTCCAGGTGACCAGTTCGTCCAGAGGTCGGGGCTCGTCCGGCGCCCACTCCGCCCACCGGGTCAGCAGCCGCGTCGCCCGGGCGAGCAGCCGGTCCGCGCCCTCCTCGATCCGTACCGGATCCAACGTCTCCCGATCCTCTGAGCGGACCCACTCCAGGGAGTCCAGGACGACCGGAAGGAACGAGACCATCCCGTAGGGCGTGGTCATGGACATGGGGGGGAGGAACTCTTCGGACGGGGGCATGAAGCCCGGTGCCCCCCCGGTCTCGACCGCCGCGTCCAGTATGCTCCCGGTGATGTCGAACAGGCGCCCGTAGCCCAGGTGGAATCCCGGGGACAGCGTGACGGCCCGCTCGAAGGCGCGGAGCGCGACGTTCCAGTTGGCTCGTGGCACCAACTCGCCCGCGAGGGACTTCGTCAGCCAGGGATCCTCGGTCTCCACGGTCCCCAGGAGCAGCAGCGCCAGCACGTCCGTGCTGTCCCGGGCGACGAGGCGCCGGTACTCGCTCCGCGCTCCCACGTAGTCGCCGGCCATGAACCAGTGGAAGGCCAGAATGTGGGATTGGTCCCTGGCCGAAAGGGCGTCGGCGCTGAGAGTCGACTGAAGCGTGAGCCGGCGGATGTCGGGTCCGGCCGCCAGTGCGTCCAGCCCGTCGGTCTCGCCCACCCGGAGGTACTTGGTCACGGCCAGTCGGTGCAGCGCGTTGGAGAAGGTCGGATCCCGGGCGACCGCCCGCTCGAAGGCGGCCTGGGCCTCCGCCAGACGCCAGCGCTCCAGGAGCCCGACTCCCTCCTGGTAGGACCGCACCGCGTCCACATAGGGCGATTGCCGGCCGAGCTCGGCGATCTCACCCACGGATCCCTCCAACCCGAGGAGGCCATGGACCACCTGAGCTGCGATGGGGTGGAGGTCGCTCCGCCGTCCCTCGACCTGGAAGGGCTCCCCAATGAACTCGCCGTCCCGGGCATCCTGCAGCACTGCATCCAGGTGGACGGACTCGTCGGGATGGACCTGCACAGTCAGGCCGAGCATCTGTTCGACTCCGGCAGCCCGTGCCAGATCGAGCGCCTCTATGGAGTGGCGAACTGGGACCTCGGGAATCCCAAGATCGAAGGCCATGCCTGGGAGAGCGACTTGGGGCACCGCCCGGATGGAGTCCCAACTGGTCAACTGGCGCGTGATCTCTCCCGCGAGATCCAGCAGGAGGTCTCGTTCTTCCTCGGTTGTCCCCGGGCTTTGAATGGGCACCACCACCACCGACCCCGCCCGGTCCTCCAGTCCGGCCCCCCGACCGACGCCCACTCCGAAGTACAGGGCCGCGACGGCCGCGGCGGCGACGGCCGCTCCTATCGAGATTCGCGTCCCCAGCGGCGAGCGACGAAGCGGCCGCCCCGGCGCGAACCCCATCTTGGCCAGCGCGTCCTCCAGGGCCTTGAGCAGCTCCCGGGCGCTCTGGTAGCGCTCGCTCGGTTCCTCGGCCAGGGCCCGGCCCACGATCTGGGCCACGCTCCGGGGCACGGCCGGGCGGAGCTTCCGAACCGAGGGGACCTTCTTTCCCGCGTGCATGGCGACCACGGAGTAGGGCTGGCTGCCCTTGCATACCGGCTCTCCGGTGAGCGCCTCGAACAGGACGCAGCCCAGGGAGTAGAGGTCCGAGCGGCTATCGACGGTGGCCGATTGAACGGCCTGCTCGGGGCTCATGTATCGGGGCGTCCCCAGGAACGCCCCCGATTTGGTGAGCATGTCGTCGATGGTGCCGGGATCCAGGTGGGCGGTCCCGAAGTCCGCCAGCAGCGAATGGCCCCCGGAGATGAGGATGTTGGACGGCTTCACGTCCCGGTGCACGATTCCCCGGGCATGGGCGTGGGCAAGCCCCTCGGCGATGTCCCGGGCCATGGCCACGGCCCGATGGGCCGGCATGGGTCCGCCGGTGGCGAGGAGGTCGGCTACGCTGCGGCCGTCGATGAGCGGCATGACGTAGTAGAGCAGGCCTTCGGCCTCGCCCGAGTCGTGGAGCGGTACGATGTGGGGATGATTCAGGGAGGCCGCGATGCGGATTTCGCGATGGAACCGATCAGTACCCATGCGAGCTGCGGTCTTGGGGCTGAGGACCTTGATGGCCACGCGGCGGTCGTGCTTGAGGTCGTCGGCGACATAGACCGTCCCCATCCCCCCGGAGCCCACTTCTCCGTGGAGTCGATAGCGATCTGCCAGCGCAGACTCGAGCCTGGAGCGTATGTCAGCCATGGGGCATCGCTCGCCAGCGGGATGCAGCAGTACTGTACGACGCCAAGGCGGGAACCCAGCTGCGGGTCGGGCGTCGAGGAGA
>JBDHCV010000083.1:0-2793 GCA_039591855.1 Gemmatimonadota bacterium | reverse complement strand
CGGCCTCGGTCTCCATGAACGGATGTTCCAGCCGCTCCGGGCTGGGCTCGTATCCGGAGTGCTTTCCGAAGAAGTTGTCCTCCTGGGTCGTGGCCAGGGACGGGTGGGAGTCGGTGGATCCGATCATCCCGAACTTGTAGGGGTTGGTGCCCAGCAGGGACTCCAGGACCAGACCGCGCTTGAGCGCCTCGCGGGCATATTCCCCCGCTAGCATTTCAGTCGTCTTCCCCTGAGACGCATCGAGGTTCCCTACGTCCCAGTTCTCGAAGTCGGCGAACTCGTCGTCCGGCGAGAGGAACGGGTGCGTCTCCCCGTCGCCTTTGATCTGTGTGACCTCGTACAGGGGCTCCCAGTGCGCACGCTTCGTGACGTACTCCTCGTCCAGGGTCCGCCCGTCGTACTGTTCCACCAGCGGGAACATGATCCCGTTCGCCAGGTTCCCGTTGTGGGCGATGGCCAGGACGTCGCCCCCGGTCCGCGCTTCGTAGGTCTCGAGCCAGGTCCACAGGTCCCGGGGATTGATGCTCCCTGCCGGAGGCTGAGTCGTCATGGGGACCATCTGCCGTCCCTTGTCACCGCCGTCCCGGTAGACGACCACCCGGTGCATGTTGTTCCCCATGACGAGGGAGGTCCACTCGTACCCGATGAAGGCGGTGAACTTGCCCGGGTCGTTGTGGGCCTCGGCCAGGTCCACGGTCCGTTTCCACGCGTCCTTGTAGGGCTTGGAGTCGGGCCTGTAGAGCAGCGCATCGGGGAACTCCCCCTGGGAGAACTTCCCGATGAGCTCCAGAGCAACGCCCACCCCTTCGCCCGCCATGACGCGGTCGTACCAGTCCTTCCCGGTGGGATCCGAGAGGATGTGGGGCGCACCGTCGAACATGTCCGGGAAGAACCCCATGTTGTCCGAGTGGTCGGCCACGACCAGCCAGTCCAGGGGCCGCGAGAGCTTCGCGGGCTGTCCCGAACTGGCCATCACCTCCTCGCCCTTGGCGAAGCGGTAGGCCTCGTCGATCCCGAGCCGATTCCCGAACGCCCCGGCGTCCATGGACATGTCGGTGTGGAGATGGGTATCCCCCCAGAATACCTGGGACGGAAAGCCCCTCCCGGCGTATGGGGAATAGGCCTTCCCCTGATACAACTCACTCAGGACCGAGCTGTCCGGTGGAGGGATCTGTCCCCAAAGCGACTCGGGGACAGAGATCAGCGCGGTGAGAGCGATGGCGGAGGCGCAGACGAATCTTGCGGAGGTCATGACCAACTCCCGGCGTTACAGGCAACTGGGGACCGGAAGATTAGCCCTTGCTCATCATCGTGGAAAGAGCGTCTGGAGCTGGATCCGGAACTGCCAATCCGGACCGATGTCCGGCTTGACCACCTTGTAGTATGCGCCGATCTGGGCGTTCAACGGCAGCTTGCCCAGAAACACGAGTTTCCCGCCGCCTCCTCCGAACGGAACGATCCATTTCTGCCCATCCGAGGCGAGCCAGTTGACGGTGATGATCGGGGCGGAGTTGACGTACCAGCCGTCCCCCAGTTGCCGGACGATGAAATACTGGAGAAGGCCCCGGTTTACTTCGCCGCGGTTCTCGTCACCGGCGAACGACCAGACGTTGTTGGCCAGGATCCCGAGGGTCCATGCGCCTGGCGCCACCAGTGCGACGAAAGTCGGCCCGGCGCTCCATTTCTGGCTTCCCCGACTCTCCCCGCCGGCCGGGAACTCCGTTGCGATCCCGTATCCCAGGGTCCGGTTGCCCTCGGTCGATGCGTACCAGGCCGATGCGACGATGTCTCCCAGGCCCGTACTCGTGCCGCTCTCAGCCGAGACGTCCGGCAGCCAGACCACGGGGAAGATCGTTCGCGTGATCAGCTTGCCGTCGAAGAACGGGATCACGGGTTGGATGTTCAGCACGTTCCGGGTCCGGTCGTAGGGTCCGAGCCCGAAGTCGGTGTTGTTCTGGATCGGCAGGCTGACCAGGTCCGCCAGGGGGTTCGCCGCTTCCTTGGCCAACTCCGAGGCGCTTGCCCCGGCTTCCTGGGCGCGGAGGTCTCCCACTCCGAGCCCTATGAGGACGATCACCGTCGCCCCGACGACCATCGACTTCCGCTGCATTCTCGACCCCCGATTCGATTGGACGAGCGGCCCTGGACCGCATGTTGGCACTCAGAGAGCGGGACTGTTCTTTGGGCACTTCAAACGTAACGGCCTCCCAAGGGGGCCGCATCCGTGGTCTCGGGCGGTTTGGGGCCCTAGCTTCGACACATGCTTCCGGTCCATACCGCCATTCGCTATGTCACTCCGCTCAGGGAGGGCGGGTCTCTGCCGGCCGTCGTCGAGACGGCCGAGGACGGCCTGTGGGTGGTGAAGTTCCGGGGCGCCGGACAGGGTGCGAAGATGCTCGTCGCCGAGATCATCGTCGGGCTGATCGCCATGAGGCTCGGAATGCCGGTCCCGGACCTTTCCCTGGTCGAGGTCGCTCCCTCCTTCGGTCGAACCGAGGGCGATCCGGAGATCCAAGACCTGCTGCGCTGGAGCGAGGGAATCAACGTGGGGCTCCGCTACCTGGACGGGGCGTTCAACTACGAGGAAAGACCGGCCGAGCACTTCGGCATCGTACCGCGAGCGATGAAGGCCCAACTCCTCTGGCTCGACGCCCTGTTGTTCAACCCCGACCGGACCCACAGAAACCCCAATCTGCTCATCTGGAATCGAAAGCCCTGGCTCATCGACCACGGGTCCGCACTGTATTTTCACCACAACTGGGGGCGGATGACCCAAAGGAGGGCCAGGGGGCC
>JBDHCV010000082.1:0-3003 GCA_039591855.1 Gemmatimonadota bacterium | reverse complement strand
GAGCCTGGAGCCTGGACTTGCTGGAGCTGTTGCCCCGTCCCCCGTCCTTGAGGGCGGACACGACCCCCGCGCCTCGGTACCGCAGAACCGGGAAGAGTCCGAAGACCGCTCCCGCGAGGATGGAGATCACCAGGGTGAACACCAGGACCACGGGGTCGATCTGGATCGACTCCACCCTCGGCAGGTTTTCCGGCGCCAGTGCCAGGAGGACGCGCAGGCCTCCGGTGGCCAGGATCAGGCCGCCGATCCCGCCCAGGACGCCCAGGGTGAGGCTGTCGCCCAGGAACTGCCACGCGATGTCCCGGCCGTCCGCGCCCATGGCGGTTCTCACCGCCACCTCGCGCTCGCGCCCTTCGGCTCGGACCAGGAAGAGATTCGCGACATTGGCGCACGCGATGAGCAGGATCATGCCCACCGTGCCCATGAGCACCCAGAGGACCGGACCCACGTCACCCACCGCGTCCTCTTTGAGGGGGCGGACCAGGGATCCGAAGCGGGCCTCCTGGATCATCCCCAGGGTCAGCCCACCCGGGAACCGCTCCACCGCCATGGGGATCATGCGCTCCACGTCGGCGTTGGCCTGGGCCAGGGTGGCTTCGGGCTTCAATCGTCCGAGGGCCTGGTAGCTGAAGTTGCCCATGCGCACTTCGGACCGATCCCACTGGAAGGGGACGTAGACGTCCGGCGAGTAGCGCAGGAACCCGAAGTCGCGGGGCATGACCCCGATGATCTCGTGAGGCCGGCCGTTGATGGTGAGGGTGCGCCCCAGGACGTCCCGCTGTCCGCCCAACTGCGTCTGCCAGTAGGTGTGGGACACCAGGGCGGTGAGGGGCGCGTCGGGCTGATCGTCCTCGAAGGTGAAGATTCGTCCCAGCGCGGGCCGCACGCCCAGAATCTGCAGGGTGCCGTCGGTGACCCGCATGCCGTCCACCTGCTGGGGCTGCTCCAGGCCCGTCACGCTCACCTGCGTGTTGCCCCACATCCCCACGTCCTCGAAGTAGCGACCCTCGTCACGGTAGGTGAGATAGGTCGCCGGGGACTGGTTCACTTCCTCGAAACCCAGGCCCGGAGCCGTGTGCCACAGTCCCACCAGCCGATCGGGATCCGGGAAGGGAAGGGGCTTCAGGAGGATCCCGTTCACGACGCTGAAGATGACCGCGTTGGCTCCGATTCCCACCGCAAGGGTGAGGACGGTGATCCCCGTGAACAGGGGGGCCTTGGCCAGTCTCCGCAGGGTGAGGCGCAGGTGGTGAAGCACGGGTGGTCCTCCTCGTCGTCGTCATCGTCCCGGGCGGTCGGGGAGACCGCCTCTGCCTTCATCAGACGTTCCAGTCCGTCCGATGGTTTCGCGACGACGTCGCCGTCCTCGTCTCGTTCCCCGTGCTTCAGGCGTCGGCAGGCACCGGAGCGTGCGGGGTCGGCGCGCGCAAGAGCCACATCAGCAGCACGAAGTCATACACAGCGTGGGCCAGCACCGCGGCGACCAGGCTTCCGGTGAAGAGAAAGAGGTACCCCAGGATCAGCCCCACCAGGGTGACGTAGACGGCGTACCGGACCGAGACCGCGTGCACCAGTCCGAACAGCACCGACGCGACGATCACCCCCACGTGGACCCCACCCCAGCTTCCGACCCAGGTCTGGATCGCCCCGCGGAACAGGGCCTCTTCGCCGATCCCCGCGGACAGCGCGACCACGGCCAAGGTGAAGAGGGACGCGTCCCCGAACCGTTCGAGGAGGGGCTGGACGTTGTCCCTCAGGCCCCGGGCCGCGGCGCCTCCCCACTTGAACAGGGCCACTGCCAGGAGGGCGCACGCCACGCCCACCCCCGTCCCGATGGCCAGGGACGGAGGATCGAAGGCGATCTCAGGCCACAGCCCCGTCCACCAGAACATCAGGAGGGCGAGACCCAGGAGGCCCGCTTCGGCCAGCAGGGCGATGGCCAGGATGCTCACGGTCTCACCGGGCGCCTGAGAACACGGACCCATGGGGCCGGGCAGGCCCGGCTTCCCCATGCGGCCAGCTCGTCCGTTGGAAGCTCACCCCCAACTCCCCGGTCTCCCGGTCCCGGAAGGCCTCGTCCCAGGCCAGCTCTCCCGTCTCCGGGTCCAGGTTCACCATGAGTACCTTGTAGAGCGTCGCGCCGGGGCTCGAGGTGAGCACGACTCGGCGTCCCCCGGGCTCGATGGAGATCCAGTGGGGCTCCCACCACTCGTCCCAGCCCAATTCGTCCAGGAGCACCGGATTCGAGGGATCGGAGATGTCGAAGGACATCAGGGAGGAGCCCTCGGAGTTGGCGTAGGTCTGGAGCCAGATGTCCCCGTACGTCGCCGGGATCCCGCACTGGTCCGTGTCGTAGGTGGTCCACGGGAGGACGTTCACCAGCTCGGCCGACGGCTCGTCGGTGTCCAGGCCGTGGAGCCGGTACAGGGCGCAGGTGAAGGTGGTGAGCATGGCCGTGGTGCTGTCCGAGAGGAGGCGCACCTCGGCGGGGTCCCGGTGCTCGTAGCCCCCTTCGCCCTCGGGCAGAAGCACCGTCTTCAGCAGCGTGAGATCAGACAGCCGCCAAACCTGGAACGAGGTCCCCTGGGCCTCGCCCCACATGTCCGAGGTGGTGCTCACCGCCCGGTCCAACCGGGGGATGGGGGTGACGCTGTAGGCCCGGATCTCGGGGTCCACGGGGTCGGCCACGTCCGCGGCTCGCACGAGCCCGCCCGCCGGATCCAGTTCCACGATGCCTCCGGCTCGCTCATTCCCCTCGCCCTTGGTCTGGAAGGTGGCCAGCACGTTCCCGTTGGGCAGCCGCTCGAAGGTGTGGGGATAGGTGTATTCGCCGTGGTTCTCGAAGGACGACGCCACGGAGGGGTTCAGGGGATCGGAGACGTCGATGACGAAGGTCTGCCCCGCCCGGAAGGAGTTTACGAACAGGGAATCCCCCGCGGGCATCGAGTGCTCGGAGTGGTGGGCCATCCCGAGGACCCCCACGGGGACGCTCGCCAGGATCTT
>JBDHCV010000081.1:0-5381 GCA_039591855.1 Gemmatimonadota bacterium | reverse complement strand
CCCGCCGCGCTGATCGCCACCGCGATCCCGAAGTCCGCCACCACCGGACGGCCCCGGTGCAGCAGGATGTTCGCCGGCTTGATGTCCCGGTGGATCACCCCCTGCGAATGCGCGTACTCCAGCGCGTCCGCCACGTCCTTGGCGATGCGAACCGCTTCCTCCACCCCCAGCTGCTTCTCCCGGTCCAGCTGCTCCCGCAGCGTCTCCCCTTCGATGTAGGGCATGACGTAGTACAGGAAGCCGTCCGTCTCGCCGGAGTCGAAGAGAGCCAGGATGTGGGGATGCTGCAGATTCGCCGTGGTGCGGATCTCCGCCAGGAAGCGCTCGCCCCCGATGACCGCCGCCAGCTCCGGACGCAACACCTTCAGCGCCACCTTGCGCTCGTGCTTCAGGTCCTCGGCCAGGTACACCGTGGCCATGCCCCCGGCGCCGAGCTCCCGCTCGATGCGGTAGCGGCCCTCCAGGGCGGCGTTCAGGCGGGTGATCACGTCGGGGGTGCCTTGGTCGGTCATGTCAGTTTCCTTCCCCCATGCGATCCCTGAGCTCCTCGAACCAGTTCGCCACGACCACCAGCTCGAGCGCGTCCCCCGAATCCGAAGCATCCACCCCGCCTTCGCGTCGCACGAACATGAACCGTCCCCCTGCCGGGTCGATGTCGATATCGTGCCCGAAGCGCGACCGTCGGATGTCTCCCAGCCAGAAGAGAGAAGTGCTCTCCCCGACCTCAAGATTCTCGTCCGCCCGGATCAGGGTCTGCACAAGGCTGTCGCTGTCGGACCGGAAGTAGATCGCCGACCCGTCGGGGGCCCAGAGCGGATCGTCGCCTCCCCCGAAGGACAGCTGCACGGGAGCCCCGGGTTCGGGGAAGGAACGAACGAAGACCTCCTCGTCCCCGGTCTGGTCCGAGACATAGACCATCCATCGACCGTCCGGGGAGATCCTGCCGGCGGTCTCGTCCCAATCCGCGGTCAGGTAGGGCCTCGGTTCGAGCCCCGTGGAATCGACCCGGAGAAGCAGGAGGTCCTCGTCCTCGCCGGTCCTCAAGGTTTCGAGGACGAACCATTCACCGTCCCGGGAGATATCGGAGATCAGGCCGGTGAGGGAATCACTGAGCGCCAGGCGTTCGGGTTCGGTGGAACCGTCGAAGGAGGCACGGTACAAGCCACCCGCGGAGAACGACAGGAAGTAAGACCAGACAGGGAAGGCACCGGCCAGATCCGCAACGAGGGTGCGCGCCCCTGTGTTCAGATCCAGGACATAGATCCGATCGTCATCCCTCTGCTGGTAGGCGAGTCGGCGGGCATCCGGCGACAGGCGCGGGTTCACGGCGTCGGACACCTCCAGCGGAAAGGAGGATCGATCCCCGCCCAGGGCGACCCACTCGAAGGTCGAGCCCCCGGTTCCTGGAGCGGCGACGGCACCGGCGTAGAGCAGTACGCCATTGTCCGAGACGGCCAGTTGCACGGCACCTCCGGAGAAGATCCTCACCCCGGGGAGGACCGGCACCGGGGGTCCCGTAACCTCCAGCGCTGTCAGGTCGAAGGGGACCGAATAGACCACCTGCTGGCTCCGATCCCCGTAAAGGATGTGTCCGGTGGGCAGGTAACGAGGATTGGACCCCGGCTCAGCAATGAGCGTGGCCGAGTCGGTCTCCAGATCGACGACGTAGACGTCCCCTCCGGACTCACCCAGCAAGGCCCGCCCGCCGGGCAGCATGTGCGGGCGACCGGACACCCTGGACGTGAGCAGTTCCGGCTCACCGCCGGCGGGCGCTACCCGGGATACGCCTCCGCCGGTGCCGAAGACGATGGCGTCCTCCGCATACCAGTGAGCGCTCCCCCCGGGGGAGGCCACCGGGAGAATGCTCCCGCCGGCGACCATCATCCGGCGCAGCTCCCCCCCCTGCGTGAAGACCATCCAGCTCCCGTCGGGGGACAGGGAGGGGTTCCTGGCGTTGCGCGTTCCGTCCAACGGCCTGAACTCCAGATCGTCCGCTCTGCGCACGTAGAGCAGGTCGTCGGGACCCCCGACCACCAGGATCTGGCCATCGCGAGAGAGGACGACCCGCCACCCCCCTCCACCCGTGGATTGAGCCTCGGTCCCCGTGAGATAGGCTCGAACCACCGGTGCCGGCTCGGGGGGCGGGTCCGGCCAGAACGACAGGCGACGGCCGCCGCCGCGACGAGCCAGGGAAGGCGGCTTCCCCGGGGAGGCCTGGCCTCGACGGTCGCGGGGTGCGGGCCGGTCCCGGACGCAGTCGGGAGCGCCACGTGGGTGAACCCCGGATCTCCCAGCGCCCGAGCGAACTCCTGCACAGAAGGAAACCGGTCCGCGGGGAGACGCTCGAGTGCCCTGGCAGTGGCCGCCGCGACGTGGGGCGGTACCGTGGACCTCAACTCACTGAGCGTTCGGGGGCGCTCGGTGAGGATCTTGGCCAGCACGGCCTGGGCGGTGCTCCCGGTGTGGGGCGGATCGCCGATGAGCATCTCGTAGAGGACGCAGCCCAGGGAGTACACGTCACTGGCCGGAGTCGGCTGGCGGTCGGCGCTGGCCTGCTCAGGACTCATGTAGAACGGCGTGCCCAGGCTGAGCCCCGTCTCGGTCAGGCGGCCCCCACCCGCTTCCTGCACCGCGAGGGCGATCCCGAAGTCGGCGACCAGGGGCTCACCCCCGCTGAGCAGAATGTTCGCCGGCTTGATGTCCCGGTGGACGATCCCCTTCTCGTGAGCGGCCTGCAGGGCCGCCGCGACCTTGAGGGTGATGCCCAAGGCCTCGTCGACCGGGAGTTGCTTCTCACGATTCAGCTTCTCCCGCAGGGACTCTCCCTCGACGAAGGGCATGACGTAAAAGAGGAATCCGTCCGCCTCGCCGGAGTCGTGCAGGGGCAGGATGTGGGGATGCTGGAGATTGGCCGTGGTCTTGATCTCGGAGACGAACCGCTCCCCCCCGATCACCGCGGCCAGTTCGGGCCGCAGGACCTTGATGGCCACCTTGCGGTCGTGCCTCACGTCCTCGGCCAGGTAGACCGTGGCCATGCCCCCGGCCCCGAGCTCCCGCTCGATACGGTAGCGGCCCTCAAGGGCGGCGTTCAGGCGGCCGATCACGTCGGTGGGGGTGTGGTCGGTCATCGTCCCAGTCCCTCGTAGAGCCAGATGTCGAAGCGGTCCTCGTCGGCGTTACAGACGGCGATGGACGCTCCGTGGTCGATGGTAATGCTGCTCACCAGACACGGGACGGGGATCTCCCGGAACCGCTCAGCCGCGCTCCCGTCCGGCCGGACCCGCCAGAGTGTGGGCCAGGGGTCCTCATCCAACCAGCGACCGAGGTAGATCCACCCGTCGTCGGCCCAGAGGAGGCCCGGTATCGATTCGTCCCCACGGATGGCCAGTGCCTCGGTCTGCTCCCCCGACGCCAGATCGACCACCAAGACGGCCATTCCGTCGCCCTCCTCCGCGGAAGTCATCACGGCCACTCGATCCCCGGACGGGGACGGGGCCGGAGGCACGGCGGGAGTGGTACGGACGGGCAGAGCCCGGACCGTCTGGTCGGAGGCGTCCACGAGGACCAGCTGGCCCCCCGAGACCCCGAAGAACCGCTCATCCCCGCTCGGAACGGGCTGGAGCACGCTCCTATCGAGGGTCAGCGACATCACGCGCCCGTTGGAGAGGTCGATGTACTCGATATGATCCACCTCGCCCATGCGGCTGTGGGCCACGCGGCTCCCGTCCCGGGAGAACCGGGCGGCGTTCCCCGCCGGGGTCCGGCTGGCGGTCAATGCTTCCGACTCCCCGGTCTCGAGGTCGAACCGGTAGAGGTTGTCCCCGATGGCGTCGCCGCGGGCGAAGTAGACCGCGGTGGCATCGAACGCCCCCGGAGACCCGTACCACGTGGTGCCGGCGGTCAGCCGCCGGCGCGTGGCCTGGGGGTCGTCCAGGTCGAGCACCCATACGTCACGCCTGGAGTCTCCCGTTCGGAGGATGACGTCACCCGTGCGACGGGCCACGTCGAACTGCCCCTGATAGAGGGTCTGGACCGCCGCCCTGAGGGTGACCGGCTCGGCGACGAACCGTCCCGCCTCGTCCACCTCCCAGCGCACCAGGTCATCCTCCCGCACGGTCCCGGTCCGGAAATACAGGAGCCCCGTCCCGTCCGCAGACCAGCGGATGTGGGGCCGGTCGATGAAGCCCCGAGTGTCGGTCACGGCCCCCGTCCGGTCCACCAGGTAGACATTGAGAGCATCGATCAGCGCCAGGCGCGATCCGTCCGGAGACCAGGCGATCCCCTCGAGCGTGCGGGACTCTATGGGGAGGGGCAGCTCCTCGTACACCCGTCCGTCCGCCGGGCTGATGAATCGGGCCGTCACCGTCCCAGCCTCGTCGGCGGCTACGACCACGACGGTGTCCGCCAGCGGGTGGGTGTCCGCCAAGCCGAACTCCGAGAGGGGGCGGATGGCCCCGCCCAGGCGCGGCACCGCGAAGACTCCCTCGCGGCCGTCCTCCAGAACCCCGTCGAAGACGATCGTGGCGCCGTCGTGGGTCCAGCGTCCCGAGGAGAGCCACCGGGCGTCCTCCACGACGGTGACCGGCTGCGCGCCTCCCACCTCCTGGACGATGAGCGCGTAGGAACAGGCGACGAACCTCCCGTGGGCGCAGTCCGCATCCGCGTAGGAGACGAAATCCCCCTGGGGCGAGATCCCAGGGGCGGTGGACTGGCCGGTGAAGGTCATCTGGAGCGGGCGCTGGTCGGGGAGGCGGGACCCCTCGGATCCCGACTCCGGGGACCCCAGCATGGAGGCCGCCAGGACCCCGACGACCGCGCCGGCGAGGGCGGCGACCCCGAGCCGGCCCCACCCACCCCCCGCCCCTGCCTCGGGCTCCTCACCGTAGCGGAAGGCGGGGTCTCGCAGCGCCTCGCCCAGTTCCTTCGCGGAGCCGAAGCGGTCCGCCGGAAGCCGCTCCAGCGCCTTCCGCAGCGCCCCGTCCACGTTCTCCGGGACGGCCGGGCGGTGGGTCCGGGGGGGCCTCACCTCGCCGGTGATGATCCGGGCCAGGACCGCCTGGGCGTTCTTGGCGTTATGGGGCGGCTCCCCCACCAGCAGTTCGTAGAGTACGGAACCCAGCGCGTAGATGTCCGTCGCCGCCGTGACGGCCTGGTCCCCCACGGCCTGCTCGGGACTCATGTAGTACGGGGTTCCGAGGCTCAAGCCCGTCTCGGTGAGCCGGGCGCCTCCCGCCGTGCCCACGGCCAGCGCGATCCCGAAATCCGCGATCATGGGGCGCCCGTCCCGCATGAGCACGTTCGCCGGCTTGATGTCCCGGTGCACCACGCCCTGTCGGTGCGCGTGGTCCAGCGCTTCGGCCAGTTCCGCCCCGAGCCGCACC
>JBDHCV010000080.1:0-3438 GCA_039591855.1 Gemmatimonadota bacterium | reverse complement strand
GTCCTCCCCGCGTTGGTGGTTGACGAGAAGTAGACCGGACGGTCTCCCATGGCGTTGTTGATGACCGAGAGAGCGAACTGGTGCCAGGGATAGAGGTAGGTCCCGGCGGGCATGCTGGCCTGGACCGGACCGAGCTGGAACTGACGGGCCTCCTCCAGAGGGACGTAACTCCCGGCGACCCGCTCGATGGTGGCGTCGTCGAGGGTAATGATGCCCCCTCCCGGTGGCGTCACCGGTTCCGCCAACGCCACGGCGACCTGTCCGGTTTCGGCTACCGAGGCCGGGTCGTGGGTGTATACCGCCGGGTCGTTCTCGGGAGCGTAAGGGCGTTGGCAGAGGATGCGGTCCGGATTCGCCGCGGGATCCTCCCCGGGCAAACACGGGCGGGTGAGTTCCCGGAGCTGTCGGACGTACCAGGGCGTGTTAAGGTAGGAGGTGACGATGACCGTCACGTCCCTGCGAATCCCCTCGGCCTCCTGCAGATACCAGAGGGGGAACGTGTCGTTGTCGCCGTTGGTGAACAGGACCCCGTAGGGCTCTACGCTCATGAGGAGGTTGTACGCCCAGTCCCGGGCTGCGTAGTCGGCGCTCCGGTCGGCGTATGTGAAGTTCAGGATTAGGGGCAGGAAGCCGATGGCCAGGACCGGCGAGGCCATCCGCCACCGCGGTCCACCGCCGGAATCGAGGAACCGGGCCGCGGTCCTCCGCCACAACTCCGCGATCCCCATCCCGGCCCAGAGCCCCCAGACACTGAATGAGACGATGAAGAAGTAATCCCTCTCCCTGACCTCGTGGCGCTCCAATTCCGACGGGAGTTCGGGAATCGAATAGCCGTACTTGAAGTTCAGATAGAAGACCAGGGCCGCCGAGAGGGTGGCGAACAGAACCGCCACGTACCAGAACGAGGGCCCGTCCCTGCGGAAGTGCTCCCGGGCGCCGAGGAGGCCCAGGGCGATGATGAGGAGCGTGAAGGGAAGGCGCGCCCCCGGGAAGAGTGGTTGGTTCCCGGATAGACTCCTGGCCCACTGCCAGTTGAAATACTGGAAGTAGTTGGTGAACTGGCTGGTGAGGGGGGCCTGCCGCGGCATGAGGGGAGGCTTGTCGTACTGTTCACGGTTCAGGGCCGCGGACAGGTTCTCGCACCCCGACTGTCCATAGGTGACGATGGAGGTCAGTGCGCTGCCCACCGTCTCGCAGGTGGGTTCGGCCTCGTTGATGACCGGGCTCAATTCCGACCGGATGGGCAAGAAGAGGTGAACCGACAGACCCAGGACCAGAGCGACCACGCCGGCGGGGATCAACCGCCAGTTGAGGAGGGTCCCGGGGTGCACCATCAGGACGTAGATCCCAACGGCCGGGGCAGCGAGGAAGGCCATGAGGTGGTTCCCCACCGACAGGGCGAGGATGAAGACCATCAGGACCAGGAGGTTGTCGTCCTTCCCCTTCCCCAGGTTCTCCCGCCAGTGGACCGCCAGCCAGGAGAGCAGCGCGATGGTGGCGAGAGAGACGGTGTAGACCTTCTCGTTGACGTTGGACTGATTCCACACCGTGAACGCCGTCGCGCTTACGAGGACGGCCACGCCGGCGCCTACCAGCGCGAACCTCCTGCCCTGCCGGAAGTGGCTCAGGAACCGATAGGCGACGAGGAACCAGAACCCGTGGGCCACGGCCCCCATGAACGCCGAGAACAGGTTCACCCGAACCGCCACGGAAAGCCCGAGGGGGGCGAGGAGGATGCTCCACGCCCGGGCCAGCAGGACGAACAGGGGATTTCCCGGTGGATGGGGGATCCCGAGGATGTGCCCCGTCGCGATGTACTCGCTCGTGTCCCAGAACGCGGTGGTGGGCGCCAGCGTCAGGGTGTAGAGGCCTCCCACCAGGGCGGCAGCCAGGAGCGCCCATCCGTAGGGAGGGGCGTCGGTGGTCGCCGTCGACGATGGTTGTGCCGGATTCTCCGTCATGCGCTTCCCCGGGGTTCTTCGCTGAATGGCGAAGGCTCAAAGATACTCAGCGGTCCCTGGACAGGTGAAGGCTTCCCCACCGGTCCACCTCCAGGGTCCAGCGGGGGGGGACCCAGGTGGTGGAGCTGTACTCGAGGATCACGGCTGGCCCGGGGACCTTCGTTCCGGCCCTCAGATCCTCTCTCCACACATGGACGACCTCCAGGTCCCGCCCCCGCCATCGGACCCGCCCGGTGGTGGATGGGGCGTTGGATCCACCGGGCTCGAGAGGCTCCACCCCGACCTCGATCCCGGGCGCCTTCACCGAGACCCTGACCGTGACGACCTCCACCGGGGCTCCTGGGTGGGCGTACCCGTAGCGCTGTTCGTGGGCTGCGTGGAATCGCTGCAACCACTCGTCTGCAGGCACCGACAGCTCGAAGCTCTGGCCGCGGTAACGGGCCTCCACCCACTGGTCCTCTTCCAGACTGGCCAGGGCGAATCCCTCTTCGACGAGGGTGGACCGGGCCTCGGCGGTGAGTTCGTTCAGCGCGTCCTGGACCTTCGCGTCCCCATCCGGAGCGTCAGCGGAGACCATGAGGCTCCGGGAGGCGGTGCGCACCACGGGAGCCACCAACATTCCGTAGGCGGACAGGAGCCCCGTGTGGGGAGGTACCATGGCCCCTGCAGCGCCGATCCGCTCGGCCAGTTCGGCCACATGGAGTCCTCCCGCCCCACCAAACCCAACGAGAACGAACTCCGCCGGATCCTGGCCCCGCTCTACCGAGATCACACGCAGCGCGCGCTCCATGGCGGTGTTCGCCACCTCCAGAACTCCCTCGGCCACGTCATCGGGGTCGCGGCCCACTTCTTTGGCCAGCGCGTCCAGACATGGGCGTATGGCATCGCGGTCGAGGGTGGCTGTTCCCCCGAGGAAGCCTCCCGTCGGAAGTCGGCCCAGCCACACCTGAGCATCGGTCACGGTGATCTCGGTCCCGCCCTTCCCATAACAGATGGGGCCTGGCTCCGCGCCGGCGCTCCGGGGCCCCACCCGCAGGGCTCCGCCCGAGTCCACGGTGGCGATGGAGCCACCCCCCGCACCCACGGTGTGGATGTCGATCACCGGGAGGGCTACGGGAGTCGAGGCGATCTCGAATTCCCGGGTGTAGAGCGGTCGGCCGGGGCAGAGCGATACGTCGGTGGACGTTCCCCCCATGTCGAAGGTCAGGATCTTCTCCAACCCCGAGCGGCGGGCCCAGTCCATGGCGCCCACGACCCCGCCCGCCGGTCCCGAGAGGACGGTCCTGACCGGTTCCCTGATGGCCCGTTCCACTGGAAGGGCGCCGCCCCCGGATCCCATGATGCGCAGAGATCCGGCTTCCGAGGCCGTTCGGAGACGGGACAGGTAGCGGGACATGAGCGGAGCCACGTAGGCATTCACGACGGTGGTGGAGGTCCGCTCGTATTCACGGAATTCCGGGAGAATGCGTGACGAGAT
>JBDHCV010000079.1:0-3504 GCA_039591855.1 Gemmatimonadota bacterium | reverse complement strand
GGTCGCTCTACGATGCGTTCCGTTACGGAGTTGAGCACCCGGCCGAGGCCCCGACCTGGACCCAGGAGAGGGCCTACACCAGCCCCATCTGGTACACACCGACAATGTAGAAACTACACCGTCCAGGCGGTGTAGCACCGCGGGCCCGGAGGCGATATCGTCTCCGGGCCCGGTCGTTTCTCGGACGGACATTCCACGCAATCGAGTCGGATACCACATGAAGCGGTTCCTCAAAGAGCCCCTCGTCCACTTTCTCCTTCTGGGCGGGCTCCTCTTCCTGGTCGGCGCCATGCGGGACGATGGGGGCGCCGGTCCAACCGGGACCCGGATCGCCATCACGCCGGGGGTGGTGGACCGCCTCCTGGAGGGCTTCCGCATGACCTGGCGGCGGCCTCCCACCGAGGCCGAGTTCCGGGGCCTCATGGAGGACCACCTCAAGGAGGAGGTGTTGTACCGCGAGGCCGTGGGCATGGGCCTCGATCAGGGCGACCAGATCATCCGACGACGGATGAGACAGAAGCTGGAGTTCATGACCGCGGACTTCGTGGGGTCCATCGAACCCACCGAGGAGGAATTGCTGGCCTACCTCCAGGCGGATCCGGTTCGCTACCGCGAGGACGCCGTCCTGAGCTTCCGCCATGTCTACCTGCGTTCTGAAGACGACCCGGAGGCCGCGTCCGACCGGGCGATGCGGACTCTGGACATCCTCCGGGCCGACCCGGAGATGGATCCCCTGGAGGTCGGAGACTCCTTCCTGTTCCCGGCGTTCTTCGGGGACATCACGGAGCTCGGGATCACGAACACCTTCGGGCCGGAGTTCAAGGACGCCGTCCTGGAGTTGCCGGTCGGGGAGTGGGGCGGACCCGTACCGTCGGCCTACGGACTCCACCTGGTGCGGGTCGACCTCAAGGACGCGGGTCGGATTCCCGAGTTGGCCGAGATCCGGGACGCCGTCTACCGGGACCTGGTCTCGGAGCGAACCCGGGACGCCGAGGAGGCCTATTTCCAGGGGCTTCTATCCCAGTACACGGTGACGGTGGAGTGGCCCGAGGGAATGGAGCCCGTGGATGTACCGGGGGTGGTACGGTGAGCCGACGGACAGGCCTGCTCCTTACGGCGCTGGTCGTCCTCTGGGCCAGCCCGGTCGATCCCCCGATCGGGGCCGACCCTGCCGCGGCCCACGAGTCCCGGCCCGGATACCTGGAATTGCGGGAGACCCAGCCCGGCGTGTATCGGATGCTGTGGAAGAAGCCCACCGGGGGAGAGGTGGAAATCAACATCGCCCCGGTCCTACCGCCCGAGTGTACCCTGGTGGGACGGGGGTCCGAGGACGTGCGGGCCCAGGGGGCGTACATCGCACGGGGCACGTTCGAGTGCACGGGCGGGTTGTCCGAGAAGGTCATCCAGATCGCCGGCTTGGAGACCACGATCACCGACGTGCTCATCCGTATCTATTACCTGGACGGGCTCCAGGAGACCCATCTGGTCCAGCCCACCAGCCCCGCGGTCGAAGTGGGCGGGCCCACGGGTGTGGCAGAGCGGATTCTGGCCTACCTGCGCATGGGCGTCGAGCACATCGCCCTGGGAGTGGACCACCTCCTGTTCGTGTTGGGTCTGCTGCTCATCGTCTCCACCCCGATGATGCTGCTGAAGACCATCACGTCCTTCACGGTGGCCCACAGCATCACCCTGGCCATCGCGACGCTCGGGTACGCCAGTGCCCCTGCCCTACCCCTGAACGCGGTCATCGCCCTGTCCATCCTCTTCCTGGGACCGGAGATCGTTCGGACGTGGCGAGGCCAAACCAGCTTCACGATCCGTCACCCGTGGGTGGTGGCCTTCGCGTTCGGCCTCCTGCACGGGTTCGGGTTCGCCAGCGGCCTGACCGCCATGGGTCTTCCGCCCGGGGAGATTCCTGTCGCCCTTCTCTTCTTCAATGTCGGGGTCGAGATCGGCCAGTTGCTCTTCGTGGGCCTGGTGCTCGCCCTAGCGCGTTCGTTTACCGTGCTGGAGATCCGATGGCCCCGATGGTCCAAGGCCGTGCCCGGCTACGCCGTGGGGACCCTGGGGGCGTTCTGGTTCATACAGCGCACAGCGATTCTCTTTGGGTTGATCTGATGCAAATGCCTGCAAGACCTCTATTCGAGGCGAGATCGGTCGCGGTCTTCGCCATCGCCGCGACACTTCTGGCCATTCCTTCGCCCCTGGCCGCCCACGAGGGGGGCACCGCGGCCGGGCTCTTGAGCGGACTTCTTCACCCGATCTCGGGAGTGGACCACGTCCTCGCCATGATCGCGGTGGGGATCTGGGGGGCTCAGCTCGGCCAACCGGCAATCTGGATCCTCCCTGTGACCTTCCCGATGGTCATGGCCCTGGGAGGAATGCTCGGGCTCCTGGGGATCCCCCTCCCCGGTGTGGAGGTGGGCATCGGCCTGTCGGCCCTTCTCCTGGGGATCATGGTAGCCCGGGAAGCCCGTCCGCCGCTGAAGGCCGCCGCCGCGCTGGTCGCCTTCTTCGCGATCTTCCATGGCTACGCACATGGCGCGGAGCTACCCGAAGGCCAAAGCGGGATCCTCTACAGCATCGGGTTCGTGGCCTCCACCGGAACGCTCCATGCGTGCGGGATCGCCATCGGCGTGATCCACCGTTGGGACTGGGGCCGAACCCTCCTGAAGCTGATGGGACTGCTGATCGCGCTGGCCGGAGTCTGGTTCACGTGGGGAGCGCTGCAATGACCCGTCCGACTTGGACTTGGAGCGGTTCTAGGCGGGCTCTCCGGTGGCTCGGTGCCACGGTGGCGAGCCTCGCCCTGGCCCCCATTTCCGCCTCGGCCCACCTGGTCTCCACCGGTCTCGGCCCGTACTTCGACGGCATCTCCCATATGGCCGTGACCCCTCAGGATCTGCTCCCGGTCCTCGCCCTGTCCCTCCTGGCTGGACTCGGGGGAAAAGGGTATTCCCGGAAGGTGCTCTTCGTACTGCCGGCCGCCTGGCTAGTGGGCGGCTTCCTCGGTCTCGCCACCGGTTGGAGCGCACCGCTTGCCACGACGACCGTCTCCTTCCTGATCCTCGGTGGGCTGGTGGCCGCCGACCGACCCATGAGCACCCGTGTCGGCATCGGGCTGGCCATCGTCCTCGGTCTCCTCCATGGCCAGATGAACGGCGTCGAGATGCGTCTGTCGGGCATCGGCTTCTCCGGCCTGCTCGGTGTCACGAGCGTGCTCTTCGTGCTGGTCTCCCTGGTCAGCGCGCTGGTTGTCTCCCTCAAGGTGCCGTGGACCCGGATCGCGGTCCGGGTGGCCGGCAGCTGGATCGTCGCCGTGGGCCTGCTCTACCTGGGATGGACGCTGTCCTCCTGAAGCCGAGGCGACCCTCGGGCAACGCGGAGGCCGGGCCGGCGTATGCCTTATGACCGATGGCCGTCCGCGAACCCATTCCCAGAGAGTCCTCATGCCCCGGCCCTCGAACCTCCAGCGTTCCACAGCAACGGCCTCTCCGCCCGCTC
>JBDHCV010000078.1:0-4518 GCA_039591855.1 Gemmatimonadota bacterium | reverse complement strand
GGGAGGCCGAGGGGTTCCTCTACTACGTCATGCCCTTCATCGACGGGGAGACGCTGCGGAGCCGCATCGACCGGGAGGGGCAGCTGGGGGTGGAGGACGCGGTGCGCATCGCGAAGAACGTGGCCGACGCCCTGGACTACGCCCACCGCAACGACGTGATCCACCGGGACATCAAGCCCGCCAACATCCTGTTGCACGACGGCCGTCCGGTGGTGGCGGACTTCGGGATCGCCCTGGCCATCAGCGCCGCGGGCGGCGGGCGAATGACCGAGACCGGCCTCTCCCTGGGCACGCCCCACTACATGAGTCCGGAGCAGGCCAGCGCGGACCGGGACCTGAGTGCCCTGGTGCGGATCCTCACCGAGGACCCGAGGAACGTCACGGAGCTGCGTCGCACGGTGCCGCCCCACGTGGCGTCGACGGTGATGAAGTCCATCGAGAAGCTGCCGGCGGACCGGTTCGACACCGCCCGGGAATTCATGGACGCCCTGGAAGACGAGGGCTTCAGCTACACGCCGGCGGCCCGGGCGCCCCACACCTCGGTGACCGCCGCCCCGGCTCCCGCGCCGGTGGGGGGGAGCGGTTCGAAGCGGGTATCCCCGCTGGCTCTGACCGCCCTCGCGGTGGTGGCGCTCGGCGTAGGTTGGCTCCTCGGCCGCGCCCTCTCGGGCCTCTCGGGCCCTGGCCCCGACCCGCAGCCGGCGACCCTGGCCCGCCTGGACTTCGGCGACCTCACGGTGGACGGCGTCGCCAAGGTGGTCATCTCCCCGGAGGGGGATCGTCTGGCGGTGGTGACCAATGACGGTGGGGACCGGTCGATCTGGGTCCGGAACGTCGGCGAGGAGCACTTCCGCCTGCTGATCGACGGCGGAGATCCATCGTGGCCGGCGTTCTCTCCCGACGGCGAATGGATCGTCTACGAGGACAACAACGCCCTCATGAGGGTTGCGCTCTCCGGGGGCGCGCCCCGCCCGGTGGTTCCTGCCTCCGCCGGGCTGAGCCCCTTCCAACCCACCTGGGGTGACCAGGGGACGGTGGTGTTCGAGGCCGACGACCGATTGTACAGAGTCCCGGAGACCGGCGGGGAACCGGTCGTGCTCGTTGAGGGCATGGGCTCCATCACGAACCCTCGTCTTCTGCCGGGCGAGAGTGGCGTCCTCTTTTCCATCGCCGGAGACTTCAACAGTCACTACCTGAACCTGGGGACCGGCGAGGTCCGGGAGATCATTCCGGGCGGTATCGCTCCCGTCTACACCGAATCCGGCCACGTGGTCTACGTGGACCAGCAGGGCGGGCTCTGGGCCGCCCCCTTCGACGCCGCCGCGGGAGAGGTCACGGGGGAGGCGACTCCCATCCTCGAGGGGATCGTGGTGCGCTTCGACCGCTTCGCCCGTTTCGACGTCTCCCGCAACGGCACCCTTGTCTACGGGCTCGGGCTGTCCATCGGAGGTGGCGGGCAGCCGCTCCGTGAGTTCCTGGTGGTGAGCTTGGGCGGGGAAGAGGAGACCATCCCTCTGGACCCCCGAAGCATCGATGCCCCCCGATGGTCTCCGGACGGGGAATGGGTGGCGTATGGAGGGACTGAGGCGGGGAGGAGCACCGACGCCCGCATGGTCTACGTCTACAACGTGGAGTTGGGAACCACGCCGCGGCGCCTCACTTTCGCGGGCGGGACCAATACTGGTCCCGTTTGGTCGCCCGACGGGACCCGGATCGCATTCGCGTCTCAGCGGGAAGGCACGGACGGCCGGGACCTCTTCATCAAATCGGTGAACGACGACTCGCCCCCGGAGTTCCTCCTGGGTGGTCCCGGGCGTCAGACACCGCGCCAGTGGTTCCCGGACGATCTGCTCCTTTACCAAACCGGTCAGTCGGCGGGGCAGAATGACCTCTGGCTGATCGACGTGGCTGACACCGCATCGTCTCGCCCTTATCTCGCCGCGGAGGGGAACCGCGTTGCCGGCTACGTCTCGCCCCAGGGGGACCTGGCCGCCTACGAGTCCGACGAATCGGGGGATTCGGAGGTCTACGTCCGCAGTTTCCCCGAGGCCCGCCAGCCCACCAGCGTCTCCTCCGGCGGGGGCCGCCGCCCGCGCTGGTCCCCGGATGGAGAAACGCTCTACTACTGGCGTCCCCTCCCTGGGCCCGCCCCGGACTCCCTCTTTGCGGCCCGGGTGCAGCGCGAGCCCACCTTCGCGGTCCTCTCCACGGATTTCGTTCTGGCCGGGGACTACGACGGGTTCAACTGGGATCTCCATCCCGACGGGGATCGCTTCATCACCGTCCGGCTCGCCCGGGGAGGGACCACCTCCGGTGACACCGACGCGTCCGGCGAGCCCGAGCGTCACCTGATCGTCACCAACTGGTTCACCGAGTTGCTGGCGTCCGCCGGCGAGGGCCGCTGACATGACCGGGGACGTGATCACGCGCCTGAACGCCGCCCTGGAAGGCCGCTACCGGATCGAGCGGGAGCTGGGTGAGGGGGGGATGGCCACCGTCTACCTGGCCGATGATCTCAAGCATGATCGACAGGTCGCGATCAAGGTCCTGAAGCCCGAGCTGGCCGCGGTCGTCGGGGGCGAGCGGTTCCTTTCGGAGATCAAGACGACGGCGAATCTCCAGCACCCGCACGTGCTGCCGCTTTTCGATTCGGGTGAAGCCGACGGGTTTCTCTTCTACGTGATGCCGTTCGTGGAGGGCGAGTCGCTGAGGGAGCGACTGGATCGGGAGAAGCAGCTTTCGGTGGAGGAGGCCGTCGCGATCGCCCGCAAGGTGGCCGGCGCACTGCAGGCGGCACACGACCAGGGGGTGATCCACCGGGACATCAAGCCTGCGAACATCCTGATGCAGCGGGGTGAGCCGGTCGTCGCGGACTTCGGGGTCGCGCTGGCGGTCAGCCAGGCGGGCGGGGGGCGGCTGACGGAGACCGGACTGAGTCTCGGGACGCCATACTACATGGCGCCCGAGCAGGCGACCGGGGAGCGGGATCCTGACCAGCGCTCCGACCTGTTCTCGCTCGCGTGTGTGCTCTACGAGATGCTGACCGGAGAGCCCCCGTTCACGGGCGGCACGGCTCAGGCGGTCCTTGGTCGTATCCTCACGAGCGATCCGGTTCCTCCCAGCGAGGTTCGCCGGTCCGTACCCCCGGCGATCGACGACGCCGTCCTCCACGCTCTGGAGAAGACCCCCGCGGACCGGTTCGCGAGCATGCAGGCCTGGGCGGACGCGCTGGGACGGGCCGATCTGAGCTGGTCTGGTGGCGTGACTGGCGTGATGCCGAGGTCCCAGGGTCGGGGGAGCCGTTCGGTAGCTCAGCCGCGAGCGGGGTCTCCCGGGAACGCTGTCTGGAAGGTGGCCACGGGGGTTCTCGCCGTGACCGCCATCGCGCTCGCGGTCCTGCAGCGCGGCGGCGGTGCTCCCGCCGCGTCGGACGAGGGCGTTCTCCGCTACGAGCTTCTGTTACCCGTCGAAATCGGGGCCAACAGCGATTGGGGAAGCAATGTCGCGATCTCGCCGGATGGGCGGACCGTCGCCTACTCCGGAATGGACGAGGACGCCGAAGCACCGGGAATCTGGATTCGCACCGCCGATCGGCTCGGGCCGGTGTTTCTCAACGGCACGCAACTCGGCGTGCACCCCGAGTTCTCGCCCGATGGATCGCAGTTGGCGTTCATCAGCGACGACCGGGCGCTCAGGATCGTGTCGCTGGGGGGGCGGCCACCGGTCACCCTTCATGCCGATCCTTGGCTGCGGCGAAGCGGCGTCTCCTGGGGAGACGACGGCTACATCTACTTCGGCCAGTGGGACCGGGAGAACGGTGCGACGGTGCTCCACCGGATCCCCGAGAGCGGCGGCGAGGTGGAACGGCTCACGCAGGTCGATACGACGCGGAACGAGGTGTCCCACTACTTCCCGGACGTGATCCCCGGCACCGACCTGATCCTCGTGACCATCGCACTCGGCGAACTCTACAACGGGACCACGCGCGAGATCGGCGTCGCCCGCCTGGGGTCGATGGAGGTCACACCCCTGGTCGAGGGCATGCAGGCGATCTGGTCCGAGACCGGCCACATCATCGTGGTGCAGGCGGACGGCGCGGTCATGGCCGCCACACTGGATCACCAGATGATGGAGATCGGTCCGCTGATCCCGATCTTCGAGGGCGTGCAGGTCGAGTCTCTCGGATCCGCCGACTTCGCGATCGCGGACGACGGAACGTTCGTCTACGTCTCCGGGCAGAGCGTCGCCAGATCGACGCCGGTGTGGGTCGATCGAGAGGGGGTGGCCGTGCCGGTGGATCCCGAGTGGACCGACGCGGTGGTCCTGCAGCCCCGCATTTCCCCTGATGGCACTCGTGCGGCGTTCACCTCCTTTGATGGCACGGGACAGAATCTGTGGGTCAAGGAACTGGACCGGGGGCCGGCGACGGCGTTGACGTCGGAGGGGTCGATCAACGACGGCGCCGCGTGGACCCCGGACAGCAGGTCCCTCACGTTCTCGTCGAATCGCAACGGATAC
>JBDHCV010000077.1:0-3896 GCA_039591855.1 Gemmatimonadota bacterium | reverse complement strand
CAGGGCCCTGGCCGAATCCTCCGGCGAGAGACCGGCCCTCCATCCGAACCCCTCCGTGTACCCACCGTTGGCGATGGTGACATACTCGACGTACATGTCCCGGACGGTCTCGGCCCAGGATCGGTAGGTCAGGCCCGACTCCACGGAATTCTGATTGTAGATGGTCATGAACGACTCGGCGCCCGGGGGCACGATGGGTGTGTACCCGGCCAGGAACTCGTTTTCGGCGAGGAAGTCCCAGTCCACCCAAGTAAAGGTCCGACTGGAGCTTACGGCCGCCGCTGACCCGTAGACCAACTCTGCGGTCGTCATGTCGTCCCTGGGGCCCACACCGTTGAAATTCCCGGGCGTCCGGTCCTCCAGGAGTCGTATCATCCACCCCGAGAGGTCCCGGGCGTCGATGTACTGCACCAGCGCGTCGAGGGGGCCGGGGACCAGGATCTCGCCACCCCTTTCGGCACGAGCGAACCAATGGCGGATCCGGTCGGTGGGATCCCCGGGCCCGGTGATGAGACCCGGGCGGACCAAAGTGGTCCGTTCCGGGCCGAACACGTTCGAGACCTCCTGCTCCGCAAGGGCCTTTCTGGGCCCATAGGAGGGCCCGTACGGCCCTTCCGATTCGTCTGTGGGGTCGGCCATGGTGGCGTACGGCGCTTCGTCCGGATGCTGTCCGGGCTGAAGCGTTTCACCGTCATACGCAGAGATGGAGGAGACGAAGAGGTACTGACCCACGTTGGGTTCCAGCAGCTCTGCAGAAAGGCGGGCGTGGCGCGGATAGAACCCCGAGTTGTCGATGACCGCGTCCCACTGACGACCCTCCAGGGCCTCGAGCTGCGCGTCCCGGTCGCCGATGAGCCGCTCGACGTTCGGGAAGAGCTCGGGGTTGGAGCGCCCTCGATTGAACATGGTGACCTCGTGCCCCCGGGCCAGGGCATAGCGGATCTCGTGGGGCCCGATGAAGCCGGTTCCGCCCAGGACGAGGATCTTCATCGGGGAATCGCTGAGCGCCACGCCACTCGGTGAGTCAGCGGCGACGGAACCCGCACGGCCCGGAGACGCCGCGAGATCCGAGGCTCCGGTGGCCAGGGCGCCCCCGGCGAGGGCTGAAAGACGGAGGAAATCTCTGCGGCTGGTGCAGGGCATGACGCGATCCATGGTTGGTCGGGGTCGAGGACAAACAGTCCCATACATCCTCCGAGAACCCCCCGGGAAGCGCAAGGAGGAACTCAGTCCGACGTCAGGATCGACTCCCTCCGCTCATCCTCCCGGGATCCAGATCGGCCTGCTCTCGTGCGCATCCGAGGAACGGGTCAGGTTCACCGGGGTGGTGCCGTCGGCATCGATGATGAAGACCTCGGAGGAGGACTGACCCAGCCATGAATCGATCCGATCGAAGGCGATTCGTAGGCCTTCCGGAGACCAGGTCGGGTTCGATCCGGTCATGGCGAGAGGGCCCGTGACACCCCGGCGAAACCCGGTCGCCATGGTAATGCGGTGGAGATAACCAGTTCCGGGATAGGAGCCGTCTCGGTTCCCCATGCGGAACGAGACCTCTTTGCCATCAGGAGCCCAGGTCGGGGCCTCCACGGCGTAGTCCCCATTCGTGACCGCGACCAGCGAGCCGCCCCCCGCGGGCATCACAACGAGGAGCTTGTGGAGCTTGCATTTCGGGCAGCCGTTCTCGAACGGATCCGTGGAGTTGAGCGTGAAGCAGTTCGCAGCGATCAGAGTTCCATCCGGTGACCAGGCGGCGCCGTCTCGACAATTCCCCCAGGTATTCGGCAGCTCCGTAAAGCTCCCGGACTGGGCATCCATGACTACGATGCGGGTTTCGGAATCCCAATAGACACCGTCGAGGAAGGGATCGGGGCCGCCTCTCCTCGTAATGAGCGCCAACTTCTGGCCGTCGGGCGACCAGGCGTCTGGGCCGATCGTCATACCCAGGTCTGACTCCGATATCTTCTGGGCCCCCGAGCCATCGCTGTTGGCAACCCAGAGCTGAAACTTCCAATCGGGGAAGGCCCCCTCCAGCCTCACCCACGCCAGGCGGCTCCCATCGTCCGAAACGGCGTAACCGCGGACATGGGGAGAGACCCAGGCATCCGGCACAATCACTCGCCGCCCCGTCCCGTCATCGTTCATCGCGTAGATCGACACACCATTTCGGTAGTAGATCGTTCCCGATTGCGGGGTGCAGTCCACGGAGAAGTTGATCGTTTCCGGCACGTTGGCTGTGCGTGGGTTCTCACCCAGGACCACGCAAGGCTGGGGCACATCGCTGAGCTCAACGCTGTGCTCTCCCGTGGTCAGACCTGAGAACTGGACGTTACCGCCCACGGCGATCGCCCGTGAGTCGGTGTCGTCCACGGTAACGGTATAGGTCTCGACCCCCGGATCGCCCTGCGTGGACACCTCCACGATCAGGCTACCCGACACGCAGGCGACCTGGAAGGTCTCTTGGGTGCCGCCCTCTTCGAGTGTGACGGTTCGTGGGTTGCTACCAGAAACCGTGCAGTTGGGCGCCACGTCCTTGAGTTCCACCCTGAAGCTGCCAGGGTCCAGCTCGCCGAACACTGCCGAGTCGTTGACACCGATTCCCTGGCTGAAGGCCCCATCGTCGATGTCGACCGTGTACCCGTCGGGATCCTGCTGCTGACCGGTGGTCTGGGTGGTGATGGTCAGGTCGTTGGAAACACACTCCACATCGAACACCACATCGGCGGTCTGACCTTCTTGAACCGTGGCGTTCTGGGACGCCCCAGAGGTCACCGTGCAGTTGCCGGCCACCTGGCCCAGCTGAACCGTGTGGCTACCCGTGGCCATCTGATCGAACGTGGTCGATCCGGTGGCCGGAATCGGCTGAGTCTGCGTGCCGTCCACCGTGACCTCGTAGCCTCCTCCGCCTGACGGCAACCCGGTTGTATTTGTACTCACCCTGAGCGTGCCCGTCGTCTCGCCGCACTCCACCGAAAAGGACACGTTGGAGGTTTGGCCCGCACTCACATCGATCTGTTGAGGGTTCGATGCCACCGAGCACCGGTTGGCGACGCCGGTAAGGGCGATCTGATGACTCCCGGCCACGATACCTTCGAAGAGAACCGATCCGTTGACCCCAACCGTTTGCTCTTCTCCCGCGACCCCGATGGTGTAGCCGTCCGGGTCGGGATCCGCTCCGATGGTGTTGACCGTGACTGCGACATCACCGAGAGGACAGGAGTAGTTCTCCTCGTAGAACAGGACCTCGGGTAGAGAGGTACCCCAACTGATGCCCGGGGCGATTTTGCCCGTCACCATGCCTACCTTGCCGTCCAAACCGGCCTTCACATTGAGGTTACAGCCCACCCCGCTCGGGAAGGGATCGCTTCCCGTCGGGCTTGGAGCACTCTGCAGTGTCGCACTTCCCTCCCCGAAGGGTCCCCAGGACACGAACGGACCCGCCACCTCGTAGGCGACGATGCTGATCGAGGGTGTCAGCCAAACCTTGAGTTTCGTCTTTACCTTCCCGCCCAGACTGGGTTCCGAAGCCGATCCGCCTGTCGTGAGATCGTTCACCAAGTTCCACCCACCGGCCTTCGTGTACTCTCCCCCAAGTTTCGTTTCCGCGGACCCCGATACCTTCATCGTGAAGGCGATGGAGTCCGACACATCGACCGTGAATCCCAGCTTCAACTGGAACTTGATTAGCGCCGCGACGGGGATCGGGCCCACCGAGAACAGAGTCGGCCGGGTGATGGTGACGAGGCTCCGGGATCCGGTGAAATTCACCCCACCCGCCGAGCCCAGGTTCACCTCTGCGTCCATGGAGAGTGAGCCCGTCGCGATCGCGTGGAAATCCGCGACCTCTCCGTTGTCCATGCTCCCGCCGACGTCGAAGTCGGGGGTGAAATCGATGTCAG
>JBDHCV010000076.1:0-4247 GCA_039591855.1 Gemmatimonadota bacterium | reverse complement strand
TTCGGCTTCTCACACTCCAGGAGGAGCCATGATCCAGAGTACTGCGCACAAGGAGAGAATGGAGGTCTGTGGCCCCTGCGGCGGACCTGTGGGGCCCTTCAGGGACCGGCGGGGCACGCGCCCCCTGAGGAGCTACATACAGCGCGGGAGCTGCCCGCTCCACGCAGCCCCACGTCGGGAGAGGGGCTGGGACGGATTCGACTTCGACGAGGGCGTAGGGCTGTGCCGATGCTGCGGCGCGGTAGCCCTGCGGAGCGGCCACAGGTTCTCGGTGTGGTTCTGCGATGCCTGCAAGCAAGAAGTCGGGCTCCTGAACGGAAGGCATGGCAGGTATGTGGTTCCCATCGGCCGCCACAGCCTCCATGCTGGGTGTGGCCTCACGAGCTCGGACGTTCAGGATCCGGTTCGTGTCCAGATCTTCTCCGATGCCTTCGTGGGCGCGGCCGGCGCGATGACAGTGCTGCGCGAGTGGGCCGGAGAAGCTGTGCGTCTGACCCTGGCTGAGATCGGCATCGCGCCCGATGGGCGCGTCTCGCTTCCCGAGTATCTGAACCGGGCCCGAGCTGTCGTCGACAAGGCCGAGCGCTTCCGCCAGATGTGTCTCTACCTTGATCGTGTAGGGAGGGAGAGGCTAGCTCCGCGGTGAATGGGGAGCTGCCCCGCTTGCGCCTCGCACGGCGCGGCTAAGAAGGTGGCTCCTCATCGAGGAGAGCGTCGGCAGCCCGCGAGCGCTCGCTGGCGGGCTAGAAGGTGCCCCTGCAGAATTCCGAGCCAGTAGGGCGCACCCGTGCGGGGCACGCTGTCCGCGTGTAAGGTGCTCTATCTCGGTACACGGCTGCAGACCCTCGACAGAGGAGCGTAACATGCCACGACTGGTCATGGTCGGTGAAGTGGAGGACTCGACGGCGTGGGAAGAGCGTTTCCGCTCACACGCGCGACTCTTCTCGGAGCTTTTTTCGGACCTGGATATGAACGTCATCCACTTCACCGTTACCGATGATGGGAGATTCGTCCTCCACTCCGAGCCTTCCGACTTGGACAGGTACTTCGAGTTAGTGGAGTCGCCTGAGATCCAGGCTGCTATGGTGGAGGACGGAGTCAAGCGGGAGACCGTCGAGATCCACATCCTGGACAAAGAGTTCGCCTTCTAACCCATCTCTCACCGCTCCCTAAGGGTCGGCACCTCCAGAGGGAAGCCGGGATAGGTCTGCCCGCCCAACTCGTTGGGATCCACGAAGCTCAGATTCTGGCGATACCGGATCTCCGGGGAAGGGGGCGGATAGATCCGACTCACCTCGTCTCCGCTCATGTCGTGGCGAGCGACGCCATGACGCACCCGGTAGTTGACCTGCGTCGGGTCATCGACGCATTCCACGGCCTGCATCATCCCCATGTCCTCGTGCAGGAGGATGTGGCAGTGGTGGACCCAGACACCGGTGTAGTCGTCGAAACGGGTGCGGAAGACCACCCGTCCCCCGGACCGGGGAATCGGCACGGTATCCATCCACCGGGGTTCGGGGAGGATGTTGTGGAGCGTTCCGTTCTCGTCGGGAACGTCGATGCGAAGCACCCACATGGGGTTGATGTGGATGTGGAAGGGGTGATCGCTGGCCTTGGTGGTGATCTGGAACTCGGGATCCTCCCAGAATCGTCGCTGCCCTTCGCTACGGCCCATGGGCACGGCTTCGTAGTGCTGGAGATAGCTCCCGGGCTGGGGGAAGCGCTCGAGGTCCGTGTGGCTCCACAGGGGCTCGGAGTTGTTGTAGAGCACCCACTCCTCGGCCGTATCTACCAGCATCCGGGACCGGTGCGGGTCGTCGGGCATGAACTTCCGGGGCGACCTCGGCTCCTCGCTCTCCGAGAGGTCGAAGTCCGAGTGGATAGCCATCGTTCTTGTGAGATTCGGCAGGACGATACGTCGCCCGTCCTGGGTCCCCCAGACGAGGTGCTCCAACTCCGGATGGGCCTCGCAGAACTCCTCCGGTGGATCGATGAGGGGCCAATCGGTGCCGCCGGTTCCCGAGTAGGCGATGGTCCGGGTCCGGTGGGCGCCTTCCGGAACCCCCACGGCTCTGGCCTCTGCCGCCGGGACGCGCAGCTCCTCGTCGGTCACGGGCTTGAGGAGGTGGGGCACCGGAGGAAGCACGTCATCCAGGCTGGTGGGGTCGAAGGCACCCCCGTCCACCGGGCGGCCCCGGACGCTCACGTAGGCGAGGACGACGTCGAAGCGCGGACGGCGGATGATGGGCTCATCGTGGCCGATCCGCATCTGGAGCACCGACTGGCGGTTGTCGGTCTGTAGATGGGCCTCCTTGGCGAAGATTGTGTAGACCTTCCCATCGCCATCCAAGGGGGCCTGGAAGAAGACGTCGGCCCGGTTCGCGTTGCCCAGGTAGAGCTCGTTGGGGCGCACGTACGAACGTCTCAGCGAATCGCCGTCCCGATAGCAGTCCTCGAAGGCCCTCAGTGCCGCTTCCACCTCCGATTCTCCAGGCCGGGGCACCCGAGCGAGAGGGTTTTTGGTGTCGGCGTTCTGGAGGGACAGGTCCTTGACGGTGTGACGAGCCTCCCCGTTCTCGACCGTCACCAGCGTGATGCCGTCGAAGGAAAGCTGGTGGAGCAGCATCTTGGCCGCCTCGATCTCCGCTTCGGTCACCGGTTCCAAGCGTCGCCTGCTCTCCTCCGGCGTGTCTCCCTCTTCCACCACCACCCGCCAGATCCGGTTGTTGCGCTGGACATATTGGCCCTCCAGCACCATGAAGCGCGTCGTGCCGGCGCCGTCGACGCTCCCGTTGAGGACCCGCCACCGCTCCACCGCGCCGGGACGCATGGTCATGACGGCGGCCGGTGCAACGCCGTTCACGGCGAAGAAGGGTGGGAAGCGAAGGTTGTTGCGGCGAGGGCCAGAATCGAGGTCCACAGGGGCCACCTGCACCCGTTGGAGAAACACGAGACGCTCGCGGTAATCCCAGGGGCCCGTCTTCACCGCGGGGTCCGGCCAAGCCTCACCGGTCATGGCCCGATTCACGGCTTCGTCCACGTCCCCCTCGACGACCAGGAAGCCTGCCATACCACTGGCCACCTGGTCGTGAGTCGCTCCGTGGGAGTGCGGGTGGTACCAGTGCGTACCCGGCGGGTGGGGAAGGGGACCGTCCGGTCCGGGTATGGGCAGCTGGATGTGGTAGTCCAGCTCCGCCACGTGCTCCTCCTCGCCCAGCTCGACGAGCTCAGGGTCACCGGAGGCGAGGCGGGCCTCCATGTCGGCTCTGGGAAGGATCCGAAGAAGTACGTTGTCCGAGTGGCTCCCGTCGGGATTGCGCTGGGGTGGGACGTGGAGCCCGTGGGTGTGGAGGTTGGTCGTGTGGGTCCTGTGCTGTCCGTTCAGGTGCCCCTTGAGCCTCCACCCCGGACGGGTTTCGGGGCTGATCACCTCCAGAAGTCGCTCCGGATAGAAGAAGGGGAGGCAGATAGGTAGCTCGTCGGGGCTCCCCGGAGTCCGGTCGGCCTCGGCCCGCCGGCAGACTTCGTCGTGGGTGTCCCTAGGCATTTCGAGGGGATCGGGACTGGGGCCCAGATGGCTCATCTGCTCGTTGAGCCCCAGATGGTTTCGGACCTTGAACCGCACGGTCCCGTCGGATCGCACACGCACCGTGGGTCCCATGGGGACACCGTTGTAGCTGAAGAGGACCGGCGCGGGGTTCCCAGGTGAAGGTGATGCACCAGGGCTCTGGTGCTGGACGACGTTCAGCTCCAGGGGGCTTCCCGGCCACGCCTGCGGCCTCCAGACCCACGGCTAGATCGCCCACCGGGGGTGGCCCCGCTCCCTGCCCCCCGCCGCCACCCCCACCTCCGGTGCCGCTACCCCGCCCATCGGCCGAGGCAGCCGGAGGCGTGGGCGGGGTCGGCTGCTCCGGGTCCCCGGACGCGCAACCGGTGATACCGGCGGCGACGCCCAGGGCGCCCACCTTGAGGAAGGTGCGACGCTCGACTGGGTCGCGACGGGCAGAGTCTCGCGCCACGTGAAGCTCCGAAAGGAGAGGGTGTGGGGGCAGAGGAATGGCGTGCCGGCTCCGGAAGGACGGAGACCCGGGTTCAGGCTAACGGGAGTGTCGGATCCGGGAGGATAGGGACTCAGCGGTATAGACGCCACGTGGCATTCTTGCCAGCGCTTCCGGGCCTCCCTCATCTTGGCCACATGTCCGACCCCATCCCCCGCCTCAACGCAGCTCTCGAAGGCCGCTACCGCA
>JBDHCV010000075.1:0-3994 GCA_039591855.1 Gemmatimonadota bacterium | reverse complement strand
TCCCCCCCGACAGCCCCGGACGGCCAGACCATCCCCCAGAACGGGTACGACATCCACAACGGAGCCAAGCACGCCGAGCCCACTGGCTGCTGGGACTGCCACGGGCACCCTCAGGAGGCCGGCGGAAACCTGGCCTACATCAACTCGTCGATGCCGTTGCCGGATACGGCGGGGGGCGGGACCTCCACGGTCGTGTTTACCGCCTACAGCGGACCCAACTCCTTCGGCCCGGACGACGGCGCTCCCAACGACGGGGTCTGCGAGGTCTGTCACACGATCACGGACGTCCACAAGAACACCGGAACCACCGGGGGTGCCCACGACGTTGCGGTCGATTGCCGGCAGTGCCATGAGCACTCGAAAGGGTTCCAGGGCGAGGGGAGCTGCACCACCTGCCACAACACCGGTGGCGCCGGGACGATCGGCCCCAACAGCCGGCGCGCCATCATCCCCGAGCTGGGCTACAACACCCACCACATCTCGACGGTGGCCGACACCTCCGCCGCCTGTCTGACGTGCCACTACCAGGGGGACGGCTCCCACAAGGGCGGCACGGTGAAGCTGCAGGACGCGGACGGGGGCGTGGTGGCGCTGTCCGGGGATCCCCTGACCAACGCCACGGCGGCGGGCGAGGCTTCCACGGTGTGTCTCTCCTGCCACGACGAGAGCCGCCCCACGGATCCCTTCGGGGATGGCCTCAACCCGCCCCAGGCGACGACGACCACGCTTTGGGCCGCGGCGTCTCACGAGGCCAGCACTTCCCTGGAGTGCTTCAGTTGCCACGGCTCCGGCCACGGCTCCCAGAAGCAGGGGCTGCTGCGGGGGACCGGCGATTACACCACCGCCGCCAACGCCACCACCTTTTACGAGCAGGAGGAAGGCTTCTGCTTCACCTGTCATGATGGTGGGACAGCCTCCACCGATATCGCGGGCCAGTTCGAAGGGACCACGATCAACTGGGTGGACGATCCTGCGGGTATTCTCAACCGCTCGCTCATGAACGACCGGCATGATGTTCAGCACGCGGCAGCGAGTGTTAGCGGAGCGAAGATCGAATGTGCGGACTGCCACGACCCGCATGCCGCAAACAGCACCCAGAAGCTGAGGTTGGACCCGGATCCCAACGACGGCATCGTACCTGCGGCCGGGGCCCGTATGGGTGGCGGCTCGGGCTCCGATTGGATGTCCGAGTGGTGCATGGATTGCCATGACAACTCGCTCCCGACCGGGGCGAATCTTCCCAGTGATTCCCTGACGGACATCGCTGACCACTACCTCAACACCGATGCACACGGAGCGGGTCCGGTGGGTAAGGTTGGCCTGGACTCGAACATCAGGAGGGATCCGCCACCCGAGACCCAGATCTCCGATTGGGTCGAGGGGGACTTTGTTCCCTGCCTGCAATGCCACAAGGCCCATCCGGACAGTGTGGCACTGATGCAGGACACGACAGTGGTCCCCGGGATCAGGCCGGACACCGCGGGAGCTGGGTATCAGGCCTACGCGGTGAACAACCTGTTCCAACTCGTGAACCGAATCTACACCAAGGACGGAACGACGATCATCCCGATCGATCCCGAGAACGGGGGGACCCTCGACCCCTTCACCAGCGTGGGATGGGAGGTCACATACAACTCGTCCCCGAATAACTTCGCGATCGACGGCTACTACTTCTGCAACACCTGCCACTATAGCCACATGTCGAACACCAACTGCTTCCGCTGCCACGCCCACGGAGATGGTCGCTTCTAACAGCGTCGTCTGACTCTTCGTAGGTCCTTGAGCCCCCGGGCCCCGCGCTCGGGGGCTTTCGCGTCCTGATCACCGGCTGCATCGTGGTCGAGGTAGACTGAGGATCTGGTCCCTCTTGCCATCCCGAATTGTCGTAACTCCAGCCCTGTCCAGTCCCATGCCCCACTCCCCCACCATCCCCCCCACCCCCCTCCGGGCCGCCGTGGTCCAGGCCGCGCCCCGCTTCTTCGACCCCGACGCGGCCACCGACCGGGTCGTGGAGCTCACAGACGAGGCCGCGGCCAACGGGGCCCGACTCATCCTCTTCCCCGAGGCCTATGTGGGCGGCTACCCCTGGGGCCTGGCCTTCGGGACCGCGGTGGGCGGGCGCACCGACCCGGGACGCCGCACCTGGGAGCGCTACCGCCAGGGCGCCATCGACGTCCCCGGGCCCCAGACCGAGCGCATGTCGGAGGCGGCCCGGGAGGCCGAGGCCTTCCTGGTGGTGGGGGTGGTGGAGCGGGACTCCACGTTCAGCGGGGGCACCCTCTTCTGCACCCTCCTCTACTTCGCCCCCGACGGCACCCTGATGGGGAAGCACCGGAAGCTGAAGCCCACCGCGGCGGAGCGGCTCATCTGGGGCGAGGGGGACGGGAGCACCCTGCCCGTCTTCGACACCGACATCGGACGGCTGGGCGGGCTCATCTGCTGGGAGAACTACATGCCCCTGGCCCGCATGACCATGTACGGCAAGGGGATCCAGCTCTACTGCGCCCCCACCGCCGACGCCCGGGAGCGCTGGCAGGCCACCCTGCAGCACATCGCACTGGAGGGGCGCTGCTTCGTGCTGGGGTGCAACCAGTACGTGACCCGGGACATGTACCCCGACGACCTGGAGATCGCCGACGAGCTCCTGGCCTTCCCCGAGGAGATGTGCCGGGGCGGCTCGGCCATCTACTCGCCCACCGGGGACTGCCTGGCCGGGCCCCTCTGGGACGGGGAAGGGATCGCCTACGCCGACCTGGACATGGAGGACATCGGCCGGGGCAAGTTCGACTTCGATGTCACCGGGCACTACGCCCGGCCGGACGTCTTCATCTTCGAAGTGAACGAGGCGCCGGCTGCGCCGGTGTGGGTCTCGGGGCCCCAGCGGGGCCGCAGCAGGCCTGTCGATGAAGAAGAATATCCACGCATAATGGAATAATATTCACAAACCTCTTCCCAAGGTCCGGGAGGGGCGCTATTCTGGATGTGCCGAGGGCCCGGTCTTCCCGTCAGATGGGAGAACCGGGCCCCGGCGTCTTCACATGACCACGAGAATCGAGGCGGACATGACCCAGGCCATCGCGCAGCAGACCCAGAAGTACCTGGACGAAGCGGAGAAGTGGAGCGCCCACAACTACCATCCCCTTCCCGTGGTGATCGAGCGGGCGGAGGGGTCCTGGATGTGGGACGTGGACGGCAACAAGTACCTGGACATGCTCGCGGCCTATTCCGCCGTGAACCAGGGGCACCGCCACCCGGATATTATTCAGGCCGCCATCGAGCAGATGGGCAAGCTCACCCTCACCTCCCGGGCCTTCCACAACGACCAGATGGGCGCCTTCCTCAAGGAGCTGTGCGAGGCCACCGGCTTCGAGCGGGCCCTCCCCATGAACACCGGCGCCGAGGCCGTGGAGACGGCCATCAAGATGGTCCGCAAGTGGGGCTACGAGGTGAAGGGCGTGGCCGAGAACCAGGCGGAGATCATCGTCTGCTCCGGCAACTTCCACGGCCGCACCACCACCATCGTGTCCTTCTCCTCCGAGCCCGAGTACAAGGAGGGCTTCGGGCCCTTCACTCCCGGGTTCAAGATCGTTCCCTACGGCGACGCCAAGGCCTTCGAGGAGGCCATCACGCCCAACACCGTGGGATTCCTGGTGGAGCCCCTGCAGGGGGAGGGCGGCGTGGTTGTGCCCCCCGAGGGCTACCTGGCCTGCACCAAGGACATGTGTGCCGAGCACGGGATCGCGTTCATGGCCGACGAGATCCAGACCGGCCTGGGCCGCACGGGCCGCATGTTCTGCTGCGACTGGGAGAACGTGAAGCCCGACGTGCTCATCGTGGGCAAGGCGCTGGGGGGCGGGGTCTATCCGGTCTCCGCGGCCCTGGCCGACTCGGAGTACATGGACGTCTTCCGCCCCGGGGACCACGGCTCCACCTTCGGCGGCAACCCCCTGGGCGCCGCGGTGGGCAGCGCGTCCCTCAAGGTCATCATCGAGGA
>JBDHCV010000074.1:0-4066 GCA_039591855.1 Gemmatimonadota bacterium | reverse complement strand
GTTCTGCGCGCTCGGGCCCGTGTGCGGGGGCTGGCCCGCCAGCATCTCGTACAGCACGCACCCCAGCGAGTACACGTCACTGCGGGCACTCAGGTCCCGGTCCGCGCTCGCCTGCTCCGGGCTCATATAGTGGGGCGTGCCCAGGGAGAGCCCGGTCTCGGTCATCCGCCCCCCGCCCGCGGCGCTGATGGCCAGGGCGATCCCGAAGTCCGCCACCACCGGACGGCCGTCATGGAGGAGGATGTTGGCAGGCTTGATGTCCCGGTGGATCACGTCGTTGCGGTGGGCGTAGTCCAGGGCGTCGGCCACGTTCTTCGCGATGCGCACCGCGTCCTCCACACCCAGCTGCCCCTCCCGGTCGAGGCGGCTGCGCAGCGTCTCCCCGTCGATGAAGGGCATGACGTAGTAGAGGAACCCCTCGGCCTCGCCCGAATCGAAGAGGGGCAGGATGTGGGGGTGCTGCAGGTTCGCCGTGGTCTTGATCTCGGCCAGGAACCGCTCGGCGCCGATGACGGCCGCCAGCTCCGGCTTCAGGATCTTGAGCGCCACCTTGCGCTCGTGCTTGAGGTCCTCGGCCAGGAATACCGAGGCCATACCGCCCTCGCCCAGCTTGCGCTCGATGCGGTACCGGCCGGCCAGGGCCGACTCCAGGCGGGAAGTGTGGGAGTCGGTCATCTAGTTGCCCTCCCCCATCCGCTGGCGGAGCTCGCTGAACCAGTTGGTGACCACATACAGGGTTCGATCGACATCGACACCCTCCTCCACCTGCCCGACGAAGAAGACGAACCGATCGCCGTCCGGGTGGACGTCGTACGAGGCGGCGAATCCCTGCAGCGGCATCTGGTCGACGTCGTCCAGGATGACCTCCCGTCCCAGGACGCGAAAATCGGAATCCACCGTGACCGACGCCCCCATCAGCTGGTCGCCCCGCCGGTAGTAGAGCGTCTCCCCGTCGGGCGCCCACACCGGCTCGTCCCCTCCACCGCTCGAAACCTGGAAGCGGGCGCCCGGCTGGGGGAACGACCGCACGTAGATCTCGGATGCCCCGGACTCGTCGGAAGCGTAGGCCAGCCATCGTCCCCCGGGAGAGAGACTCGCCGCCACCTCGGCCCACTCACCCACGAGGTACGGGGTCAGGGCGGCAGTCGAGACGTCCAGGACGTAGAGGTCCCCGTCCCCGGAGCCGCCGGTGGCGGCACGGGCGACCAGGAAGTTCCCGTCCGAGGACCAGGAATGCGGGAACAGCCCACCGAGATCCCCGGGTTCGAGGAGAACCTCCGGGGTCCCGCTGGCGTCGGCCGAAACGAGCCAGACCGTGGTGCCGTTCGTGTAGGCGAGAGAAGTGCCGTCGGGCGCCCAGACCGGATAGTAGGCATTCCCGTCGAAGGTGACCGGCGCGTTGGTCCCCAGCTCCCGGTCGAAGACGTGGATCTGCCCTCCGTCGTCGAAGGCGATGAGACGCCCGTCGGGGGAGAAGCGGGGCGTCCGGCGCTCCGGCGAGGCGGTCACGGGAATCTCCTCCACCGCGCCCTCCAGATCCACAAGGGCCAGTCGCCACGTTCCCGCCGATGACCCGCTGGGCAGATACACGGCCGTCCCGTTGGCCGACACCGCGAACTGGGTGGCGCCCCCGGAGTAGACCGCCACCCCGGGGAGCAGAGGGCCCTCGGGGCCCGTGACCTCACGGGCCTCCAGATCGAAGGGCGCCGCCATCACGGTCTGGGACCCGTGGCCGTACACGATGTATCCGGGCTCCACGTAGTCGGCGTTGGCACCCGGCGTGAGGAGCGTGCGCACCTCCCTGGAGGCCAGGTCCACCAGTCGGATCTCGGCGGTCGGGAGGCCCGAGAAATGCGTGTACAGCAGCGCCGAGCCGTCGGGGAGGGGGGACGCGTAACGGGCGACCGGGTCATCCACCAGGAGCTCGGGCGTCCCACCGGACTCGGGAACGCGGATGACGCCGCTACCGTCGGGCGCCACGCCGGTGAAGTAGATGAAGCCGTCGGCACTCCAGTGGGGATTCGCGCCACCCGCCTCGAACAGGCTCAGGACCGGTCCTCCCTCCACGGGGGTCTTCTGGAGGCCGTCCCTGCCGTTGAATACGAGCCAATCCCCGGCCGGCGAGAAGTAAGGCTGTTGGGCTCCCCCGGTGCCCGGAAGCGCCCTCCACTCGGTCTGGTCGGAGCGTCGCACCCGGAGCTCCTTGTCGCTTCCGGACGAGTAGGCCAGCCAGCGTCCGTCTCCGGAGACGGCCACCCGGCGTCCACTGCCTCCGCTGGTTTCCAGCAGGGACTCCACCACCCGCACCGCCGGTGCCGGGGGGACCGCGGGCTCCGGACGGAGCCAGCCCCAGGCGGCCATGAGGACGGCCACGGCCGCCACGCCCCACGCCAGCCGGCCCCGGCCCCCTCCCGCCGCCGGAGTCCCCGCGCTGCTGGCGGGCTGCGGCGCGGCCATTCGGCTCGTCACCGCCGGCGGCGCGTAGGTGAAGCTCAGGTCGTCCAGGGCGGCGCCGAATTCCGCGGCGCTCTTGAATCGATCGGCCGGGACCTTCGAGAGCGCCCGCCCCACCGCCGCCGAAACGTGCGCCGGCACCGTCTCCCGGAGATCGGTGAGGTCCCGGGGCCGGTCGGTGAGGATGCGGGCCAGCACCGCCTGGGCCGAGCTGCCGGTGTGGGGCGGATCGCCGGCGATCATCTCGTAGAGGACGCAGGCCAGGGAGTAGACGTCGCTCTGGGGACCCGGATCTCGGTCCGCCGTGGCCTGCTCCGGGCTCATGTAGTAGGGCGTGCCCAGGCTCAGCCCCGTCTCGGTGAGGCGTCCGCCCCCGGCGGCGGTGACCGCCAGCGCGATCCCGAAGTCCGCCACCACGGGCTGGCCATCCTGCATCAAGATGTTGGCGGGCTTGATGTCCCGATGGATGACCCCCTGGCGGTGCGCGTGGTCCAGGGCGCTGGCCACGGCCTTGGCGATGCGGACCGCGTCGTCCACCGAGAGCTGTTTGTCGCGGTCGAGCTTCTCCCGGAGGGACTCCCCCTGCACGAAGGGCATTACGTAGAAGAGGACGCCCTCGGCCTCGCCGGAGTCGAAGAGGGGGAGGATGTGGGGGTGCTGCAGGTTGGCGGTCGTCTTGATCTCGGCCAGGAACCGCTCGGCGCCGATGACGGCGGCCAGCTCGGGCTTGAGGACCTTGATGGCCACCTGGCGGTCGTGCTTCAGGTCCTGGGCCAGGTACACCGTGGCCATGCCCCCGGCCCCAAGCTCGCGGTCGATGCGGTAGCGGCCTTCGAGGGCCGCGTTCAGGCGGGTGATGGGGTCGGTGCCCGGGGAGTCGGTCATCTAGTTGCCCTCGCCCAGGAATCGGGCCAGCTCGGTGAACCAGTTCTCGATCAAGATGAGCGTGGCCTCCGGCCGCTCCTCCTCCTCGGGCCCGGGGGCCTCCAGGTTGCGCACCATGAGAAAGCGCTGGGCGTCGGGACTGACGTCGTAGCTCACCGCTCCGGGCCGGGAGATGTAGTCACGCCCCATCTCGAACAGCTCGGTCCGCTCGACGACCTCGAACGCCGGGTCGGTTCCCACCTCGGCAGCCATGAGCATGGGCCCCGAGCGGTAGAAGAGCTCACTCCCATCCCGGGCCCAGACCACCTCCGAGCCGCCGCCGACCGACACCTGGACCCGGCTGTCTCCCACGTTCGGAAACGGCCTCACGAACACTTCCTGGTCGCCCGTGACGTCCGACGCGTAGGCCAGCCACCGGCCATCGGGGGAGAGGGCGGGACCGGTCTCGTTGAACTCTCGCTCCAGAACGAAGTCGATGCTGTCCGACGACCCGTCGGCGAAGGCGATGTCCCGGGGCCGGTTCAACGTGACGTAAACGAATCCTTCTCCGTCCGGGGTAAGGGAGGGCAGGCCGATGCTCACGGAGCTGGAGAAGAGCACCTCCGGCTCACCCTGACTCCCGTCGGCCCGGATCTTCACGATCTCCGAAGTGCCGTCGTTGCTCCTCCGATACACGATCTCCCGCCCGTCCGGCGTCCACCGCACCGGGGTCAAGGCTGGCCTTGCG
>JBDHCV010000073.1:0-7528 GCA_039591855.1 Gemmatimonadota bacterium | reverse complement strand
CCGGACCCATATCTCCGAGCCCAGTACCGCTACAACTGGGAAGTGACGGACGTATTCCTGGTGCGCCTGCAACAGACGGGGTTCTGGAAGAACTCGGAGGGGGTGGGAACCACCCCTCGCGTGGACCTAGAGAGACCCCTCGGCACCCGGGTCCTCATCCGGTGGCACAACCGGGGCACGGTCTCGAAGTACCGATATGGCCTGGATTGGGCCACCGGCATCACGGTCTTCCAGAACGTGGGGGGACCTCAGGCCATGGCCTACAAGGTCTTCGCCGAGGGACTGACCGGGCTACCCTACAACGTGGGCAACTACGGCCTGACGGTCATCTACCGAAGGCGGACCGGGCGACAGTGGTTGTGGCTGGAGTTCTTGACCGGGGTGTCCTGGCCCCGGTTCGCACCGGAAGAGGAGCGGCGGACCAACCCAGGGATCGGCGTGATTCTGGAGGTTCGATTTCCTTGAGGTGCCGTTGGATTTCAGCGACCTTAATGTGACCATCCAACAAGAACCGAGGTTCGAATGACCATACGTCGCACGATCATCGCCGCAGCCGCGGTCGCCCTTGCCGTCACCTTCGCACCCTCGAAGGCGAGCGCCCAGTTCCACCAGCTCGAGCTGTCGCCCACGGTGGGATACCTGTTCGGAGGGAAGCTCCCGACCAGCGAAGGAGAACTCAGCGTCCCTGCGGCGTTGAGCTTCGGTGCCATGGGCAGCGTCCGACTCCGTCCCGGTGGCTTCCTCGAGCTCATCTACCTGCGACAGCACTCCGAGCTGCGGCTTCGACAGGGGGGCTTCAACGAGAAGCAGTCGGACCTCCACTCCAGCTACTGGATGATCGGCGGGCGACAGGAAGCTCCGAAGCAGGGCCCCGCCACGCCCTGGGCATCGCTCCTCTTCGGCGCCACGCACGTGAAACCCCAGGACACCAACAACGCTATCGGTGACCAGAGCATCTGGAACTTCGCCGGGATGTTCAACGCCGGCATCAAGATCCCGCTGGGCGACAGACTCATGGCGCAGCTCCTGGGCCGCATCATCTACACGTCGGTCTGGAACAGCAGCACCTGGTGGTGCGGCATCCCCGGAGGCTGCGCGGTAGGGGTGAACAGCAGCGGATACTTCCAGGGGGATTTCTCGGCGGCCCTGACCATTCCCCTGGGCGGGGTCTGAGTCCTCCGCCACGGGTCGCCGCTCGAGGCGACTCGGAAATCAGGTGACGGGGCCCTCGGCGTCAAGCGCGCCGGGGGCCCTTCGATTCAACGGGAGAGCTCGGGGCGGAACCCTCCCCACCGAGTCCGCTCCATCAACGCGTCCGCAAACCCCAGGAGCAGTCCGGTCACGTCCTCGTAATATCGGAAGTAGACGGCCTGGTCCCGGTCTCCGGTGAGCGGGTAGGTGAACTCGATACGGCGGCCTTTGGGCGAACCCGACGGGAAGCCCAGGCGAAGGCCCAAGCCCACCGAGGCACGCCACCCCGAGTCCACTCCAAAAGGCACTTCTCCCGCCACCATCCTGCCCGCGTCGCCGAATACCGTGACGCTCACGTCCGCCGCCTCGGAGTTGGGCCAGTCCAGGAGCCATCGCTCCTCCACCGAGAACACCATGCTCTCCGCTCCGGGAAACGCATCCCTCGAATACCCCCGCACGCCGTCCCGTCCCCCAAGCGTGAGCTGGAAGGGGCGGCTCATCTCGGTCCCTCTCGCCCCCGAAGCCCGGGTGACGACCGTGTGGTGATCGTTGAGCACCGTGTAGAGGTAGAAATCCACCTCGGAGAGCACGTCCCTGTACTCACGCTCCCCGCCCTGGGGGTCGACGGACCGGGCTTCCACGTCCAGCTCCGAGCCGAGCACGAACCGCCCCCAGTCCGCCCCGTAGTAGACCGAAAGCCGGCTCTTGGCGTCGTCCACGTGATTCCGTCCGAAATCTCCCACGGACTTCCCGGCGGATAGGAGGACTTCAATCCCCACGGGCACGTCCTGCTCGGCGTCCACAGCGTCCAGACCCCGCCGCTGCGTGTAGCGCATCCCCCGATAGCCCAACGCCAGATTCAGGCGCAGGGCGGATTGGGCCTCGGTCTGACCCAGCAGGACGGCAACGGTTTCGGGGGCGGCGGGCACTCCGGCGTCGAAATCTCGGTCGGCGATTTCCAGCACGGATCCCGGGTAGCCCGGGAACGTCCAGTCCTCCCAGCCCAGGCCTCCACCTACGAGCCAGTACCGACCCGGCTGGCCTACCCGGCCCTGGATCGCCACATCCCCGTCCTTCAGGTCGAAGGGGAGCAAAGCGTAGCGGAAGTCCTCCGCACCCGACCCGGTATAACGGAAGACGTCATTTCGGAACCGCGCCCGCTCCCGGACTGCCAGATGATCCGTCTCCACGCGGAAGGGGAGACGGACCATTTGATCGGCGTACCACCCCGTCCGAGTCCAACCCACCTCGCCCGAAGCGTCCAGGGAGGTGCGGGGGATCCTGGGTATCGCGCCGACCGCGCCGTTCTCCAGCGATTCGAGGTCTTCCCGCCGGACCCAGCCGACGGTGGTCCCGGTTCCCAGGAAGTTCTTTTCGACGACCCCGAGACCTTCGATGGTGAAGCCCTCGTCGATGGCGATGCCCAGACTCACCTCCAGGGTCCAATCGTCCTGGGTCCGAATCATCAGTTTCCGGGAGCAGGCCCCGCAGCGCCCGGATCGACTCCTGGAGCAGGAACTCGTCGAAGCAGTCCCCCTCCTGGAGAAGCAACTCGCTCCGGATCACGCCCTCCCGGGTCATGAGGTGGAGCCGGTTTGCGAACCGATAGATGCCATAGGAGGTCGATTCCGGGTCTACTTCCTCGAGATCGAAGACGCTGGCCCGGCGGATCTCGATCTCCGAAATCACGCCCGACTCACACGGTTGGACTCCCGGCGCTCCGGCGCCGGTCTCTTGTCCATGGACCGGAACCCCGGCTCCAACCAGGAGTCCGACCACTATCGTCAGGCTTCCGCCGGCCCGAAAAACTGCAGGAACGCTCACGGAATCCGCTCGTATCCGGGTTCGTAGGCCAGGAGCCGAAGGCTGGCTCCCGCGTAATCAATTCGATTATCCTTCGTTCATGCTACTACCGGGGACGCGCTGCAGGAACCCTGGCCCTGGCGGCCACACTGCTGCTCGTGGCCTCCGCCTGCGGCGGTCTCAAGACCTCGTACGATTTCGATCCGTCCGCGAACTTCGCCGGCTTCCAGGCGTGGGATTTCATTGAGAGCGGGATCCAGTTCGCCGTGGGCTACCAGGTGATCCTGGACGAGGAGGTCTCGTACAACACGGTCAACACCGGCTACGGCGGTGGCTGGGGATACGGCGGCTGGTATGGCCCGGGTTACGGCGGCATGGGCGTCAGCACCTCCCGTACCTATGAGAATCGGGTTCAGGTGGGCACGCTCATCATCGACATCTTCGACGTGGAATCACGGGAGCTGGTATGGAGGGGCACCGGCGAGTCCGAAATCCATGAGATTCCCGACCCCCAGGAGCGCCAGGCTCGGCTCAACGAGGTCGTGGACAAGATCATGCAGGATTTTCCGCCTTCGATGAACTAGGTCCGAGAGCCACCGGTACCTCCCGCGGCGCGGGAGGCCGGCCCAGCGTCCCACGCTGAGGGAGGCCCGAACCGCCATCCCGGCGATTCGGGCCTCTCGTTCATCTCAGAATCAATCCTTCCGCCGGGACAGTCGCTCTGCGCTGCCTTGGATCGCCACGTAGAACACGGGGATGTAGAAGACTCCTAGGGCCGTGGCGAGGCCCATGCCGCCAAACACAGCCATCCCCAACGAAACGCGGCTGGCCGCCCCGGCTCCACTCGCGAACACCAGAGGCATGACCCCGAGGATGAAGGAAAAGGCGGTCATGAGCACCGGCCGGAATCGGAGCCTCGCCGCCTCACTCGCGGCCTCCTGAACCGGCTTCCCGGCTTCCCGCTGCTCTTTCGCGAACTCTACGATCAGGATCGCAGTCTTTGCGGACAGTCCGATGAGCAGGATGAGCCCGATCTGGGTGTAGATATTCAGGTCGAGCCCCACGACCGCGGTAAGACCCACGGCCCCCAGCATTGCCAGGGGCACCGCCAGCATCACCGCGATCGGCAGCGCCCAACTCTCATACTGGGCCGCGAGAAAGAGGAATCCGAAGAGGAACGCCAGACCAAAAATCACGGGTGCGAGATTACCCGCCGCCTTCTCCTGCTGGGTCACCCCCGACCATTCGTAGCCCATCTGCGGGGGAAGGATCTGCGCGGCGAGCACCTCGATCTCGTCGTTCGCCTCTCCGGAGCTCACCCCGGGGACCGGCGAACCGGTGATCGTAATGGACGGGAACAGGTTGAAGCGGCTGACGGACTGGGGGCCCACGGTGTCCCGCACCTCCGCGAGGGTGGCGATGGGGATCATCTCCCCAGAGAGGCTCCGCACCTCCAGGCGCCCGATGTCATCCCTGACCCGGCGGAACTGGTTGTCGGCCTGGGCCATCACCCGCCAGGTCCGCCCGAACAGGTTGAAGTCGTTCACGTACGCGGACCCCAGGTTCGACTGGAGCGTCGTGAAGACCGACTGAAGCGGGATGTCCAGCGTCTTGATCTTCTCCCGGTCCACGTCGAGGAAGATCTGCGGCACATTCGGCTCGAAGTTCTGGTTGAGGCGGGTGAGCTTGGGGCTCTGGGTCCCGGCGCCCACCAGATCCAGGGCCACCTCGCCCATCTGGACCAGTCCGAGGCCGCCGCGATCCTGGATCTCCATCTGGAATCCGCCGGCCTGCCCCAGGCCCTGGATGGACGGCGGCGGGAATCCGAACACGATCGCTTCCTTGATGTCGGCGAATCCGACCGTCATCTCCCGCAGATAGTCCCCGAGCCCGAATTCCCGTTCGTCCCAGGGGTCGAAAGTGAGGAAGGCGAAGCCGTAGTTGGGCCCTTGCACCGAGTTGAGCAGTGAGTAGCCGCCCACCACGGCGACGTTTCGGATATTGGGAAGCTCCAGCAGTTGTTCGGTGACCCGGTCCAACACGCGCTCAGTCCGCTCAAGGGCTGCGCCGGAGGGCAACTGCACGTTGACCATCGCGTACCCCTGGTCCTCCGTCGGGACGAATCCCCCCGGGACCCGCACGAATCCCAGAGCCATCGCGGAGAAGAGGCCCAGGAACACGAGCATCATCAGGGCCACCTTGCGGATCGCTCCGTTCACCGCCCCCACGTACTTCCCCGTCACCAGATCGAAGTACCGGTTGAACGCCGTGAAGAACCGTCCCTGCTTCTCCGCTGACGGACGGAGGAGCAGCCCGCACAGCGCGGGCGAGAGCGTCAGCGCGTTCAGCGAGCTGATGAGGGTGGCGATGGAGATCGTGAGGGCGAACTGTTTGTAGAGTCGTCCGGCGAGCCCCGGCATCACCGTGGTGGGGAGGAAGACCGCCAGGAGCACGAGGGTCGTTGCCACGACCGGAGCGGCGATCTCGTCCATGGCCTTACCGGTGGCCTCCTTCGCCCCGAGACCCTCGTCGTCCATGAGCCTCTTGGTGTTCTCCGTGACGAGGATCGCGTCATCGACCACGATCCCGATTGCGAGGACGAGCCCGAAGAGGGTCAGGTTGTTGACCGAAAGGCCGAGTGCCAGCATCGCTCCGAACGTGCCGATGAGAGACACGGGAATGGCGATGGACGGAATGAGCGTCGTGCGGAAATCCTGCAGGAAGATGAAGACCGTGAAGATCACGAGGGCGATCGCCTGGAGAAGGGTCACGATCACCTCGTTGATCGAGGCGGAGATGTACTCCGTGGAGTCGAACGGCACGTTCCACTCCAGACCCTCGGGGAAGTCACCCTCCAGCCCGGCCAGGGCCTCGAGAATCCCCTCCTTCACGGAGAGGGCGTTGGCCCCGGGGATCTGGTAGATGCCCAGGAGCGAAGCGGGCTGCCCATCCTGTTGGGCGTACCAGGTGTAGGACTGGGCCCCCAGTTCGACCCGGGCCACGTCCCGAACCCGAACCAACTGCCCCTCCGCGCCCCGTCGTACGATGATGTTCTCGAACTCGAGAGGTTCGTCCAACCGGCCCTTGGTCGTGATGGTGAACTGGAAGTTCTGCCCCTCCTCGATGGGCGGTTCCCCGATGGCGCCCGCGGCCACCTGGACGTTCTGCTCCCGGAGGGCGCCGATCACGTCGTCGGAGGTGACGCCCCGAGCCCGCATCCGAGGGGGATCGAGCCAGACGCGCATCCCGAAGTCCTTCGCGCCGAAGATGGTCACCTGGCCGACTCCCGGAACACGGCCGAGGACGTCCTTCAGGCGGGTCGTCGCGTAGTTCGAAAGGTAGATGTCGTCGAAGCGGCCGTCCGGGGAAGACAGGGCGACCATGAGCACGATGTTGGTAGACCGCTTCCGTACCGTGACCCCCTGCCGTTTCACCTCCTCAGGCAGGAGGGGCTCCGCGATCGACACCCGGTTCTGGGTTAGGACGGTCGCCATATCGACGTCGGTCCCGACCTCGAACGTCACGGTCAGGTTGTAGGCCCCCGCCGCCGAGGAGATGGACGACATATACAGCATGTTCTCGACGCCGTTCACCTGCTGCTCGATAGGGCTGGCGACCGTCTGTTCGAGGACGGTGGCATTGGCGCCGGGGTAATTGGTTTCAACGCTCACCGTGGGTGGCGTAATGTCGGGCATGCTCTCGACCGGCAACACCAGGATCGAGATCCCTCCGGCGATCACGATCACGATGGCAATGACCATCGCCATGACCGGCCGGTCGATGAAGATCCGCGAGAAGGCTCCCATGGATCAGCCCCCCTGGCCGGACTCGGAGGTCGGCGTAACCGGGAGGCCCGGGCGGGCTCGCAGCAGGCCGGCGGTAATGTAGCGCTCCGTTCCGTCGAGCCCGTCGAGGATCAGGATCATACCGTCGTCCTGTACATCACCGAGCTGGACGTATCGCCGCTCCACCACGTTCTCGTCCCCGACGAGGAGCACAAAGGCGCCACCCAGATCTCGACCCACAGCCTCCTCGCGGACCACCACCGCGTCCTCGAGGACTCCCCCGAACACCCTGACCCGCACGAATAGCCCCGGGAACAGATTGTAGGACGAGTTCGGTACGAGGGCCCGCATCTGGATGGTCCCGGTCGCCGGGTTCACCGTGTTGTCGATGAAGTCCAGATACCCCGCGTTCGGAAACCCCTCGTCCTCGGCGGTGGCTATCTCAACCCTGCCCAGGAACTCCTCATCCCCCAGCTCGGAGAGGTCGGGGCGCTCGACCTGGGATGAATACCGCCCCTCCTCGTCTACGACGATGCTCCCTTCGAGCTGAGTGAGGAACTGCAGGACCACGCTCTCGGGTGCGTCGAAGTACACGAAAATGGGATCGATCCCGTTCACCGTGGTGAGAACGGTAGGCTCCCCACTGCCGACGAGATTCCCAAGGTCCACCAGATTCCGACCAACCGCCCCGTTGATGGGGCTGGTGACGCGGGTGTACTCGACGTCCAACTCCGCACGCACGAGTCGCG
>JBDHCV010000072.1:0-4530 GCA_039591855.1 Gemmatimonadota bacterium | reverse complement strand
GTCGCCGCCGGCCTACCACATTCAACACCCCCTGAGGGCACCTCGCCCCCAGGGGGTGTTCTGTCTTCATACCCCCACCGCATGGACGGCCGGGGAAGGGAGGCTGGACCCCCCATCGCCGGTTGCTCCCATCCATCAGCCCCACGAAGTTGACCACATGAGCCCCGACCATCCGAACCACTCCCAGAGCACCTCTCCCGAGGAAGCTGCGATTACCACACGCGTCGGGTACGTCGCGGTTGTGGGTCGCCCCAATGCGGGCAAGTCCACCCTGATGAACGCCATGGTGGGCGAGAAGCTCTCCATCGTCACTTCCAAGGCACAGACCACGTGGCAGCGGGTCACGGGAATCCTGTCCGACGAGGACTCCCAGATGGTTTTCCTGGACACTCCGGGCCTCCTCGAGGTCCGCGACAGGATGCAGGCCTCCATGCTCCAGGCGGCCCACCAGGCCCTGGAAGAGGCCGACGTGGTCCTGCTCGTGATCGATGCGGAGCGTTTCAAGACCGAGCGGGACGGCGCCGTGCTCGAGGAGGCTCTGAAGCTCTCCCGGGCCCCCGTGATCGCCGGGATCAACAAGGTCGACCTGGTGAGCCCGCAGCGGGTGGACGCCCTGTCCCGCTGGGCCCGGGAGGAACTCCACGCCACACCCCTGGCCGTATCGGCCCTGACCGGAGACGGGGTGATCGTGCTCCGCGAGGCGTTGAAGGAGCGTTTGCCCACGGGACCGTTCCTCTATCCGCCCGACGAGATCGCCTCCGAGCCCGTTCGTTTCTTCGTGGCCGAGATGATCCGGGAGACCGTGTTCGAGCAGTTCAGACAGGAAATCCCGTACTCGGTCGCGTGTGAGATCGGGGAGTTTCGTGAGTCTGAGGACCCGGTGTACATCCAGGCCACGCTGTTCGCCGACCGGCAGCCCCAGAAGCGCATTCTGATCGGGGAGAAAGGTCGAGCCATCCGGACCCTGGGTCAGACCGCCCGAGGCAAGATCGAGGCGTTCCTGGAGCGACCGGTGTATCTGGACCTGTGGGTCAAGGTTCTCCCTGGCTGGCGCCGCCAGCCCCGTCATCTGCGGAGGCTCGGCTTCCGCGTGGCGGAGGACAAAGAAGGATCGGGCCGAAAGGGACCGTAATGCCTACCAGAGAAGAGATTCGAGTTGCCCTCGAAGCGTCCAGCAAGGGGCCCATGAAGGCCCGGGATCTGGCCCGTGCCCTCGGTCTCGAGACCCACCGTTACAAGGCCTTCAAGAAGCTCCTGCGCACCATGGAGGAGGACGGGGGCCTCTATCGCGTCCGGGGAAACCGGTACGCGGTTCCCTCCAAGATCAACCTGGTCACGGGACGCCTTCAGGTCACCCGGGGGGGCGACGGCTTCGTGATCCCCGACCCGGCCGGGCAGGACGTGTTCATTTCGGGCTCCATGCTCGGATCGGCCATGGACGGCGACCGGGTGGTGGCTCGGGTCGAGGGGCGACGCCCGGGTCGCCAACCCCACGGACGCATCATCAAGGTCCTGGACCGGGCTCATCCCACCATCGTGGGGACCTTCCATCGGGCCCCCAAGCTATCGTACGTCGTTCCCCGGGACCCCAGAGTGTCCAAGGACGTTTTCGTGCCGGACGGGGAAGAGGGAGGCGCCCAGGCCGGGGAGGTCGTCGTGGTGGAGATCACGGCCTACGGAGACCGACGTCTGGCTCCGGTCGGTCGTGTAGAGCGCGTATTGGGCCCCCTGGACGATCCCGGCGTGGACGTGCTCTCGGTCCTGTTCGGCCACGGGCTCCCCCTGGAGTTCCCCCCCGAGGTCGAAGAAGCGGCTGTACGGGCTACGGAGCGAGCTGCCACGCCCGGCGAAGGCCGCATCGACCGCACCGCCCTCAACGTCTTCACCATCGATCCGGAGGACGCCAAGGACCACGATGACGCCCTGTCGGTCGAGCCCCTGGATGGCGGGTTGTTCCGGGTAGGGGTCCACATCGCGGATGTGTCACACTTCGTGGAGCTCGGCGGAACGCTGGACGTGGAGGCCCTGAACCGGGGAACTTCGGTGTACTTGGTGGACCGGGTGGTTCCCATGCTCCCCCACGCCCTCTCCTCCGACGTTTGCTCCCTGCGTCCCGGCCAGGACCGGTTCGCGGTCTCGCTTTTCGCCACCCTCGATCCCCAGGGGCGGGTGCGGGCACACCACTTCGAGCGGACGGTCATAAGGAGCCGACACAAGCTGAGCTATGAGCAGGTCCAGACGTTCCTGGAAAAGGGGGAGGGTTTCGACCCCGACACCGACCGGGCCATCCACACCCTGGTCTCCATCGCCAAGGTCCTGCGAAAGCGTCGGGAGACCCGGGGGTCCCTGGACTTCGACCTCCCCGAGTCCCGGGTGGTGCTGGATGAGCGCGGGGCCCCGGTGGACATCCAGCGGCAGCCCAGGTGGGAAAGCCACCGTCTGGTGGAGGACTTCATGCTCCTCGCCAACGAGATCGTAGCTCGGGAGGGCAAAGAGAAGAAGCTCCCGATCCTCTTCCGTGTTCACGAGCCCCCGCCCGAGGATCGGCTGGAGAAGATCCGGGAGTTCCTGGCGCCGTTTGGGTACCCGGTGCCAAAGCGGGCCCTCAAGCCCAAGGACCTCCAGAACATTCTCGGGCAGGCCCGAGGCAAACCCGAAGAGGGCCTCGTCTCCACGGTGGTCCTGAGGACCATGAACCGGGCCCAGTACTCGGTCAGCAACATGGGACACTTCGGACTCGCGGCGGACTGGTACGCCCATTTCACGTCCCCGATTCGGCGATACCCTGATCTGGTGACCCACCGTGCGGTCATCCGGGGCCTGGTGGAGAAGCAGCCTATCCCGGAAGGATGGTCGGGTGCAGCTCTGGAGATGGCGGCGGAGCAGTCGAGTTTGCGGGAGCAGTCGGCCCAGGAGGCGGAGCGGGACAGCATCGACCTGAAGAAGGTCGAGTTCATGGAGCGGCACCTCGGCGAGGAGTTCGAGGGGACGATCTCCGGGGTCACGAGCTTCGGGCTTTTCGTGCTCCTCGACGACTTCTTCGTGGATGGACTGATCCACGTCAGTAGCCTCGAGGACGACTACTACCATTTCAGGGAGCGCGAATACTCTCTGGTGGGAGAACGGCGCCACAGGCGATTCCGTCTCGGGGACCGGGTCAGGGTGAAGGTCGTCCGGGTGGACCGGGAGGAGCGCAAGGTGGATTTCCTCCTGGTTCATACCCTCGACAAACGGGACGTTTGACACCCGAAAACCCCGGCTATACCGTGGAAAAGGCCCACTGATCGGTCTTCCAACACCCCTCCTTCACCGGTTCGGTGGCAGATGCCCCCCAGGAAAACCCTCGTCTACTACGCTCCCGATCGGTCCGTGGCCACGGACCTCGTGGAGCGGTACGCCCGGGAGAGGGGCCTGGATCTTCGCCAGGTGGAGGAACCTGCGGAAATCCTGTCCCTCCTGAACCGCTCCCTCCCCGCCTGCGTGGTCCTCGACGGTGGGGACACGGGGCAGGGGATCCTGGACCTCTGTCGGTCGCTCAAACACGATGCCTTCACGGCGATCGTACCGGTGGTGATCATGACCCCGTCGGGTGCCGGGAAGACGGCTGCGCGTGGTCTGGAGGCGGGAGCCGACGAGGTCGTGGGCGCCGACGTGTCGGAGGAGGAGAAGCGACTTCGCCTGGATCTAGTGCTCCGGAGGGCCGACCGGGATGTGAGCGTTCACCCCACGACGCGACTTCCGGGCGTCGTCCAGATCGAGCGGGACTTCCAGGAGCGCATGTCGGCCGGATCCCGGTTCGCGGTCTGCTACGCCGACCTGGATCACTTCAAGGAGTTCAACGACCGCTACGGGTATAATCACGGGGACCGGGTCATCCTCTTCCTCTCCCGGATTCTCCGTGACCTCGTCCGGGGACTCGCTCCCGAGGGATTCGTGGGGCACATTGGAGGAGACGACTTCATCTTCAACGTGCCGCTGGATCGGATGGAGGAAACCTGCGACGAGGTCATCCAGCTCTTCGACGAGTTGATCCCTTACCAGTATACGGAAGAGGATCGGAAGGCCGGATACTTCCTGGGAAAGGACCGCCGGGGCAGCGTGCATCGGGTCCCCATGATGACGCTCTCCATCGGCGTGGTCACCAACCAGTTCCAGCAGTTCATCCACACGGCGCAGGTGAGCGAGTTGGCGGCGGAGATGAAGACCTATGCAAAATCGCTTCCAGGTTCGGTATACGTGGTGGATCGCAGACACGGACGGGACCGGGGCAGAGCTCCGGCGTCCGACCCGATGAGCGGCGCGAACGCGCCTACACACCCCGCCTGAGGTTCAGGAGAACGAACGGCCCATGGTCATGACTGTCGAATGTCCCGAGTGCAGGACCTCCTTTCCGGTGGATCCGGGGAAGGTTCCGTCGTCCGGGGTCCGGGCCCAGTGCAGCGTATGTCCGGGGATCTTCCCGGTCTTCCCGTTCGAGACCGACGCGGACGCCTGGAAGGGTCACGGGGCGGAGCCGGGGCTGACGGAGCC
>JBDHCV010000071.1:0-4708 GCA_039591855.1 Gemmatimonadota bacterium | reverse complement strand
GAGTCATTTAGACATGAGGGCAGGTGGCACACAGAGCCTCCAGGGACCGATCGACGTCCGAGACGTGGAGTGCCAGACCCGCGAGAGACACGCTCATGGGACCTCCGTGGATGGTGTGGTGCCGGTCCTGGCCCGGGCCCGCCTGCCGCCCCCCGCCCAGCGCCACCGGTCCCCCACGCTCACCTGAATGCGGCTGGGGAGCCACGATCGGCTTCAGGGTGAGCTGTAGGGTAGTCGGCGACGGGGCATGGAGGCATGAGAAGGAATTGAGGAAGTCACGGTCCCTGGGCGAAAGCTGCTGCGGTTTTCGGGCGGTGACGGCAAGACCTGTGAGGCTATCGTCAAGGCACTGGCGGTCTAGATACCCGGGACCGCATGTTGCCCGCCATGACAGACATGCTTTCGCGCCTCCAGAAGGCGCTCGAGGATCGGTACCGGGTCGAACGGGAGCTTGGCGAGGGCGGCATGGCCACCGTCTACCTCGCCGCCGACTTGAAGCACGAGCGCCAGGTCGCCCTCAAGGTGCTCAAGCCCGAACTGGCCGCGGTGGTGGGCGCGGAGCGATTCCTCACCGAGATCAAGACCACGGCGAACCTGCAGCACCCGCACATCCTGCCGCTCTTCGACTCGGGGGAAGCCGACGGGTTTCTCTTCTACGTGATGCCGTACGTCCAGGGGGAGACGCTCAGGGAGCGCATCAACCGGGACAAGCAGCTTCCGGTGGGCGAGGCGGTGGGGATCGCCACCGCCGTGGCGGCTGCCCTGCAGCACGCGCACGACCGCGGCATCGTTCACCGTGACATCAAGCCCGCGAACGTCCTTCTGCAGGACGGCCAGCCCGTCGTCGCCGACTTCGGCATCGCGATCGCCGTGGGCGCAGCAGGGGGAAGCCGCCTTACGGAAACCGGGCTGTCCGTGGGCACTCCGTTCTACATGTCGCCGGAGCAGGCCACGGGCGATCAGCAGGTGGGGCCCGCGAGCGACACGTATTCGCTGGCGGCGCTGCTCTACGAGATGCTCACCGGCGACCCGCCGTATATCGGCAGCACGGCGCAGGCGGTCCTTGGGAAGATCATTCAGGGTGCCCCCGTCTCCGCGACGGCGATTCGCAAGTCGATTCCACTGAACGTGGACGCGGCCCTCCGCAAGGCGCTGGAGAGGTTGCCGGCCGATCGCTTCTTCCGGGCCCAGGACTTCGCGCAGGCCCTGTCGGACCCCTCGTTCCGCCACGGAGAGGAGAGCGGCGCCGGCGCCCCCTCCCGCGGTTGGAGCCGGGCGACCACCATCGCCACCGCGGCGGCGGCCGTGGCCACGATCGTGGCCGGATGGGCCGTCACACGACCCGGGCCGCCGGCACCTCCGGTGCAGCGCTTCTCCCTCGCTGTCGCGGACGCCCAGTTCCCCAGCGAGTGGATGAGCCTGTCCGCCGATGCGTCCACCATGGTCATGACCTATTTCGACGATCAGAACCAGCCCAGGCTCTGGTCGCGGCGCTGGGCGGAGCTGGCCTCTGCGCCCGTCCAGGGTGCGGAGGGGACGGCTGTGGATCCGGTCATCTCCCCGGATGGGACCGAGGTGGCGTACCAGCAGGGATCCGCTCTGAAGGTATCGCCCCTCGTCGGGGGCATTGTGCGTGTGCTCACGGAAGACGCGAACTGCTGCATCCGCTGGGGCAGCGACGGCTACATCTATTACGCCGCGGGCGACAACACCATCCACCGTGTACCCGAGGGGGGTGGCGAGGTGGAGCGCGTGACGACGCGAATGGAGGAAGGGGACGGCGAGCAGGGCTACTTCGAGATCATGCCGGACGGTGACCACGGCGTCTTCTCGGTGTTCAGCAACCCCCCGCGCCTCGAGGCCTTCACCATCTCCACCGGCGAACGCCGCGTATTGACCACCGGCATGCGCAGCTGGGTGACCTCGTCGGGGCACATCGTGTTCGGCACCCTGGATGGACAGATCCTCGCGGCCCCGTTCGACGCGGATCGCGTGGAGCTCACCGGAGACCCCGTTCCCATGGTGCAGGGTGTCGGGGTGAGCGCCAGCCAGGACGTGATGTTCACCCTCTCGGCCAACGGCACGCTGCTGTACTGGGCGTCCGCCAGCAGCGCCGCGGGCGCGGAGATGATATGGGTCCGGCGGTCCGGCGGAATCGAGCCCCTGGATCCGGACTTCACATTCAGGCCCGCGGGTGACAACCCGTTCTGGAGCGTGTCCCCGGATGGACGGCGCGTCGCGTATCAGGACAACAGCGCGTCCGGTGGCGACATCTGGATCAAGGAAGCCGACGGCGGCCCTGTCTCGCGGCTCACGTTCGAGGCCGTGCCCGACCGGGCGCCGCGGTGGAGCCCGGATGGCCAATCGGTCTACTTCCTGTCCGACAGGGGGTCTGCGGGAGCCGGGGTCTGGAGCATGCGGGCCGACGGCACCGGGGAGCCCACGCTGCTCCAGCCGCTGGCTCGCACCGCCGTGAGCTTCGACGTGTCTCCCGACGGGGCCTGGATCGTCTACCGGACCGTCGCCGACCCGTCGCGGGACATCTACGCCGTCGAGATCGGCACGGATCGCGAGACTCCGCTGGCCGCCAACGACAGCTTCGATGAGATGGGGCCGGCGATCTCGCCCGACGGGCGCTGGATCGCCTATTCGTCGAACGAGACGGGGTCACCCCAGGTGTACGTGCGCCCCTTCCCCAACGTGGACGATGGACGGTGGCAGGTCTCCGACGGCCCCGGGGTTTCGCCGACCTGGGCGCGGAGTGGGCGGGAGATCTTCTATGCCACGACCAGCAATATGTCCGCGGCCCAACTGGAGACCGAACCCACGCTCCGCGTTACGGGTCATTTGTCGCTGTTCAACCTGCCGCCGGGCGTAACCGCGATCAACGCACGGGGGTGGTACGACGTGTCCGCGGACGATCAGAGCTTCCTCATGGGGCGGCCCGCGCAGTTCGGAACCGTCAGCGGCGGCAACCCCATCCAGTTGATCCTGGTCCAGAACTTCTTCGAAGAGCTCAAGGCGCGAGTTCCGAACTAGGGGCAGGGCGTCACTGCGTGAGAATCATCTTGTTCGCGGCCCGATCGGCCCGGATCCATCCTCCCAGGGAGCCTACCCCCATGCGTCTACGTGCGGTTTCGTCCTTGGCCCTGCTGCTTCTCGCCCTGCCCGCCGCCTTGCCTGCCCAGAGCCGTACCGCTGCGGAGTACATGGCGGCCATCGAAGCGGCACAGCGTTCAGCGGGTCCGGACAGTCTGGGTGGGTTGACGCTCACGGAGCTCATGGAGCGCTTCAACGTCCCCGGAGTCAGCGTGGCTGTCATCAAGGACTTCGAGATCCACTGGGCCAAGGGTTACGGCACGGCGGACGTGGAGTCGGGTGCGCCGGTGGACACCGAGACCATGTTCCAGGCCGCATCCATCAGCAAGCCGGTTGCAGCCATGGCCGTGCTGCGTGCCGTTCAGGACGGACTGTTCACCCTGGACGACGACATCAACGGCATCCTGACCTCCTGGGAGCTCGACGGTGGGGAATTCACCCGGGACCGTCCGGTGACTCCCAGAGGATTGACCAGCCACACGTCGGGTCTCGGAGACGGATTCGGCTTCCCCGGCTACGATCCGTCGGATCCCCTCCCCACCATCGTCCAGATCTTCGAAGGGCAAGAGCCATCCAACGTGAGAGCGCTGTTCATGGAGCGCCCTCCCATGACCCTCATGGAGTACTCGGGAGGCGGGGTGACGCTCATGCAACAGGCCCTGGCCGATGCTCGAGGCAAGCCCTTCGAGGACATCATGCAGGAGGATGTTCTCGGGCCCATCGGCATGACCCGCAGCTCATTCCGGCAGCCCATCTCCCCGGAGCACGACCGAAATGCCGCCCGGGCCCACTCCAGGGAAGGCACATCGAAGGGAGCGAAGTGGCACGTATACCCGGAAATGGCCGCAGCCGGGCTCTGGACCACCCCCACCGACCTGGCGCGGTTCGCCCTCGAGGTCCAGCTCTCCGCCATCGGTGAGTCCAACCGCGTGCTCTCTCGCGCAACCGTCCAGGAGATGCTCTCGCCCGTGGGCGTCGGCAATTTCGCCGTCGGATTCAGTGTCTCGAAGATCGGTCAGGGCTGGTACTTCTCCCATGGGGGCTCGAACTGGGGATTCAGGGCCACCCTTCTGGCCCACAAGGTCAAGGGATACGGCCTGGCCATCATGACCAACGCCGATCAGGGCGGCGCCGTGATGGCGGAGATCAGCCGGCGCATTCAGATGGCGTACGAGTGGGATTCCTTCGCCGATCCGGCACCTCGGGGATACCGGCCGCCGGTGGAGAGGACCGAGGTCGAGGTGGCCGAAGATCTCCTCGTGACCTACGTGGGAACCTACGAGGCGTCGCCTGAGATCACCTTGATCGTGACGTTGGAGGACGGCCGCCTGTTCCTGGAGTGGGTGGGAGAGGGCAAGGCCCAACTCTTCGCCGAGGCCGAGGACAAGTTCTTCCTCAAGATCGCGGAGCTTCAGGTCACGTTCACCGAGGACGAGTCGGGTGAGGTCACGGGTCTGATCCTGCATCAGGAGGAGGGGGATCAGACGGCGCGGAAGGTGGGTTGAGGGGACGGCCGCCGATCGCGACTCATTGGCCGGCCGGACCGTCCGCTGCAAGCTCCGCGAACCACCGACTGTGTCGCTCGGACATCATGAGGTGCACGTGCAGC
>JBDHCV010000070.1:0-5865 GCA_039591855.1 Gemmatimonadota bacterium | reverse complement strand
GGGACGAGGTGCCGGGCACCCAGGTGGCGGTGCGCAGCCCCGCGGTGGGGACCACCCAGCTCACGTCCCCCACGTCGGTGGAGCCACCTCCGCCCTCGCGCCTGCCCACGTAGAACTCCTGCACCTCGGCGGCGCTCTCGATGGACGGGACTTCGTAGGCGAAGCTGCTCTGGATGGCCCGGGCGAAGGCCCGCTCCTCGGCGGTGTACTCCACGCCGCCCACCCGCTCGAGATTCTCGTGCATGGTCCGGGCGAGGGGCTCGTTGAGAAGGAGGTTGTAGATCCCGTGGATCACCTCGTACTCCATCTCCGTCCCGGTCCCCATGGCCGCGCCCTCGGCCGCCGCCACCACCCGCTGGAACATGGACTCCACTTCGGCCGGGTCCGGGTTGCGGACGTAGTAGAAGACCTCGGCGAAGTCGGGAATGACGTTGGGCGCCGAGCCCCCCGACGTGATGACGTAGTGGATCCGGGAGTCGGGGAGCACGTGCTCGCGCATGAGGTTGACCATGTGGTTCATGGCCTCGACCCCGTCCAGCGCCGAGCGGCCCCGCCAGGGCGCGCCGGCGGCGTGGGCGCTGACGCCGTGGAAGCGGAACTTGGCCGACTTGTTGGCCAGCGATCCCGTAGCGGCGGCGGAGTTCGCATCCCCGGCGTGCCAGTGGAGCATGGCGTCCACGTCGTCCATGAGCCCGCCCCGGACCATGTAGACCTTCCCGGCGCCGCCCTCCTCGGCGGGGGTGCCGTAGAAGCGCAGCGTCCCGGACTGCCCCGAGCTCTCCAGCCACTCCTTGACCGCGATGGCCGCGGCCACCGACCCGGTCCCGAAGAGGTGGTGTCCGCAGGCGTGCCCGGCCGGCTTGCCCGCCACCGGATTCCGCTCCGGCGTACGGTCCTGGTTGATCCCGGGCAGGGCGTCGAACTCGCCCATGATCCCGATGACCGGCTCCCCGGAGCCCCACTCGGCCACGAAGGCGGTGGGGATCCCCACCACCCCGGCCTCCACCCGGAACCCGGCGTCCGCCAGCGTGCTCTGGAGCAACTCGGAGGACTCGTACTCCATGTATCCCACCTCGGCCAGATTCCAGATCTCCTGGGCGATGGCCCCGTAGTCGTCGGCCCGGCGGTCGATGGACGCGGCCATGGTCGCCTTGGCGTCCTGGGCGTGGAGGGAGGGTGCCCGTGGGCCCGCGAACGGGATCGCCAGGGCCAGAGCCAGGGGCGCCAGGACGGCCAGGGTGACCCGCGACAGGGCGGGGATGGGCACGATACCTTGCATGGTCCGGTCTTTCGGGGGCTGGGCCGCAGCGGGGAAACGGCCTGGGATACGCTCCAAAACAGGCGCTATACTGGGCGGATGCGAGTCCGCTGCGCAACCAAAGAACCGTTGGGGTTGTGGCGTGTACCAAACCCCCTCGCACCGCGACCCTTCGAAGGAGGCCAAATGAGCGCTCGCCGAGTCCTCGTCCACGAGGAGATCCAGGACGCCCTCTCCGAGCTGGACGGGTGGGAGGTGAAGGACGGAAAGCTCTGTCGAACCTTCACCTTCGACGATTTCTCCCAGGCCTTCGGATTCATGACCCGGGCCGCCCTGGCCGCAGAGGCCATGAACCATCACCCGGACTGGACCAACGTCTGGAACCGGGTGGAGGTGAGCCTGTCCACCCACGACCTGGGGGGCATCTCCACCTGGGACCTGGAGCTGGCCTCCGCCCTGGACCGGCTGGCGAAGTGAGGCTCCGCACTGGGGGTGGGACGGTCCGGGCGCCGCTGGCGGTTCCCGGGGTGCTGGCGCTCCTGGCCCTTCTCGGGGCCTGCGATCCCGGCGCTCCCCAGGGCGACGCTCCGGGCTCGACTCCCCAACCGCTCCTCGCCGAGCGGCCCCGCTTCGACGGCAATGCCGCCCTGGAGCTGGTCCGGACCCAGGTGGACTTCGGCCCCCGGGTGCCCGGCACCGAGGGCCACGCGGCCCAGCTGGCCTGGATGCTGGAGCTCCTGCGGGAGCACGCCGACACGGTCTTTACCGACGCCTTCACCCACACCGCCTCCGACGGCGCGGTCCTGGAGCTCACCAACCTCATGGCCAGCTTCCGACCCGAATCGGAGCACCGGATCCTCGTTCTGGCCCACTGGGACACCCGGCCCACCTCGGACCAGGCCCCGGACCCTGCGGACCGGGACACCCCCGTGCCGGGCGCCAACGACGGGGCCTCCGGGACGGCGGTGCTCCTCCAGCTGGCCCGGATGATGGCCTCCCAGCCCCCGGGCACCGGGGTGGACCTGCTCTTCGTGGACGGCGAGGACTACGGACCGGGCACCGAGGACATGTTCCTGGGCGCCCGGCGCTACGCCGAGGGGTTGTCGGCGGGGGAGGGGATGGGCCCCGGACGGCCCCGTTTCGGCGTGCTCCTGGACATGGTGGGGGACGCGGAGCCCCGCTTCCCGGCCGAGGGCTATTCCACCGACCGGGCCCCCCAGGTGGTGCAGCGGGTGTGGGGGATCGCGGCCCGCCTGGGTTACGGGCGCTATTTCCCCCTGGACGTGGTGGGCTACGTCAACGACGACCACGTGCCCCTGAACGACGCCGGGATCCCCACCATCAACGTCATCGACTTCGACTACGGGCCGGAAAACGCCTGGTGGCACACCCCGGAGGATACCCCGGAAAAGCTCAGCACACGGACCCTGGGGATGGTGGGGGAGGTGGTGGCGGAGCTGCTGTACCAGGGGGGTTAGAGGCGCCCCCGGCCCCGGGGTTTGAGCCCGCGGCCCGGAGATTGCGGTAGAAAAGGGTAGAGCGCTCGCAGAGCGAACCCCACAACCCGCCAACGGGAATCATCCACGGTGTTCCGCCGGATTTCCAGCCTCCATCAGCGCATGCTGCGCGCAGCCGCCAGGCTCTCGCCGGGGCAGGTTTGGGCCTGGCTCAAGGGCCAGCCCCGGCCGGTGGCCGTGGCGGCCACCCTGGTCACCCTCTTCGGTATCGCCCTGGCCGTCAACGGCGGCTACAGGGCCTACGACTACGTCCAGCACGACAACGACTTCTGCTGGTCCTGCCACTTGATGCGGGACCCCTTCACGGCCTTCGACAACAGTGCCCACTCGGGGCTGGGGTGCAAGGCCTGCCACCACCCCACGCTCATCGAGCGCAGCAAGATGGGCATGGTGGCCATCCTGGAGCGGCCCGAGGAGATCACCCACCACGCCGACGTGTCGAATGACGTCTGCTCCGCCTGTCACGTGGACGGGGATCCGGAGGAGTGGTTGATGGTGGCCTCCACGGCGGGACACCAGGCCCACCTGGACCCCTACAACCGGGAGCTGGAGGGGGTGCGCTGCGTCCAGTGCCATTCCGCAGAGGTGCACGCGTTCCGGGCCACGGACCAGGCCTGCACCCAGTCGGGGTGCCACTCGGGAACCACCGTGGTCCTTGGAGGCATGGGGGAGCTGGAGATCACCTGTCTCTCCTGCCACTTCTTCGAGCGACAAACCGACTCGCCCATCACCCTGACCCGGGGACCGGCGGCGGACGGAGCCCACGACGAGGCCGAGGACGACGGGCACGCGGATGAGGGAGGCCCGGTCAGGACGGTGGCCGCGGAGGCCCCGGCCCCCAGCGATACCGCGTTCCACGCCAGCATCATGTCCGAGATCCTGCGGCGGGGGGATCTCCTCACGCCCGACCACGAGCAGTGCACCGCCTGTCACGCCATGCGGGAGCGGCTGGAGATCGATCCCGCCGTAGAGCCCCACCAGGCCGTGTGCGGCGCCTGCCACGACCCCCATGGGGATCGCTCGGCCACTGCCCCGGCCCGGGCGTGCGCCACGGCGGAGTGCCACGGCCGGCCCGACACCCTGGACGTGGACCATCACCGCTGGCCCGGGATCGATCGGAACAACTGCATCAACTGCCACGAGGCCCACGTGTTCCGGGCGGACGAGGATGATTGCACGTCCTGTCACTCGGGTCCCCTGGACCGGAGCTCCACGAACGACCCCGCCGAGGCGGGGGCCGAGCTGTGGCGCAGGTCGGTGGAATTGCCGCCTCCCAGCGAGGAGGAGCTGAGGAGCCTGCCTCCGGACCCGGCCCCGCTCCCCGAGCGCCCCGACACCTCGGTCACGGGCGGACAAGCCCCGGCCGATGCGTGGACCGGGCACGGCGGAGGGGACGTGCCGGTGGAGATCCCGTGGCTGCACCAGTCGGCTGTCCCGAGCCCGGAGAACGGGCCGTCCGGGCTCTCGTCGGACGCCCCGGTGCCGGGCGTCCATGATGCCCAGCAGGAGGCCCAGGAGGCTCCCCGGGACAGTGACCGGTCGCCGTTCAACCACGGGCGGCACCGGGCCCTGGCCTGCCAGACCTGTCACGAGGGGGGCACGCCCCGATTCGCCGATGATCCCCGCTGGTGCGACGGGTGCCACCACACCTCCCGCTCGGGTCGCTCCTGCACGGCCTGCCACCGGGTGGCGTCCATGGAGCTGCCGCCCCGGCCGGTGGAGATGAGGCTGCCGGGTGGGCCCACGGTGCGGGAGCTGGAGTTCCCCCACGACGAGCACGCCTCCCAGGCCTGCTCCAACTGCCACGGGAATCCGCCCACTACGGTGGAGGAGGTGGACTGCAAGTCCTGTCACGCCGAGCACCACGGGCCCCAGGTCACCTGCGCCCGGTGTCACCAGGAGGTTCCGACCTGGGCCCACGATCCGGTCCTGGTGCACTCGAGTTGCTCGTTCGGATTGTGCCACTCCCGCTTCCCGCCGGTCGTGACGGCCGAGGTGACCCCTCCGGAACTACCCCCCGAGGTCAGGAGCATGGACGGCCCGAGGGAGGGAGAGCCGGACTGGTGGAGGCGGAACGTCTGCCAGGCCTGTCACGACCAGCTGGATCCCACCGCACCGCTGCCGCGGCAGCCACCCTTCCTGCAGCTACCCGGGCAGGACACCGTGGGCGGCGAGGACCTCAGGATCGCCCCGGATCTGGTATTAAGGGGAGTGAAGGAAATTTCAGATCAGGGGCATTTAAGGTGAAAATGTGTCCCACCTGCCTGGGACACTGTGGGTACTTTTGTACCATTAGGTGCAAGGACCTCCCCGCTCAGGGCCCTCCGTAGTCTCCCTTCCCCTTCTGAAAAGCCCGCATCCGTAGGACTACGGAGCCCCCGATGAGCCGTTTGTCACCAGAAATCTGTGGAGTTTGTGAAGAAACTCACTTTCTGGTACGAGGCTTGCCCTGGGAAAGGGCAGGAGTGACAACCCGCCGCGAGGGAAAGGCCTACCAGCCCTCGACACTCCCCCGGCGAAACAGAAGGTCTTGGAGGGTCTGCCCGGTCCTCCTTTAACCCGTCACCCGAACGCGCTCGAGCGCAATTGAAAGGGGACATATCATGAAACGGGCAATTTCGTTAACAGCGGCACTGGGCCTGGTGGCCTTTGTGGCCGCACCCGCCATGGGGCAGGTCGCGGGCTCTCCTCACGACTTCTCGGATGGCTCCGGGAACAACGTGGAGATCAGTGGCGTGACGCAGGTCTGCATCTTCTGCCACGCCCCCCACGGCAACCAGAACGCCACAGGTGAGCTGCTCTGGAACCGGGACATCGACGGCTCCGCCGCAACGTTCACCATGTACTCCAACACCCTCACCAACACGCTGGACAACGCGGTCGGCTCCGCGCCCGGCGGCTCCTCGAAGCTCTGTCTGAGCTGCCACGACGGCCAGTTGGCCATCGAGGACTACGGCGGCGCGACGGGTGGTACCACGAAGGTCGGAACCGACCTGGAGATCGGTACCTTCGCGAGCACCAACCTGGACCTGTCCAAGGACCACCCGATCTCGGTCATTTACGACCCGGCCGATGATACGGGTCTCGCGG
>JBDHCV010000069.1:0-6199 GCA_039591855.1 Gemmatimonadota bacterium | reverse complement strand
GGATGGGCGTTGGCCATTCCAGGGGATGGGCGCGGAGGGTGGACGGGTGTCTTTGACCGGGACGGTCCGGGAGTCCAGCGGCGGGATGTACCGGATTCGTCTGGAATCGGGTGAGGAGGTGGAGGCGACCCTCAGGGGGCGCCTCAAACGGGCCTCGCGGGCCGGCGCGGGCCGGCGATCGGGTGGTCATAGGCGACAGGGTCGACATCACCCTGGCCGAGGACGGTTCCGCGGCCGTAGAGAAGGTCCTGCCCAGATCCACCATCATCGCCCGCCGGGTCCTTGGCGGCAGAAGACCGAAGGTGGTGGCGGCCAACCTGGACCGCCTGCTGGTCGTCATGGCGGCCCGAAGCCCCTCACCCAGCCTCAGCACCATCGACCGATTCCTGGTTACGGCGGAAGCCGGGGGCCTCGAGGGGATCGTGGTGATCAACAAGCTGGACCTGCCGGATGCCGAGGAGCCGGCCTCGACGCTGGCGTGGATGTACGAAGCGGTAGGCTATCCCGTCCACCAGGTGAGCGCGGTCTCCGGCAGGGGGATGGAAGAGCTGCGGGCGGTGCTCTGCAGCGGTTGGTCGGCCCTGGTGGGCCCGTCGGGCGCAGGGAAGTCCACCCTTCTCAACGCCTTGGATCCGACACTCCATCTCAGGACGGGCGCCCTGAGCAGGAAGGTGGATCGCGGGAGGCATACCACGGTCACCTCGCGCATGATCAAACTGGGCTGTGGTGGCGAGGTGGCGGATACGCCGGGGTTCTCGGACGTGGGGATCTGGGGGGCGGACGCCGAGTCACTGGAGAATTGCTTCCCCGAGTTTCGACCCTATCTCGGGCACTGCCGGTTCAGGGGCTGTAGCCATGACCACGAGCCCGAATGCGCTGTGAAGCAGGCGGTCGCGGACGGGGATATCCTACAATCCCGACACGAGAGCTTTCTGAAGCTTCTCGGTGAGGCCCGGGCTATCGCTCCCGAGCCAGGGGGGTGACCCTGGGAGTACCGGTCACCGGGTCGTCGGTGACGGTGACCGGCCACCCGAAGACCCTTTCCAGGTCCCGGGCGTTCAGGACCTCTGCCGGTGTGCCCTCCGCTGCCACGGCTCCCCGGTTCAGGAGGAGCAACCGGTCCGAATACCGCCCGGCCAGGTCCAGGTGGTGGGTGGTCATGAGGACGGTCCGACCGGACGACACGACGTCCCGAAGCAGCTCCATGATCTCCATCTCGTGGGACAGATCCAGGCTCGCCGTGGGCTCGTCCAGGATGAGGGTCGCCGGCTCCTGAGCCAGGGCTCGGGCGATCCGTACCCTCTGAAGCTCTCCACCGGAAAGGGTGTCCACCGGCCGGGGCGCCAGCTCAGCCGCGTCGCATCGGGTCAGGGCATCGGCCACCACCGACCGGTCCTTGGCGGTTGGCGAGCTGAGGGCGGTCAGGTAGGGGTAGCGGCCCATGGACACCAGTTCCTCGACGGTCATAGGGAACTGGAATGCCTCGCTCTGGGGAACGACTCCGACCCGCCGCGCCCGTTCCCGGGGCCGCCAGTCAGCAGCTGGAACGCCCGCCAGAAAGGCCTCGCCCCGAGCCGGACGCACCAGGCCGAGGAGGGCTCGGATCAGTGACGATTTGCCGGCCCCGTTGGGGCCCAGTACCGAATATAGAGTACCCGGGGCCACGGCCATGGAGACGTCTCTCAGGACGAGCTCGGGGGAGCCGGGATACCGCACGTCCAGGGTCCGGGTCTCCAATTCGGGACCTGGACTGACCCCGGCCGGCACCGAGCCTCCGGGCCGGGCGGGGCTCACCGGTTCCTCCGAAGAAGCACGAGAAACAGGGGCACGCCCACGAATGCGGTGATCACTCCGATGGGTAGCTCCCCGGGCGCCACCACCGTGCGGGCGACCACGTCCGCTAGCGCGAGGAACGCTCCGCCCGCGAGAAAGGACAAGGGGAGCAGGGATCGATGGTCCGAGCCGGTCACCAGTCTCACTCCGTGGGGGACCACCAACCCCACGAAACCGATCACGCCGGCCACCCCCACCCCCGCGGCGGTGAGCAGGGAGGCGATGCCGAACGCATAAACCTTCACCCGCTCGACGTCGGCCCCCAGTACGGTCGCCGTCTCCTCCCCCAGGGACAGGAGATTCAGGGGCCGAGCCAGTCCGAGCAGAAGGAGGGCGGCGGGTAGGGTGTATCCGCCGACAACCAGGACACTTCGCCATTCCGCGGCGGCCAGGCTCCCCATCATCCAGAGCACCGCGCTCCGGACGACGGAGGCCTCCGACAGGGAGAGGATCAGGGCGATGACGGCGCTGAAGAACGCTCCCACCACCACGCCCGAGAGGAGCAAGACCCGCACGTCCATGGAGCGATCAGCCCTCCGGGCCACACCGAACACCAGGACGATGGCCCCAAGGGCCCCGGCGAAGGAGGCCAGAGGGAGCGTCCATGAGCCCACGGTGGTCAGCCCCAGGGCGAGTACGGATACCGCGCCCACGGCAGCGCCCCCTGAAATCCCGAGGATGTAGGGCTCAGCCAGGGGGTTCCGAAGCATGGCCTGGAACACGGCACCCGCCAGAGCCAGGCCGCCCCCGACGAGGACCGCGAGAAGTGCCCTGGGAAGCCGGAGCTCAACGACGATCATTCTCGCGGTGTCGGAACCCACGCCCCGGAGGGCGTCCACGATCTCACCCGGGGCCAGGGGCACCGCCCCCATCCCGACCGAGATGGCCACAGAGGCCACGAGGGCGAAACCCAGGGAAAGCGCCGCAGGACCGGAGCGGGTCACCGGGGAGCTTCCGGGTGAAGGATGAGCGCCAGGGATCGGGCGGCGTCGACCATTCCGGGGCCGGGCACCTCGATACCGGCGGGAAGGTCGGCCCTTGGGATCGCTGATAGCCCCAGGGGCGTCGGAGTTCCGGCGTTGGCCAGGATCAGGTCGATCTCTCGGGTGGCCAACACCTCCGGGGAGATCGAACCGAACGGGACCTCCAGGTCGGCGAAGGCATTGTCTCCGCCGGCGATATCCAGAAGTTCGTCCAGGTAGCTTCCAGGTCCAGCCACCCACGGGGGAGTCCCGCCGATCAGGATGGCGGCGCGGATCCGGGGCAGACGGGCGTTCCGCCGTCGCACATCGTCCAGGGCCCGGGTCATGTGCAGGACCAGAGAATCCGCTCTGGCGTCCTGGTGTGTCAGCGCGCCGAGAAGCCGCGTGACCTGGAACACCTCCTGGATCCCGTCGGCCCTGAGTCCGACGAAGGCGATGCCCATGTCCTCCAGTCGGGAGGCGATTCCCGGATCCGAGGGTCCGGCGAAGCCCAGGACCAGGTCGGGCTGCAGGGATACGACGGCCTCCACGGAGGGCTGAAGACCCGTCCCCACCGACGGTAGGCGGGAGAGGGCGGAGAGCGTGTCGAAGTCCGTCCGACCGACCAGGCTCTCCTTCAGCCCCAGAGCGAGAAGGGTCTGGGAGAAGCTGGGCACAAGGCTGACGATCCGACCGGGGGGCGTGGGGAATCGGGCTCGGAGGGCCTCTGCGGACCAGGATTGGGATCTGGCCTCGCCCTCAGCTGGGGACTCGACCGCCCGGCTCGTCCCCGGGGCCACGTCGCCCCCGCAAGACCCGACGAGAAGCAGGGTTGCCCAGAGCCCAGGCTTCACGGCGCTGGCGCGCCGGCGCCCTCCTGCTCCGGACTGGAACCGCCCGCGCAGGGGCTGGTGAACAACGTGACCCATTGCCCGTCCCGGAAGCTCTCCAGCTGGAACCACCAATCGGTCTCTCCGAAGACCTCGAGGAGGAGTTCGTCCTTCCCGTCCCCGTCCAGATCCAGGTTCGAGTGGAGCCGGGGCGCCGCCTTACCGCCCTCGCCATAGCGCCGGAACCAGAGGTAATCCGGTCGATAGATTCCGCCGGCCCGCAGGAACGCGGTGTAGAAGAGGGAGTAGGCCTGCTCCGGCGCGGGACCGACCGCCAGCTGGTCTCTGTACAGGAACGTCCCGGCGAGGGCCGGCTCTTCCACACCGTCCAGGGTCTTGATCTGAAGGTCACGGCGGGTTTCCAGCACCGACGGAGGCCACGGAGCGTCCACGGTCACGATCGCCGTGTTGGCCGCCTGGATACTCCCGGTACGCTGGCCGTAGGTGCTCTCGAGCTGCCGGTAGGGGCGATAGGGGCGGGATTCCAGGTCTTGATCGGCCAGGGCGAGGAACCGCGTAAGGCCCGACGCGGCCGGGAGGAGCTCCATCGTGGCCCCCGCCGAGGGAACCGAGCCGCATGCTCCCTCCACGACCTCGCCGGGATTGGTCTGGATGGCGGTCCCCACCCGGACCCCCTGGCTGAAGAGAGTGTACCGGGACCCTGGCGCCAGGCGTTCCTCCAGGAAGGCGGCCATGAGTTCGGGCTCCCGCTGGCCATCCGGGACAGGGAGCCACACGCCGTCCTCCTCTACTGCGACGGCGAATAGCCTCACCGCAGACTCGTTGCGCTCCCCTGCGAAGAGGATCGGGCCCTGTGGGACCACGATGGCCGGGACCGAATCGGCCAGTTGGGCCGCCAGCTCCGTGGAGTCTCGCGGAGGGTCCGGGGGACCTTCCAGGCGGAGGTCCATTCCGCCCCAGGTCACGTTGTCGCAGCCGGTTACCCCGGTTACAATCCCGAGGACGGCAAGCCAGTAGAGTCCGCTCCGCTTCATGCGCTCAGATGTAAGGGTGAGGGTCGGGGGCATGAATTCTAAAGCTCCGGAGGAGATTTGGCAGCTTCCGTTGAAGGTGGCACGGGGATGGACCCCCTCGTTTTCCGTCGCGTCATGGGTCGGTTCGCCACGGGCGTGACCGTCGTGACCGGCTTGGATTCGGATGGGGACCCCTTCGGGTTCACGGCCAATTCCCTCTCCTCCGTATCCCTTCATCCGCCCCTCGTCTCCGTATGCGTCGACCGGCGGGCCGATTCCCATGATCCACTCATCGACTCCGGAGCGTTCGCCGTCAACATCCTGACCGATCGGCAGGAATCGGTTGCGCGCCGATTTGCGTCTCCGGCGGATCGGGCTGCTCGTTGGGATGGACTGGACTGGCGGGCCGGGCCCCACGGCCTGCCGGTCTTCGAGGGGGTCCTGGGTTGGATCGTGTGCAGGGTGTTTGACACCGTCGGCGCAGGGGACCACACCCTCCTCATCGGAGCCGTGGAGGATGCGGACGGGGCCGAGGGATCCCCTCTCCTCTATTTCCGGGGCGCCTACGGACGGGTGCAAGGATGACGCTGCGCACCACCTCCCCCCTGCTGGGGATCCCTCCAGTGCTCTTGGGGATTTCCCTTGCGGCTTCGTCGGAACTGGCGGCTGGGCTTCTCCTCTATACGGGGGAGGGGATGATCCGAGCCCTCTCCTTGATTCTCTCCGTTCTTCTCGCATCCCTGGGTGTGGGAATCTGGAGTGGGATGCAGGAGGAAGGGCCCGTGGTACCCGTCCTCCGACGGCGTTGGCTCTTCGTATTCCTCGCCTACATCCTGGCGGCGGTCTATGCCGCCGGCTGGGGATTCCTGGGCGAGGGCGAGGCCCGGGGACTCAGCCAGGGACTTGGGCTGGCCGTACTGGGGGCCCTCCCGGCATACGCCGGTGGGTCCCTGCTGGCTGTGATGTCCAGGGAGGCGAGAGATCGGACCGGCCGCGCCGCGGCTCCGTTCGCCCTTGCGGCCCTCGGGGGCGGCGGAGGTTCGCTGCTGGTCGGTGTCTTCGCGGGATCCCGGATCATCCCGCCTTCGTTCCTGCTCCTTTGCCTGGTCCTCCTCTCCGGCGCATCGTTCGTCGAGGCCCTGGGACTCGCGCGACTCGGGCCTTCCCCGATCGAGGAAGGGGAGTCGGGGTGATCCTCGCGCACCTGGCGGACATCCATCTGGGGTTTGCCGCATATGAGCGGATGGTCCACGGGCGGAACGCCCGGACCAGGGACGTCGAGGAGGCATTCCTCAAGGCGGTGACCCAGCTCGTCGCGCTGAAGCCCGATCTCGTGATCATGGCCGGCGACATCCTGGACCACCCGCATCCCGACTCCGGAGCCCTGGTCGCTCTAACGGACGGCATCTCGGCCCTTCGTGAGGGGCTGCCGGAGGTCCCGATTCTGGCCGTGGCCGGGGAGCGGGACACGCCCCTGCTGCGGGTGGACCCCGGAGTGCTCGCCGCCCTCGATCGGTTCCCTGGCGTGGACGCTGCCGGG
>JBDHCV010000068.1:0-6472 GCA_039591855.1 Gemmatimonadota bacterium | reverse complement strand
CTGCCCGCCCCGGACGCCGTCCGCCCATCCGACGTAGTTGCTTCCCTCTACTCGGGGGCGCGTGAGGAGCTGTTGGCCGCCCCCCATCAACCCCACCCTCACGATCTTCGCACCCGCGCTTGGAGGCGAGGACGCAGGCGGCGACCAGGTCGAGGAAGACCCTGTCCCCGAGGCAGTCGCACAGGCCGGGAGGAGGGTGGTGAGGAAGAGGGTCGCGGTGAATCGCCGGGCGGTCATGGTGCCTCCGGTGCAGGAGTACGGACTGCATCGGCAGTGTTCACTGTGCAGTCCACCCTCCGAGATCGCATGGGCGATCGCCCCAACGAGGGCGGCCATCAGCAGCCCCGCGTGAACGGCGCTACCGCTACCACCAGGCACGTCAACAGATCTGCCACCACCGGGTCCGCTTGCGGAGTGGAGAGGATGGTGAGGACCACCCGTGTGGGACCGTCCGGCTGCGGCAGCACTTCGAACCCCGCGATGCTATCCATGGGAATCCGGACCCACCATTGGACCCACCGCTGGGCCCCATTCCCGTGAACCGAGCCGGCGAACTCCCCGTTCTCATCAACCCAGGGGCTCTCCAATACGATGCGCTCCCCGGAAGTCTGCGTGACCCGGACCGTCTTCTCTCCGATGGGTGCGCCATCGCCCTCGTACGGCTGGAAGCTGACGCAGCTCGGGAGCAGCGCGGCGAGGCAAAGTGTGGCCATGGTGCGTCGTGCTCTCATGGTGTCCTCGGTGCAAGGGTTCGATCAGCCTGCAACTCCATCATGCTTGGTCGAGGCGGACGAAGCCGTCCGTCAGCATACGTACGGGGCCAGCGGAGGCTACGTATCGGCGGGGAGGAAAGAGTGCCCGCGAATGAAGGAAAGTTAGCGTGCGGACCCGGCGACCCCGCCCTAGCGTAGGGTATCCGCCATGCCGTGACCGACCCGACCCGACACGGCCGCATCGACCTCGAACCGCCGCAAGGGAGGCCACCATGCGAAATGCACTCAGACTCAGCCCGGGGATGGCCCTCCTGCTCTTCGGCTGCGCTTCCTCGGGCGGGGCCACCTCCGACCCAGAGTTCCCGCCTCGCCCCGACGGCCATCCCATCCCGGTGTTCGAGTCGGCGCCCCAGTGTCCGTATCTGGAGCTGGGGGAGGTCAGCGCCCAGCCACACAATCACTTGGCCACGGAATCGAGCGTCCTGGCGGACCTCAAGAGGGCCGCTCGAGAGCTGGGTGGGGACGCCCTTCTCGAGGTCGCAGTGGACGACCGTCGACGGAGTCCCAACCGGGGCGTCATCGAGGTCACCCGTACCCCGCCGATGGCGTCCCCCTCGCAAGCGCCGGCGCCGCTCAAAGCCGAGGCCATCCGGTTCACCGATCCGGACTGCCAGAGCTAGGCGGCCCAGGGCCAGGCAACAGCTCACTCGGGGGGCTGACCGACCTGGCCGAACTCGTTGTATCCCCAGCAGAAGAGCCGTCCATCGGTAGCGAGCCCGCAGGTATGAGCGCCACCGAGGGATAGCCTCTCGAACACCACACCGGTGGGCGCCCGTACGGGTGTGGGGCCGGGTCGATCGTCTTGAGTACCGTCTCCCAGCTCACCGTAGGCATTCACACCCCAGCACCACGCCTCCCCGGTGCCCGTCAGTCCGCACGTGTGGTGGCCCCCGGCCTCGAGATTCACGAAGGCCGGTCCGCCCACCGCAACCGGCTCTGTAGCGTAGCTGCCGGTCCCCGTCGGATCAGAACCCCAGCAATAGACGGCTCCGTCGATTCGGAGAGCGCAGACGTGGGAGAGGGATACGGCGACCTGAGTAAAGACGTGGCCGCCCGACACCTCCAGGGGAGTGTCGCTACCCTCCAACCCACCATCTTGCCCCGTGGCGCCCCCGATCCCCAGTTGGCCGTACCAGTTGCTCCCCCAGCACCACGCCGCACCTTGCGTCAGGCCGCACGCGTTGAGCTGCGACAGGTCCACCGCTTCAAACGATTGCTGGGCGAAGAGCTGGGTCGGCGTGTCGAGGCCGGTGGCCCCCATGGCAAGTCGGTAGAGCGGCCCCCAGCAGTAGAGATTCCCATCCGCGTCCAGGGCGCAGCTTCCAGTGCTCTCGGTGGCCAGCGCCAACTGTACCAGGTCGAACGTCCCCGCCACGGGAGCCGCGGAGGTCCGGGAGGTGTTGGTTCCGTCGCCCAGCTGCCCTCCCAACCCGAATCCCCAGCACCAGGCCTGGTGTTCCGCATCGAGCCCGCAGGCATGCCTGCTTCCGCCACCCAGCACCGGCAGAGGCGGGGCGTCGGTGATGGGCCGGGGCTCCCCGGAACAAGGAGTGCCGGGGTCGTCCTCGTGGCCACTCCAGGAGCACCGCTCCAGGCCCTCGAAGTCTCCGGTCTCTCCGTATTCGTTCCGGCCCCAGCAGTACACCTTACCCTGGACGGTCGTGGCGCAGGTGTGCAGGTAGCCGGCTCCAACGGCTGCAAACCGTAGTTCCCCAGAAACCTCCGTCGGCTCCAGGACCCCCGTCGGCTCGCCCTCATCCACATACAGAGGTGCAGAGGTGTCGCACCCACCCAGTACCATTCCCAGCGCCAGGGGCGCGACGAGACAGAGGGCGGCGATGCATTGTCGGGCGTGCATGGTGCCTCCAGTTCATTCTTGCTAGAAAGCGTTTCAACGGAGCACGTAACCGGCGACTAGGGGAAGTCGCACCATGTGTCGGCCCCACTCGAATCCGCGGACGCCGCACAGGCGAGCAGCTTGAAGGAGTACCAGACGATCGCCGTGATCCCCGCGACGAGCAGCGCGGTCCTCCCCGCACTGTTCTTTCTCACCTCCCAGGCCGTGATCGAGTCCAGGGCGATCAACCGTGGGGCACCTTCCATTTCGCCAACCAGCTGTCCACCTTCGAGCCGCGGAGATTCCAGGACCGGCTGCGACCCGTCGAGCGTGTGGACCCGGACCGTCTGGGCCTCCAGCTCGGGGGGAGGTGGGCCGACGGTATAGTCCTGGAACGTCTGGCACCCAACGAGCGTGAAGAGACAGAGCATCGCGACGAATCGTGGGGGGGTCTTCATCATTCACCTCCCTGGAGTTGGATGTGGCGCGTTCGGGCGTCCGGCCTTCAGCTACCTAGAGGGTGATCGAGACTAGAGCGAGACGATCCAGGGAAGGCTCAAGACGAGAGCGGTCGCGACATACGCGATACCGGGGAACAACAAGGTTCTGCCGAGGTCGAACCGAGCCTCTCCTTCCATTTCCAGCCGTTGAATCGCTGAAAACGGAATGGATCGAATCGGGCGGATGGAGCTCTTCATCTCGGTACCGACGAGAACGGAGTCATCCATGATGAAAGCCTCACGCAGTTGCACCTGCTCCCGCTCCGTGGTCACTCGGACGCGGGCCCCCGGCTCGATCTCCTTCGGGTGCGGGAGGGTCGCCCATTCAGTGCTATAGCAGGCGCTGAGAAGGAGACCGGCCGACAGCCCGGTGAGGCTTTTGGTCCACATGTCCACGGCCTCCGTTGTGGCGTGGTGCGCGGATTTCCGTGCTTAGGCCGGATTGCTTCCGACCTTGGGCGAACATGGGATCGGTGTGTCAACCGAGAATCGTGTAGCTGACAACCCTCCCGTCGTCAGCAGTTTTCCACGGAGGCGTAGCAGCCGATCACGTAGAGCCCCGAGTAGACCATCAGGACGATCCCTCCCACCAAGAGGGCGGTCCGCGGGACGCTCACCTTCTTCACTTCGAAGCCGGCGATTGAATCCAGGGCGATCTCACGGTGGGAACCGTCGGTGGTCCCGATGAGTCGGGTGCCCTCGCGCCGTGGAGAGTCGAGCACGGCCCGGGAGCCGTCGAGGGAATGCACGCGGACTTCTTTGGCGTCCAGATCGGGAGGGGGTGGCCCGGGGGTGAAGCTCTGAAACGACTGGCAACCGAGCAGAGTCACGAGGGAAACTGCGGCAACGACCCGACGCGGCTTCATGGGACCTCTGGGAGAGAGTAGGCGGTGGGCGCCAATGAGTTGCGTTTGTTTCAAGCTTGGGTGAGGGGTCGCCGACGGACCAATGAATGTTCCTGAAGCTTATGCGCAGGACTGGGAAGCGCGGCGACGCGGTGAGAACGGGTGGGGCACTCCCCGAGTCCGTGACGCACGTCACTCTGGCGCTCCGGCCCGGTTCGGTCCGAGAATGTCTCCTTCCCGTTCATTCCGCCGGCAGGAGGCCCGCCATGAAGGTCCCGCTTTCCCCCGTGCTGCTGCGTACTCTGATCCTCGGTGGAGCTCTGGGGGCGCTCGCGGCCTGCGCGTCCCCGGAGTCCCCGCGCACCATCGACGACGCCGCGCTGGCGGACGAGTTGGAGAATGCGGACTGGCTCGCCTACGGACGGACCTACAGCGAACAGCGCTTCAGCCCCCTCGACCAAATCGACGCCTCCAACGTCGCCGACCTCGGGGTCGACTGGTACCTGGACCTCCCCGAGGACCGGGGGCTGGTCTCCACGCCGTTGGTGGCGGACGGCACGGTCTACTTCGTCGGCAGCATGAACCGGGTCCGGGCGGTGGACGGGGCCACGGGTGAGCTCCTCTGGGAGTACGATCCCCAGGTGGCGCAGCACGCGACGCGCATGCGTGCGGGGTGGGAGCACAACCGTGGCATCGGCCTCTGGGGAGACAAGGTCTACGCGGCGACGTGGGACGGCCGGCTGATCGCCCTCGATCGGGCCACGGGCGCCGAGGTGTGGCAGGTCCTCACCGTGGATCCCGAGCTGCCCCTCTACATCACCGGCGCGCCCAAGGTCTTCAAGGGGAAGGTGCTGGTGGGGAACGGCGGTACCGAGAGCCATCCCTCCCGCGGGTACGTGACGGCCTACGACGCGGAGACCGGCGAGCAGGCGTGGCGCTTCTGGATCGTGCCCGGCAACCCGGCCGACGGCTTCGAGAACGAGGCCATGGAGATGGCCGCGGAGACCTGGACGGGGGAATGGTGGCGGCACGGCGGGGGCGGCAACGCCTGGCACGGCTTCACCTACGACGCCGAGCTCGACCAGCTCTACATCGGGACGGGGAACGGCTCTCCCTGGAACCGCAAGATCCGTAGCCCCGAGGGAGGCGACAATCTCTTCCTCTCCTCCATCGTGGCGCTCGACCCCGACGACGGCACCTACCTGTGGCACTACCAGGATTCGCCCGGCGAGACCTGGGATTTCAACTCCAACATGGACATCGTCCTCGCCGACCTCGAGATCGAGGGAGAGCTCCGCAAGGTGATCATGCACGCCCCCAAGAACGGCTTCTTCTACGTGCTGGATCGCACGAACGGCGAGTTCATCTCGGCCGAGGCGTTCGCGGCGGTCACCTGGGCGAGCCACGTCGATCCGGAGACCGGCCGCCCGGTGGAGGTCGAGGGTTCTCGGTACGAAGACGGGGAGGCGTTCGTGACGCCCGGGCCCTACGGCGCCCACAGCTGGCACGCCATGTCCTTCAACCCCGACGCGGGGCTGGCCTACATCCCCACCATGCACATGAACTTCCGCTTCAACGACGAAGGCTACGATCTCGACGCCTACCAGATGGAGGCGTGGGTGGGCGGGACCGGCGTGGACTGGGAGTTCGTCGGGAGTTCCCGGGAGGACGGCGTGGTGGGAACGCTGCAGGCCTGGGATCCGGTGACTCAGGAGCAGGTCTGGGAGGTGGTCATGGAGGGTCTCTGGAACGCCGGGACACTGACCACGGCCGGGGATCTTGTCTTCCAGGGCCGCGAGTCGGGGCACCTGGTGGCCTACGAAGCGGCCACGGGGAACGAGCTCTGGCGCTTCGACCTGGGTCTCGGGATTTCGGCGCCCCCCATCACCTACTCCATCGATGGGCGGCAGTACCTGGCGCTCCTCGTGGGATGGGGGGGCGGAGGGGCTGGACTCGCGCCACCGGTGGGTTGGAACTACGGGGCCCAGACGCGCCGTCTGGTGGCCTTCTCGCTGGAAGGGACAGCGTCCCTGCCGGCGCAGGCGCCCCGGGGGCCGGTGATCCCCATCGAAGCGCCAGGATTCGAAGTCGATCCCGATCTGGCGGGAGCCGGCGCGGCGGTGTTCGGGTATTGCGCCGGTTGCCACGGGCCCGGGGTTCAGTCGGCGGGGATGGCACCGGATCTTCGGGCATCGGGTGTCGTCCTGGACGCTGGGATGTTCGCGGACGTGGTACGGGAAGGGCAGCGGGCGGCGCTGGGGATGCCCCGGTTCCCGGATCTCACCGACGAGGAACTGCTCGCGCTGAGGCACTACGTCCGCTCCGTGGCCGACCAGGACCTGGCGGCGGGCGCCGGGGCGGGGGAGGGGTGACGGATCGCTGGCCCCTGCTCAGCGAAGCCTGATCTTCCCGTCGAGTCGCGACCAGGTCTCGGAGGTCAGGAGGTGCACCCCTCCCCACCAGACGACGCCCTCCAGTTCCGCGTCCTCGAACCGGCCCGTGCCCCCGGCGGCCTCC
>JBDHCV010000067.1:0-6369 GCA_039591855.1 Gemmatimonadota bacterium | reverse complement strand
CTCCGTGACTCCGAGGACGAAGCGGGTCAGCCAGCGCTATCCGCCAGCCCCTTGCCCACTTCTTCAAGAGATCCCGCAGTCTAGACCGCCCCTCAGGGGGGACGCCACCCGCCAGTGCCGAATGACTCGGCCCTGAGAGCGCTCCTCCTCGTGTCGCCCCCGTGCTCAGGAGGGGCGACTAGGACACCGGATCAGGGGTCCAGATAACCAGCGGGCTTCTAAACTTACCCGAACTACTGCTAGACGGGACAAACGAGACAAAACAAAGGGTTTCCTGTCCCGCTTGTCCGAACTTTCCCCCAAAACGAGACAACCCGGACAAACCTATTTGGCGCCATTTTGGCAAGACGAGACAAATGAGACACAGCTTGTCCGAACTGAAAACCGGTGGAATCGCCCCCGGAAGCGAACTTCTCGAGGGCGTTTGTTTTTTGCCCGGATTCCTTGCCACAGGCGCCGTAGCCGCCATCGCACCTGACTCAAGTGTCGCGCGCCCGGCGCTCAACGTGCATGTTGGCCGCGCAGTAGAATCGCATAGCCGCTAGGCATCAACTGCAGGCTCCTTGAAACTGGGGCAAGATGAGCGTCCACGAAGCTCCAGGCCGGTCCGACCGTTTCGGCCAACGTGCGCTAAGTGCGTTCGGCCAATTGGCCTTGATCGTGCTTGGCGTCACACTCGCGCTAGCGGCAGATTCGTGGCGGGAGTCAGCCATGGACCGCCGGCTTGAGGAGTCGTTCCTTGATCGACTTGTGGACGACCTTGAGACCCAGTTGGCTGAGTTCGAAGAGGCGAGGACCGAAGTGCGACAGGTCATGGCGCACGGCCTCGCGGTTCTTCCGTACGTGAGTGGGGAGGGGGGCGACGCCGACGCCGTAGGCATCATCGGGTCGGCCTATCAGGCTTCGCGGTCGAACGCCACGATAGAGTTGGTGGACCATACGTATATGGAGCTCCTCTCAACTGGAGGGCTCGGAGTGATCACCGACCCGGAGATTCGGACTGCGGTGGTCAGCTTCTACCGACGCTATTCTTATGGCCGACCTGCTGAACTCCGGGCGAGTCACAATGCAGCGTACTACAACTCCGTTCGAGGCCGAATCCCTGTTGGACTCCAGGAGCTGATTCGTGAAGTGATGAATGCGCTGGATTCCAAGGGGTGTGGACTCTCGGATCCCCCTCTCGGCTGTCGCGTGGAAGTGGACGAGCGGACGGCTGGGAGTGTTGCGGGGAAGCTAGTCGATCCTGAAGTGGCGAGGAGCTTGAATCTCTGGATGCAGAGCCTGGTCAACGAACTGTCGATTGCCGATATATACGAAGACCTCGCCCGGGGGGTCCTTGCTACCATCGAGGAGAATCGAAAGTAGCTGATGCCTGGCAAGGAACTGCCGCCGTCCGCGCAAGAGCATGAGGACGCTCGCCTTGCTCGCTGACAGCCAGTAAGGTGCGGCAGCAGAAACATAGAGAACTTCGGGGGCGGATGAGGTCTGGTGGCCTCTGCGGTCTTCAAAACCGTTTTCGCCCGGCTGATAACCGGGTGGGTGGGTTCGATTCCCACACGCTCCCGCCAAATACTTCGGCCCCGCCGCCCGGCAATCGCGGGCGGCGCGGCTGGCTTCCGCCGAGGATAGTCCATGGCCCAGTCCCCACCGCCCCTCACCGTCATCCTGAACCCCGCGTCCAGCGGAGGTCGGGGTGCGCGAGTGAGGCCGAGGGTGGAGGCACACCTGGACCGGCTGGGGATCGCCTTCGAGCTTCTGCAGACCGAGCGTCCCGGTCACGGATCCGAACTGGCGAGAGAGTCCGCTCTCGCCGGCGTGGAGCGGATCCTCGCCGTGGGCGGGGATGGCACCATCCACGAGGTCGCCAACGGGATCCTCGGGGGTGCGCCCCCCGGCGTTGGACCCGCCCTGGCGGTCGTGCCGGTGGGAACCGGGAACGACTTCTTCAGGATGGTGGGGGCTCCCCGGAAGGTTGAGAGCGCCCTGGAGGTCTTGGCCTCGGGTGCCGAGAGGCGCTTCGAGGTAGGCCATGCCCGATGGGACGACGGCGAGGCCTGGTTCGTGAATCTCCTCGGCGTCGGCTTGGACGTGGCGGTGCTCCAGCAGCGGGCCAGGTTCGCGCGCCTCTCCGGCCTCACCCAATACGTGGCCGGGGCCCTTTCGGCCCTGGTGCGCTTCAAGCCGCTCCATCTCCGCGTGGAGGTGGACGGGTCCGATCGTTTCGTGGGGCCCGCGCTCATCTCCGCGGTCACGGTTGGCCCTTCCATCGGCGGGGGATTCCTGCTGTCGCCCACCGCCTCCGCCCATGATGGGCACCTGGATCTGTTCGTGGTCGAACCCCTCTCGGCGATGAAGGTGGCTCGCTATCTTCCCCGCGTCCTTCGGGGGTCCCACGGCCGGGAGGCCGAGATCCACATGGAGCGGATCACCGACGTCCGGATCACCGGCCCGGGACCGGAGCCCCTCAACTTCGAAATGGACGGTGAGGTGTCGGCCGCGACCACCCGTTGTCTGGAGATCACGGTGGTACCCGGAGCCCTCCGGGTGATCGGACCCGCGCCGGGGCAGGGAGGCGACCGACGGTGAGCCTCTTCTCCCCATCGCTGCACCGGCCACGGCGGACCCACGGACTCCGGCGAACCCTGCTCGGGGCTCTGGTGTTCGGGTCCCTTGTCGGGGCGCCGCTCTCAGGCCAGGAAGCCGCTCCGGCCGTACCCCCCGCCAGCCCCAGCCCGATCCCGGCGGACTCGGCCTCCGGCGTCTCCCCCGGCGGTGCGTTTTTTCGTTCCATTCTCGTCCCCGGATGGGGACACTTGGTCACCGGGTCCCCCACCCGGGGCGGCTTCTATTTCGGGTCCGCGGTATTCAACAGTTACATGCTGTTCAAGACCCAGGTCCGGGTGACGGCCGCGACGGAGGCCGACGCCCTCAAGCGACGGGAAGTGGAGGCGGATCTGATCCGGGACGGGATGGATCCCGACTCCATCGCCGACCTGGTGGATCAGGACCCGAGGGTGCAGGAGACGGGGGCGCTGGTAGAGGTCCGGGAGCAGCAGATGGAGGACTGGATCGCCTGGACGGTCTTCATGGTCCTTCTCGGCGGGGCCGACGCGTTCGTTTCGGCCCACCTATCCGATTTCCCGGCGCCGCTGGGGATCGAGGCCCGCCCGGTAGGGCTGGACGGACGGGTGGAGGTAGGAATCAGCCTTGGAGTTCAGGGGCCGGGAGGCTGATGGTCTGACCGTCCGTCCACCTGAATATGCCGGGTGGCCCTCCCTCCGGGATCCGAAGGAAGGTGTGCTGGTGGATCCAGTCTCCCGCGTTGGCGTACCAGCGGCCCGGGTGGACCTCCTTCAGAACGGGGATGTGGGTGTGGCCCAGGACGACCAGGCGCAAAGACTCGTCCGCCGCCAGTCGCTCCCTGGCCCACGACTCCAGGAATCGGGCCCGGCCGACCTTTCCTTCGCTCGGCTCACCGGATCGAAAGTCGGTCTTGGAAACCCGTCTCGCGATCCACGCCCCGAGGTCGGGATGGAGGCGGCGGAAGGCCCACTGGGTCACGCGACCGCGGAAGACCAGCTTGAGCCCCCGGTAGCCCAGGTCCCCGGTCCCCAATCCGTCCCCGTGGGCCAGGAGCGTCTCCCACCCGGCCAGCTGAAGCCGCGTGGGCTCCTTCATCACGCGGATCCCCAACTCCTCGGTGAAATAGGTGCCGGCCCACCAGTCGTGATTGCCACCCATGAAATCCACGGGGATGCCCGAGTCCACGATTTCCGCCAGCAGACCGAGCAGGCGGGTGTAGCCACGAGGCACCACGGACCCGTATTCGTACCAGAAATCGAAGATGTCCCCGTTCAGGACGATCCGGGAGGAATTGGAAGCCGCCCACCTCAGCCACTGCAGGAAGGGCCGCTCCCGATCGGTCGAGGACGGGGTCAGGTGGACGTCGCTGGCGACGTGGACTGGTTTGGCTTGCATGGCCTCCGAAACTATCCCTGACGGGAGTTCCGTTCCACCCCCGAGATCCCTTAGCTTCAAGGCCTGCCATCACTTCCCCCATGCTCGATGCCGCGGCAATGAGACCTGGAAACAGCCTGAAGTCCTGCCGGAGGCCCTGTGCCGCGATCCGGGCCCATCGTCCCCCGGGAGCGCCGAGTTCGCCGGGGTCGTGGCGGCGGGCTGCCCGGGCTGGGGAAGGGCATGGGACGTTGGTGGCGGCGTTGCTGATGGCGTCGGCCCTGGCCGGGTGCTCCGGCTCCCGATCCCTGGAACCGGTTGGCCCCGAGATCGATGGGGCGCAGATCGCCGCCCACCTCGAGGAGGCGACCAGGCCCACCGGCTCCTCCCGGCTCCTGTTCCAGTGGAGACTTCAGGAGCCCACCCTGCGCTTCTCCGGGGACGGAGTGATCCGGATGGAGGACCCCTACAAAGCCCGGTTGGATCTCTTCACGGATCGTGGCGAGGGCGCCGCCCAGGCCGCGCTCGTGGCGGGTGACTTGCGGATCCCCCCGGCCGCCGTGGACGTGCCACTCCCCCCCGCACCCTTGTTCTGGGCGACCCTCGGGGTGTTCCGCCCCGGAGACGGAGCGGAGCTCATCGGCGCGAACGCCCGTGACGACGGCACCCTCCTGCGCTACGAGCTGCCGGACGGGCGGCGCATGCACTTCCTGGTGCGGGGGGAGCGGATCGAGCAGGTGGAGTTGCGTGTAAATGACTCCGTGGAGGAGGAGGTCCGGCTGGAATGGACGCCGGAGGGAAGGGTGCCGGCGGCGGCCCGGTATCGGCTCATGAGGGAAGCCCGAGAGCTTTCCACCACACTGGAGCGAATCGAAGATGCGGAACCGTTTTCTCCCGGTATCTGGATGCCACGTGGCTGAGTCCCCGGGAGGACGCAGGACGGGATTCGTGGTCGCCATGGCCACCCTGGCCGCGCTGGCGAGCACAGGGTGCAACTACAGCTTCAGCGCAGGTCAGGGGTTCCCTGACCACGTGCGCACCATCGCCGTGGTTCCCTTCGACAACGAAACCGCTCGCTTCGAGTTGACCACGGAGATCTTCACCGCCCTCCAGGCCGAACTGCCTCGGGCCTTGGGAATCCGCATCGGCGCGGAGTCCAGCGCCGACGCTGTGGTTCGAGGCACCATCATGAGCTACACCCTGGGGGCGCCCCTCTACCGGACCCCAGAGGGCACCGACCGGGCCCAGGTTCTCCAGAGGGAGGTCCAGATCGCCGTTCGCGTGGAGATCCTCGACGTGCGTGACAACGTCATCCTCTGGGATGACCCGAGGCTGGTCGGTCAGGCCGCCTACACGGAAGGCGTGGACTCGGAGGAGACCGGGCGGGCGGAGGCCATCGAGCTGCTGGTGCAGAGGGTGATCGACGGCGCCCAGTCCAACTGGTAGAGCGGCCCTCCCTTCGGAGGTCGATTCGGGAACCCGAGGACCCGAGCGCTCCTACAGGTAGTAGACCACGAGGACCGCGGCCAGCAGGATGGCCACCCACAGCGCCATACTCCCGGCCGGCCAGGTCCTGGCCAGGATTCCATGGGGGCCGTGGTAGCGGAAGATGGTCTCCCAGGTGATCGTGAGCTGCCGGGTCACACGGGCCGCGAGCCCTCCCCACGCTCTCTCCCCCACCCGGAGCGCACCGCTCCATACGGCCGGCAGCGCCCTCCGGTACAGCACGTCGATGTCCAGGTTCACCGAGCGGAGTTCCGGCGGATAGACCTTGTACCACTTCAACACCGCCACGCCCAGAATCGCCCACATCAACAACTGGAGCTGGGTGATCACGTGATCGAAGGTGTAGGGCTGGTAATCCACCGGGAAGGGCAGGATGTCGTAGAGCGGCCGAGGGAAGACCCCGATCACCACACAGAGGAGTGCGGCAAGGCCCATGGCCAGGAGCATGTTCAGCGGGGCTTCCTTCACCCGGATGCCCTTATCCGGCCCGAAGAATCCGAAATAGGGAATCTTGACTCCGGCGTGCTCCACCACGCCCGCGGAAGCGAAGAGCATGATCAGGTAGACCACCGTGTAGTGGTTGTCCGCCGAGGCGCTCATCACCAGGGACTTGGACACGAAGCCGCTGAACAACGGGAAGGCGGAGATGGATGCGGCGCCGATGATACAGAAGCCCGCCGACCAGGGCATGGACTTGTAGACGCCCCCCAGTTCCGAACCCTTCACGGTCCCGACCTGCTGCAGGATGGCGCCCATGGCCATGAAGAGCAGGCCCTTGTAGATGATGTGGCTGAAGGCGTGGGCAGCCGTGCCGTTCAGCGCCATTTCGGTGCCGATTCCGATCCCCACCACCATGAACCCCAACTGGTTGTTCAGGCTGTACGCCAGGACCTTTCTCAGGTCGTT
>JBDHCV010000066.1:0-7276 GCA_039591855.1 Gemmatimonadota bacterium | reverse complement strand
TCGCTGGACCCTGCTCAGCGAAGCCTGATCTTCCCGTCGAGTCGCGACCAGGTCTCGGAGGTCAGGAGGTTCACCCCTCCCCACCAGACGACGCCCTCCAGTTCCGCGTCCTCGAACCGGCCCGTGCCCCCGGCGGCCTCCACCGCCGTGGTCCAGAGGACCCAGGGAGAGGGCGGCGGCTCGAAGGAGATGACCGTCTGGTCGTAGGTGACGTGGAGCTGGTCCCCGTTTGCGGCGGTCAGGACGAATCGGCCCTCCCCCGAACTCGCGGTGCTCGGGTCGGACGGGTCCATGAAGAGGCACTCGGTCCCCTCCGCCGTGATCCGACCCATGTGGGTCGCGTTTCCCATCCCCCGGTAGGTCGCGAGCATGGGCCTTTGCGGAGGACACCGATCCGGTGGAGGGAGGTCCATCCCCAGCAGGAGACCCTCCGTGGTCCCCTTCATGGGCAGAGGGGGTCGGAGCCGACCTCCTGGCGGGGCGACACGTTCACGGAGACGGTGTCCGCGAGGTCCGAGCTGCAATACCCAAACGGACACGGGCCGCTGACGACCACGTGGATCTCGGTGCTGCCCGACGCCCGGGGCCACGCCACTCCCGCGGTATCGATCCCGGCGATTCCAGGGTCACCGGAAGACCAGGTCACATTGCAGATTGAGCGGTCGCAAGGCTGGCCCTCGCGGTCGGTGACCGTTGCGACAAGCTGAACCGGGGGACCGGTCAGGTGGTAGGGCGGGTCCAGGAAGAGTTGAGCGATCGAGGGTGTGACGGTCACCCGGTATGGCAGCTGAAGAACCATCACTTCGAACTCCCGCGAGACATCGCCGGAGCGGACGAGGATGGTGGCCACCCCGTTTCCGACGGAGGTGACGAGCCCATCTCTGCCGTCGCCCGCTACCACGGCCACGTCCGGATCACTGGATGTCCATTCCAGTTCCACGGTTCCCCCTGTGAAGGGGAATCCCCACTGATTCAGGGGCGTGGCTTGGACCGCCAGGGATTGGCCCAAAGAGTTGAGCCAACCGGAACCCCATAACAACCGGATCTCCGTGAACACCTCCCTCTCGGCGTCGGGATCGATCTCGGTCGGAGTTCCCATGAAGCAGGCGAAGACGACCAGCGGGAGGGGGAGTGCTGCAACGGGCCTCATCGTGCCCCCCTTTGTGTGAGTCACCGGGTGTCGCTCAGGGGCTGGGCGGACCCCGCCCCTCGCCATAAGTATTAGGAGGCGTGGTCACACGACGGTCACAGGAGGGGGCCTCGCGTGCCGGTCAGCCTCGGGGACGCATGAATTCCCGGTAGCCCGGGACATCCCTCAAGACGTACAGGTCCGGATCGGCGTGGAGCGCCGTGCCGAAGATGAGGCCCTGGGAGACGGCTTGTTGGAGGAGGGAGAGGGCCCCCTCCGCGTCGCCGATCCGCGCTGCGATGGCGGCCCGGCCCAACGCGTGTCGCCCATACAGATAGTCCGATGGGAGCTCGGCCAAGGTCCGGGACCAGTGCGCGGCGGTGTCGCAGTCCCCCATGCGGGCCGCGGTCGTCCCCAGGAAGCGCATGGACTCCGGGTGGTCCGGTGTCTCCCTCAGGAGCTCGGCGAAGACTTCTCGGGCCTCGGCGAATCGCTGCTCCGCGCAGAGGGCCCGCCCGAGATCGAAGCGAAGATCGGCTCGAGAGCGTTCGCCCGGCGACAAGGCGTCGTGCCAGGTGTGGAATCGCTCGAGGACCTTCGCCGTCCGGGTCTCGAAGCCGTGGACCTGCAGCTCCTCTACCGCCCCCACCATGACCCGGCCCGGGTTGGCGGAGTCGGTCCATCTCTGGCCCAAGCACTCGTCCAGGACCCCGAGGAGTTCGGGCACCCGGCCGAGGGAGGCGAGCGCCCGGACCTCGACCCATGTCATGTCGATGAGGTCGGGGACCCCACGTCGCCCCCGTCTCGCCTCACGCAACTCCGTGTGATGGTCCTCCACCAGATGATGGGCCTGGGTCAGCGTGTCCCAGAGGCGAGGGAAACCCCGGATGCCGTCTCGCTTCAGACCGAAGGCGGCCAGAATCTCCAGTGTTTCCCCGGGCCGGTTCACGTGCAGGGCCTTTTCTGAAGAGGCGTAGTGCGCGCTACCTCCGGGCAGGATCGCGCTCGCCTCCTTCGCGGCTCGATAGGCTCGGTGGTGGTCTCCGTCGAGAACGGCGCGCAGGAGCTCCAGGCGGAGTCGATCGTAACGCGGAAGTCGATGCTTGGACGCCTCCGCCACCCGTGCGACCGAGTCGGCCTTAGCGAAGTCTCCCCAACCCAGAATGAAGCCGAAACCCGCCGGGATCAGTGGGCTGACGAAATCGGGGGAAAGCTCGTTCGCACGGAGCAAGTCCGCGGTGGCACCCCGCAGGTCCCCCTGGACCACCTTCCAGAACCCCTCCACGAAGGCCAGGTAGGCGGGGTAGGAGGGCGCGAGCTCGGACCGGGTAAAGATCCCCTCCAAGCTCCGGTCGCGGTGCGTGGCCACGGCCACCATCACCCGCTCGCGAATCACGTCCACCGCAGCCACCGGGTCCTCCGGTGAGCCGCGGATCGGGCCCAGGGTCTGAAGGAGATTCCACTCGGGCCCCTCCATCACCTGGAGGTTGAACTCCAGCTCGCCGCCGTTCAGATAATAGGCGCCGGTCACCAGCGTCCCGGTCCGGGTTTCCCTGGCGAGGCGCCGGGCGAGGTCCGAGGCCTCGGGGGTCTTCCAGTCCACCTCTTCAGCCCCGCCGCCCGGCATGATTTCGCCGGGGGGCACGACCTCCAGGAAGTCCAAGCGAGCCAGTCCCTGGGTGACCCAATCCGCCGTCATCCGCCCGATCACGCCGAGAGACGGGTCCCCGGTCCGATTCTCCAGGGGGTAGGCCAGGACGCGGTTCGGATCGGGGGCGGGGAAGTCCACGGGGGCGGGCAGGCCCTCGCCGGCTCGAATCCTCCGCACCATGGCCACGGTGTGACCCAGCGGGCTGAGATCGTCTCGCTCGAGAGCCGTCTCGTACACCTCGTAGGCCTCCAGCGCCTCGGACCGATGCCCGCACCGGGCCAGCGACTCGATGAGGGCGTGCTGAGCCTCGTCCTCGGAGGGATCGAGCCCGACCCACTCCCGAGCGACCTGGAGGGCAGTCTCCGCATCGTCCGGGGCCCGCAGCGAGGCAAGCCGCCTGCGTCGGAGGTCCCGGTGGAGACGGGAGAATCGGAGGCGCGCCCGATCCGCCCAATGCTCGAACTCCGGATCGCCCGGGGGATGCCATCCCTCCAGGAAATGGCCCTGGTACAGGGGAAGGGCCTCCGCAGGCGAGGGCCCCGCCGCTCGCGCCTCGAACTCCCGGGCATCGACGAGTACGCGCTCCGAGACCCGCAGGCGGTTCCCCTCCGAGACGACCCAGTCCTCGCCCAGCTCTCTGCGCAGGAGATGGAGGGCCTGATTCAGGGAGTGCCGGGCGCGGTCGGGAGGAAGCCGGCTCCAGAGCAGAGCCTGGACCTGGTCCCGCGAGACGTCACCCTCCACGGAAAGGAAGACGAGGAGCGCCGCCCTGGCGGGCTGCGCGGAAAGCCTGGGGTCCTCCTCGCCGTCCACCAGTACGTGGAGACCACCCAGGGTCCGGATCTCGATCGCCACTAAAGAGTCACCCTCCGCATCGGTCTGCGATCAAGTTGCGGACCCGGTTCGAGGGGAGCAATCCCGCCTTGGGTCATGGCTGTGGCGGACGAAGGGTGGGCCGGCATGCGCCGACCCACCCCTCTCCTGTTCCTTCACGTCGCGAACCTGCGGTTCCGGGACTCGTCCCGAGGAGCGGTCAACGGCCCCGCAGCACCTCTTCGCGTCGTTACTGGTTCTCCACCGAAACGATCTCGGGGAAGACGTAGGCGACGTCGATACGGTCACCCACGGCGAAGTCACCCAACGACAGCCCCGTGGGAACGCGGAAGGTGGCCTCGTAATCCCAGGTGCCCGCGCCCTTCACTGACACGGCGGACTCCGTCGCATCGATCTGGGTGATCTCGGTCTCCATCACTCGCATGATGGTCGGGACTCCAACCGGCACGGTGATCTGGGAGAGGTCGGGGAGCGCTGCGCCGGGCTTGCGCAGGTGCAAGGCGATCTCGCTCAGGAACGTGACCGTGACCCCTTCTCCGACGTAGCGTGTGCTGAAGCCAGGCATGTCGGCCGGGACGCGGCGCACAAAGAGATTGCCAAGGGGTCCGCGCAGGGTGAGCGTCCGGGTGTCCTGGTCGATCGCTTCGATCTCGGCGTGTACTCGGACGTTGGCCGGGACCACCTGGGCCTCGACGGTGGCGGCCGCGGCGGCCAGACCTGCGATGGCCAACGCCATGGCGGTGGTACGGATACGGTGGGTCATGATGCTCTCCTGTAGCCTCAAGAAATGAGGATTGAATCGGACTCCGCATAGACAGAGCCAGGCGGGGGAAACCAGGTAGCGAACTGCTCGATTGGGCGGTTACGCTAGGGCGTTGTTTTACCAACCCAACCCTACCTTGTCAAACAGCCGGGTGTCACTGGGGGCGGGTGGCGATCCAGGGCCGGAGCTCGGTGCGGTCCGACGCCTATTTCTTGACCGAGACCTTATCGGGTCGCATCCGCGGAAAGAGCTCCTGGAGGCCCGGAGTGTCCGTCAGGTTCTTGTGCCTGGAACCGTCAGAGGGCATCCGGAACACGTCGAACTTCCCGTCCTTCTCCCTCATGTAGAGGACCTTGTCCCCGGCCGGCGTCCACCAGGGATAGTCGTCCATTCCGGACTTGGTCAGCTGGGTCCCGGAATTGGTGATGGGAAGGGTCGCCGGGATGGTATCAAGGTAGATGTCGTTGGACTCGTACTCGACGCCTCCCTGCATGTACCAGCTGATCCTGTTGTAGACGATCTCCCGCTTGTTCTTGGGATTCCAGGAGGGATTGTCTTCGTTGATGTTCGGCGTGGCCGTCACCCGCGTCTCCTTCCCCGACAGATCCACCTTCCACAGATCGCGCTGCTGGTTCGCCTGATTCGCCAGGCACTTGGTCGTGGAGTGCGGAAAGTCGATGCATATCCTCGCAAACATGATCTCCTTGCTGTCGGCCGACCACGTGGGCGTCGTATCGAGATAGAAGTGCCCGCTCCCGGGGTCGCTCGTGAGGGGGATCCCTGGGGGTGAAACCGGCGTTCCATCGGGCAGGAGGACCACCGTGGTATAGCATATGTCGCTCCGGTTGCCGCACCGGAAGGCGATCATGGTCCCGTCCGGGGACCAGGCCGGATAGACGTCCGCCCCGGGGGTCTCCGTGACGGTGAGCTTCTTGGGAGTCCCGGGGGTCCCGTCGCTGGCCACCGTCATGAGGTAGAGCTCGGCCGTGCGCAAATTCGCCGTGGCGCTCGTGGTCCGGGTGAACACGATCATGTCACCCGACGGAGACCAGTCGGCCATCTGGTCGATGCCGGGGTTGGTGGTCAACCGTTTCGGCTTGTTCCCGTTCAGATCCATCCAGTAAAGGTCGGTCGTCCACAGGCCGCCCGGGCTGGGGGAGCCGACGGTGTAAAGGATCTGCGAGGTCGCTCCTGCCCTGGAGAGCACCAGGTCGGAGGAGTCGATCTCGACAGGGGTGTCGCTGCAGGCAAGAGCGAACAGAAGGAGGGGGAGTACAGCAGCGCGTCTCATCATGCCTCCCGCGCAGAAGTAGAAAAACTGGCCGGCGGGAAGCCACGTCAGGCGGGAGGCTAAATCAGATATACGGCGGAACTCTTGGTTAGCAAGACTTAAGGTACGCTGGTCTGCGAGCTTGAAACAGGTCCCCCTCTCCGCGCCACCAACCCATTCCGCCTGGAACATCTCCGCGCGGTCCCAGGACGTCAGGTCGTCGCAGGGAGGGTCGGGTGGGCCTTCAACGGGGCGGTCCGGGAGTCCGCCGCCGCCCTGCGGTAACCAAGCCGGTGGGAGGGGAGATCCAACTCGACCATCGTGCGGACGCACGATGGACCAGTGCTCGGCTATGTCCGGTACCGGCGGGCCAATACCACACCGGCGTCAGCCGCGGTCCCGACACGGCGCCTGCCCACACCGGCTTCAATGTCTGGGAGCGAAAGAATCTGGTTGCCGGGGAATCTCTCCGTAAGTCCTGCAGCAGCAACTGCTGCCGAGCCCCCTCACTCCCCTCGGCTCAAAGAGCGCCTTGGATCCGGGCGGCCTTCTCTACAGGCGGTTTTCCACCAAGGCCAGTTCCGACGATGCCGGATAACGATCGAATAACGGCGGGACGTTAACTCTCATCAATGATAGGGATTGTCAGGATAGCGCAGCCCCTCCGATTCGGTGGGGCCGCTGCTTCTTCTTTAGCAGCAGAAAGGAGGGCAGGCGATGGTGGACCGCCCCAGCACGAAGCCGCCGCGGGGCTCGTCGTCTCTTCATGGGAGTCCGCTGCACGCACCCCATGTCAGATCTGTTACCCGTCCCAATCGGGGCGGGCTCTCATCCACTAGGACACGAAGGCAAAAGTCGAGGTACCCATGAATACCAAATCGTTTACTCGATGGTGTGTGCTCGGACTGGTCGCCCTGGCTTATGCCGGGTGTACGGACGAGCCACAGCCAGTGGATCCGCTCCTCAGCCAAGCGAATCAGATCATCGGCGACGGCTCAACCACCGGAACCTGTGACCTCACCGCATACGCGAATGATTGTTGGCTCCCGTCCGGAGCGATTTCGCTCGGAGCGGGTGCAACTCCGAGTCCCCTCCCCAACGATGCCATCTTCTTCCAGGGCTCGGGTCCGACGTCGGCCGGAACCGGGGTCTTCGGCCCCATCGTGCGGATCGCCACGAACGACCCACTGGAGGAGGGCTACAACACGAGTTTCCGTCCCGTCCAGTTCGACGAGAACACGGACCCGAACCACACCGTGAGCCTTCCGCTGAACGCGCTGCCGGTCATCGAGGTCGACGGCGTCCTGTACCGGGAGTTCAACCTGGATATCAACCAGTCCGGATCGGTACCGGGACTCTCGCTGGACGAGATCTACCTCTACCTCTCTACGGACTCGCTGATCCCCCAAAGCAGTCCCGCTGTGATCCAGGATTGTAACTTCGGTCAGGGTGCGCCGACCGCGACCGAAGGCACGAAGATGATCTGGGCCCTGGACGGTGACGTGAACCCGGGGGGTGCCGACTGCCTGCCTACGCCGTACTCAGACCAGTGGGTCCTGCTCAACTACCGCCTCGAGGGTGGGAGCGGAAACCAGGACATGACCATGCTGGTGCCCGACGCGTTCTTCG
>JBDHCV010000065.1:0-8976 GCA_039591855.1 Gemmatimonadota bacterium | reverse complement strand
TCCCAGAACGGGGCGCTGGACGCCCTGGTGGTCCTGGGACTCCAGGCCCGGCTCATCTGGGACGTGGCCCGGATCTACTCCCAGCGGCCCGCCCTGGGGGAGATGACCTACCTGTACTCCAACGTCATGGCCACGGCGTTCATCACCAGCGAGATCGACGACGCCGAGATCGCCGAAGCCATGGAGCCCGCGCTGTCCGCAGTCATGGGATCCGCGGCCGGGCTGGTCCCGGGGCTCCAGGTGGCCTCGGGGATCTTCGTGAACTCCGTGCTCTCGGGCACCGCCAACGCCTTCATGACCCTCCGGGTGGGCGTGATCGCCATCGAGTACAGCCGGGCCTGGACCCGCCCCAACCGCCGGACCCTGCGCAAGACGGCCATCGTCCAGGCAGGGGGTCTGCTGGGCGGGATCGTGGTGTCGGGGGCCGCGAAGGTCTCCTCGGCACTGGGGCGTGGGCTGGGAAAAGCCGCCACCGGGGCGGTCAGCGGGACAGGACGGGCGGTGAAGGGCGTGGTGACGGGGACGGGGGAGCAGCTGGGGAAGGTCGGGAAGGGACTGCGGGACGCCCTGGGACTGGGGCCGCTGGTGGAGCCGGGGGCTGGGCCGGGGCCGATGCCCGATCCGGTCCCCGAGCCGGATCCCGGGCCCGGCGATGGGGAGGAGGACGGAGGCTAGCGTAGGTCATAGATCACACTCCCGCCGCGAATCGAAGAGCAAAGACTCACCCACGTAGGAGGAGGTGGAGAATGCAGATCCGTGGAGTCATTCTGGCCGCGGTGCTCGCGATGGCGCTCGCCGTTCCGGTGGAGGCGCAGCAGAGTCCGGAGGGCGTCTGGACGTTCGTGGAGATCTGGGGGGAGACCGCCGAAGGCCCCTGGAAGATCGGCGCGGAGCAGAAGCAGCCGAACCTATGGATCATGACCGAAGGGTACTACAGCATCGCCGGCGTGGGCGGGATGGCGCCCCGCCCCATGCCGCCCGAGGGGGCCACCCGCCAGAGCCTGACCCCCGAGCAGGCCGCCGGGGTCTGGATCCCCTATACCTCCAACTCGGGCACCTACGAGATCCGGGGCTCGACCATCATCAACCATCCCATGGTGGCGCTATGGCCGATGAGCATGGCCGAAGGCGCGGAGTTCACCTTCGAATTCGAATGGGACGGCGAGGATCTGTTGGTGACGGAGACGCTCTACGGTACGACCTACACCGGACGGTTGAAGCGGCTGCGGTGAGGCAGGCCGGTTCGTAGTCCGGCGAGCCTGGCGGCAAGGATGCGGACGACGCTAGTCTGACCCGGTGATTCGCACCGGCGCGTAGCGTTCGCGTGTCCGAGGAGGAGGGCCCCATGAGAAGCAGGTCGAGCAGGAGATTCCTGGCGTCCACGACGCTGATCGTCGCACTGGCACTGATCCCCTCGAGCGGTCTGGCCCCTCTGGCGGCGCAGGAGCCCGCGGGCGACATCGAGCGGAACGTGGTCTACGGGATCGTGGGGGGCGCGGCACTTCTGATGGACGTCCACCACCCCGCGGAGCCGAATGGGGTCGGGCTCGTGTGGATCTGGGGAAGCGGCTGGCAGGCAGGAGAGGCCTACGAGCCCTACGGAATGGGCCAGCTCAAGAATCGCGGCGTGCCCCCGGAGGTCCTCGAGCTCGGCTACACGGTCTTCGTGCTCAACGTGCGCGGGACCCCGATGTTCCGTTATCCGGCGCCCGTGCACGACGCCCAGCGGGCCGCGCGCTTCATCCGCCATCACGCCGAACGCTGGGGAATCGACCCCGATCGCCTCGGAGGCTGGGGCGGATCCTCCGGCGCGCACCTGGTGAGCATGCTGGCCACCATGGATGGCGAAGGCCGGCCCGACGCGAACGACCCGGTGGAGCGGGAGAGCTCGAAGCTCCAGGCCGTGGTCGCACGCGCGGCCCCCACCGACCTCGGTCGCTTCCCGAACCGAGGGGGCATCGGGCAACTCGTCTCGTTCATGGGTGTGCCGGTCCGTCCCGGGAACCCGAGGTTCCGGGAAGCCTCGCCGGTCACGTACGCGTCCCCGGACGATCCGCCGATCCTGCTCGTGCACGGTGACGCCGACATGACGGTTCCCTACGAGCAGTCGGAGTTCCTGTTCGCCGCGCTCCAGGCGCAGGGCGTCACGACCCGGCTCATCCGCGTGCCGGGGGGCGACCACGGAGCGAACGATGCCCTGGCGAGCTACCGATGGTTCAACGAGCACCTGCTGACGGAGGAGCAGGCCGCCGCCATGGAACTGCGGGTCGCCGCGATGGAGCCGATGTTCGCGGCCCGAGAGCGACTCGAGGAGGGCATGCGCGCCGCCACCGAGGGCCGCATCGAGGATGCCCTCGACGCCCTGGAGGCGGCTCCGCGGATGCACCCGAGCGTGGAGATCGAGGCGGGTCACTGGAACTGGGTCTGCTGGCAGGGCGGCCTGTGGAACCAGCCGGAGCGGGTGGTCCACGCCTGCGACCGGGCCGTCGAGCTCAACCCCGATCACCGCGAGTATCGGGACAGCCGGGGCCTCGTGCGCGCCCTCCTCGGCGACTTCGAAGGCGCGATCGAGGACTTCGAGTTCTTCATCGAGCGCGTCCCCCCGAGCAACCCGAGGAGAGCGCAGCGGCAGGGTTGGGTCGAGGCGCTGCGTGCCGGGGAGAATCCGTTCTCAGAGGACGTGCTCGCGGAACTGCGCGGGGGATAGGGTCGTGCGGCGGCCAACCATCGGGCTCCCGGGAGGGAGGACATGAACAGGTTATTGCGGGTTCTGGGGATCGCCATCGCCTGCTCGCTGGCGCTCCTGTATCCGACCGGAGCCAGTGCCTTCCAATCCGACCACCAGAGGGATGTGGTGTATGGCTACAAGGACGGAATGGCCCTGGTCATGGACGTGTTCACCCCCGAATCAGGTCGGAACGCTGGAGGCGTGATCCTGGTGATGGCCGGAGGGATGCAGTCCAGTCCCATGTGGTCTCATCAGGCAGCCGACAGGACCGATGCACAGAACCTTCTGAACGCCGGGTACACGGTCTTCGCCGTCGCCCATAGCAGCCAGCCGAAATACACGGTCGACGACCTCCGCGGAGACCTTCCCCGAGCCGTACGCTTCGTTCGGCATCATGCCGACCGCTTCGGCGTGGACCCTCAGCGTCTCGGAATCATCGCCTACTCGTCCGGTGGGCACGTGAGCCTGTTCACGGCAGCCGCACCGGCACCGGCCGACCCGGAAGCCGACGATCCGGTGGACCGGGAGTCCTCCCGAGTGCAGGCTGTCGTGGCATACTCCCCCAGCGTAGACCTGCTCAATTTCGGCGAACCGAACACGACCATCCTCCAGCACTTTCTCTCGCAAGGGCGGGTCCGGTTGTCCGCCCCGTTCGACTTCCACCGCTGGGACCCCGAAACGAACCGCTTCGAGCGAGTCGTCGATCCGGAGGCCCAGGAGGAGATCTTCCGCCGGAACTCACCACTGACGCACGCCGGCGCGGATCACCCCCCGACGTTGCTGTTCCACGGTGACCTGGACGAGCTGGTGCCGATCCAGCAGTCGGAGCTGCTCGCTCAGCGGCTCCGCGAGGTGGGCGTTCCGCACAAGCTGATCGTGGCCCGGGGCGAAGGGCACGGCTGGCGCCCGGTGGATGCCTACCAGGCCGAGATCGTCCAATGGTTCGATCAGTACCTGCTGGGCAATGACCGCTAGACCCGCCGGCGATCTCGGGATCGAGACGGGTCGGTGGGAGTTCCCCTCCGGTGACCTGAGGGGTCGGCGAATGACGAGCCCGCCGCGTGTGTTCCCGCTTCTAGCGCTCCTGGTGGTGGCAGGATGCGGCGAGGGGCAAGTGGAGTGGGCTGGTGAGGTCACGGATAGTGCGGGAGTGCGAATCGTATCGAACCCCGAGATGGGTCTGTGGGGCCCTGGCGAGGGATGGTCGGTGACGGAGGAACTCCGCATCGGCCAAGGCGATGGTGACCCGGAGTACATCTTCGGATTCATCGCGGGGGTGGACGTATCCGAGGCCGGCGACGTCTACGTCCTCGATCAGCAGGCCCGGAAGGTGAGCGTCTTCTCCGAAGAGGGGATCTTCCTCCGAAGCATCGGGCGGCCGGGAGATGGGCCCGGAGAGTTGGGTCGAGCCCCCAACATGGTGGCGGTCGGAGCTGGGGATACCCTGGTTGTCGCAGACCCACCCCGTGGACTGCACCGCTATGACCCCGGCGGATCTCACTCGAGCACGAGGCCTTTCGCCGAGCCCGCCGGTTCGAACCAGTTCCGCTGGAGAGTGAACGGCGACCGCGTCGCCATGCAGGTGAGGAAGTACTACACCTTCGTCGATCCCGGCACCCTGATCGGCCAGGCTTTGGAAGATCCCATCGTCGTGTTCAGTCCCGACCTCAGGTCCCAGGACACACTCGCGATGGTGCCGGTCCCGGCAAGCCGGCGACCGCCGGCGACTCCCGGCGAATGCGACGGCCTGGCGGTCTACGCGGAGCAGGTCGCGTGGGACCTGAGCCCGCAAGGCGAGCTCCACGTCGCGAGCACGCTGGAGTACAGCGTCCGTACCTACCAGGACGGCGTCCTCCGCCGGATCGTAAGGAGGTCCTTCGAACCTCGAGGGCTTCCCCGCGGTGACCAGGACCTGGTCCGGCGGGCCGTCGAGAACCGGTTCCGTCAAAACGGCGTCGCACCGGAGCAGGCTCGGGCCATGTCGGGCCGGATGTGCTTCCCGGACCTTCTTCCGCCCGTGGCAGAAGTGCGAGCCGGGCCGGACGGAACCTTGTGGGTGGGAGGGCCGGTGACTCCTACACTCGCTTTCTCCGAGGGCGATCCCGAGCTTCCCGGTTCCGTGGTCCCGACGGCTTGGGGAATGGTGCCCGGCCCGGACTGGGACGTGTTCGACGGCGAGGGGCGGTTTCTCGGAACGGTGACCCTGCCGTATCGGTTTCGTCCGTTCGTCTTCCGGCATGAGTTCATCTACGGATCGTGGGAGGACGAGATCGGTGTTCCCCACGTCTTGCGGCTTCGCATCCTCCGGCCCGAGGCCGGTTGAGAACAAGCAGGTTTCATCACCAGGAGGTCCCTGACGCATGGGCATGTTCGAGTACGTCGCGGTCCTCACGTCGATCATCGTCGGCCTGGGGATCACCCACCTCCTCCAGGGAATCGCCCGCCTCATCCAGCACCCCGAACAAGGTCGGCCCTACTGGGTCCACCTGGTCTGGGTGTTCTACATGTTCATGTTGGCGGTGTTCTGGTGGTGGTGGGAGTTCCGCCTGGAGCTCCTCGACCTGTGGACCTTCCAGGTCTACGTCTTCGTCATCTTCTACGCGGTGGCGGTCTACCTCCTCTGCGCCATGCTCTTCCCCCAGAGCCTCGACGGCTACGACGGGTTCAAGGGCTACTTCTATTCTCGGCGCGCCTGGTTCTTCGGCCTCTTCATCGTCTTTCAGTTCATCGATATCGGCGACACGCTGCTCAAGGGCGAGGAGTACTTCGCCGGCCTCGGCCCCGAGTACATGGTGGTCAAAGGGATCAGAATCACCCTCGCTCTCATCGCGATCCGAACCACCAACGCGCCGTTCCACGCGGTCTTCGCTGTCGGGAACCTGCTTCACCAGCTGTCCTGGGCGGTGCGGATGTACGAGACGGTGGGATAGGGGAGGGGCTCCAGAGCCCGTGCGGTCCCCTACGTAGTCAAACCCTCATGAGTACGCCCGCTGACGTATGAGCGTGAGCGGACCTGCTCCCTATCGTGCAGGAACGTGGTGATCCCTCCATCCAAGGAGCACGAAGATCATGAGAACCCATTCCCGCCACCTCGTCGCACTCGCCGCTCTCCTCTCGCTTCACGGCTGCAGCGACGATCCCGCGCAACCGGAACCGATCGTCTGCGATCCGGAGCTGACCAGCGTCACGGCATTCGTCTCGAGCGGGTTATCCCCTGTCCTCGACTGGGAGCCGGCGTGCCCCGTCGCCCTCGTCCTGGTGGAGGAGGGGGGGCACGACAAATGGGGGATCATGTCCGACGAGGCGGGCTGGGATCAGCCGGCCACAGCCAATATCATTTCGCCTCCCGTGACCTACGGTGTGGTCCCCGACGGGCTCATCGAGATCCCGAACCCGGAGGCCCTGGAGCCGGGCGTCACCTACGAGCTGATCCTGTGGAGCATCCTGCCCGCGGGCAGCACGGCCGAATGCCAGATGCGGTGGGACGACGCCTGTCTGCTCACGGTCCATCCGTTTACGAGGTGAGGGTTGAGGGGAGACCCGGGAGCGGTACCCCGCAGTCGATCCTTGCGGACAAGGTGAGGTCGATCCTAGCCTGGCCACTTGAGCCGCACGCCTGGGCGGGGTCTGCGCCCCGCCTGAACCATCCGCAGAGGAGACCCCATGAGGCATGGGAACTGGATGATCGTGGCGATGGCCGCGGTGGTACTGCCGGCGTGCGACAGAGTCGAGAGCACGGTGCCCATGGGACTGGAGCCCGCGACCCTCTCTCCGGAGGACTGGGACGGTCTCTGGCTAGGCGACGAGGGTGTGGTCGCGATCACGGTCACGGACGAAATCGCCGGCAAGCTCACCGTCTCGGTCCTTGAGCAGACCGGTCGCTCCGCGACACCGCCTCACGAGCTCGAAACGGCCGAGGCGACGGTCCGGCGGTCGGGGGACTGGCTGTTCGCGAATTTCCCGTCTGACGAGTCACCGAACTGGGCCTGGGTCCGTGTCAAACTGGAGGGTGACCGACTGATCGGATGGGGGCCGAGTGCGGCGGCGTTCCGTTCCCTCGTGTCTCGCGGACTCCTGCCCGGTAGGATCGATGACGTGGGGGGCTCGATGATGATCACTCTGGACCCGTTGACCCCCGCCCAGGACCAGATGATCCGGTCCGGCTCCGAGGGTGTCCTGATGGACTGGGAGTCTCCCGTCGTCTTAGTACGCATCCGTGCGCCTGCGAGGCGTCCTGGCGCCACCCCCCTCCCCGGCCCGAAACTGACGAGTCGACCCGAACGTCCCCCACGGAGCCCGTGAGCCATGACTGCCATCATCCGATCCCAGGCGGCCGACGTACCGTACAACATGACCACGACGGCCTTCGAGCTGTCGGAATACCGAATCGTGGCGAACCTGGGTGTGGTGCGCGGCGTCGTCGTTCGATCCCGGTCGGTGTTCGGTACCTTCGGCGCGGGCATCCAGACGCTGTTCGGCGGCAACATATCCCTCTTCACGGAGCTGGCGGAACGAACTCGCCAGCAGGCCTTCGATACGATGCTGGTCCAGGCGGACGTCGCCGGTGCGGACGCGGTCATCGGCATTCGCTATGACGCGACGGAGGTGATGTCCGGCGTGACCGAGGTCATCTGCTACGGGACCGCGGTCCGGGTGGAGCGGCGGGAGGACTGAGGCGGAAGGCGGCGCAGCCGATCCGGGTCGTCCGAACGGCCTCGCGATGTTCCGTGAAATCGCTTGGCCTAGCGGATGAACCGACGCATAGTGACGGGAATGCCCTGAGTGAGGATCTCCAACTCCAACGAGGGATTGCCCCATGACTCCTATGACCACATCGCCATCGGCGGAGCAGGTCCGAAGCGTCTGCGCCGAAATGGTCGAGGCCGAGCGGACGAGGAACCTGGATGCCGTCATGGATCTGATCTGGGAGGATGCCGTGTGGCTCGCGCCGAATACGCCCCCGGTCGTCGGCGCCGCGGGCATCCGCCCACTCTTCGCAGAGTTCTTCGAGCTCCCGTTCACCGGAATGACCGTCGACGTGACCAGCGTTCGTGTGAGCGAATCCGGCGACCTGGCGACGGTCTGGGGTACGTTCGCTCTGACGTTCGACTCACCCGACGGCGAATCGACCGAGACCATGAGCTTTCTCATGTCCTGGGAAAAGCGAGGCGGAGCCTGGAAGACCGCTTCGAACATGTTCTGCAGTAACGCTCCGCTCCCCGAGGCCGAGTAGTCGCGGCGTCGCTCTCGATAGGATCAAGGACGTAAGCCATGGCCGACTCCCCTGCCCCACGCGCCGGTGACGTAATGAGCGCCGACATCGCCGTTCCCGAGCACGAGCGAGAGCTGGCGTTCTACTCACGCGTCCTCACCACGGGGGAGAATCCTCTGTGGCGCGAGGACCTCATGAACAACCTGGGCATACCGATCATCGGGCTCGGGGAGCGAAAGCCCGAGTATGCCGACCTCCCACTCCAGTGGATGCCGCACATCCAGGTCGTCGACGTCGGTGCCAGCGTCGGTCGCGCGCTGGCTCGGGGCGGGCGCGAGGTCATGCACCAGCAGGACGAGCACGGCCACAGTCAGTGGGCCGTACTGCTCGATCCGAACGGGGCCGCCTTCGGGCTCATCCCCGTCGTGCCCCCGGAGGCGATGCCCCCGATCGGCGAAGGGTCATCGCCGGACGCCATGGGACGGATCGCCTGGCTCGACCTCACGGTCCCCGACGCACCCGCGACCCGGGACTTCTACCAGGCGGTCGTGGGTTGGTCCGTGCAGGACGTCGAGATGGAGGATGCCGGTGAGAAGTACGCGGACTACGCCCTATGCGCGTCCGATGGAGACGCCGTGGCCGGCGTCTGCCATGCGCGCGGAGTGAACCAGGGCCTTCCAGCCGTGTGGATGATCTACCTTCCCGTCGGGGACCTCGCCCAGAGCCTGGCTCGGGTGGAGGAGCACGGTGGGGAGGTCGTCGAGGCGAGGAAGGGGAGCGACGGAGCGTTCGCGTACGCCGTGATTCGCGATCCGGTGGGGGTGTGCCTGGCGTTGGTTCCGGGTTGAGGGATGGGTGAGCGTGCGGATGACAACGCCGTCCGACAATCAGTTTCCGCCTCCCTCCGCGCCCAGGGTGTTTAGATCCCAGGCCATCAAGGAGTCCCGTCCATGACCCGCTCCCGTAGCTCCTCCCGCACCCTCCGATCCCTCGCCGTCCTCGGCGGGGGCCTCGCCCTCGTCCTCGTCCTGGGCGC
>JBDHCV010000064.1:0-7219 GCA_039591855.1 Gemmatimonadota bacterium | reverse complement strand
GACCCTCTTCCTCGGGCTCTGGCCCCACGCCTATCTCCTCCAGATCGGGGATTCCCGCTGCTACGTATTCCGGGATGGAGAGCTGACCCAGATCAGCCGGGACCAGACCCTGGCGCAAGAACTCGTGGACAGTGGTGCCATGACACGGACCACGGCCGTGCGCAGCCGATGGGCGGGAGTCCTGTCCAGCGCCATGGGCGGAGATACGGCGGCCCCGGTGGTCACCCGGATGGAGCGGGACTGGGGTACGGTGATCCTCCTGTGCAGCGACGGCCTCACGAAACACGTTCCCGACGAGAGGATCAGTGAGCGCCTGGCGGCCATGACCAGCGCCCGGCAGGTTTCGGAGCAGCTCCTCCAGGACGCTCTGGACGGGGGTGGGACCGACAACATCTCCATCGTGGTGGGCCGCACCGTTCCTCCGGAGAACAGGGGCAGGGAAGCGACCTGAGCCGGTATCGGGCCTGGGTCCGGCCTTGGAACCCTCAGGAAGTTCAGGGTATCCTTGCCCGCTCGCCCTTGCCCAGCCGCTGTCTTTGGCCGACGATTCCCACGATTCCGCCGCCATCGCGTCTGCCCCTTCCGGAGGCCCCATGAACCAGCCGACCTCGACGATCTCCGAACACCAGATCGTCAAGCTCTCTCTCAACGTCGCGTTGCGACTGGCCCTGGCAGCTCTTCTGCTGTTCTGGTGCCTCACGATTCTGCGGCCGTTCCTCATTCCGGTCATGTGGGCCATCATCCTCGCCGTGGCCTTCAAGGGGGGCTTCGAGCGCATGGTGACGACGCTCGGGGGGAAGCGGGGGCTGGCCGCCACGGCCTTCGCGTTGCTTGGCATCGCCGTTGTCGTGTTCCCGTCATACAGGGTGGGCCAATCCCTGGTAGGGAGCATCGCAGACCTTCAGGAGCGGATCGACTCCGGGACGCTCACGGTGCCCCCGCCTCCCGAGAGCGTGCGGAACATCCCGGCGGTTGGGGAGCAGTTCTACGAAACCTGGACGCTGGCCAATACCAACATTCAAGAGGCCGCGGTGCAGTTGGAGCCCCAACTGCAGGCCTTCGGGACTTGGCTCCTGGGCTTCCTGGCGGGCGTGGGTGGTATGGTAGCCACCACCGTCCTGGCCCTGATCATTGCCGCCGTGCTCCTGAACTTTGCGGAGCCGTCGGTTCGAATGCTCCGCGCTCTCATGGCGAGAATCCAGGGCGACTGGGAAGAGGATCTGGTCGGGATGGCCAGCGTCACCATCAGCAGTGTGGCGAGGGGCGTCTTGGGCGTGGCGCTGATCCAATCGGCCCTGTGCGCCATCGGGCTCTTCGCCGCCGGTGTCCCGGCGGCCGGGCTCTTCACCATCGGGGTCCTGGTCCTGGCCATCATCCAGTTGCCACCCCTCATCTTGATGATCCTCCCCATCATCTGGGCCTGGGGGAACCTGAGTATGGTATGGGCGCTGGTCTTCACCATCTACAGTATCGTGGCGAGCGCCTCCGACACGCCGTTGAAGGCTGTCTTCCTCGCCCGGGGCGCGGTGGTCCCCATGCCGGTGGTCCTCCTGGGAGCGATCGGGGGAATGGTGAGCATGGGGATGATGGGCCTATTCCTGGGTGCCATCGTGCTCAGTGTCGGCTACAAGATCGTCGTGATCTGGATGAACGATGGTAGCCTTGCCGAAGCGACGCCCGCGGAGGTGCCCGGCGCATGACTGGCCCCGAGGCTGACAAGGCGCCGCAGGACCCGGGGAAGGAAGCGGCACCGGCGGCAGAAGAGGGGGGGGACCAGACCGCCGCCGGCCGGAGTCAGGATCCGGCGCGCATCGCGACGCTGGTGGTGCTGGCCTTGTGCGTGGTGTTCTTCCTTCTGTACGTCTGGGCCGACCGGGTCATGCCATTCTCCGACCAGGCTCGGGTGAGCGGTTTCTCGGTCCCCGTCGTCCCCCAGGTTTCCGGTTACGTAACGGACATTCCGGTGCACCTCCACGAGGTGGTGGAGCCGGGCCAGGTGCTGGTCCAGTTGGACACCACCCAGTACCAGATCGCGGTTCGGTCGGCTCGGGCCTCCCTGGACAACGCGCTGCAGCAACTGGGGGTCTCCAGCGCCGGCGTGGAGGCGGCTGCGGCTGGACTCGCGGCGGCTCGGGCCCAGGAGTCTATCGCCCGGATCCAGTACGACCGCTTGGAACAGATTGCAGGGCGGAACGCGAGCGCCTTGGCTCAGGCGGATCGGGACAACGCGGCGGCAGCGCTCGAGCAGGCCGAGGCCGCCGTGGCTGCGAGCGAGGCTGATCTCGAGCGGGCCCGGGCTGCGCTGGGGCCCGAGGGATTCGAGAATCCATCTGTTCGTGGGGCTTTCGCGGCCCTGGAAAGCGCCGAGTTCAACCTAGCCCAGACCACCCTCCGCGCGCCCTCTCGCGGTGCCATCGAGAGCCTCCAACTGGACATCGGACACTTTGCGGGGGCGGGTCAGCCCCTCATGACCTTCGTGTCCACCGCGGACGTCTGGATCCAAGCGGACATGAAGGAGAACAACCTGGGCTTCCTGGAGCCGGGAACGCCGGTTCGCATCCTCCTCGACGTGGTCCCGGGTCGGATCTTCATGGGCTCGGTTCGGAGCGTTGGCTTCGGCGTCCGTCAAAGCGGGACGACCTCCAGGGGGGAACTCCCCCAGGTCTCCACCACCACCGGGTGGCTCCGACAGCCCCAGCGATTTCCCGTGATCGTGGATCTGGGCCAGGACGTTCCCCCCGAGATGCTCCGGGTGGGCGCCCAAGTGAGCGTCATGGCCTTCACTGGAAGGGAAGGACTGCTCAACCCGCTGGGCCGCTTGGTCATGCGGTTCTTGACCATCATGTCCTATGTCCGCTGACGCGATCCCTGCTCCGGGCTGGCGGATGCTGAGGGGGCGCCGCCGGCGCAGCCGCCCCGCCCCGGACTTGGAGACCCGTCGACGCACGGCCCAGGTCTATCGACTCGCGTTCGGCATGACCCTCTCGGCGGGAATCGCGTTCTACTATGCCTGGCCCCTGGCGTTCATCAGCCCGGTCCTGGCGGCCAAGCTGCTCTCCCTCCCCAAGGTGATGCCCGTCAGGGCCGGGCTTGCCTTCATCGGGATCCTGACCGCGACATTTCTGCTCAGTTCAACCTTGCTGCTCCCCACGCTCAGGTACCCCCTGGTCCACCTCCTTCTCGTGGGTCTGATCCTGTTCCGGCTCTTCTATGCCAAGGCGGGTGGGGCGAATCCCATCATCGTGGTGTTCGCCGTGATCGGCGTCATGGCGATCCCTCTCGTCGGTTCGGTCTCGCAGTCCCTGGCGGAAGGAGTGGCGAAGGGGCTGAGCTTCGGAGCCGCGCTCGCCGTGGCCATGGTCTATGCGTCCGCCGCACTCTTCCCGGACCCCCCGGAGCTCGGTGCCACCGTGGCTTCTCAGGCCGGCGTGAAAGCAGCAAAGGCCGCCAAGCCGCCGCCTCCTCCCACCCGGATTCGGGTGGCCCTGGCCATGCGCAGCCTGGTCGTGATCTACCCCCTGTACGTGGCCTTCCTCCTGTTCTCCCTGGTGGACCTGGCCGTGGTGCTGATCTTCGCCGCCCTGCTCGGCTTGGAGCCCACGTTCGGCCGCCACTGGGCGGCGGGAAAGGGGCTCATCCTTTCCAACCTGGCGGGTGGTCTGGTGGCGGTACTGGTCTTCAACGTCCTCGTCTGGGTCCCCGCGTACCCGTTCTTTCTCCTGCTCGTCACGCTGGCCGGTCTGGTGGTGGGGCGGCTGATCTTCTCGGGGACCGCATTGGGAAAGCTGATGGCCGGGGGGATCACCACCGTCTTCGTGGTCCTGGGGCCGACCCTGACCGGGGACGCGGAGGCGGGGGCGAAGCTCTACATCCGTGTACTTCAGATCATGACCGCGGTGGTCTATGTGGTGGTGGCCTTCGGCATCATGGAGCGACTGACCCGCGGCAGGAGAGTGGAAGCATGAGGGCCGGAGTCCGTCGGGCGGCCGCCCTCGTCGTCGCGTGGACGGCCGGCGCCATGGCCGTCGCTGCGTGTACCGTGGGGCCCGACTATGAACGTCCCGCGGCTCCGGAGCCCCTGGAGTATCGGGCCGAGGAGCGGGAAGGGGAGTCCATCGCGAACACGGCTTGGTGGGATCTCTACGAGGACCCGGTCCTCCAAGGCCTGATCGAGGACGGGCTGGAGAACAACCGTGGACTTCGCGAGGCCATGGCCAGGATCGCGGAGGCCCGGGCCGCGGTGGGGATCGCCCGCGCCGACCTCTACCCGAGCCTCTCGTTGGTCGGCGCGGGATTCTATCAGGCCACGCCGACCGATGACTCGGTCAGCTCCTTCGACAACTTCAAGGCGGCGATCGGGGCCAGCTACGAGGTGGACCTCTATGGCCGCGTGGAGCGGAGCAACGAGGCTGCGGCCCAGTCTCTCCTGGCGACGGAGGAGGCCTACCGCACCGTCACCATCGGCCTCGTGGCCGACATCGCCAGTACCTACCTCCTCCTCCGTGATCTGGATGCCCGCCTCGCCATCGCGGAGGAGACCGTGCGCCTGCGCCGGGAGGCCGTGGAAATCATCACGGTCCGGGTGGAGGGCGGGTTGGTGCGGCCAGTCGATGTGAACCGCGCCCAGATCGAGCTGGCCGACGCCCTGGCCACCGTGGAGATCCTCGATCGCTCCATCGCCCAGGCAGAGAACGCCCTGAGCCTTCTGCTGGGAGATCTGCCGTCGGAGATCGAGCGTGGACTCGCCCTCGTGGATCAGGGCCTCCCCCCGGTGGTACCCGCGGGTCTTCCGTCGGAGCTGCTCCAGCGCCGTCCGGACGTGCTGGCCGCGGAGAGGCTCCTCCATGCACAGACGGCCCGCATCGGCGTGGCGGAGGCCGCCCGCTGGCCCTCCCTGTCGCTCACGGGCGCCCTTGGCGTGAAGAGCACGGCGCTGGGCGAAGCCCGCTCAAACAACTTCTTCATGAACCTGGGCGCCAACGTCGCCGGGGCCATCTTCGACGCCGGCCGCCGCCAAAGCGCCGTGGACGTGGAGATCGCCCGGGCCGAGCAGGCCCTGAACCAGTACGAAACGGCGGTCCTCAACGCCTTCCGGGAGGTGGAGGACGCGCTGGTCGCCGTGGAGACCTACCGGAACGAGTACCAGGTCCGCACCGAACAGCTCGCGGCCGCCCAGGGGGCGCTGGATGTGGCCAACGTCCTTTACGACGAGGGGCTGGTGGATCTCATGGTGGTCCTGGACCTCCAGCGGTCGGTGTTCGGGACGGAGCTGCGGGTCTCCGAGGTCCTGCAGCTTCACCATACCTCGGTGGTGCAGCTCTACCGCGCATTGGGGGGCGGATGGAATCCGCCCGAGGACGAAGAGGGGGTGGCGGCCGACGCCGGGGAAGGGCAGACTGCCCCCGTCCCCGATGGCGCCGGCCCCTGAACGCACACGAGTCTCGACCTTCATGTCACGCCGCCGAACGTTCTTTGCCCTCCTCCTCGTCGGGGGCGCGATGGTCGCATGGGCCCTCTTGGCTCCGGCGGAGCGCCAGCTCGGCGACGGGATCCGCCTGGTCTATCTCCATGTCTCGGCCACCTGGGCGGGACTGATGGGCATCTACGGGGCGGGACTCATGGGCGCCGCCGGGGTGGCGGCCCCGTCCAGGATACCGGTTGGCTGGGCCCGGACGCTGGGCGGGGCGGGGCTGGTTCTCTTCTTCGTGGGCTTCGTAGTGAGCCTCGCCTCGGCTCACGTCAGTTGGGGCGGCATCCTCTGGGTCGAGCCCCGGCTCCTGGCCTCGGCGGGTATCATCGCCCTGGGCTCCATCCTGAGTTGGACGACGCAGGGGATGGACTCCCCGCGGGTGGCTGGGACGGCGTGGCTGGGTTTCGCCGTGGTCACCTCGGTGTCTCTTCAGGCTGCGGGACTCTTCTTCCATCCCGACGAGCCCATCGCCTCCTCTACATCGGACGCCATTCGCTGGACGTTCTTCGGGCTCTTCGGCCTGGCGACCGTGGCCCTGTTCCTCCTGGTGTTCTTGATGCGACCCGAGCCTGAGGAGTCTTCCGGGTGAAGTCCCGCCCGTATACGACCCGGGAGGAGATCGCCAACGCGGTGACGCACGGCGCCGGGGTCATCGGGGGACTGGTGGGCGCCAAGCTCCTCCTCGTCGTGGCGGCGTGCGCCGGGGCCATGGCCGTGCTCGGGGCTTGGGTGTTCGCGGTGTCGCTGATTCTGATGTACGGCGCCTCCACCCTCTACCATTCGGTCCAGCATCCTCGGCTCAAATCCTGGCTCCGGTTGGTGGACCACTGCGCCATCTACGTCTTCATCGCCGGGACCTATACGCCGTTCACCCTCCTGGGCCTCCGGGGGGCCTGGGGATGGAGCCTCTTCGGGGTGATCTGGGGGCTCGCGGTGGCCGGCGTCGTGTTCAAACTCTTCTGGATCGGGCGGTTTCCCAGGGTCTCGACAGCCATCTACCTGGCCATGGGGTGGCTGATCGTCGTGGCGGCCGTGCCCACGATCCGGGCACTTTCCCCAAGCATACTTGTCTGGCTTTTCGTTGGCGGGATGGCGTACACTGTAGGTACGTACTTCTATCACAACGAACGTATCCCATACGCCCACGCGATCTGGCATCTGTTCGTGCTGGCCGGGAGCGTCTCCCACGCCATCGCGGTGGGAATACAGGTGAGTGGAGGCTGACAGCATGGACCCGAAGAGGGCTGCCTACGTCATCGGGACAATCGTCCTCGTGATCGTCGATCTGATCGCATTGAACGACATCACCACGGCGAGCGTCTCGGTCACCCAGGTGGCGTTTCTGGTCCTGAGTATTCCCGTCCTCGTGGCGCTGGCAGCGAAGGCGCTCAGTCCATCCAGGCCAGAGGATCTTCGTCTACCGAGGGTATCGCACCACCCCCGCCCTCGATGAACAACCGGTGCCAGATGGCGAACTGGGTCAGGCAGAACACCTCCCGTGCGGCCCGCCCGGTGCGCCTCTGATACCCGATCAGGGCGGGTAGGCGGTCGGTGTCGAACCACTCGGCCACCGCGGCGCTCGCCAACAGCTTCCCCTCCAGGGCGTCCAGGACCCCTCCGCTCAACCACTCCCTCACCGGTACGCCGAAGCCCCGCTTCTTGGTGTACAGGTGGTCCCGGGGCAGGTAGCGCTCCGCCCACTTTCGCAGGAACGCCTTGGTCTGCCCCCCGCCGGTCTTCAGGCCGTCC
>JBDHCV010000063.1:0-7476 GCA_039591855.1 Gemmatimonadota bacterium | reverse complement strand
TCCGTCATGCGGATCCACGCGGGCGACCGCCACCTGCACCTTCAGGTCCATTCCCTGTCCGCTGTGCCAGACCGCTGCGATCTCGCCTGTGCCCCGGGCCGTAAGGTAGGGGAAGTAGAGGGTGTCGGCGGAGGCGACGAGCTCGGTGATCGTCCACGTGGTTCCGTGGTCGGTGGAGCGCGCCAGGTGCAGGGACGTGATCTCGCTCCACAGGTGATAGAGGGTGCTCTGGTCGTCCCACGCGAGGGGCTCCACCCACCGGGGGACTTCTTCGAAGTAGGCGTCCGCTTCCCAGTTGTGAATCCGCGGTGGCGCCTTGAGGTCCCAGGTGTCCCCGCCGTCCAGGCTGATCGCCACGAAGTCCCCCTCGAAGTTCCGGGGACGGCGTTCCCAGATGTGTGGGATGATGCGTAACGCCAGCTCCCCGTTCGGGCCCACGGCCAGGTGACTCGAGGCCCCGTACGGGTAGATCAGCTTCGGCGGAGCCCACGTGCGGCCCTCGTCCTTGCTCCTCGTGTACAAGACCCCGCGCTCGGCCGTCGAGTCTCTCTGCTGCCCCCGGTTCCAGACCAGGTGGGCCGTGCCGTCGGGGCCCACCTCGACCCAGGGGCGGTCCGAACCCAGTTCCTCTGAGATCGTGGTCCAGAACCATCGATTCTCGTCCGCCGGGCGCGCTGCGATCGCGACCCCCAGACCCCCGACGCCCTGTGAGTGCAGCATCTTGGTCAGGTAGACCGTCCCCTCCGGTCCCACGGCCAGATCGCAATCGGAGTTCCCGACCGCACCGTCCTCAGCCGTGCCGATGTCCACACGGTCCCAGGACTGTCCAGCATCCTGGCTCTGGTAGAGCCGGGGGCCTCCCCTGCCGCCGTAGCCGCATACGAACAGGGTCCCGTCCGGATGCTCCACCACCATGGGCTCATTGACGTTGCTGCTATCGGCGGAGAGGTAATCCACCGGGTCGTCGGCGGTGACGGTGATGGATTCGGTCGCATCGTGTTCACTCACGCAGGCGGACAGGAGCAGCAGGAGGAGCACGGCGAGCCGGAGTAGGACAGTGCGGAGCATCTCTCTTTCCAACTCCCGTGCAAGGGGGAACGCGGCCCGGTCAGGTTACCCTGCCAAGATGCGGGGCGATGGGAGGTTTGCAACTTCATGGCTCCGGGGACGCCCACCCGTGCGGTTGTCAGTGCCCAGGCCCATCTTCTCTCGGAACGCTGACATCGGAGATGACGCAACCATGGACCAGAACCTCGATTTCGACTGGGAGCACCGCCTCCGCGGCGCCTGGTCCGAGGAGCTCGCTCGGAACCCTGTCCCGTCCCGGGACTCGCTCACGTCTGTGGAGGAGTGGCAGTGCCGCATCCAGGGCGGGGAGTTCCTCGAGTTCTTTGCAGACGGGGCCGAGGGTGTGGCGCGGACTCGCGCCTTCGTCTCCGAGTTCTCGAATATGAGTCCGGACCCGGTCCCGCTGTTCCTCTCCGACCGACCCGGCCTGGTTGCGGCCAAGGAGATCCTAGGGGGGGGCTCCGAGAGCGGGATCCTGCCCCTGCTCGAGCCCTGGTACCGGACCTGGGAGCAGCGCTTTCCGGACTCGGAGTACATGTGGCACGTGAGCTTCATGAGCTACTTCGAGCCGTGGTCCCGCTACGTAGGCGGGGAGGACAGCTACCTGGGGTTCGCCGCCGAGGCGGACCACTACCGGGAGCTCGTGGGCGACGAGGACCCGGCCACCCTGTGGGTCCATCATTCCGGGGCCTACGTGGGCCCGCTCGCCGGCCAGATGACTGCCCACCTCTGGAAGTGGGATGGGGAGGAGATGAACCTGCTCCAGGAGGGGTTCGACTTCATCGTGAGCTGAGGGCTCGCGAGCCCACGCCACGAAACACGAAGACGGAGACCGCCCCCGGCGGCCCCCGCCTCATGAGGAGATGCCACGAATCGAGGGATGGTCCGACACGCGAGTGGCCGGCTTGCCCCTCCCGCGGCTGCGTCCGCATTCTGGACCCCGGCGGATCCCCCGCTCTCGACCCGCCTCCCGCCCTCGAGCCCCGAAAGCCATGCGCACCCGAATCCCACGTCCCCTCGCCGCATCCGTCCCGCTGATGCTCGCCGCCGTTCTCTCGACCGTCTCGCTCCCGGATCTCGTAGCGGCTCAGGATCGACCCGTGGTCGCCATGATCGGGACCGGGAACGTGGGCGCAGGGCTGGGGGTGCCCCTGGCCCGGCTCGGATACACGGTGGTCTACGGAAGCCGGAATCCCGATCGCGAGTCCGTCAGGGAGTTGGTGGAGCGATCCGGGCCCACGGCGTCCGCCGCCACGCAGTCGGAGGCCGCGGCTCGGGGGGACATCATCATTCTCGCCGTGCCCAAGGAGGCGCTGGAGTCGGTTTCGGAGTCGCTGGGGAACGTGGAGGGGAAGGTCCTGGTGGACATGTCGTCCCCGGAGAAGCGGACCGCCGATGACGGGTACCACGAGATCGTGGGAGACAGCGCCAATGCCGAGCGCGTCCAGTCGTGGCATCCCGAGGCCCGGGTGGTGCGGATAGCGATCCCCAGTTCCTACCTGTTCGCCCGCCCCATGCTCCTCGGCGTGCGCCCCACCGTGCCCATCGCGGGCCAGGATCCCCGGGCCAAGGAGGTGGTGGCTCAACTGATCTTCGATATCGGAATGGACCCCTGGGACGCGGGGCCGCTCCGCTACGCGCGGTACCTAGACGTGCTCGGCCTGCTCTCCACCGTGCCGCTCCAGCAGGGCCGGGACGAGGGGATCGACGCCCTGGCCCTGGTTCCGAGTAGCGGGCTTCCGTGCTTCATGGACGTGCGGGAGGCGTTCGGGGCGGGAGACCCCTACGACCTGGACGACCTGGCTCGGTTCCCCCGGCGGGGAGATCCCATTCCCTGTGAGGATTGGATGAAGATGCTCGGGATGGAGGAGGGGGGATGACGCCGGCTTCTCCGGATCCGCGGATGGATAGCCGCCACGCCCGGGGCGGCCTCCCGCCGCCCTGCACCCTCCCCACGTAGATCGCCCACGGCGACGCCTCCAGCTCCGTCCCCCACTCGAAGGGCTCACCGTCCCGCTCCAGGGGCCGCCGGTACTCGATCAGCTCCAGCCCAGCCTGCTCGACGAGCACCCGGTAGTCCTCCTCGTCCCGAGCGGTCAGGGAGACCGCTCCTACCTTCACCGGACATATCTGCCCGTCCGAGGGTTTCGTGAGGACCTCTCTGCCGTTGTACATTCGCCTTCGGACCGAGGGCCGGCCCATGCGGCCGGCGACCGATCTCCACAGGCGTGAGACCCACATGCTATTCAAGAAGACACGTTCCATCGACCGGGTGACCAAGCGCTGGAAGGACCTGAGCTACATGCAGGCCCACCAGGCCGAGTTCCTGCGCGACTTCCTCATCGAAAAGGAACTCACGGATCTGCTGGAGCTGGGTTTCTTCCACGGCAAGAGCACCGCGTACATGGCCGCCGTCCTCGAGGAGATGGACCGTGGGCACATCACCACCATGGACCTGGCGTCGGCCAAGCAGCGCGAGCCCAACATCGAGGAGGTCCTGGAGAGCCTGTCGCTGGCCCATCGGGTGACCCCGGTCTACGCCCACCGATCGTTCACCTGGGAGCTCTGCAAGCTCTTCGAGCGGGACCCCCGTCCCGCCTTCGACTTCTGTTACATCGACGGCGCACACACCTGGGACGGGACGGGCTTCTCCTTCCTGCTCGTGGACCTCCTCCTCAAGCCGGGAGGGTGGGTGATCTTCGACGACCTGGACTGGTCCATCGACAAGTCACCGGCGGCGAGGAAGAACCCGGAGTGGTACCGGGCCTACTCCGACGAGGAGAAGCAGGCCCGGCAGGTGCGCAAGGTATGGGAGCTACTGGTCCCGGAGCGGGGCTACGTGAACTGCCACGAGAGGCCCGAGTTCCACTGGGGCATCGCACAGAAGCCGCCGGCGGGCTGACCGTCGCTCGGTCCCTCCATCAGGGGCAGACCAGCATCACACCGAAGGAATGCCCCGTCGTGAGATCCGCCGGGCCGTTGAGTACGCTCACGAGGCGCACGTAGATCGTGCCCCCGGTGGCGGACAGCTCCAGCCCGGACGTGATGTACATGTCTGGATTGAACGACGTCCCGGTTTCGTTCACCGAGCCCGAAACCACGCACTCCTCGAGGGAGGTCGTGTAGGCGAGGATCGCCTTTTCCTGGTCGATGGTCATGGTCAGGCCCGGCGAGGCGGGCTGGGTGCAGATCCCCTTCGAGCAGTCCTGCCTCGCCCAGAGTACCGTGGGACCGCCGGAGGATCCCCCACCCACGTCGTCGTTCGCGCAGTACCAGTCCCCGAGCCCGGAGCGCAGCGACTTGTCCCACTTCGGGATCTGCCCGTCGGTGCATTGGTAGCCGTCCAGGTCGCCCAGCCGGTCCCGGTCATTCGCGCAGATCCACTCTTCGTTGTTCGGATCCAGGGACTTGTTCTTGATGGCCACCTGGCCGGCGACGCAACCGGTGGGAAGCTGGCCTACCTTCACCTTGCCGCCCCCTCCGCCCGGCGCGTTGGCCTGGTAGAGGTACGCGTCCGCGGTGGGGTCCACCTGGGTGGGGGCCGGGCCGTCGGAACATGCCCAAGCCACGCCCACGGCCAGCACGACGCACACGACGCCGAGGGTCTTCCTCTTCATGATCGTCTCCGGATTCGGTTCAGGGTCGATGCACGAGGGGCCGATGAACCGACGCCCTCTGCAGCCCTATGCGACGAATCCGGTCAGGGACCGACATTCGGGAGGCGGAGGTCCTCCCGGCCTACCGCCTCCCCACGTAGATCGCCCACGGCGACACCTCCAGCTCCGTCCCCCACTCGAACGGCTCCCCCTTACGCCCCAGAGGCCGCCGGTACTCGACCAGCTCCAATCCGGCCTGGGCGAATAGCGCCCGGTAGTCGGCGTCGAGCCAGAGCACGTCCTCCACGGGGAGCCCCTTGGGGACGTCCAGCATGACGATCCGCACGCGATCGCCCGAACCCGCACTCCGGTTTTCGGGGAAGTCCCTGGTGGAAAACGACACCCACTCGTTCAGGTAGATGTCCGGGGAGGAGACCAGGTTGATCATGATCCCGCCCGGCGCGAGGAGGCGCCGGAACTCCCGGAAGATGTGGGCCCGGTGCTCCAGCCCGGGGACGTTGTCGAAGGTGAGGGCGCTGAGGATCAGGTCGAAGCCCTCAGAGGGGAGCGCGCCCAGGTCGCCGTCGGGGACCTGCAGGTAGCGGCCCTCGGGGTCCCGCTCCCGGGCCCTCTCCAGCATGGACGCCGAGATGTCCACGCCCGTCGCGTCGAAGCCCCGCTCCTTGAGGAAGCGCGTGGAGCGTCCCGCGCCGCACCCGAAGTCCAGGGCCCGGGTCCCCGTCACGTGGGCCTCGATGAGCTCCGGAATGTCCCGGAAGGCGAGCCAGTAGCTCCCCGGGAAGCCCAGGTCGGCGTAGGCCCGGGCCCACGCCTCGTGGCCGTAGACGTTGTGAAAGGGTCGGTCCATCGAATCCCCGCGCCGTCGGTGTGAGGGCGGCGGCTGCCCGCCGCTGCCGGGCATTCTGCCACGCCGGGATCATACATCCATGGCGCAAACCTCGCAGCGGGGAGGGTGCCCCCTCCTACTCGGAGCGGAGCGCCACCATGGGATCCACCCGGGCCGCGCGCCGGGCCGGCACGTAGCTGGCCACCAGGGCCACGGCAAAGAGCATCGAGCTCACGGCGGCGAAGGTGAGGGGGTCCACGGGGTCCACGCCGTAGAGCAGGGAGGCCATGAGTCGGGTGAGCCCGAACGCTCCCGCCAACCCGAGCCCCACGCCGGCCACGGCCAGGGCTCCGGCCTGTCGCAGCACCATCCCGCTCACGCTTCCCCGATCGGCTCCCAGGGCCATCCGGACGCCGATCTCACGGGTCCGTTGGCTCACCACGTACGAGATCACGCCGTAGATCCCCACCAGCCCCAGCACCAGGGCGACGCCGGCGGCGATGGCGAGCATCACCAGGGCGAAGGAGGTCTGGGCCATGGACCGCTGCAAGAGGTCCGTGCCGGTGCGCATGTTGGCCAGGGGGAGGTTGGGGTTTACGGACCACACGGCTTCCCGGATCTCCCGGCCGAAGTCCGGCTGGCCGATCCGCGAAGACCGGATGGCATAGGCCAGCGAGCGTTGGGTCCAGACCTCCTCTTCCCAGAAATCGTTCATCACCTGGGGCCAGTAGACCGTGGTCACGGCGTCCTGGGTGAGGCCGTCGTCCCGGACATCACCCACGACCCCCACGATCTCCCGCCAGGGGGCGCCCGGCCATTCCCGGACCCGTCGGCCCAGGGCCTGGCTCGGGTCGTCCCAGTACTCCCGGGCCAGATTCTCGGTGATCACCACCACCGGGGCCCGGTCGTGGATGTCCGCCCAGGCGAGGTCCCGTCCCGCGACCACGCGGTTGCCCATGGTGCCGAAGTAGCCCGGCGCCACGGACTTGTACCGGCGAATCGGGGGCAGCTGGTCCTCGGGAAGGGGGAAGTCCTCGAAGAGGAGCGGGTCGTTGCCGTTCCATCCGTCCAGCGTCACCGAGGACGACATGCTGGCCGAGGCGACACCGGGAATCCCCTGCAGGGTGCGCAGGATCTCCTGGTGGGTGGCCGCCATCTGCTCCAATTCCGGCACCTCGGCTTCGGGGATGCTGAGACGGAAGGTCAGGAGCTCCTCGGGACCGGTGAAGCCCGGGTTCACGTTCCGAAGGCTCGACGCGGTTCGAACCATCAGGCCCGAGCCCACGAGGAGGATCAGGGCCAGGGCCATCTGGGCGACCACCAGGACGTTGCGGGCCTGGAGCCTGGACTTGCTGGAGCTGTTGCCCCGTCCCCCGTCCTTGAGGGCCGACACGACCCCCGCGCCTCGGTACCGCAGAACCGGGAAGAGCCCGAAGACCGCTCCCGCGAGGATGGAGATCACCAGGGTGAACACCAGGACCAGGGGATCGATCTGGATCGACTCCACCCTCGGCAGGTTTTCCGGCGCCAGCGCCAGGAGGACCCGCAGGCCTCCGGTGGCCAGGATCAGGCCGCCGATCCCACCCAGGACTCCCAGGGTGAGGCTGTCGCCCAGGAACTGCCACGCAATGTCCCGGCCGTCCGCCCCCATGGCGGTTCTCACCGCCACCTCGCGCTCACGCCCTTCGGCCCGGACCAGGAAGAGGTTCGCGACGTTGGCGCACGCGATGAGCAGGATCATGCCCACCGTGCCCATGAGCACCCAGAGGACCGGACCCACGTCACCCACCGCGTCCTCCTTCAGGGGGCGGACCAGGGATCCGAAACGGGCCTCCTGGATCATCCCCAGGGTCAGCCCACCCGGGAACCGCTCCACCGCCATGGGGATCATGCGCTCCACGTCGGCGTTGGCCTGGGCCAGGGTGGCGTCGGGCTTCAGTCGTCCGAGGGCCTGGTAGCTGAAGT
>JBDHCV010000062.1:0-7779 GCA_039591855.1 Gemmatimonadota bacterium | reverse complement strand
ATCAGCGCGGCGGGGGGCGGGCGGATGACGGAAACCGGCCTCTCGTTGGGCACGCCCCACTACATGAGCCCGGAGCAGGCGAGTGCGGACCGGGACCTGAGCGCCCGGAGCGACGTGTACTCCCTCGGCTGCGTGCTGTACGAGATGATCGCGGGTCAGCCGCCGCACACGGGTCCGAGCGCCCAGAGCGTGCTGGTGCGGATCATGACGGAGGCGCCGAGGAACCTGACGGAGGTGAGGCACACGGTGCCGCCCCACGTGGCGTCGGTGGTGGCGAAAGCGGTGGAGAAGCTGCCGGCGGACCGTTTCGAGAGTGCCCAGGCGTTCATCGACGCCCTGGAGGACGAGAGCTTCACGTACACGGCGCGGCCGGTGTCCCGGTCCCAGGCGGCGGCCCCGGTGCAGGTGGCCGCACCCGCGGCGCCCCGCTCCCGGTGGGCCACGCTGCTGCCGTGGGTGGTGGCGGGGATTCTCTCCGTCCTGCTGCTCCTGAATGGGATCGGAAACGGGGGAGGATCGGTAGCCGGCACCTTCCCGACCACCCGCACCGCCCTCTTGCTCGGGGACATCGCCGTGACCACGACGGATCGGGTGGAGGTCTCTCCCACGGGAGATCGATTCCTGGTCGCAGGGGGGACGGGTGAGGAGAACGCGCTCTACGTCCGGAACGCCGACGAGGAGGGATTCCGGCAGGTGCCGGGAACGGAGGGAGCGTCGGACCCGGCCTTCTCCCCCGACGGCGAGTGGGTGGTGTTCGGCTCACCCGAAGGTCTCATGAAGGTGTCGCTGTCGGGTGGCGCCCCAAGACCGATCGTCCCGGGCTCCCCCAATCAGAACCCGAGTCCCCACTGGGGGGAGGACGGGACCGTAGTTTTTCGAGGCAACCAGGGGCTGTTTCGGGTTTCGGAGAACGGGGGCGTGCCGGAGCAGATTCTCGGCGCGGGCTGGGCATTCAACGCCCGACTTCTTCCTGGCGGGCGGGGCGTGATCGCGACCAATCGACAAGAGAGTACGACCGTCTTCATCGACCTGGAGAGCGACTCGGTCAGCACGGTGATCTCCGACGGGATCGACGCCCGCTACCTCAAGTCGGGCCACCTGCTGTACCTGGATCAGGCCGGTGGCCTCTGGTCGGTGCCCTTCGACGAAACGAGTGGGACCACCGTGGGTCCGACCGTTCCCCTTTTCGGAGGGGTCTCCCAGCTATTCGGATACTACGGGCGTTACTCGGTATCGGAGACGGGTACCCTGGTGTACGAGTCCGGTGGCTCGGCAGGCGGTGGTGCTGCGGGAAGCTTCGAGCTCGGGTTCGTCGATCTCGAGGGGACTGTCAGTATGGATCCCCTTTCCCCCCGAGCATTCATCGATGCGGCCTGGTCTCCCGACGGCGAACGCCTCGCCTATATCGATCCGGCGAGTGGCGGTGGCTCCAGCACGTCCACCTTCGATCTGTACGTCTACAACGCGGCGCTCCGGACCACACCCAATGCCATGACCTTCACGGGGACCAACTTCCGGCCGGTATGGTCGCCGGACGGCACCCGGATCGTCTTCGCGTCGAGTCGCGAAGGCTCGGACGGATTCGATCTCTTCGTCAAGGAAGTGGAGACCGATGCCCCGCCCACGCTCCTGATCTCCATGCCGGGTGGCCAATTCCCGACCGACTGGATCGAGGGGGACACAATTGTGTTCGAGTACGGCGCGGATCAGTCGACGTCGGATCTCTGGATGCTCATTTGGGTGGGTCCGGACTCTCTTGAGGCCGTCCCGTACCTGGCCAGTGAAGCCGATTTGAACGACCTGCAGGTGCATCCCGGCGGCGGATGGGCGGCGTATGAGTCCGACGAGTCGGGAACAAGTCAGGTCTATGTGCGCTCGTTCCCCGTGCCGCGGCAGCAGGTGATGGTTTCCGAGGGGGACGCAGGCCGGCCGGCTTGGAGCCCGGATGGCTCTACCCTCTACTACTGGAGCTTCCAGGGAGGTCGGTCACAATTGCACGCCGCCACCCTCGATGTGGGTCAGACGATCTCCGTCCTCGAACGGAACACTCTGTTCGAGGGCCCATTCCAATCCCAGCGGACGAACGGCGGATTGCACCCGGACGGCGACCGGTTCGTGATACGGAGCAATGTGGTAAATGCGCTGAGCGAGTCCGACGGTCCGGAGCAGCCCCCGGCGCGCACGCTCGTGGTGACCAACTGGTTCGACGAGTGGCGTCGGGCCATCGGAGCAGAGAACTGACATGACCGACCGCGCCACCCCTGACGTCATCACCCGCCTCAACGCGGCCCTGGAAGGCCGCTACCGCATCGAGCGGGAGCTCGGGGCCGGGGGCATGGCCACGGTGTATCTGGCCGAGGACCTGAAGCACGAGCGCAAGGTGGCGCTGAAGGTGCTGCGTCCGGAGCTGGCGGCGGTCATCGGGGGCGAGCGCTTCCTGGCCGAGATCCGCACCACGGCGAATCTGCAGCACCCCCACATCCTGGCTCTCTTCGACTCCGGCGAGACGGACGGGTTCCTCTACTACGTCATGCCCTACATCGAAGGGGAGACGCTCAGGGAGCAGCTGGATCGGGAGAAGCAGCTGGGGGTGGAGGAGGCGGTGCGGATCGCCAAGGACGTGGCCGACGCGCTGGAGTACGCGCACTCCCAGGGGGTGATCCACCGGGACATCAAGCCGGCGAACATCCTGCTGCACCGGGGCCGGCCGGTGGTGGCGGACTTCGGGATCGCGGTGGCGATCAGCGCGGCGGGCGGGGGCCGGATGACGGAGACGGGCCTCTCGTTGGGCACGCCTCACTACATGAGCCCCGAGCAGGCGAGCGCGGACCGGGACCTGAGCGCGCGCAGCGACGTGTACTCGCTGGGGTGCGTGCTGTACGAGATGATCGCGGGCCAGCCGCCGCACACGGGCCCGAGCGCGCAGAGCGTGCTGGTGCGGATCATGACGGAGGCGCCGCGGAACCTGACGGAGGTGAGGCACACGGTGCCGCCCCATGTGGCGTCGGTGGTGGCCAAGGCGGTGGAGAAGCTGCCGGCGGACCGGTTCGAGAGTGCCCAGGCGTTCATCGACGCGCTGGAGGACGAGAGCTTCACGTACACGGCGAGGCCGGTGTCCCGGTCCCAGGCGGCGGCCCCGGCGGCGGTGGCCGCACCCGCCGCTCCCCGCTCCCGGTGGGCCACGCTGCTGCCGTGGGGGGTGGCGGCCGTTCTCGCAGTGCTTCTGGGGCTCGCCGCCCTTCGCCCGCCGCCCGGGACCAACCCTCAGACCCCGATGCGCGTCAGGTTGGACGACTTCGACGGTGTACTCGGCCTGCCGTTTGGGAGGAACGTGGCAATCTCCCGGGATGGGTCGGCCATGGCGGTGGTGGGTCTGGACGAGTCCGGGTACGGACTCTTCCTTCGCAGGTCCGACGACCCGGAGTTCCGACTGATCTCGGCGACGGAAGACCTGGGGGCCGTCAGCCCCGCATTCTCTCCCGATGGCCAGTGGATCCTGTTCCAGGATAACGACCAGCTGCGCAAGGTCTCCCTCGCCGGTGGACCGGTGCTTCCCGTCGCCGTCGGGTCCTATGCCCACTGGGCCTCTCAGGAGGAGATCGTCTTCGGCGACGAAGACGGGCTCTATCGCGTCTCTTCGAGCGGGGGTACATCGACCCTCCTCGTCGCGGACAGCGAGGTGGAGGGATCGGTGTCCCGACCGTTCCTCCTTCCGGGCGGAAGGGGGCTGCTCTTTCAGCGCACCGTGGGAGCGGAGGGCCGATGGGTCATGCTCATGGACCTGGAGTCGGGGGAGATAACCGAGCTCGCGGTCGGTACGGACCCTTCCTATTCTCCCACGGGCCACATTGTCTTCGGGCATCTCGAGCAATCCCTCCTCGCGCTTCCCTTCGACCTCAAGAGCCTCTCCGTCCGAGGATCGCCCGTCCCCGTGCTGCCCACTCTCACGGTCTACACCGGGGGTGCAGCACAGTATGACTTCTCCGACAACGGAACCCTGCTGTACGGTGATCGGGGCGACGCTACTCGGTCGGTCCAGAGCGAGTTGGCGTGGGTGGATATGCAGGGCAACGCCGAGCCACTCAGACTCCGGGCAGACAACCCCGTGCACCCACGGGTCGATCCGGCCGGCCGAAGGATCACCTACCTCGACGGCCGGGAGGTTTGGGTCTACGACATCGAGACTGGAGCGAACAATCAGCTGACGTTCGCCGGCAGCAACGAGGACCCCGTCTGGTCCCATGACGGTGAGTATGTCTACTTCACCTCGGAACGAGCGGGATCTCTCGGCCAGGACGGCTACCGCCAGCGTGCCGACGGGAGCGCCGAGGCGGAGCCCATGTGGCATGTGGAGGGCGAGAACGAAGTCCTGTCCGCCTCCCGGGACGGGCGGTACGTAGTGGTGCGGGACGACGACGGGACGGGGGTGGAAGGCATGGACCTCATGGTGTTCGAGCTGGGGTCGGACCCCGCCGTGTTCAGGGACTATCTGCGGGGGGACTGGGGAGAGAGCCAGGCCTCCATCTCGCCGGATGGGCGCTGGATGGTGTACGTGTCCTCGGAGTCGGGACCGGGCGAGGTCTACGTCCGGGGCTTTCCCGAGCCCCGGGGCCAATGGCGCGTGTCGGATGCCGGTGGCCGCTCTCCGGTATGGGCTCCGGACGGCTCAGCCCTCTACTACATCTCGGCTGACGGGGAGATGGTGAAGGTGGAGGTGGAGACCGACGACAACTTCATCATGGTGAGCCGATCTCGACTATTCGATTTCACCTACGATCCCGGCCCGTCAGGGAACGTGGGGTACGATATCCACCCGGACGGTGATCGCTTCCTGGTGAGGGGTCGGCTCGGGACCTCGGGGAATCCCATCGGTGATCTTTACGTCGTGGTGAACTGGTTCGAGGAGCTGCGAACTCGAATGGGTCGGGGCGACTGAGCCTCGCTCCCTCCCTCAGCGCCCCAGCGCAGCTCCCAACTCCGTCACTCCGCCCGCAGCGCCCGTACCGGATCCACCCGGGTCGCCCGCAGCGCCGGAAGCGTGCTTGCCGCAACGGCGGCGAGCCCCAGCACCCCCGCGATGACCAGGACCGCCACTGGGTCCAAGGGCGGGATCCCGACGACCCGGCTGGAGAGCAACCTGGCCAGGACGAGGGACAGGCCCAGCCCCAGGAACGCTCCCAGGGCCGCGAGCCGCACGCCTTCTCCAAGCACGCTCCGGAGGACCCTGCCCGTGGTGTCCCCCAGCGCCATGCGAATCCCGATCTCCCGGGTCCTACGGGCGACCGAGAGGGCGACGAGGCCGTACACGCCGCTGATCGCCAGGACCAGCGCCAGTGCACCGAAGACGGTGAACAACACGGTCACGATCTGCACGATCGCAAGTTCGTCCCGATGCGCGTCCCGGAGGGTCCGCAGCCCCTCCAGGGCCAGGTTCGGGTCGATTTCTCCCATGGCCTCCCGGACCGCCGGAACGAGGACCGTCGGATCCTCGGAGGCCCGGACGAGGAAGGAGAGGTTGGCGAATTCGCCCTGGTCGCGCGGAACGAAGACCGCGGGCTCGGGTCGGCCCGCCATCCCGCCGAGCTGGATGTCGGGAACTACGCCCACGATCTCCCTGAGCAGGTTTTCGTCCCGCCAGGACCGGATTCGCCGCCCCAGGATCTCGTCTCCCGGGGCCATCTGATGGGCCATGGTCTCGTTCACTACCATGACCGGCGTGGACTCCGGCCCGTCGTCCTCGGTGAAGCCACGACCGCGCACCGGGGTGATCCCCAACGCGTCGAAGTACCCCGGACCGACTTCGATCCAGCGCCCGCCGAACTCCGGACCGGCGGGGGGCTCCGCGGCGCCCTCCATGAGGAACACGCGGTGGAGGTTGTAGCGGGAGACGCCGAGGGGCAGCGCGGACGTCACCGATGCCGACTGCACTCCCGGCCTCGCTTCCAGCCGCAGGATTGCCTGATCGAAGAACTGATTTCTGGCGGCCCGGGTCGGGTAGCGGGTCGCCGGAAGGCGAACGTCGAAGATCAGGATCCCTTCGGGGTCCAGGCCCGCCGCTGAGCCGAGCTGGGACTGGAAGGTGCGGATGGTGAGCCCCGCGCCGGCGAGGAGGACCACCGATAGAGTCACCTCCACCACCACGAGGCTGCGGCGCAGCCGGGCCGCCGAGCGTCCCGAACCGGCACCCGTCCCCCCGTCGGTGAGGGCCGCGGACATGGACGTTCGGGAGGCCCGGAAGGCGGGGATCAGGCCGGCCACGACCGCGGTCAGGAGTGCCAAGCCGAGGGCCGCTACCAGGACGGGGCCGTTCAGGCGGGCGTCGATGTCCCCGGCTCCCCCCGCGGGGATCATGGTCTCGATGCCCCGGATTCCCACCACCGCCAGCGCCAGGCCCAACACGGCACCCGCCAGGGCCAGGACCAGGCTCTCTCCAAGGAGGAGCGACACCAGGCGTCCCCGCCCCGCGCCCAGCGCGGCCCGCAGCGCGATCTCCCGGGCCCGGGTCCACGCGTTGACCAGAAGGATGTTCGCCTGGTTGATGCACGCGATGAGGAGGACCAGGAGCACGCCGACACCCATGACGATCAGCGCGGGCGCGGCGCCGTCTCCCGTGATCAGCGACCGGAACGGAACGACGACGGCCTCGACCGTCTGCTCCCCACCGCCCTCGTTGGTCGAGTACCAGGCCCGGGCCATCTCGGCCACCTGGAACGAGGCCTGCCGGGGCGTCACCTCGGGTTGGAGGCGGGCCACGACCTGCCACGCGTGGTTGCTCCGCCGCTGCACGAAATCGGGGGGAGTCGTGCCCCATCGCAGGGGAATCCAGGCTTCCGCCCCCCGGGGCCAGCCTTCGCCCGCGGCGACCACACCGGTCACCGTGTGGGGGACGGCGTCGAGCCGGACCGTCCGGCCGACCACCGCCGGGTCGCCTCCGAACCGGCGTCGCCACAGGCCTTCGCTCAGGACCACCACCCGTTCGAACGAGGGGCTCTGGTCCTCCGCTCCCAGAAGTCGGCCCGCAACCGCGCGGCTGCCCAGTGTCTCGAAGAAGCCGAGGTGAACGCCTGCCATGATGAGGCGCTCCGGGTCTCCCTCTCCGGCAAGGTCCCGTTCCATATGGGTGAACATCGAGGCGGATTCGAAGAGGTCATTGCGGCCGGTCCAGTCCCGGAAGTCGGGGTACGAGACGCTGAAGCGATCCATTCCCTGGGCCGGGTTGGTCGAGAACACCCCCACCAGGCGCTCCGCCTCCGGGAGGGGCGGGTCGCGCAGCAAGGCGGCCTCGGCCACGCTGAATACCATGACCACGGCGCCGATGCCCACGGCCAGAGTGGACAGGCTCAGGACAAGAAAGGCTGGTCGCCGCAGCAGTGACCGGATCGTGAACAGCAGGTCTCCCGCGAATCCCCTCATCATCCCCTCCTCTTTCCTCACGTGGATTGCGTGGCTCAGGGACCCCGCGGCGAAACGCGTCAGGCCGCGTCGCGTCCCCTTGGCCTCCATGCGGTGCAGTGCTTCCGCTTCCCACCGCCGAACCCATGCCGTCCGATGCCACGACGGCACGAGCCGCGAGGCGATGCGGATGACGAGTCGGGTCGACCGGGGAAGACGGGGACTCATGTCGATCCGGCGCTCGCGCCGTAGGCCACTCCGTCGATGGTCACCGGAGCCAGCGCCCGGTAGCGCTCCATGGCCGCGATCAGCTCGGACTTGCCGTCCGACGTGATCTCGAAATAGCGCCTCGGAGGCCGCTTCTCCTCACGGGCCAATTCGGCGTCC
>JBDHCV010000061.1:0-8547 GCA_039591855.1 Gemmatimonadota bacterium | reverse complement strand
AGCAGTTCGCCCGGGTCGTGGAGCGACTGCACGACCACGGCATCGCCCTGCAGGGGTGCTTCGTGTTCGGCTTGGACGAGGACGACCCGGACGTCTTTCTGAGGACCGCCCGATTCGCCGTCGAGGCGGAGATCGACCTGCCCAGATTCGCGGCGGTGACCCCCTTCCCCAATACCCCGCTCTACCGGCGACTCGAGGCCGAAGGGCGGATCCTCACACGCAACTGGGAACTCTACGACGGGCAGCACGTGGTCTTCCAGCCGGCGCGGATGAGCCCCCAGGAACTCCACGACGGAGTGGAAGCGGCGTGGAAGCACACCTACAGCCTCCCCAACACCTGGCGGCGCATTCGGCGATCGCCCGCACCGTGGCCGACCCGGATCGCGACGAACCTCGGCTACCGGTTCTACGCGAATCGCCTGTCGCGCTTCTACAACTGCGATTGGATCATCGGACCCGCACCCGAGCGGGATGTACCTCCCGGTGCCTCCGCCGGGATTCACGCGTGAGGACCTTTCGGATCACCCTGATCCATCCCTGCGTCGGGCGCAGGCCAGGACAGCGCTACATCCGTACATGGCAGATGGAATCGCTTCCGGCCGCCACCCTGGCCGGCCTCACCCCGGAGGAGGTGGAGGTGCGTTTCTACGACGATCGCCTGGAGCGAATCCCCTTCGATGAGCCCACCGACCTCGTAGGGATCAGCGTGGAGACCTACACCGCGAGGCGGGCGTACCAGATCGCCAGCGACTATCGGCGCCGGGGCGTTCCCGTGGTGATGGGCGGGTTCCACGCCATGCTGTGCCCGGACGAAGTGGCGCGGTACGCGGAGGCGGTGGTGGTGGGAGAGGCGGAGACGATCTGGGGGGAAGTGGTCGATGACGCCCGCCATGGGAACCTGCGAAAGTTCTATCGGCCCGGGAGCCGACCGGCCCTGGACGCCGTCCGACCGGACCGCTCGATCTTCCGGGGAAAGCGCTATCTGCCTATCGGGCTAGTGGAAGCGGGCCGGGGCTGTCACCTGCGATGCGACTTCTGCGCGGTCCAGACGGTCTTCTCGCAAACCCAGACCCGTCGCCCCATCGACCGCATCCTCGCGGAAGTCGAATCGCTCAAGCGGTCGAAGCGGATCTTCTTTTTCGTCGACGACAACATCACCTCCAACATGGGGCAGGCGAAGGAGTTCTTCCGGGCCCTGGCGCCGCTGGGCATCCGGTGGGTCAGCCAGGCCAGCATCAACGCCGCGCACGACGAGGAGTTCCTCGACCTCCTGGTGCGGAGCGGCTGCCAGGGTGTGCTCATCGGGCTGGAGAGCCTGGACACGGAGACCCTCGCCGCCATGGACAAGGCGGTGAACATCGTGCGGGGCGGGCTCGAAGCCGGGCTCGCCAATCTTCGCCGCCACGGACTCCGCGTGTACGGGACCTTCATCTTCGGGTACGATCGGGACACCCCGGCGAGCTTCGGCCCGGCGGTGGAGTTCGCCCAGCGGCACCGGTTCTACATCGCCGCGTTCAACCACCTGACCCCCTTCCCCGGCACTCCGCTCTATCGGCGCCTGCACGAGGAGGGCAGGCTCCTCTACGACGCGTGGTGGCTGGACGAGCACTACAGCTACAACCAGATCCCCTTCCGGCCCAGAGGCATGACACCCGAGGAGCTCCGACGGGCCTGCCTGGAGGCACGACGGGAGTTCTACCGATGGGGCAGCATCGTCCGGCGCGGGGCGGATCGGGTGAACCGCGGTGACGCCTTCATGATGCGGAACTTTCTGCCCATCAATGTCATGCATCGGGGCGACGTGAGTCGCCGGGACCACTATCCCCTGGGGGACATGGCGTGGCGCAACGAGCTTCTGCAGGCCAGCTGACCTCCACGGAATCTGGTCCCGGGGGATGGGTCTTCGCGGGCCCTGAGGACGACGCGGAGGTGAGGGCCTTCCTCCGGACGTCCGTCATGCCCGGGTCCGTGGAGCTGGCCTTTACCAGGGAGCCCCGTCTCGCGGGGAGCTCCGGCCTCGCCGGGGCGGTGGATCGCACCCTGGTCCACCGCGACGGATCCCTTCTGGACGGCATGGGTCGCCTCAGCATCCACGAGTGCTGGAGGAGTGGCGTGGCCCACCGGGTCGGGTACTTCGGAGACCTTCGCGTCCGGCGGGAATCCCGTCGTCCCGCGCGCCTGCTCCGGGACGGATTCCGGATCCTCTGTGAGGCCGCCGAGGCATTGGGGGTGGAGGGTTGCTTCACGAGCATCGCCACGGACAACGACCGGGCCCGGCGCGTGCTGGAGCGGGGGAGGCGCATCGGCCTTCCCGAGTACGTTCCCATCGCCGACCTCGTCACCCTGATGGTCCCGGTCCCGCGGCGCCTGACCCGTCGCCCGGATCCCGCTCGGGCGGGCGCAGCAACGGAGGCCGAACTCACGGCCTTTCTCGACGGGGTCGCCCGCCGCCACGATCTGGCCCTCGTGTGGCACCCCGACCGTTGGCCGGCCCTCGCGCGTCACGGTCTCCGCCACCGGGACTTCCACGTGCTCCGCAGAGAGGGCCGGATCGCGGCGGCCGCAGCCCTGTGGGATCAACGGACATTCCGGCAGACCGTCATCCACGGCTACCGCGGCATCTTCCGATGGACCCGCCCGGTCGTGAGCGCGTTCGCTTCGTTGGGGCTGGCTCCCCCGCTTCCCCGGCCGGGATCCGTCCTTTCGCAGGCCTTCGTGGTTGGCGCCGTCGACGATCCGAGCCTCTGGCCGGAGCTCCTCCGAGACCTCAGGGTCGAGGCGGCTCACCTGGGTCTGGACTGGCTGGTGTTGTCCCGGGACACCCGGGACCCGGAGTTGCCCAAGCTGCGAAAGGCCACGGGCGCTCGGGAATACCACACGCGGCTTTACGAGGTGCGGTGGGGGGCCGTGTCCATATGGACCGGGGAATGGGGGGAGCGCCTGCTCCGTCCCGAGGGGGGGCTGCTATGAACGAGGCGCTTCTGGCGGACGGCCGCCAAGACGAGTTGACCGCCTCGGTCACCCCGCGAGCCTCCCTGACCGCGGCGGAGCGACGGGAACTCCTGGATTTGCTGCGGATCCACTTCTCCGGCGTGACCGAGGAGCAGTTCGCCGCCGACCTGGAGGACAAGGACTGGGCCCTGCGGGTGCGATCCGGCGAGCGGCTCGTGGGATTCTCGACCCTCAAGGTCTACGCCAGCGAGTTCGAGGGTTGTCGGGTGAACGTCGTCTTTTCCGGTGACACGATCTTCGATCCCGTCACCTGGCGATCCCCCATCCTCTCCCGGGAGTGGATCCGCCTGGTCAAGCGCCTTCAGCGGGAGCGAGGCGATGAACCGTGGTACTGGCTCTTGATCTCCTCCGGATGGCGGACCTACCGATTCCTCCCCGTCTTCTGGTCCGAGTTTTTCCCCCGGCACGGCGCCGAGACTCCACCGAGGATCCGCCGCCTCTTGGGTCACCTCGCTACGGAGCGCTTCGGTGACCGATTCGTGCGTGAAGAGGGGATCGTGCGACTGGAACACCCTCAGGTCCTGAAGGACCACCTGGCCGAGGTGCCCCGCGGACGCATCGCCGACCCCCACGTGTCGTTCTTCCTGGGGAGGAACCCCGGCCACCACCGGGGAGACGAACTCGTCTGCCTGGCCGAGCTCACCGACCGGAACCTCACGGAGGCCGGTCACCGCATGACCCGAGGGCTCCCGAGGTGAGTGGGGCCGCGCGTCTGGCGAACGCGGCGTGGCTCCTGGGAGGCTCGGGGGCGGTCCTTCGGTTTCGACGTGCCCTCCGGGAGCCCGGAGCCGCCCAGGCCGCCTGGCTGGCCCACCGGATCGCCCGGGACCGAGAGAGCGAGTTCGGGCGCACCCACGATCTCGGCGGCGTGACCGACTATGCGTCGTTCGTGAAGCGCGTCCCCCTTTCCGACTGGGAGAGCGTTTCGCCTTGGGTCGATCGGATTCGGGCCGGGGACGTCGGGGTGTTGTGCCGCGACCCGGTCACCCGCCTCGTTCCCACGAGCGGATCCACCGGAGCCCGTAAGCTGATTCCCTTCACCGCGGCGCTGAAGCGATCGTTCAGCCGGGCGGTGGCACCCTGGCTCATGGACCTGGTCCAGCACCGGCCTGGCGTAGTCGGGGGGCCTGCGTACTGGTCCATTTCCCCCCTGGAGGGAACCGGGGAACCGGATTCCGCGGTTCCCGTGGGCTTCCCGGACGACGCCGAGTACCTGGGAGCGCTGCGGGCCGGCCTGGTTCGGAGGGTGCTCCCCGTGCCCGCCTCGGTACGGTCCGTCTCCGACGTCGATGTGTTCCGAGGCCTGACCTTGCTTACACTCCTCCGGAACCGCTCTCTGCGGATGATCTCAGTGTGGCATCCCACCTTCTTCGAGCTCCTGGTGGAGGCCGCGGCCCCGGTCTGGGACGAGTTGCTCACGGCGGTGGCCACCGGAGCGAACCCGTGGCCCGACGCTCTCCCGCCGGACCAGGCCCGGCTCTGGAGGGTACGGCCGGATCCCTCACGAGCCGACGAACTCCGGCGCGCCACCCCGGACGACTGGCCTGGCTGGTGGCCCGAACTCCAGGTCCTGAGCTGCTGGGGGGAGCAGGCCGCGGAGGCGGGATGGCGGCGCCTCAACGAGCGATGTCCCCACGTGCTGGTGCAGTCCAAGGGGCTGCTGGCGACGGAGGGAGTGGTGACGGTCCCCATCGGCGACCATCGGCCCCTGGCGCTCACCTCGCACTTCTTCGAGTTCATCGACACCTCTGGTGACATCCGGCTGGGGCATCAGCTCGAGACCGGGGGTCGATACGAGGTCGTGCTCACCAACGGTGCCGGTCTCTGGCGCTATCGGCTCGGCGACCTGGTGGAGTGCACGGGCCATCCCCTTCACGCGGCGCCGTCCCTGCGGTTCCTGGGGCGCGGGGTAGGGGTGAGCGACCTCCGGGGGGAGAAGCTCGCCGAGTGGTTCGTGGCCGAGGCGATTTCCGGCCTCCGGGAGTCGGGGCTCCTGCTCGGCGAGGCACAACTCCAAGCTTGGGACCAGGGAGCTCGGGCGGGCTACATGCTGGTCGTTGAGAACCCGATTCCGGACGAAGATCTCGACGACGTCGCCGCCCGTGCGGAAGAGGCCCTGCTCCACAATCCCCACTACGCGCTTGCCCGGCGTCTGGGCCAACTGGAGTCTCTACGGGTTCGGGCCGTGGAGCGGGGCTCCCTGGGGCGGGCGCAGCTGGAGAGGGCCGCCCGCCTGGGTCAGCGCGTGGGCGACGTGAAGCCGACCGTGCTGGTCACCGCCCCGGAGGAAGGCCGACGGTGAGGCGGACGCACGGACCGCCACGGAGCCTGTTCTTCGCGGGCCGAGCCGTCCCCCTGGGGCGTCGGCTCATCGCGCGAGACATGCCCCGGTTCGCCATCACGAGCGTTGGCGTGGGAATGACGGTGGTGCTGATACTCTTTCTCCTGGCGCTCTACGAAGGCGTCAGGATCGAAGCCAACGGTTGGGTCGGTTCCCGGGACGTGGATGCATGGGTGGTGCAGCGGAGTACCACCAACTTCATCAAAGCCTCGTCCATCCTGCCCGCTTCCATCGTGGGCGCCCTCCAGGGGCCGGAGGTGAAGGAGGCCACCCCGATCCTGCGGCTCATCAACAGGCTTCAGGCGCCGGAGGACACGGTCACTTCCATCGTGATCGGTCTGGAGCAGGAGTCGGCGGCGGGACGTCCCCACGTGGTGGCCGGATCGCCGACCCCCACCCCGGGGGGGATCGTCCTGGACCGGGCACTCGCCAGGCGGCTGGACCTGACGATAGGGGACTCCCTGACCATCGAACAGCGACCGTTCCACGTTACCGGGCTCAGCCGGGGCACCAACTCCGTCCTCACCCAGTTCGCCTTCATCTCCATGGAGGACGCCCGCGCCCTCCTGGGCCTGGACCAGGTGGTGAGCTTCGTCCTCGTCCGTGGCACCGACGGCACTGAGGAGAATGTGTTGCTCGAGCGGCTCCGGACGCGCCTTCCGAACGCGGATGTCCTGAGTCAGGAGGCCTTCTCGGAGAACAACAGGGAGGAGTCCAAGGCGGGCCTGATTCCGCTGCTTCTGACCGTGGCTGTCCTCGGGGGACTGGTAGCAGCCATCGTGCTTACGCTCCTCCTCTATGGGTCCGTGCTCGAGCGGCGGGAGGACTACGCACTTCTCAAGGCCATGGGGGCATCCCCTGCCCTCCTGCTGCGCGTGGTCCTCGGGCAGGCTGGCGCGGTGGTGCTCGGAGGATTGCTTGTCGGCCCCCTGGCCTATCTCGTGGCCGTGCCCGTCGTGGGGGCTCTGGCGCCCACGGTCCCGGTAGCCCTGAGTCCCCTGCCGGTGACGGCGGTGGTGTTGGGGGCCTTCGTCATCGGTGGCGTGGGGTCCGTGCTTCCGCTGCGGCGAATCCAGCGCATCGACCCGGGCGAGGTGTTTCGCGCATGAGTACACCGGCCCCGGTCGTGCAGCTCCGAGGGGTCACCCGGAGCTTCGGGCCCACCCATCGGATCGTGCGGGCGGTGGACGACGTCACGTTGGAGGTGGAGCCCGGGACGCTCACCCTCCTGACGGGACCGAGCGGGAGTGGGAAGACCACCCTCCTCTCCCTGGCGGGAGGGCTCCTGTCCCCGGACCGGGGAGAAGTGCACATCGGCGGCAGATCCCTGACCTCGCTCGACGCCAAAGAGCTTTCCGCATTCCGTCTCCGACACGTGGGCTTCGTCTTCCAGCGGTTCCAGATGCTCGAGGCTCTCACGGCCGTCGAGAACATCGAGCTTCCCCTGAACCTGGCGGGCCGGCGCCGCCCCGAGTCTCGGGACCGTGCCCTCTCCCTCGCAGCCCACGTGGGCCTGAACAGTCGTCTCGACGCTCCTTCGCGCACCCTGAGCGGGGGAGAGCAGCAGCGCGTCGCCATCGCCCGCGCGCTGGCCAACCACCCCTACGTGCTCCTGGCGGATGAGCCCACCGGCAGTCTCGATTCCCGAGCGGGCCAGGGTGTCATCGAGCTTCTTCGGGAGACCGCGTCCCGGGGGACCGCCGTGCTGGTGGCAAGCCACGACGAGCGTTGGATCCCCCATGCGGACCGGATCGTGAAGATGGAGGACGGAAGGGCGCAGCCCGGTCACCCTTGAATTCGTAGGGAGGAGGCCCCGGCCCCGGAATCCGCCCTCCCGAGCCAGGACACCCGGCTCCAGGCCATCCCCTGCCCGACCAGCTCCCGCTCGCCGACCTCGGTCCAGAACCGGTCGCCGGCGTATCGGGACGCCACCCGGAGTCCCGTTCACCGTGGCCGACCAGACGGCGTGGGACAGATTCCCCGCCGACAGCCAATGGGCGTTCAGGTACGCATACGGCAGGCGGTATAGCACGAACGCGAGCGTAGCCAAGCCGTTCCCCCGGGCCGAGCACACGTGCGCGCCCCGCTTAGGGGTGTGTCGACGGAGCGCTCAGTTCAGCGTCACCCTGTAGATCGCGTTGATCCTGTCGCCCGAGACGTAGGCCCGGTCCCCGCTGATGGCGACGCCGTTGAAGAGCATCGTCCCGGGAAATGTCCCCGTTGCCGGCACGTGGGTCTCGAGTCCGTCGGCGACCACCACCGTGGCGCCCGTGTCGAGGTCGATGGTGATCAATCGGCCGGCGCCCGCCTCGACCACATAGAGCAGGCCGTCGGCGACGGCCAGGCCCTCCGGACCGAGGAGGTCCTCGGCCAGGACTTCCGTGCTTCCGTCGGGAGTCAGCTTCAGGATCCGCCCGGCGTGGTACTCGGACACGTAGAGATCACCACCCTGGGCCGCGAGACCGGCCGGGCCGTCGATCCCCGAGGCCAGCGTGGTCCGGCTCTCCGGATCGGCGGTGGAAAAACGCACGACCTCACCCGTGCCATACTCGGTGGCCACCACGTCGCCCTGGAATCCGATGGCGTCGATGGGCACGGCGGCCTGGAAGGCCACGACCAACGACTCCGTGGACGGGTCCCAGATCCGGACCGCGTTGTCGAACCAGCTGGTGAGGAGGAGGTTCTCGCCCATGGAATGCACCGACATCACCGATCCCTGTGAGGTGAAGCCGATGGCGTCCACCACCGTGCGCTGATTCTCCCCCGTCTCCGGATCGAGGCCCCGCAACGCAAAGAGATCGGCCACATAGAGCCGTCCCTGATGGAGCGCGAGGCCACCGGGCATGCTGATGCCGCCCGCGATGACCGTCCGGTTTTCGGTGGGGCTCAGCACCTCGACGACGGACCCGTCAGCGTAGCTGGAAACGAACAGCCGGTCATCCGGGCCGAACGCGAGGTTGTCGAGGCCGGGCGGCAGATTCGCGACCACCTCCTGGTCGCCGCCGTCGAGATCCACTCGCACCACCTGCCCCCTGAGGGCGTCGAGCACATGCAGCCGCCCCTGCGAGTCGAACTTCACGGCAGCGGCGACTCCGAAGCCTCCGGCCACCGTCTCGACCTCGCCCGTCTCCACATCCACCCGCACCACCTCCTGCAGGAACCAGCGGGGGCCGTACAGCTTGCCGTCGGCGGAA
>JBDHCV010000060.1:0-8623 GCA_039591855.1 Gemmatimonadota bacterium | reverse complement strand
GCCTCGTTCGACAGTTCTTGACCGAGAGCCTGATCCTGGCCGCCGTGGGCGGAGTGGTGGGCATCGCCCTCGCTGGACTCGGCGTGGACCTCCTGGGCACATGGCTCTCGAACGCCCTTGGCACCACGGGTGGGCGGGAGCTGCAGTACCTGAACCCGGAGGCCGTGGGCATCGATTGGGCCGCGTTGGCCTTTGCCGGCGTCCTCACTGCCCTGGTGGGCACCGCGTTCGGCCTCGTTCCCGCCTGGCAGGGCTCGCGCGCCGACCCCAACACGGTGATGCGGGGAGGGCGGACCCAGACGTTGGGGAACCGGTGGTCGGGACTGCCGCTCGGGAGAAACGGCCTCATCGTCGTCCAGGTCGCCCTGGCGCTGGTCCTCCTCACGGGCGCGACCGTGATGATGAACGGACTCAGGAGCATGCAGGAGGTTTCCCTGGGATACGACCGGGAGAACCTCTTCACGGCCCTGTACAGCCTCAGCCCTGCCGACGAGCTCGCCGGAATCGAACCGGGCGTATTCCATACCGTCCTCCTGGACCGCATCCGGACGATCCCCGGGGTCAGCTCCGCCACACTGGGCGAGGTGCCCATGGGTGGCCCGACCTGGCGGAGTCTGGTGCTGAGTTCCGAGGGTCGCCCGGACCTGACGCCGGCCACCCACAGTTGGGTGCGAATCCAGCCGGTCGCCGACGGGCACCTGGAGTCTCTGGGAATCGAGCTGGTGGCGGGACGGGGCATCGAGGCCACGGACGACGTCGCCTCCGAACCCGTGGTGGTCCTCAACGAGCTGGCTGCGCAGGAATACTTCCCCGGTGGAGGCGCCATCGGTCGCACCATCCGCATCGACTGGCCGGAGTTCGAATCCGAAGGTGCGCGGGTCGTGGGGATCGCAAAGGACGTGCAACTGGGCGAGGTGGGCGCACCCGCGGAGCGTCAGGCGTACGTGTCCATTCGCCAGGCGGCGAGGCTGGGTACCGGCGTCATGATCCGGAGCAACCGGAGCACGGCCGACCTCGCTCAGACTGTCCGGGGCTTCCTCGCCGAGATGAACCCCAACACGGTCCTCACCTCGGCCATGTCCATGGAGAACCGCCTGGCCACCGTCACGGCTCGTCCCCGAGTGGTCACGGCAGTTCTGGGGATCTTCGGATCGGTTGCGTTGCTGCTGGTGGCCGCCGGCCTCTACGGCACCATCGCGTTCACGGTCGTCCGACGGACCAGGGAGTTGGGCCTGAGACTGTCACTCGGAGCGGAAGGCTCCGCCGTTCTCTGGCTGGTACTCCGGCAAAGCCTGACGGTCACGCTGATGGGCCTCGCGTTGGGCATGGCGGGCGCGCTCGTCCTCGCGCGGGGGCTGGAGGGAGTGGCCTCCGGCTACGAGGCGCTCACGCTGGTGGATCTCCTGGGCACGAGCGTGGTGCTCTGCGGCGTGGCGCTCGCGGCAGCCTGGATCCCGGCCCGGCGGGCGCTCTCCATCGACCCCATGGTGGCGTTGCGGACGGACTGACCGGCCAGGGGGGGGCCGTGGAGACGTCATCTCGGGGCTCTCTCGGCCCTCTTCAGGCGGCGACGTCTGTCGACCCGGTGCGGATCCGATGACCAGCGGACGCCGTCGCGGGTCTCGACGAGAGCGGCCTCGGAAAGCGCCAGATCGCGCGCCTCCTCGGAACCTCACCGAGTCAACGGTACCGCCTTCTGGATCCGGCCAACTCCAAAAAGTCGCTGGGCCAGATGCTGGCGCTGCTCAACCTCGTGGACCGGAGGGTGGAACTGGTGGTGACCCTGCCCCCCACTGCCGATTCACGGACGGGCGCGCTTCAGGAGTTGAGCGTTGCCGGCAACGATGATCGTACTGAGGGACATCAAGACGGCGCCCACGGCCGGTGAAAGCAGGATCCCCCACGACGCGAGCACGCCGGCGGCCAGCGGGATCGCCACGATGTTGTAGCCCGCCGCCCACCAGAGGTTCTGCAGCATCTTTCGGTAGGTGGCCTGGCTCAGTGTGATGATCCTCGGGATGTCCCGAGGGTCGGAGCGTACGAGCACGATGTGCCCGGCGTCCACGGCCACGTCCGTGCCGGCTCCCACCGCGACACCTACGTCCGCGGTGGCCAACGCGGGAGCGTCGTTCACACCATCGCCCACCATGGCGACGCGCTTCCCCCCGGCCTGGAGTTCCTGGACCTTCGATGCCTTCTCTTCGGGCAGCACTTCCGCGAAGACCGTGTCGACGCCCAGCTCGCTGGCCACCGAAAGCGCGACCGCACGCGCGTCACCCGTGAGCATGGCCACCTCGACACCCCGTTCGTGGAGCTCCCGTATGGCCTCGCGGCTCTCCTCTCGAATCGCGTCCGCCACGGCGAATACCGCTACGACGACACCGTCGCGGAGGAGGCTGATGGCGGCCTGACCCCGGTCGGCGGCCACCTCGGTCGCCCTCCGGAGTGCCGGGGGCACCGTCGCCGCTTCGGCCTCGAGCAGCCCGGGTCCACCCAGGTGGTACTCGACCCCCTCCACCGTTGCGGTCACTCCCCTGCCCGGGATCGCGCGGAAGTCCCGGGCCTCGGGCAGCTTCAAGCTCCGGTCCTCGGCGGTCTTCACGATTCCCCGTGCGATGGGATGCTCGGATTCGGATTCCAGTCCGGCCGCCACGCGCAGCGCCTCGTCCTCCGACCAACCCTCTCCCACGGACAGGTCCACGACCCGAAACTCGCCGAGCGTGAGCGTACCGGTCTTGTCGAAGATGACGATGTCCAGCAGCCGCGCCTGCTCCAGCGCCCGCCGGTCCCGGACCAGCAGACCGTTCTCGGCTCCCAGCTTCGTGGAGATCGCGACGACGAGCGGCACGGCCAACCCCAGCGCGTGGGGACAGGCGATCACGAGCACCGTCACCACTCGAACGATGGTGAAATCCAGGGGAGCCCCCGCGAGTTGCCACCCGATCAGGGTGAGCACGCCGGCGACGATGGCGACACCCGTGAGGAACTGGGCTGCGCGATCGGCGAGCTGCTGGGCCCGCGACTTCGACGCCTGCGCCTCGGCCACGAGCCGCATGATCCCAAAGAGCTTGGTGTCCTCGCCCGTGCCCGTCACCTCGACGCGGAGCGAGCCCTGGCCATTGATCGTCGCCGCGACCACTTCGTCGCCCCGGACCTTCTCGACGGGCCTCGACTCACCCGTAATCATCGACTCGTTGAGATCGCTTCGGCCGTCCCGCACGATCCCGTCTGCGGGCACGCTCTCGCCGGGACGCACCAGGACGAGATCACCCACGCGCAACTCACCGACGGGCACCTCCTCTTCGCCCCCATCCGTAAGGCGGGTGGCCGTGTCGGGAATCAGCTTGGCCAGTTCGTCCAGGGCCCCGCTCGCCTGTTGGATCGACCGCATCTCGATCCAATGGCCCAGGAGCATGATGGTGACCAGGGTCGCCAGTTCCCACCACAGCGGCTCCGCTTCCAGCAGGCCCAGCTGCACGACCCAGGAGAAGAGGAAGGCCACGGTGATGGCCAGGGCGATCAGCGTCATCATTCCCGGCAACCGGTCGGCGATCTCCCTCACTGCACCCCTCAGGAAGGGCATGCCCCCGTAGAGGAAGAGCACCGTCGAGAGCACCGCCGGCAGCCAGTCCGAAAGGGGGACGGTCACCGCCGTATAGCCCAACAGTTCCTGGACGTGGGACGACCAGTAGACCACCGGAATGGTCAGGATCAGGGAGAGCCAGAAGCGATCGCGAAACATCCCCGGCGAGTGGCCCTCGTGCTTGTCGTGGCCTTGGTGGTCATGGCCGTGCCGGGCGTGTCCGTGGTGCTCTACCGATTGGTCGTGTCCGTGGTGCTCGGGCGGTTGGGCGTGTCCGCGTTCCATCGGAAATTCCTCCGCTGGGGCTGATTGAGTCCTGGGCCGCCCACCGGACGGCGCCTCACCCCTGCTGACGCATCCCCGGCGCCGGGGTTACAGTCGAGCCCGAACTCGGGCTGCACTCAGCGGCCGCACGAGCAGTCGAGGCATCCGTGCTCCGCGCACACTCCGCACGTGGTTTCCAGGCGCTCCCGGAGCTGCCGGCGGGCACGATGGCGACGGACTTTGAGGTTGTTGGCCGTGACCCCCAGGCGCTCGGACATCTCCCGGGAGCCCGTTTCGCCGAGGTCCATCGCCTCGATGACCTCGGCGTACTCCGGCTTGAGCGTCGGTAGCAGCTCCCGGAAACAGGAGCAGAGTTCGGCCTCTTCCGCGGGTGAGACGCTCGCTTCAAACTCTGAGGCCGAGAATCGCTCGAGGCTCCTCTGGGACGCCTCGGAGCGCCGATAGGCGTCGGTGATCCCGTTGCGGAGAATACGGTAGAACCACGGCAACAGGCGGTCCTGGTCCCTCAATTCGGGGGCGGCCCTGAGGGCCTTGAGTAGGCTCTCCTGGAGGATGTCCTCGGCAAGGCTATCGTCACCGACCTTGCCGCGGACGAAGCCCAGGAGTCGTTCCCGGTTGCGGACGAACAAGGCCTCCAGGGGATCGGCGTACCGCCTCAGTCGGACCCTGCCTCGCTCGTTTGGACCGGACGGCTGGCCGATTGGGTGTGGACCACCTTCCACGCATCGTCCACCCAACGGAACAGATAGGTGCCGTGGCCCCGGTTGTGGATCTCGCGTCCGTCCGGGGTGGTCAGCTGGATCTCGGCGTCGACCACAGCCCAGGCGAAGCCGCCCTCGAAGTGGGTCTGGACGTTCGAGAAGCCCAGACGGAGGCCCAGCTCCGCCTCCGGCTCGACGTGATTCTCGACCAGATCCTGCAGCCCGAGGTTCTCGCCGCCACCCTCGAAGTAGCGCGCACCCTCCCAGTCCAGGAAGTGCGCGTAGAACGGGGTGCCGTCACCCTGCTCCCATCCAACCCGGACATCTTCGAGAATCGCCTCGATGAGGGCGGGATCCTGTGGCGCCGGCGTCTCCCCTTGGGAGCAACCAGCGATGAGGAGGGCACCAGCGAGACCAGCGAGGATCGACTTCGTCATCTGAACTCCTGGTTAAGCGCCCGGCCGCGACGAGATGCCTCGATCATCGCACGACGATCTTTCCGGCCCGTGGGGCCACCACAATGCCCTTCCCGAGCCGCCCGGTGCAAGGCGAACGGCTCCGGCCGACCCATTCGCCCTTGGCCACAGCGGCTCCTCCTTCCGGCCCGTGGGGTCCTTCATCGCCCCGGGGGGCTCGGCTCCGATGCGGTCCCGTACAGCCACGCCGCGGCTGCGTCGCTCATCCCGGCGAAGTCGTGCCCGACACCCGGCACGATCTCGAGCTGCCATCCGAATGGAACCTCCATCTGGACCGCCAGCGCTTCCGCCGCGGCGTGGAAGCTTCGGGCGCGCTCGAGGCGACCGATCCCCTGTCGATCCGCGCTGGGGGACCGCAGCATGGTGCCCCGGGTCTCGCTCCGGTCGTCCTCCGCTCCCACGAAAACCACCAGGTGCCGGCGGAGTGATCGCGCGAGGTCGTCCGTCGATACCGGGGCATCTCGGAGCCCGAAGGGCAGATCGGCCGCGGTGTCCGGGAAGGTGAAGAAGCCCGAGTTGCCCGCCAGAATCCGATCCGCCCGACTGTCGGGTCGGAACAGGACGAGTCGGTGGAGGATCTGCCCCCCCGCCGAGTGGCCGAACAGGTCGTAGGTCTCTCGCTCCGACCCGACCGCCGGCGCCACCAGCTCGAAGAGCCGGTCGAAGTCGGCGAAGATCCACTCGGTCGGTTCGGCGTTCACCGCGTACGTGAAGCGCTCCTCGTCCAGATGCACTTGGTTGGTGCCGGCTTCGGCCCGGGTGCTCTCGGCCAGGTTCAAGTCATCCATCACCCCGCCCATGTGATACGCCGCAAAGTCGTAGTCGGACTCCGTATACATGGGCGAGAGGATCAGCACTCCGTAGCGCTCGGCATGATCAACCCACGCATCCCTGTAGTCGTTGGCATTTCGTCCGGCCCCGGGTACGACGATGAGGACGGGCGACTGCGGCGTGAAGGTCTCGGGAACGTGGTAGAAGACCTGGATCAAACGACTCTCGCGCCCCGGCGCCCCCGCCATGAGGAAGTTGCCGCTACCGGGGTGCATGTGCGCCTCACCGACCGCTGAAGAGTCGGGACGTTCGATCAAGGCCATGCCGCAGACCGGACAGGCTCCGTCCTCGTGGAAGAACAGGTCCTCATGCACGTGGCACGGGGGGCACATGAAGGGCGCGTCGAGCGACTCGGAGGCCTGTGGCTCAGAGGCAGGGTCGGGAGCCGAGCAGCTACCCAGTGCCCCCAGAACCAGCAGGAGAGTCAACGGGTGAGCCGCGCGGGTCCCCATCCTCGACGGGCGACACCACCTGCGGCGGTACCCGGTCCATCTGGACGTCTTTGCTTCCATCATCGTCCTCGAATCCCGCCTAGAGTCGGACCAACAGGAGGAGCATCAGCATGACCGAGACCGCCGCCACGACGGTTCGGATCGCGTTCCATCGATTCCAACGTGTCTCGAAGGCCGCCCGGGCCTCGCGGAGCGCTCCGGGCTCGAGCTCATGAATCCTCAGCCTCTGGACCTGGTTGTTGAGTGGGATGTTGATCGTGACGGTGGGGAGGTGGACGCCCCCCAGGTAGAGCGCCCCGGCGCCCAGCAGGAGAATCCGATCCACGCCCGACAGGGCGCCCACCCCAACGACCACCGCCGCCAGGGTAGCGAGGAGGGACCCCACCCACATGAGCATGAACAGGGGTTGGCGGTTCTGGATCACCCCGTCCATGAGCTGAAAGGCGCGCAGATATGAGGCGTCGTCGAGAGGCTTCAGTCCCGGCATCACCACCACCGCGAAAGCCACGAGGAACCCCGCGGTCAGCGCGGACAGAAAGAGGGCGATCATCAGTGCGATGGACGTCATCGGGAGTCTCCTCCAAGGCGTGACTCAGCATTCCACGTTCCCGCCGCCGCGGCGATGTCGATCGCGCGCGGGAACCGATCCGACCCGACCGCTGCTCCGACGTCGGGCTTCATCACCTTCAAGGCGACCCGGCGGTTGTGCCTCAGATCCTCGGCGAGGAAGACCACCGCCATCCCGCCCTCGCCCACATGGCGCTCGATCCGGTACTGGTCGAGTGCGGCGTCGAGGCGGGTGCGTAGATCGGACATCGGGCCAAGATGTGCCCGGGTCGGGGCGGAGAACAGGGATCGGTGCCGGTCGAACCTCTACCGCGGCACCCCGAAATACTTGTCGAGCCAGTCGAGCGTTTCGGCGATGGCCTCGTTTCGGGGCACCCCGTGCCCGAAACCCTCGTAGATCACATGGCGCTTGTCCGCTTCGGGGGTGCCCAGGAGCCGAAACATCGGGAGCTGTGAACCCTCCACCGGCTCCAGGGGATCGTGGCGCCCGTTGAGCATCAGGGTCGGTGCGGTGATCCGCGTCACATAGTTGATCTGGTCCACCTCGGGCAGCGCCAGGCCGGAGGCCAGCCCCCCGATGATGGCGATGTTCACCGCGAATCGAGGCTCGACGGCCGGGACGATCGCCGCGTAGCGCCCGCCCCAGCTCGTACCGTAGTACGCGATCCGGGCCGCATCGATGTCGGGACGACTCTCCAGGTAGTCCACGGATCGGCGCATCTCAGACACCCAGCTCCGCGCGAAGTCCACATACTCTCGTGTCGGCTTGGGCCAGGTCGTGTTCATCCCCGGTGGCTGGTCCGGTTCAGCCCGGGAGAACGTCCCCCGAATGATCGGCTGAAGCACGGCGCGACCGCTCGCGACGAAGTGCTCGATTCCCCCGGCCGCTTGAAGGGGATCCGGATCGGGCCGAGCGATGGCCGCACCGGATCCCGGAAACCAGACGACGGTCTGGTAGGGTGCGGAGGCCGCGTCCGGCAGGTAGAGGAACGCGTGGATGCGGCCCCAACCCACCCCCTCGAACGAAACGACTTCGACGCTCCCGAACTCGTAGTCCAGAGTCTCCTCGACCACCGCGTCCAGCGGCGCGGGATCGTAATCGAACTGGGATGCGTACGCCCGAAAGACTTCGTCGGAGACCGGCTGCTCCTCATAGTAATCCCGCACGAGGAGCGGCATATCCTGGGCCGCCTCGCCGCCGAAGTCGTCCTCCCGCGTGTACTGGGCCAGTCGGAATCCATTGACCGGCAACCGATCGAACGGCGATTGCACGTTCGGCCCGCTGAAGAAGTACGCCGGGTCGCTCCAGGCTCCGCCCACCGCGTGCCTTCTGTCTCCGGCGCTGTTCAGGAGCCACTCGCGCACGTTGCCGGCCATGTCGAAGGCACCCGACGGGCTCATCCCCTGGAAGGTCCCCGCAGCCGCCGGCCCGGCTCCTCCGAAGTTGCTCAGCGGGATGATCGATCCACCCTCGCCCGTTCCCGCGGCCCGTACCCAGTGCCGAAGCGTGGGCAGACTCTTCCCCCGGAACTCGGCATAGGCAGCGGCTTCGTACCAGCTCACGCCCGTGACCGGAAGAGCTTCCTGTCCCCGCTCGGGCCGACCGAGCTCCCAGGTGGCGGGGCCGGGACGCCCCGTGGCGTCCTCGAAGCGCTCCATGGCTTCGGACCAACTCAGCCGGCGACCGTCTTCCAGGAAGTCTTGGGTCCAGAACTCCTCCCGCTGGTA
>JBDHCV010000059.1:0-15861 GCA_039591855.1 Gemmatimonadota bacterium | reverse complement strand
AGATGGAAGTGGAGTTGATCACGCCGATCGCCATGGACCCGGAGCTTCGGTTCGCCATCCGTGAAGGCGGACGGACCGTGGGCGCCGGTGTCGTGACTGAGATCATCGATTAGGACGGACCGCTGAGGGCGGCGGGGTCCCCACCCGGACTCCGCCGCCCCCCCAGTCCTGCCCCCGGACCGCGGCCGGCCGCGGGGGCGCCCAATGGAAGGACTTACGAGCCCGTCTTGTCCGGACGGGCTTTCGGTCCCCGGTTGATCGGGGATTTCGCAAGGAGCGACAGATGCCGCGGGACAAGGTGACCCTCGCCTGCCAGGATTGTCAGGAGAGGAACTACAGCGGGACCAAGAATAAGCGGATACATCCGGAGCGGATCGAGCACCGGAAGTACTGCCCCCGGTGCCAGAAGCATACGGCGCACAAAGAGACCAAGTAGCGGCCCGACGCCGAGAGCGAGGACACGGGGATGCTGGAAAAGATTCAAGACACCAGGGATTTCCTGGAAGAGTGCTGGGACGAGCTGCGGAAAGTCACGTGGCCCGATTACGAGCAGCTCCGGAGCGTCACCATCGTGGTGATTCTGTTCTCCATCGCGGTGTCGCTGGTGATCTGGATCATGGACATCACCGTCCGGCAGGCCCTCGAGTTCATCATGGGCATCTTCGGCGCATAGATGGGAGCATCGATGGCTACGGCCCAGTGGTACGCGATCCAGACCTACTCCAGCCACGAGAACAAGGTTCAGCGGCTCATCGAGCGCCGCATCGAGGAGGAGCCCGGCGACACCCCGGAGGAGAAGGAGATCCGGGAGGTCATGGTCCCCACCCAGGAAGTGGTGGAGATCCGGAACGGGAAGCGGGTCACCGTGACCAAGCGGCTATACCCGGGATACGTCCTGGTGCTCATGGAGTTGAACGAGCGCACCCAGCACGTGATCAACAACATCCAGGGCGTGATCAAGTTCGTGGGCGCCGGCAGAGCGCCCCAGCCTCTCCGCGAGGAGGAGGTGAACAAGCTCCTGGGTGTGGAAGTCGAGGTGGAGGAGGGAGTCCGGGAGGAGATCCCGTTCCACGTCGGCCAGGTGGTGGAGGTCATGGAGGGTCCGTTCTCGGACTTCTCCGGGACCGTGCAGGAGGTCTACCACGAGAAGGGCAAGGTGAAGGTGGAAGTCTCGCTGTTCGGCCGGCCCACGTCCGTGGAGTTGGATTACACGCAGCTGAAGGGTTTCTGAGGGCCTGGCGGCCCCCTGAAGTTCAGAGGAAAACATGGCGAAGAAGGTCGTCGGCTTCATCAAACTCCACGTTCCCGGTGGTCAGGCCAATCCGGCTCCCCCCGTGGGTCCGGCTCTCGGCGCCCACGGCGTGAACATCATGGAGTTCTGCAAGCAGTTCAATGCGAAGACCCAGGACTCTCCCGGCGTCATCACGCCGGTGGAGATCACCGTCTACGCGGATCGTTCGTTCACGTTCATCACCAAGACGCCTCCGGCCTCGTTCCTCCTCCGGAGGGCCGCGGGGATTCCCAAGGGATCCGGCGAGCCCAACCTGGAGAAGGTCGCCAAGGTCACCGAAGCCCAGCTTCGGGAGATCGCCGAGGCCAAGATGAAGGACCTGAACACCAACGACGTGGATTCCGCGATTCGTATGATCGCGGGCACCGCTCGGTCCATGGGGATCGAGGTCGAAGGCTAGCAGTTCAGCAGTCGCAGGACAGAAGTCGCGCTCGGATCTGGGCGCGCAGGGCCCGACGAACCACCGTGTGCGAACCGCCACCGGTGGGAGGGCGAAACGAGACGGTTCGAGAACCATGCCAAGACGCGGAAAGGCATATCGAAGTGCCAGGACCCGCGTGCCGTCTGGCATCCAATACTCGCCTCACGAAGCTCTGGAGATGGTGAAGGACCTGTCCTTCGCCAAGTTCGACGAGTCCGTGGAGGTGGCGACCCATCTGGGCGTGGATCCCCGTAAGGCGGATCAGATCGTCCGGGGCACGGTCGTCCTTCCCCACGGGACGGGTAAGACCGTCCGCGTGCTCGCCGTGGCCCAGGGTGAGAAGGAGAAAGAGGCGCAGGATGCCGGCGCGGACTACGTGGGAGCGGATTATATCGCGCAGATCCAACAGGGTTGGCTCGAGTTCGACGTAATGGTCGTGACCCCTGACATGATGGGGAAGGTCGGTCCCCTGGGCCGAATTCTCGGTCCCCGGGGGCTCATGCCCACACCCAAGGCCGGGACGGTCACGTTCGACATCGGCAAGGCCGTGGAGGAGATCAAGGCGGGTAAGATCGAGTTCCGGGTGGACAAGACCGGAAACGTTCATGCCCCCATCGGGCGGGTGTCCTTCGAGGTGGACCAGTTGCGGGAGAACTTCTCCGCCTTCATGGACTCCATCGTCCGGTCCAGGCCTTCGGCGACGAAGGGGACGTATATCAAAAGCGTCACGGTGTCGTCCACCATGGGTCCTGGTGTCGGGGTCGATCCGAACCTCTTCCGGAGGGGCTGACCATGAACCGTGATCAGAAGCAGTCCTTCGTGGATGATTTCAAGGAGCGGGTGGGCAAGGCCCCGGTCTTCTACCTCACCGATTTCACCGGGCTGAGCGTCAAGGACATGACCCAGCTTCGGATGCGGCTGAGGGAGTCCGGAGCGGAGTATCTGGTGGCCAAGAACCGCCTGATGATCCGGGCCCTCACCGACACCGAAATCCCGGATATCACCGAGCACCTTCAGGGGCCGACCGGTGTCGTCCTCGGTTACGAAGGGCCGGTGTCGTCCGCCAAGGTCCTCACGGAGTTCGCCAAGGACCACGGCGATCGCCCCGTCTTCAAGATCGGGGTGCTCGACAACAAGATCCTGGAGCCCAGCGAGATCGCGCGGCTTGCCAAGCTGCCCCCGAGGGAGCAGCTCCTGGCCCAGCTCGCCGGCGCCCTGGAAGGCCCCATGGCCGCGTTGGTCGGGGTCCTCGAGGGGAAGGTTCAGGAGATGGCTGGAATACTGGAGTCGCTGCGACAGCAGCGTGAAGAGGGCTAGGGCCCCTTCCGGCGCAATCGGAACCCAGCTGAAAACGTTTCGACAAGTACAAACCACACGCCGGCAGGAGCCGGGCAAGTCAAGGAGAATCAACAATGGCTGTGAATCAGGAGAAGCTCCTCGAGACCATCGGTGGAATGACCGTTCTCGAGTTGTCTGAGTTCGTCGAGGCATTCAAAGAGAAGTTCAACGTCACCGCCGCCGTGGCTGCTCCGGTCGCCATGGCCGGTGCGCCGGCCGCCGCCGTCGAAGAGGAGAAGGACGAGTTCGATGTCGTTCTCCAGGGCATCGGCGACAAGAAGATCCAGGTCATCAAGGTGGTCCGGGAGCTTACCGGACTGGGCCTGAAGGAAGCCAAGGAGACGGTCGACGGTGCTCCGAGCACCATCAAGGAGGCCGTGACCAAGGACGAGGCCGAGCAGTTCAAGGCCAAGCTGGAAGAGGTCGGCGCGGTCGTCGAGCTCAAGTAACAGGGTTTCGCGGCGCCGGCCTCCGGTCACACCGGAGGTCGGCTCGCGAGCCCCGTCCGCCCATCGAAGGGTGGACCTGGGCCAATGCCAGTTCCGGGCGTCGCTGTGGGCGGCTCCCGGTCTTGGCGCTTCAAGCCTATCTGATCTGTTGAATGTACCGGGTCCCGGGACGCCAAGTCTCCGGGCTCCATAAGCGGGGGGGAATTCCCTTGGTGGAAACGCGCAGCGACGGCCGTCCGATCGTGAGCTTTGCCAAGCTACGTCCGATCATGCCGATGCCCAATCTCCTGGACGTCCAGCTTCGGGCGTTCGAGAAGCTCATCCAGCCGGAAACGGATCCCGAGCGGCAGTGGGACTTCGGCCTGGACCGGGTCTTCGCGGAGATCTTCCCGATCTCCGACGTCAACGAGAACTTCACCCTGGAGTACGTCTCCTCGATCCTGGGTGAGCCCAAGTACTCCGTGGAGGAGTGCATCGAGCGGGACATGACCTATGCGGCGCCGCTCAAGTCCACGCTGCGCCTCATCGTCTGGGAGGATCTGGAGGACGGCGAGCGCCGCCCCCGGGACATCATCGAGAAAGAGGTCTATCTCGGTGACCTGCCTCTCCTGACCGAGCTGGGCACCTTCATCATCAACGGTGCCGAGCGGGTGGTGGTCAGTCAGCTCCACCGGTCCCCCGGCGTGGTGTTCGAGGAGAACATCCACCCCAACGGGTCCAAGCTCTTCAGTTCCAGGATCATCCCCTTCCGCGGGTCCTGGGTCGAGTTCACCATCGACATCAACGATGTGTGCTACGTCCACATCGACAAGAAGAAGAAGTTCCCGGCCACCGCCCTCCTGCGGGCCTTCGGCTACGGCACGGACACCGAGGTGTTCAACCTGTTCTTCACGACCAAGGACGTGAAGATCAAGTGGAGCGACAAGACGATCCGGGAGACCCTCGAGGGCGCTGTGGCCGCGGAGGCCATCGTCGATCCCGAGACCGGTGAGATCATCGTCGACGAGGCCGCCGAGATCGACGAGCCCGCCCTCGACGCCCTGGAGAGGGCGAAGATCAAGAAGTTGAAGATCTTCGCCTCCGAGAGTCCCAGCGCCCGGGGCGAGAGCCCGATCATCAAGAACACGCTGAAGAAGGACCCCACTTCCTCCGAGGAAGAGGCGCTCTTCGCCATCTACTCCCTCCTGCGCCCGGGCGATGCGCCCAACGCGGAGACGGCACGGATCGCTCTGGAGCGGGTGTTCTTCAACCCCAAGCGCTACGACCTGGGACGGGTGGGCCGCTACAAGATCAACCAGCGGCTCGGTGTAGACGTTCCCCGGAGCACCACCGTGCTCACCCGGGACGACTTCGTGGCGATTCTCCGCTACCTGACGGACCTGAGCGAGGGGCGGGGCTTCACGGACGACATCGACCACCTGGGCAACCGCCGGGTGCGGACGGTGGGCGAGCTCATCGCCAACCAGTTCTCCGTGGGACTTTCCCGGATGGCCCGCCTGGTCAAGGAGCGGATGTCCATCAACACGGACCCGGAGAAGATCAACATCGACGACCTGGTGAACGCCCGGACCGTGTCCGCCGTGATCCAGGCCTTCTTCGGATCCAGTCAGCTCTCCCAGTTCATGGACCAGACCAACCCCCTGGCCGAGATGACGCACAAGCGTCGACTCTCCGCTCTGGGACCCGGTGGTCTGACCCGTGAGCGAGCGGGCTTCGAGGTTCGGGACGTGCACTATTCCCACTACGGAAGAATGTGCCCGATCGAGACCCCCGAGGGCCCGAACATCGGCCTGATCACCTCCCTCACCACCTACTCCAGGATCAACGAGCTGGGGTTCGTCGAGACGCCGTACCGGAAGGTCGTGGATGGCAAGGTGACCGACGAGATCGAATGGTTGAGCGCCAACGAAGAGGAAGAGGTCCGGATCGCCCAGGCCAATGCCCCGTTGAGCGCCGAGGGGGACTTCCAGAACGAGTTCATCCTGTGCCGTGAGCGGGGCGACTTCCCCCTCCTGCGGGCCGAGGACATCGACTACATGGACGTGGCCCCGGACCAGTTGGTCTCGGTGGCCGCCGCCCTGATTCCGTTCCTCGAGCACGACGACGCGAACCGGGCCCTCATGGGTTCGAACATGCAGCGGCAGGCCGTGCCGCTTCTCTACACCGACGCCCCGCTGGTGGGGACCGGTCTCGAGATGAAGCTGGCCAAGGATTCGGGCGCGGTCATCACCGCGCGGCGGGGCGGGGAAGTGGTCCAGGTCACTGCGGACGAGATCGTGGTGGACACCGGTACTGTCGCCACGGCCCGGGCGGATCAGCCTCTGGCCAAGCTCGCCCAGTTCGACCGGTACCGCCTGAAGAAGTTCTGGCGGACCAACCAGGACACGGCCATCAACCAGCGCCCCCTGGTCCATCAGGGTCAGGCCGTGGAAGCCGGCGACATCATCGCCGACGGGCCGTCCACCGACAACGGGGAGTTGGCCCTGGGGCGGAACGTCCAGGTCGCCTTCATGACCTGGTACGGATACAACTACGAGGACGCCATCGTCATCAGCGAGAAGCTGGTGAAGGACGACATCTTCACGTCGATCCACATCCAGGAGCTGGAGCTCCACGTTCGGGACACCAAGCGGGGAATGGAAGAAATCACCCGCGAGATCCCCAACGTGGCCGAAGAGTCCCTGGTGGACATGGACGAGCGCGGGATCGTGCGGATCGGCGCCCGGGTGCAGAGCGGAGACCTCCTGGTCGGGAAGATCACGCCCAAGGGAGAGACCGAGCTGTCCCCCGAGGAGAAGCTCCTCACCGCCATCTTCGGTGAGAAGGCGAAGGACGTGAAGGATTCGTCGCTGCGAATCCCGCCGGGAATGGCCGGGACCGTCATCGACGTGAAGATCTTCTCCCGCCGGATCGACGATCCCCTCCTGGAGAAGGAGCACGGTGCGCGGATCGGTGACCTGCGGACCCAGGAGCGGGATGAGATCGCCCGCATCACCGAAGCCCGGGACGAGGAGCTCTCCGAGTTGCTCCAGGGCCACACGGTGGCGCTCATGCTCAAGCGGGGAACGGTGGAGCCCCTCCTCGACGAGGGCACCAAGCTCCTCAAGAAGGAACTGGCGGCAATCGACTTCTCCGACGTCGACCTCCAGACCCTCAAGATCCAGAACAAGGAGACCAACGAGCGGGTTCGTCGGCTCATCGACGAGGCCCAGCGTCGCACGGATCGGGTCCGGGAGAAGACCGAAGAGCAGATCGACAAGGTCTTCCAGCCCGACGAGCTGCCCCCGGGCGTGGTGCAGCTGGTCAAGGTCTACATCGCCCAGAAGCGGAAGATCTCCGTGGGCGACAAGATGGCCGGACGCCACGGGAACAAGGGGATCATCGCCCGGATTGCTCCGGAGGAGGACATGCCGTTCCTCCCGGATGGAACCCCGGTCGATATCGTCCTGAATCCCCTGGGTGTGCCCTCCCGAATGAACGTGGGGCAGATCCTGGAGACCCACCTCGGATGGGCGTCCAACGTCCTCGGATTCGAGTCCAAGACCCCCGTCTTCCAGGGCTGCGGAGGCCCTGGGCGTGAAGGGCGCCGATGTGCCCTTCCAGGACCCGGAATCGGTCGGTGCCCTGGTTGACGCGGTGGCCATGCTCCCCGAGGGGGCCGGCTACACCTCCAACGCGGGGGGGGAATCGTCCCAGGGAATCGGGGCGCCGCTGGACGCCTACCTGGGAGCCAAGCTTTCCAAGGACACCACCAAGCAGTTCGAGCAGCTTCGGGACTTCGTCGTGGCCGCCGGTAAGGAACTGGCCGAGGGACGGGATCTGAAGCTCGAGGAGGCGTTCCCCGCCGTGGCGGCCCTGAGCCGCAAGCGGAAGCTGTCTCCCGACATGGGTCTGGACGCCGCCGTGGTGGAGCTGATCTCCGCCGCCGACGTCCTGCCCGGCGGAAAGGTCTGGCTCCGGGACGGACGGACCGGACGTCGATTCGACTTCCCGGTGACGGTCGGACAGATCTACATGCTCAAGCTGTCTCATCTGGTGGACGATAAGATTCACGCCCGGAGCATCGGTCCCTACTCCCTGGTAACCCAGCAGCCGCTGGCCGGTAAGGCGCAGTTCGGTGGGCAGAGGTTCGGGGAGATGGAGGTCTGGGCGCTGGAAGCGTACGGAGCCGCGCACACCCTTCAGGAGATCCTCACCGTCAAGTCCGACGACGTGCAGGGTCGCTCGAAGGTGTACGAGGCCATTGTGAAGGGAGAGAACCTGCCGAAGCCCGGGATTCCGGAGTCCTTCAATGTGTTGGTGAAGGAGCTCCAGGCCCTCGGTCTCTCCGTGACCCTCGGGCACGAAGACTGACGAAGACTGACGTGGGGCGGATTCAGGCAGAGACAGGTTCACGGGCGACGCGGATTCGCCCTCAAACGAACACGGGCAAATAGCGAATGATCGATTTTCCCAGGTCCCGCGACACACGCACCGCCGACTTCGACTTCATCCAGCTCAAGCTGGCCTCGCCGGAAGAGATCAGGAGCTGGTCGTACGGTGAGGTGGTGAAGCCGGAGACCATCAACTACCGCTCCTTCAAGCCGGAGCGGGACGGCCTGTTCTGCGAGCGCATCTTCGGTCCCGTAAAGGACTGGGAGTGCCACTGCGGGAAGTTCAAGCGCATCCGGTTCCGGGGGCACGTCTGCGACCGCTGCGGCGTGGAGGTGACCCTCTCCAAGGTCCGGCGCGAGCGCATGGGCCACATCGAGCTGGCGGTCCCGGTGGCGCACATCTGGTTCTTCAAGACCCTTCCCAGCCAACTGGGCTACTTGGTGGGCATGACCCTCCGGGATCTGGAGAAGGTGATCTATTACGCCGCCTACGTGGTGACCAACCCGGGCAAGCAGGAGGTCGAGTTCCAGGACCTGCTCGACGAGGACGAGTACTACGACCTCCGGGTGAAGGCCCGTGAGGAGGGCGACGAGGCGTTCCGGGCCGAGATCGGCGCGGAGGCGGTTCGTACGCTCCTCCAGAAGCTGGACGAGCCGGGCCGGAAGATCTCCGATCTGAACGCCGACGGCCGGGGACTGGATCGCCTCGCCGTGTGGCTCCGCCACGAGATCGCGACCGAGACGTCACAGCACCGCAAGAAGAAGAAGCTGAAGCGCCTCAAGGTGGTGGACGCCCTGCGGAATTCCGGCACCTCGCCCGAGGTCCGGAACAAGCCCGAGTGGATGATCCTGGACGTGGTCCCGGTCATTCCCCCGGACCTTCGTCCCCTGGTGCCCCTGGACGGTGGCCGCTTCGCCACCTCCGACCTCAACGACCTCTATCGTCGGGTCATCAACCGGAACAACCGCCTCAAGAAGCTCATCGAGATGCGGGCGCCCGAGGTGATCCTGCGCAATGAGAAGCGCATGCTCCAGGAGGCCGTGGACGCGCTGTTCGACAACGGCCGCCGCTCCAAGGCCATCCGTGGTCGGGGCAAGCGTCCCCTGAAGTCCCTCAGCGACATGCTGAAGGGAAAGCAGGGACGCTTCCGGCAGAACCTCCTCGGAAAGCGCGTGGACTACTCCGGCCGGTCCGTGATCGTGGTGGGCCCGGAGTTGAAGCTCCACCAGTGCGGGCTCCCCAAGGCCATGGCCGTGGAGCTCTTCAAGCCGTTCGTGATCCACGAGCTGGAGAAGCGGGGCGAGGCCGAGACGGTCAAGCGCGCGAAGAAGATCGTCGAGCGCGACGACCCCAAGGTCTACGAGGTGCTCGAGGACATCATCAAGGACCACCCGGTCCTTCTGAACCGGGCTCCGACCCTCCACAGGCTGGGGATCCAGGCCTTCGAGCCGGTCCTCGTGGAGGGTAAGGCCATCCGGATTCATCCCCTGGTCTGCTCCGCGTTCAACGCGGACTTCGACGGGGACCAGATGGCGGTGCACGTGCCCCTGAGCTTCGAGGCCCAGTTGGAGGCCCGGGTGCTCATGCTTTCGAGCAACAACATCCTCCTGCCCTCCAACGGCCGTCCGGTGGCGGCGCCGTCCCAGGACATGGTGATCGGCTCCTACTACCTGACCAAGCCGAGCCTGGCGATCTCGGATCGCGAGGTGCTGGTGAACAACCCGAAGGCTCCCAAGTCCGCCCGTCAGAAGGCCGAGAAGGAGCTCGACGAGTTGTTCGAGGGGGCCCCTCGCTTCAGCACCTTCGCAGAGGCCGAGATGTATCTGGAACTCGAGAGCGCCCGGTTCAACCGGCCCGTTCGATTCTGGGTACCCAGGGGGAAGGACGAGGTAGTCGAAGAGGGCGGGTCCGAAGGGAAGTGGGTACGCTCCACCCTCGGCCGGGTCATCTTCAACTCCATCATCCCGGCGGAGATGGCGTTCCAGAACAAGACGTTCGGGAAGAAGGAGCTCGGGGACCTGATCTTCGACATCTTCACGTCCGTGGGCCTGCTGCGCACCACGCAGTTCCTGGACGACCTGAAGGACTTCGGTTTCCGGTACTCCACCATGGGTGGGGTCTCGGTGGGGATCGAAGACCTGGAGATCCCTGGGGAAAAGCTGGAGATCCTCAAGGAAGCCGACGAGCAGGTGGGCCGGTTCCAGAAGGCCTACTCGGCCGGGTACATCTCCAACGGTGAGCGCTACAACAAGGTCATCGACACCTGGACCCACGCGAACAACGACGTGGCCGACGCCATGGTGCGACACCTGGAGCGCTCCCACGACGGCTACAACCCGGTCTACATGATGATGACATCCGGCGCCCGGGGTAACCGGGACCAGATGCGTCAGTTGGCGGGGATGCGTGGCCTGATGGCCAAGCCTCAGAAGAAGCTCACCGGTGGGATCGGCGAGATCATCGAAAGCCCGATCAAGTCGAACTTCCGCGAGGGCCTCACGGTGGTGGAGTACTTCATCTCCACCCACGGAGCCCGGAAGGGGCTGGCCGACACCGCGCTCAAGACGGCCGACGCAGGGTACCTCACCAGGCGACTGGTGGACGTGGCCCAGGACGTGACCGTTTCGACGGACGACTGCGGCACGATCCTCGGCCTGGAGATGACCGCGCTCAAGGAGGGCGAGGACATCATCGAGCCGCTGGCGGACCGCATCGTCGGGAACGTGGCCCTGGAGAAGGTGGTGGATCCCATCGACGGGGAGCTCATCGTCCAGGTGGGCGACCTGATCGAGGAGGCCCAGGCCGAAGCCATCGAGGACGCGGGCATCCAGTCGGTGAAGATCCGGTCGGTCCTCACCTGCGAGGCCCGTCGCGGCATCTGTCGCGCCTGCTACGGTCGGAACCTGGCCACCATGGAAATGGTGGACGTGGGTGAGGCGGTGGGAATCCTGGCTGCCCAGTCCATCGGGGAGCCGGGGACGCAGCTCACGCTGCGGACGTTCCACATCGGTGGAACGGCGTCGCGCATCGCGGCCCAGACCCAGCGGAAGTCGAAGATCGACGGAGTCATCGAGCTGGACCGGGTGACCACGGTGGACACCCCCAATGAGGAGCGGATCGTCACCTCCCGGGAGGGACAGATCGTTCTGAAGACCAAGGAGGGGCAGGTCCGGAGTCGGCTCTCCGTGCCCTACGGCGCGACGCTGGCCGTGGAGAACGAGCAGGTCATCGAGTCCGGCGACCTCCTCTTCAGCTGGGACCCGTATTCCGAGCCCATCGTGGCGGACAGCCAGGGCGTGGTGCGGTTCCAGGATATCGTCGACGACCAGACCATGCGCGAAGAGTTGGACGAGTCCACCGGTCGTCGCCAGATGGTGATCATCGAGGACCGGGCCAAGAAGCTGCACCCGACCATCCAGCTCTGGACCAAGGGCAAGGGCAAGTCCAAGGGGAAGAAGCTCAAGGAGTTCATCATCCCGGTGGGCGCGCACCTCACCGTCCATGACGGGGATGACGTGGCTCCCGGCGACACCATCGCGAAGATCAGCCGAGAGGTCTACAAGACCCGGGACATCACGGGCGGACTGCCCAGGGTGGCCGAGTTGTTCGAGGCCCGGCGTCCGAAGGATCCGGCCGTCATCACCGAGGTGGACGGCACCATCTCCTTCGGCGACATCAAGCGAGGCAAGCGCGAGGTCATCGTTACCCCCGAGAAGGGCCCCGAGCGGACGTACGAGGTTCCGGTCGGGAAGCACATGCGGGTGCACGAGGGAGACCACGTGCGGGCCGGAGACCGGATCTCCGAGGGGCCGGTGAATCCTCACGATGTCCTGCGGATCAAGGGTCCCAGGGCGGTGCAGGAATATCTGCTGAACGAGATCCAGGAGGTCTACCGACTCCAGGGTGTGAAGATCAACGACAAGCACATCGGGGTCATCGTTCGTCAGATGCTCCAGAAGGTGCGAGTCACCGATCCCGGCGACACCCAGCTGCTGGAGGGCGACCACGTGGACCGGACCGAGTTCAGGGAGGTCAACCAGGCCACCCTGTCCGGCGAGGACTCCGGGAAGCCCGCCCGCTCCGAGCCGCTGCTGCTCGGGATCACCAAGGCGAGCCTCACCACCGAGTCCTTCATCTCCGCCGCCTCCTTCCAGGAGACGACCCGAGTGCTCACCGACGCGGCCGTCCGGGGCGCCAGGGACGAGCTCCAGGGTTTGAAGGAGAACATCATCATCGGCCACCTGATCCCCGCCGGTACCGGAATCCACCGGTATCAGGAAGTGGAGTTCATGGTCGAGCAGCAGTTCTTCGATGAGGAGATCCTGCCGCTGTCGGAGCCCGAGGGACTCATCCCCGGGCTCATCGGAGAGGCGGGCGAGGAGGCCAGCGCCGGCGCCTGAAACGGCCGGTAGGTCGAGCACTCCGAGGTCCGCCCGATGGATCTCCGGAGGTCCGGATCGGAGAGGGAGGGGGACGGTCCCTGTGGGGGCGTCCCCCTGCCCCGTCCGGAGGGTGGCGGAAGGCCCTGATCCGGGCCCCGCGGCCGGTTGACACCCCCCTATCCCATCATTAAGTTTTTCAGTCTCTGCTCGCGACGGACCGAAAGGCCGGTCTGAACGCGATGAGTTTCCGCCCCACCGAGTAGTTGGGGGCTTTTTTTGTCACTGGGCCCTGAGTCGTATGCCGACGATCAATCAGTTGGTACGCAAGGGACGGCAGGCGATCCACAAGAAGAACAAGTCGCCGGCCCTTCAGAAGAACCCGCAAAAGCGGGGTGTTTGCACACGGGTATACACCACGACTCCGAAGAAGCCGAATTCGGCGCTTCGGAAGGTCGCACGTGTCCGCCTGACGAACGGCTACGAAGTGACCGCCTACATCGGCGGTGAGGGCCACAACCTGCAGGAGCACTCCATCGTCCTGATTCGGGGCGGTCGTGTGAAGGACCTGCCGGGTGTGCGCTACCACATCATCCGCGGCACGCTGGACGCCTCGGGAGTTGAGGCCCGTCGTCAGGGTCGCTCCAAGTACGGCGCCAAGCGTCCCAAGTAACGGATTTCGCATCATGAGTCGTCGCACGAGAGCTGAGCGCAGGGACATCCAGCCGGACCCACGGTACGAATCGACCACCGTGGCCAAGTTCATGAACAGCTTGATGCTGGATGGAAAGAAGTCCACGGCCGAAGGGATTTTCTATGAGGCCATGGATCTGATCGAGGAGCGCACCGGGCAGCCGGGCGTGAACGTGTTCAAGCAGGCGCTGACCAACGCCAAGCCCGCCCTGGAGGTGAAGAGCCGCCGGGTAGGAGGCGCGACGTACCAGGTGCCCATCGAGGTCCGGCCCGATCGCCGGACCGCACTTGCGACCCGGTGGATCATCAGCTTCGCCCGGGGTCGTTCCGAAAAGTCCATGGCTCATCGGCTCGCCGCCGAGTTCATGGCCGCCGCTCGCAACGAAGGAGCGACGATCAAGAAGAAGGAAGACACGCACCGGATGGCCGAGGCGAACAAGGCGTTCGCCCACTACCGCTGGTAGATCGGTAGTCCGGTAGGAATCACTCCACAAGCTCGGGAGCGGTTCTGGGTGGAGAGGGAACGGACTCGGGGGTGAGTCCGACTGGAGCGCGGAACGCCGCGCTCTTCGTACCTCCCGCTCGGCAGGTTTGAAAACTCGGAGCTATGCTGACCTAGCGAAACCAGGTAATAGATAGATGCCCAGGAAAACGCCTCTAAAGCATCTGCGGAACATCGGCATCATGGCGCACATCGATGCCGGTAAGACCACGACGACAGAGCGGGTCCTGTTCTACACAGGGCGCGTTCATCGTGTTGGTGAGGTCCATGACGGCGCCGCCACCATGGACTGGATGGAGCAGGAGCAGGAGCGGGGGATCACCATCACCTCCGCCGCCACGACCGCTTTCTGGAAGCGGTTCGACACCGAATACCGCATCAACATCATCGATACCCCCGGTCACGTGGACTTCACGGCCGAGGTCGAGCGCTCCCTCCGAGTTCTGGACGGGGCCGTTGCCGTGTTCTGCGCGGTGGGTGGTGTGGAGCCCCAGTCCGAGACGGTCTGGCGCCAAGCGGATCGTTACGGTGTCCCCCGAATCGCCTTCGTCAACAAGATGGACCGGGTCGGGGCCGACTTCCTCAACGTCGTCGACATGATGCGGGACCGACTGGGCGCCAACGCCCACCCGGTCCACCTCCCCCTGGGCGAGGGCGAGCTCTTCACCGGGCTCATCGACCTCATCCGCATGGTGGAGATCGTCTACAAGGACGAGATGGGTGCCTCCTATGAAGAGGGCCCGATCCCCGATTCCATGCGGGAGCAGGCGGAGCAGCTCCGGCACGACCTCATCGAGGCCGCCGTGGAGCATCACGAGGGTCTGCTCGAGAAGTATCTCGAGGGTGAGGAGCTGACCGAGGAAGAGGTGCGCGACGCCGTGCGAGCCGCCACGCTCTCCGGCCAGCTCTTCCCGGTATTCTGCGGCTCGGCTTTCAAGAACAAGGGCGTGCAGATCCTCCTGGACGGAGTGATCGACTACCTCCCGTCCCCGTTGGACGTGGTCGCCATCCAGGGCCACCTGCCACACCACGACGAGACCCGGGAAAACCGCGAGGCGTCCGACGACGCTCCTTTCGCGGCCCTTGCTTTCAAGATTGCCACCGACCCGTACGTGGGTAAGCTCACGTTCTTCCGGGTCTACTCCGGCACGCTCCCGTCCGGCTCCTACGTCCTGAATGCGACGAAGGACAAGCGGGAGAGGGTTGGCCGGATTCTCCAGATGCACGCCAACAAGCGTGACGAGCTGGAGATGGTCTACGCCGGGGACATCGCGGCGGGAATCGGCCTCAAGGACGTGCGGACCGGGGACACGCTCTGTGATCCCGACCATCCCATCATCCTGGAGGCCATGGATTTCCCCGAGCCGGTGATCTCGGTGGCCATCGAGCCCAAGACCAAGTCCGACCAGGACAAGCTCTCCACGGGTCTCCAGAAGCTCGCCGACGAGGACCCGACGTTCCGGGTGCATACCGACGACGAGACCGGCCAGACCATCATCTCCGGGATGGGCGAGCTCCATCTCGAGATTATCGTGGACCGTCTTCGCAGAGAGTTCGGCGTCGATGCGAACATCGGGCGTCCCCAGGTGGCCTACCGGGAGACGATCCGCCAGGAGAGCCTGAAGGTCCCGGCGAAGTTCGTCCGCCAGACCGGTGGACGGGGTCAGTACGGCCACGTGGTGATCAACATCTACCCGGGTGAGACCGGGAGCGGTCTGGTCTTCGAAGACAAGATCGTGGGTGGTGTGATTCCCCGAGAGTACATCGGCCCCGTGGAGAACGGGATCCGGGAGGCCATGGAGAACGGCGTGCTGGCGGGCTACCCGATCATCGACCTCAAGGTCGAGTTGATCGATGGGTCGTACCACGACGTCGACTCCAACGAAATGGCCTTCAAGATCGCCGGATCCATGGCTCTGAAGGAGGGCGTGCGGCGCTCCAAGCCGGTTCTCCTGGAGCCGATGATGGATGTGGAGGTCGTGACCCCAGCCGAGTACATGGGGGACATCATGGGTGACCTCTCCTCCCGCCGCGGGCGGGTCGGAGGGATGACCGAGCGGGCTGGTGCCCGGGTCATCGGCGCCACGGTTCCCCTGGGGGAGATGTTCGGGTACTCCACCAACCTGCGCTCCATGAGCCAGGGCAGGGCGGTCTACAGCATGCAGTTCGCCCACTACGACGAGGTCCCGAAGAGCAAGGCCGAAGAGATTGTCAGCTCCCAGGGCGGGGGCTGAACCCGCTGACGTTGAATCCACCGGACGGCCTGAGGGGGCGTCCGGTCAACTGAACCGACGAAGAGAACGAGGGAACGATGGGTAAGGCGAAGTTCGAGCGGACGAAGCCGCACGTGAACGTGGGAACGATTGGACACGTGGACCACGGGAAGACGACGCTGACGGCAGCGATCACGTATA
>JBDHCV010000058.1:0-17084 GCA_039591855.1 Gemmatimonadota bacterium | reverse complement strand
ACACCTTCTAATGCCGAACGGGAAAGCGAGAACCATGCATAACAAGACATACAGTCGGAGCTTCAGGCGCCTGGCCTGGGCTGTGACGTTGATCCTGCCTCTTTCGGCCGCGCTCACCGCGTGTGATCTCGACAAGGTGCTCAAGGTCAACGATCCCGACACCGTTAACCCGGGCACGCTGGACGACCCCCGGGCTCTTAGCCAGGTGGTCGGTGGTGCCATCCGGGATTTCCAGGACGGATACGCAGGGTCCGGAGACCGCTTCATGGCGGTGACCGCCCTGATGTCCGACGAGTTCTACTCCACCGGGACGTTTACGACCCGGACCGCGACGGACCGTCGCAACCAGTTCCCGATTGCACAGGGGAACACCTCTGACGGTACGTACGTAGACCTTCAGTTTGCCCGTCGTGCCCTCGGGGAGGCGGCGGTGCGTCTGGCGGACGCCGAGGGGACTTCGGACCCCGACTATGCTCTGCTTAAGGCGATGGAGGGCTACACCTACGTGGCCCTCGCCGAGGGTTACTGCGGCTACATTCCGTTCTCCAGCATCGAGGACGGGAACTATGTAGAGGGCGCGCCGATCACGGCGAGTGCGGCCCTCGAGGCATCGCTGCCGGTCTTCGATATTGCCATCAATCTCGGTTCGGATTTGGCAAGGATCGGTAAGGGTCGGGCGCTGGTGAACCTGGGTCGGTACTCTGAGGCCGCGGCCGTCGTTGCGTCGGTCGACACGGACTACGTGTACTACCTCGAGCACTCCAGCTCCTCCTCCATTCCGTCGAACCCGTTCTACAGCCTGCAGGCCAACGGTCGGTACTCGATGGGTTATTTGGAGGGTGAGAACGGATTGCCGTTCCGCGATCCGAGCGGCACCGACCCGTGGGATCCGGACAACGCGGATCCGCGGGTACCGTGGATCAACGACGGTCCCGGGTTCGACCCGGGTCTCGGCGACGTCGCGATGGCGAAGTACTTCAGCTTCGACGACGACGTGATTCTTGCGGACGGTGTGGAGGCTCGCCTCATCGAGGCCGAGGCCGCGTTGAACGGATCCGGGGACTGGGTTGGGATCCTCAACGCCCTCCGTGCCGACGCGGACAACCTGATTCCGCTTCGGACCACCATGCCGCCGACGGACATGACCCTCGCGCCGCTGTCGGCAGTGGGTACGCCCGAAGGCGATCTCATGCTCCTCATGGAGGAGCGCGCTTGGTGGCTGTGGGGCACCGGACATCGTCTCGGTGACCTGCGCCGGATGGTCAGGAACTACACCATGACCGCCGGGGACATCTATCCGGACGGTGACTACCACAAGGGTGGGGTCTACGGGAGCGATGTGGTGTTCCTCCTCGACTTCGACGAGGGGAACAACACGCTGTTCGATCCGGATGCCTGCAGCCCGATCAGCGTTCAGTAAGCTGACGGAGCCGGGGCTTCGGTCCCGGTCTCCGAAGGGTTGAAGGGAAGAAAGGCGGGTCAGGGCTTTTGCCCTGGCCCGTTTTTCTCGTCTTCAAGGGAAGGATTCCATAGATTCCTCCGTTCTCCGTCCCCCAGCCCCACGCCCCATGTCACTGAAGTTCTACAACACCCTCACCCGCTCCCTGGACCCCTTCCTCCCCCTGGAGGAGGGGAAGGTTCGGATCTACGCCTGCGGCCCCACGGTGTACGCCCACGCGCACATCGGAAACTTCCGCTCGTTCATGGCCTTCGACCTTCTGCATCGCTATCTGGAGTGGAAGGGCTTTGAGGTCCGGTTCGTCCGGAACTTCACCGACGTGGACGACAAGACCATCGCCGGGGCCAACCGGGAAGGGATGACCATCGCCGAGTTCACTCCGCCCTTCGCACGGGACATCCTGGAACAGGAGAAGATCCTCGGGATTCGTCCCGTGGACGCCTACCCCCAGGCCACCGACTACATCGACCAGATGATCGAGTGGGTCCGGCGGCTGGAAGAGAAGGGGCTGGCTTACGTCACCGACGACGGATCGGTCTGGTTCTCGATCTCGAAGTTCCCGGAGTAGGGGAAGCTCTCCCGGATCGATCCTGACGCCGTCCGGTCGGGCGACAGGGTCGCGAGCGATGAATACGAGAAGGACGATGTACGGGACTTCGCCCTCTGGAAGGCGGCCAAGCCCGAGGACGAGACCGCCGGGGCCGCCTGGGATTCCCCATGGGGCAGGGGACGGCCCGGCTGGCACCTGGAGTGCTCGGTCATGAGCATCACGGAGTTGGGCGAGACCCTGGACATCCACCTGGGTGGAGAGGACCTGGTCTTCCCCCACCACGAAGACGAGATCGCCCAGTCCGAGGGGGTGACCGGAAAGCCGTTCGCCCGTTTCTGGCTCCACGTGAAGCACCTTCTCGTGGAAGGCCAGAAGATGTCCAAGTCCCTGGGGAACACCTACACGGTGCCTCAGCTCATGGGTATGGGCCACTCGGCCGCGTCCATCCGGCACCAGCTCCTCTCGGCCCAGTACCGGAGGGAGCTGAACTTCACCCTGGACGGGCTCGAGGCCTCGGCCCGGGCCGTCCAGCGCCTGGTGGACTTTCGGGACCGCCTTCGCGAGATCCCCGGGGATGACCAGGCCGTGCCCTCGGCCCTTCCGGAACTCGCCCGGGAGGCCCTGGCGGGCTTCGAGGCCGCCATGGACGACGACCTGAATTCGGCGGAGGCCTTGGGCGCCGTCTTCACCTTCCTGAACCGGGTCAACGCGGAGGTGGACCGGACCGGCGGCCGGGTCACCGCCGGGGATCGCGACGCCGCCCTCCATGCGCTGGCTGCCATCGATCAGGTGCTGGGGCTCCTGGAGGTCGCCGATGGCGAGCGCACCGTGGACGACGATCTGGCCCAGTGGGTCGAATCGCTCATCCAGGAGCGCGTGGAGGCCCGGCAATCCCGGGATTTCGCACGGGCCGACGCCATCCGGGACGAACTCGCTGAGAAGAAAGTGGTGCTGGAAGACTCGGCGGAGGGTACTCGCTGGAAGGTCGTGCGGTGACCACGCCGCTCACCCGTCGGAGGTTCATCGCCCGGGCCGGTGGGGCCTCCCTCGGACTGGCTCTCGGAGGCACGGGACTGGATGCGAGTCAGGGAACGCCCCCTCCCCCGGCTGGCCAGGTGGCGCCCCCGGGGCGCCCGGCCCGGGCTGAGCGCCGGTTCACCAGTGACGCGGTCGAGGAGACCATCCGGCGGGTCATGGCCGAAGTCGGCGATGCCCCGCTGGCCCGGCTTTTCGAGAACTGTTTCCCCAATACGCTGGACACCACGGTCGATGTGGGCGAGCTCGACGGACGACCCGACACCTTCGTGATCACCGGCGACATCGACGCCATGTGGCTGCGGGATTCCAGCGCCCAGGTCTGGCCCTATCTCCCCCTCGCCGGTGGGGATCCGTCGCTCGCGAGACTCCTTGCCGGCGTGGTGCACCGACAGACCCGCTGCATCCTGATCGATCCCTACGCCAACGCCTTCAACAAGGGGCCCACCGGGTCGCAATGGGAGGACGACCTGACGGAGATGAAGCCGGAGCTGCACGAGCGAAAGTGGGAGGTGGATTCCCTCTGCTACCCCATCCGGCTGGCCCATGGATACTGGAGGGCCACAGGAGACGCGTCGGTGTTCACGCCGGACTGGCGGGAGGCCATGGCGCTCGTCCTCCGGACCTTCCGGGAGCAGCAGCGCAAGGAGGATCGGGGTCCCTACAAGTTCCAGCGCGTGACCGGGTGGCAGACCGACACCGTGGCCGGCTCGGGATACGGGAATCCCGTCCGCCCGGTGGGACTCATCTGCTCCATCTTCCGGCCGTCCGACGACGCGACCATCTATCCCTTCCTGGTCCCGTCCAACCACTTCGCCGTCCGCTCGTTGAATCAGATGGCGGAGTTGGCCGAGGGGCCCGGGAACGCTCCCCACCTGGTCGCCCCGGCCCGGGCCCTCGCAGCCGAGGTCGCCGAGGCGCTTCGCCTCCACGCCGTCGTGGATCGTCCTGGGAGGGGCCCTATGTTCCCCTACGAGGTGGACGGGTTCGGGAACCACCTGTTCATGGACGACGCCAACGTGCCCAGCCTCCTGGCCATGCCCTATCTGGGACTGGTGTCCAGGGACGACCCCGTCTACCGGGCCACGCGGGCCTTCGTGCTCAGCCCGGACAACCCCTGGTTCTTCGGGGGCTCGGCCGCCGAGGGGATCGGCGGTCCCCACGTGGGCGTCGACATGATCTGGCCCATGAGCATCATCATGCGGGCGCTCACGAGTTCCGACGACGGAGAGATCCGGCGGTGCCTCGACTGGCTCGTCGGGACCCACGCCGATACGGGTTTCATGCACGAGTCCTTCCATAAGGACGACCCCGCGGAATTCACCCGTTCCTGGTTCGCGTGGGCCAATACCTTGTTCGGCGAGCTGATTCTCAAGCTCCTGGCCGAACGGCCGCACCTGGTTCGGGCGTGATGGGGTCCGTCTCGAATCGGGGACCGCGGAGGGGGCGGTGGGCGCGGTGGGCGCGGTGGGGACGGCGGGTCCCGAGCCCGGGCATTCGCCTGGCCCTGGGCCTCAGCTGGGGAGCCCTCGCGCTGGCGTCCCCGGGTTGCGCACGGGTACCGGACGCCCGCCCCGTGGATCCCGGTGTGGAGGCCGTGGCCCAGGTGGATCCCTTCATCGGGACCGGCGGCCACGGCCACGTCTACCCCGGGGCGGTGGTGCCCTTCGGAATGGTCCAGCTCTCCCCGGACAACGGGCGTAGCGGCTGGGACTGGGTGTCGGGCTATCACTGGACGGACTCGGTCATCGTGGGCTTCAGCCATACCCACCTGAGCGGGACCGGAATCGGAGACCTGTTGGACGTTCTCGTGGCTCCCGTCCCGGGCGAGCCCGAACTCCGCTCGGGCGTGGAGTCGGACAGGCAAGAGCCCTGGGCCTCGCGATTCTCCCATGCCCGGGAGTCTGCGGAGCCGGGGTACTACGCCGTGGACCTCCTGGATTCCGGGATCCGGGCCGAACTCACGGCCACACCCCGGGTCGGGATCCACCGCTACACCTTCCCCGAGAACGCGCCCCAGGGCGTGGTCATCGACCTGGGGTATGCCCAGAACTGGGATACCCCCACCGACGGCGCCCTGGAGGTCCACGGTGACACCCTGCTCACGGGCCTGCGCTTCTCCACCGGCTGGGCACGGGATCAACGGGTCTTCTTCGCCATGGCCGCGGATCGGCCCATCCGACGGATCCGGGTCTCTCCCGCCCCCGATGCGCTCGTTCGCTCATGGCCGGAGGAGAGACGGTGGAAAGGGGCCCGGTTGCGGGCGTACGTGGAGTTCGGGCCCCAGGAGGACAGGTCCCTGGAGTTGCGGGTCGCACTCTCCTACGTGGACGAGGAGGGGGCCGCGGAGAATCTCCGGTCCGAGGCGCCCGTTCCCGGTTTCGACACCTACCGGACGGCGGCCCGCCGTTCTTGGTCCGAAGCGTTGGCCGGGATCGAGGTGGAGGGCGGCACGCCGGAGCAGCGGAGCATCTTCTATACGTCACTGTATCGGACCAAGCTGGCTCCGATCCTCTTCCAGGACGTGGACGGTCGCTACCGGGGCGGCGACGGGGAGGTCCACCGGGCCGACGGGTTCGTCAACCACAGCATCTTTTCGCTGTGGGACACCTTTCGGACCGCCCACCCGCTCTACACCCTCACCGACCCTGATCGAGTCGGTCACATGGTCGCCAGCATGCTTGCGTTCGGGGACGAGGCGGGTGCGCTTCCGGTGTGGACCCTGGTGGGCAGCGAGACGAACACCATGACGGGGATCCATGCCCTACCCGTCATCGCCGACGCGGCCATGAAGGGGTTCGGCGGCGGGAGGGCGGACGCACACATCCAGGGGGCCGGGCGCTTCGATCCGGACCGGGCGCTGGACGCCATGGTGGCGTCGGCGGGGACCGAGTACCGGGGGCTCGGCCTGCTCCGGGAGTACGGCTATATCCCGTCGGAGCTGGAGGTGGAGTCGGTCACCAAGACGCTGGAATACGCATACGACCACTGGACCCTCTCGGCGCTGGCCCGGGACCTGGGGCGGGAGTCGCTCGCGGTAGATCACGCCCGGCTATCGGCCAGCTACCGTAACGTGTTCGACCCGGCGACAGGGTTCATGCGAGGCCGGCGGGCCGACGGTGCGTGGGTGGAGCCCTTCGACCCGAAGCGGTCCTCCCACCGGGAGAACACCGACTACACCGAAGGGAACGCCTGGCAACACTCCTGGTTCGTACCCCACGACCCGGCGGGCCTCATCGGCCTTCTGGGCGGAGACCGCCCGTTCGTGGAGCGGTTGGACCGGCTCTTCAGCGAGTCCTCCGAGATCACCGGCGAGGACGTGTCCCCGGACATCAGCGGCCTCATGGGGCAGTACGCCCACGGCAACGAACCGTCCCACCACATCGCCTACCTCTACTCCTTCGCCGGAGAACCCGCCCGCACGGCGGACCGGGTGCGGGAGATCCTCCAGACCCAGTACGCGGCCGCGCCGGACGGCCTGAGCGGGAACGAGGACTGCGGGCAGATGTCCGCCTGGTACGTCATGTCGGCCATGGGTTTCTATCCGGCGAATCCGGCGGGTGGGGTGTACGTCCTGGGAAGTCCGGTGTTTCCGCGCGTCACCCTGACGGTCGGGGGCAACCGTCGGTTCACCATCGAGGCCCGGGGGGCGTCCGAATCCCATCGCTACATCCAGTCGGCGCGGCTCAACGGAGCGGTGCTGGAGCGGAACTGGATCCACCACCAAGAGATCGTCGCGGGGGGCCGCTTGATCCTGGAGATGGGTGCGGAGCCTCATCCCACATGGGGACGCGCCCCCCAGCATCGCCCGCCCTCCGCGTCCCAGGATCGCTGGACCGCCCTGGCCGACACCGTCCGCGGGGAGTTTCTTCACGCGTGGGGCGGGTACATGACTTATGCCGCCGGCCACGACGATCTCCGGCCTCTCTCTCGTACGGGCCACGACTGGCATCCAGCCCCCATGGCCATGACGCCGGTGGACGCCTTTGACACCATGCTCCTCATGGGCCTGGAGGAGGCGGCGGAGGAGGCTCGGACCATCATCCACGAGACTCTCCGGTTCGACCACGACTTCCCGGTCCAGGTGTTCGAGATCAACATCCGCCTCCTGGGCGGGCTCTTGTCGGCCTATCAGATGGACGGCGACCCCCGTTTCCTCGAGCTGGCCACGGACCTGGGTGACCGGCTGTTGCCTGCTTTCGAGTCGGGCACCGGGATGCCCTACGTGCGAGTCAACCTGGCCACCGGGGAGCGGGAGTGGCAGGTGAACAATCCGGCCGAGATCGGGACCCTTATGCTGGAGTTCGGGACGCTCTCGAAGCTGACCGGCGATCCGCGCTACTACGACGCGGCCAAACGGGGCGTGACCGCCCTGTTCGAGCGCCGGTCCGAGCTCGATCTGGTGGGCATGACCATCGACGTGGAGTCCGGGGAGTGGCAGAGCACGGAGAGCCACGTCTCCGGGATGATCGACAGCTACTACGAGTATCTGCTCAAGGCCTGGCTCCTGTTCGGCGACGAAGACTTCCTCAACATGTGGGAGACCTCCATCGCCGCCGTGAACCTCCATCTGACCGACACCGACGAGGCCGGGCGGCTCTGGTACGGCCGGTCCGACATGCACTCCGGCGAGCGCACCGCAACCCTCTTCGGCGCTCTGGACGCATTCATGCCCGCGGTCCTCGCCCTGGGCGGAGACCTGGACCGGGCGCAGGCCAACATGGAGGCGGTCCACCACATGTGGGCCACCTTCGGGATCGAGCCCGAGCAGCTGGACTACGCCACCATGGAAGCCACGCACGAGGGCTACGTCCTCCGTCCCGAGGCGCTGGAGTCGGCCTATTACCTCTGGCGCCTGACCGGCGACCCGCGATATCGGGAGATGGGGGCCGAGATGTTCCGCGCCATCATGGCCGCGAGCCGTACCGAGTCCGGGTATGCCCACCTGCGAAGCGTGATCACTGGGGAGCAGGACGACGCCATGCAGTCCTTCTTCCTGGCGGAGACCCTGAAGTACGCCTACCTGCTCTTCGCGCCACCGGACGCCCTGGACTTCGAGAACGTGGTCTTCAACACCGAGGCCCATCCCCTCCGTCGGACCTGGTAGGGGGAGGAGGGCGTGCGGCGGTCCTGGCTGACGGCGCTCCTGGGCACATCGCTGTTCGGATGCGGTGATGCGGGATCGCCTGCCGCGCTTTCCCGAATCCCCCTCGACCAGGGTTGGACCCTGGCGGTGGAAGGCGTGGGACCCGTTCCGGCCACCGTCCCCGGCACAGTGCACACGGACCTCCTGGGGGCCGGGGTGATCCCGGATCCGTTCCAGGCGGCCATGGAGGATTCCCTGGCTTGGATCTCCGAGACCGACTGGACCTACCGGCTCGACTTCGAGCTTCCGAAGCAGGTCCAGCTCCGCGACCGGCACGAACTGGTGTTCGAGGGTCTGGACACCTACGCCTCCGTGACCCTCAACGGGGTCCGTATCCTGGAGGCCGACAACATGTTCCGGGAGTGGCGGGTCGACGTGCGGGAGCTCCTCCAGGCCTCGGGGAACGTGCTCGAGATTCGCTTCGCGCCGGCCCTGGCCCGAGGACGTGCCTTCCCACCCGAGCGTTCACACGGAAGGCAGCCTACCACTACGGTTGGGATTGGGGGGCCCGCTTCGTGACCGCCGGGATCTGGAGGCCCGCGCGGCTGGAGTCCTGGAGTGGAGCGCGGATCACGGACGTACACTGGGGTCCTCTGAACGGACCTGACGGAGGTGTCCCGGACCTGGACGGGGATCCAGCCCGCATCATTGCCGACGTCGAGATCGAAGCGGATCGGGGTGGGACTTACGTCGTTGAGGTCGCGAGCGACGAGCCGGGCGTGGCATCCGCCCCGGTGGAGGTCGATCTGGAGCCGGGTTCGAGTCGCATCGAAGTCCCGGTGGAGATCGAGGGTCCCGAGCTCTGGTGGCCCCGTGGTATGGGTGAGCCTCGTCTCTACCGCGCTCGGGTTCGACTCCGCGCCGGCGAGGCGGCGAGTGGGGCCCCGCTCCTGGACGAAACATCCACTCGGTTCGGATTACGGACGGTCGAGCTGATCACCGAGACCGACTCCATCGGGGAGTCGTTCTTCTTCCGCATAAACGGACGGCCGATGTTTGCCAGGGGAGCGAACGTGGTTCCGCTCGATCACTTCACTCCCCGCGTCGACCCCGATCGCTACCGGGCCCTGTTCGCGGCGGCGGCCCACGCCCACATGAACATGTTCCGGGTGTGGGGCGGGGGGATCTACGAGACCGACCTGTTCTATGACCTCGCCGACGAACACGGAATCCTGATCTGGCAGGACTTCATGTTCGCGAATGGGCTCTACCCCTGGGACGATTCGTTCCTCGAGTCCGTCCGGGCCGAGGCTCGCCACCAGGTCCTCCGACTTCGGAACCACCCCAGCCTGGCGCTGTGGTGCGGGAACAACGAAATCACCGAAGGTTGGGAGAACTGGGGATGGCAGACGGCGCACGGCTACTCCGCAGCCGATTCTTCCGAAGCCTGGAACGGATATCGGGACCTCTTCCATGGTGTGCTGCCCGAAGTTCTGGCAGAGCTCGATCCCCATCGCCCCTACTGGCCCTCCTCCCCCTCCATCGGCTGGGGACACCCCGAGAGCCTGGTCCGGGGCGACTCCCACTACTGGGGTGTGTGGTGGGGGCTCGAGCCGTTCGAGACCTACGGAGAGAAGGTGCCTCGATTCGCCAGCGAGTTCGGGTTCCAGGGCTATCCCGATCCTGCGACCCTGGAAGCGGTGGTCGGAGAGGACGATCGATGGCTGGGCTCTCCGGTCATGCGGGCCCACCAGAAGCACCCCACCGGTGTGGAGACGCTCCGGGTCTATCTGGAACGGGAGCTGGGGGTGATCGGGACGGCACGTCTCCTGGAGCGGGCCGGCTGGTCCGGGAGGGGCTCCACAGATGAGGACGGCGTTCGGGACTTCGCCTTCGTTACCCAGCTTCTCCAGGCCCGGGGGATGGAGGTGGCGCTGAGGGCGCACCGCATGTCCCCGAGTACCGGAGGAACGCTCTACTGGCAACTGAACGACACCTGGCCGGTGGCTTCCTGGTCGAGCCTGGACCACGCCCTTCGCACGAAGGGACTCCACTATGCCGCCCGGTCCGCGTTCGCGCCGATAACCCTGGGCTGGTCCACGGAGGGGGGTGAGGTCCTGTCTGCCTCGGATCTCGAGTCGAGCCTCCGGGGCCGCGTCGAGTATGCCTACGCGAGCCCTGGAGAGGCGGTGGAGGGCGGTGTGGTCGAGGGCGCGGTACCACCGGGGCGAGGACGGGTCCTTGCGCGCCTGCCCCTGCGAGACCTTCGGCCCGGCACGCTCGTCGGGGTTCGGTTCGTCCCCCTGACCCCGGCGGGAGGCGTGCCGTCTGGGGAGAGGGAGCCCCTGACGCGCCTCACCCGCGTGGTGGGACGCTGGTCGGATCTCGATCCGCACCCGGAGGGGTCCGGTATCACGTTCTCCCTCGGGGACTGGTCTGGAGATTCGTTGGCGGTGACGGTTCGGGCAGCGAGGGCGACGGTGGGCGTGCACCTCGAAACGGATGGACGGTCGCTTCTCAGCGACGACTTCTTCGATCTCCTCCCGGGCGAGGAGCGCCACCTTTGGCTGGTCCCCTACGATGGGCCCGGGGGTGGTCGGCCCAGGATCGAGGTCTGGACGCTGAACGAGGCGTTGTCCCGACTGCGGTGATCCGTGGCCCAGCGCTCGCCGGCGCCGTCCGGGTAGGGGAGGGCTCTCTAGTCCGCCGTGAGCGCTTCCCTCGGGTGAATCCCTGCCGCCTTCATGGCCGGAACGAGGCAGGCGACGAACGCCACCGCCGCGAGCAGGGTCAAAGACCCGACCAGGACCAGCGGGTCCCTGGGGGAGACGGAGAACAGGAGCCCCTCGAGCAATTTCCCGGCGAGGAGAGAGCCGATCAGCCCGAGGACCAGACCGGTGGCCGCCAGCCCCATACCCTGTCGGACCACCAGCCCCAGCACGTCCGAGCGACCCGCGCCCACGGCGACGCGGATCCCGATCTCGCGAGTCCTTCCCGAAACGCTGAAAGCTATGACGCCGTACAAACCCACTGCGGAAAGGAGGGCGGCCAGGGCAGCGAACGCGCCCATGAGGGCGCTCGTCATTTGCGGACGGGCGACCGACGCGCCCACCAGGTCCTCCATGACTCGTGGACTGGCCAGAGGGATTTGCGGGTCCATGTCCCGGAGGATGTTCTTCACGGGCCCGACCAGTGAAAGGGGATCGCCGGGGGTGCGGATCGCCAAGCTGAGGTAGTTGAAGTCCGGGGCCTGCTCGTAGGGCATGTACAGAATCCCTCGGGGCTCTGTGTCCAACCCCCGCGTTCGGACGTCGGCCACCACGCCCACGACCTCCTGGCGGATGTCGTTCCCCCAACTGTAGACCACAGGTCTCCCCACAGCGCTCTCTCCGGGCCAGAACGACTCTGCCGCAGCGCGGTTGATGATCACTTTCCGCGGCTCGTCCCGTCGTTCGGTCCCGTCGAAAGGACTCCCGGAGATCACCTCGATTCCCATGGCACCGAAGTAATCTCCCACCACCGAGCGGACGTCGGCAGCTGTGCGGTCGGCCTCCGCCGGGGCGGGCCGGTCTCCGGCCCAGTAGGAGGTCGCCGAGCCCAGCCCGTCCATGGGAAGGAAGGTGATTCCGCCCACCGCGGTCACGCCGGGGATGGCGGCGACCCTCTGGATCAGCTCTGGGAAGAACTGTCGCCTCGAATCGTCGTCGTAGCCCGCGGACAGGTTCACCCGCGCCGTGAGCACGCCTTCGGGCCGAAGGCCGGAGTCCACGGAGGTCAGAGAGACGAAGCTCCGGGCCACCAGGCCGGCACCCGTCAGCAGGACCAGGGACAGTGCCACCTCCGTCACCACCAGCGCGCCCCTGACCCGTCCGGCCCGACGGCTGGGGCCCCGGGATTCGGCCTGAAGTGCCATTGCCGGGGCGGTCCTGGCGGCCTGGAGTGCCGGGGCAAGACCGAATAGGAGTCCCGTTCCTACCGTAATCACGATGGCGAAGAGCGCCACGGTCGAGTCCATGGACAGCTCCTCGATCCGCGGGATCGCGAACGCCGAGGAAAGGTGCGTGGCGGCAATGTCCGTCCCGACTCGGGCCAGGCCCACACCGAGGAGGGCTCCGGCCCCGGCCAGCGTGAGGCTTTCGGCCAGGAGTTGCCCCCCCAGCCTCCGTCCCGACGCGCCCAGGGACGTCCGGATCGCCATCTCGTGCCTGCGTTCTGTGGCTCGGACCAGGTGCAGGCTGGCGACGTTCGAGGCGGCGATGAGGAGCAGGAGCACCACCGCGCCGAAAAGGACCCAGAGCAACTGCCGCACGTCGCCGATCAGGTGCTGGGTGAGGGGTTTGACATTGATCACCCAACCAGCGTTGAAGCCCGGGAACTCCTCCTGGAGCCCGGATCCGATGGCGGTCATCTCCGCCCGGGCCTGCGCCAGCGTCGCTCCCTCGGCCAGCCGTCCGACCACCCAGATCCAGCGCCCCGAGTTCTCCTGGTCGGATTCCTCGAAGCTGCTGACGATCCACGCGTCCGAGCCGTCCCCGAACGGGACGACCACGGGGGGAAGCACACCCACGATCACCGCGGAGGTCCCGTTGACCACCAGACTCCGGCCCAGTGCGGTGGGATCTCCACCGAACGCCCGGGTCCAGAGCCCGTGGGACAGCACCACCTCGCGCACCGAGAGATCGGCCCCGGCAGAGAACGTCCGGCCGACCTCGGCCTCCAGTCCCAGCACCTGGAAGAAGTCCTCCTCGGTGAGGTGACCCCGGATCTCCAGGGGCTCGTCGGCTCCGGTCATCGTGAGCGGGAGCTGCAGGGAAACCGAGGCCATGCGGTCGAAGCGGCTCGACCGCTCTTCCCAGGCCCGAGCGTTCCCGGGGTTCGCCACGTTCTCGCGGACATCCCGTGGGACGGCCCACTCGAAGAGGGCCACGAGCCGCTCGGGCTCCTGGAAGGGAAGGGGACGGAGCAGCACCGTGTTGACCACCGAGAACACCGACACGGTGGCCGCGATCCCGAGCGCCACGGTGACGATGGCGGCCAGACTGAACCCCGGGGCGTGGCGGAACATTCGGACCACCTGTCGCCCGGTCTCCGCGAACCATTCTGCGGGGCTCCACCCGTCTCCGGCGGACCCGGGCACCCCTCTGATCGACCGCTGCCGCAGTCGGTACCAGGCGAAGTGGGTCCGGAGTCTCACGGCCTCGACCGCGTACCACGAGGCGGCCCACCTCCAACGTCCGGAGGCCCTCCTCGCGGTGTATTCGCGATCCAGGTCCTCGATGGCGGCCCGGCCCGCGGGCCCGCCCAGGTGCTTCAGGAGCCAGCGACGGATTCTCTTTGGAGGAGCCTCTCCTGTACGGGGTGTGGGGCTCATGTCGTCCCCTCCAGAATCTGATCCAGCCCCCGGGACAACGCCTCCATGGCCTGCCGCGCGGACCGCAGGGCTTCCAGTCCCACCGGTGTGACACGAAACCGGCGGATCGGCGCGGTCCGCCGAGAGTCCTCCGGGACAGCCTCCTCCCATTCGACCATCCCCTTCCGCTCCAGTCGGTCCAGGGTGGTGTAGAAGGCTCCGCGGGAAACGCTGCGTCCCGCCTCTACCTCGATCCGGCGCCTGACTTCCAGGGCGAACGCCCCGTCCTTGGCTTCGCGGAGGATGGCGAGCAGGACCATCTGTTCGAATTCGCCGAGGAAGTCGCGCGTCACGGATTGCCCTCTTCGCGGTGCGGGTGTCGGGTGGTCTACAATGTAGTCACGTTGGTCTACAAAGTGTGACGCCAGAAGGAGGGAAGAAGTTTCATCGGTCGTCTTCGGACCGGGAAACGAAGTGCCGATAGAGCAGGAGGGTCGCTCCCAGAGCCACAGCGAACAGGGCGATGGGGACGACCCAAGTCCAGAGTGGACCGTCGATGCGGGCGACGGGATCGAGGGCGGCGGGATTGGAGGCTCCGGCCTGGATGGGCAGGACCATTGCGGCCACGCGGGGGGATCCGGGGAGCTCGGGAAGGCGGCCGCTCATCGGTCGGCCCCCTCCCGGTCCCGCTTCTTCCAGGCGTACCAGGCCAGGGCCATCCCCATGAAGGAGGCCAGGTAGGCGATGCTCATGCCGATGACGGTAACCAGTCCGCGGTCCATGATCAGACCTCCCCGTTCCGGAAGGGATCGTCGCTCTCCCACCGGGTGAATCGCTCCAGCTCCTCCACGTACTCGGCCTGCCGGGTCTCGTACTCCGCGGACACGGCCCGCAGCTTGGGGTCGATGACCCAGTACATGGCGAGTGCGCACGCCGCCCCGAGGGCCATGGCGGTATAGCCTCCGGTGAGACGGAGCAGGGAGCCTGCCACGCCCAGCATGATGAGGGCGTAGGCCAGGGGGGAGAGGGCGATGGCGATCCAGTCCTCCCGCGTCCACTCCTCCGCCTCCTCCGGGGTCCAGTCCCGCTTGATGAGTGGGCGTGCCCGGGGAGAAGGCGTGGCCGCCCCCTGAGCGAGTCCGGTCCGGACGATTCCACTCTCCGTGGCGAGGCGGTGGACCGGCCCCCACCACCCCAGTGGGCGCGTCATCACATAGTACTTCACGAGGTGGCTCATGGGCTCGGGAGGGGTCATCAGAGTCACGGGAATGAAGACGGCGGCGCCCAGGGCCATGAGCACCCAGAACTGGAGGTAGTCCGGGAGGGAGGGGATGACGTTCATCGCCGGCAGCACCCAGACCACCAGCCAGGCGGCACCCAGGTTCGCCATCCACCCGGCCAGGTATCCCCAGGCGTTGAAGCGCCACCACACCACCTGGAGGATGTTCGGAAGCCAGACCCCGGCCATCATGAGCCACAGGGCGAAGATCAGCCACGAGGTGATCTCCTCCATCATGAGCCCGTAGAAGAAAGACCCGATGAGGAGCACCACCGTGGCGATCCGACCCACCCAGACGAGTTCCCGCTGGCCGGCCTCGGGCTTCAGATACCGCTGATACAGGTCTCGGGTGAAGTAGAGGGCGCCCAGGTTCAGGTGGCTGGAGATGGTGGACAGGTGGATGGCCAGGATCGCGCCGAAGAAGACCCCGACCAGGCCCACCGGAAGCAACTCGAAGCCCAGGCGAAACCAGCCCAGCTCGTATTCCGCAGGATCCGCGATCCCGGGGGCGAGGACGAAGAAGGCCAGGATGCTCGCGGCCCAGAATCCATTCCGGATCAGGGTCAGGGCGCCCCCTGCCCAGAGCCCGTAGCTGGCGTCGCGCACGGTCCGGGCCGACTGGATTCGCTGGGCCTCGGCGTACCAGTCGATGCTGGTGCCCATCCCGAACCCCCCCACCACGGAGATCACCAGCATGGTCAGCCACCAGACCGCGGGAAACTCCCCGGTGAGCCACCCGGTGAACGCGAAGGGGTCCAGCATCCAGGACTCGCCCAGCGATCCCAGGCTCCGGGTCAGCTCCACCGGACCCCCCACGGCGTAGATCCCCGCCAGGCTCACCAAGACGATGGCGAACACGGCCACGATCCCCTGGAGGAAATCCCCCATGACCACACCCCAATACCCGGCCATCATGGTATAGACCGCCGTGAGCGCGGTGGGAATGACGAGCCCGTACCAGATGGGCCAGCCGAAGGCCAGCGCCCCGACCTTGCCCATGGCCATCCCGACCCAGCCCAGGATGAACATGTTCATGAACACCTGCCAGCCGGCCATCCATCCCCGGAGGAGCTCCGCTCCGAGTCCGTCGAACCGCAGGGTCTGCCATTCGGCCTGGGTGTACGCCAGGGAGCGACGGAAGATGCGTGCGGATACGAACGATCCGATGGCCGTCCAGGCGGTGAAGAAGGTATACCAGAGTCCCCTCAGGCCGTGGGCGTAGACCGTGCCCGTGATCCACATGGGGGTGTCGGTGGCCGTGTGGGTGCTGAACACCGAGGATGCCGGAAGCCACCACGGGAGGGAGCGCCCGGCCAGAAAAAAGTCCGACTCGGACCGCCTGGCCAGCCGATAGAAGAGCATGGCTCCCCCCACCATCAGGAGGAGGAACGCGGTGGCCCAGAACCAGTCGAGGGGAGTGAAGCTGGACACGAGGCTCCCGGTGCGATGCGAAGGTGAGTCCGGCCCCCGGGGCCGAAGTCGCGTTGTTCGTGGGAGGCCACCTTACCTCGACTGCGCCCGGCCGGGCAACCCGGCCGGGCGCCCCGGGACCTCCCGGTACTGGACTTCCCGTGGCCGTTGCGGCATCGTTTCCTCCATCGCGACGGGTGGTCGTCACCCTCGCATCGCCGGTGTAGCTCAGCTGGTAGAGCAGCTGATTTGTAATCAGCAGGTCAGGGGTTCGAGTCCCCTCGCCGGCTCTCTCTTCTCGCCCCGACCGGGGGTTGAATCACTCCGAACCCCTGGCTAGTTTATCAAGCTCACTTGCTTAGGCTTCCCCTCGGGACCGAGGGGCGTCTTTTTTTTGCAGATGGGTATGGCGGGACCAAGACAGCCCGCCGTTATCGGGGTGGGGTACCGAAGCGGTCAAACGGGGCAGACTGTAAATCTGCTGGCAGAGCCTTCGGAGGTTCGAATCCTCCCCCCACCATGGATCGGTCTCCCTCCCTGGTGGGACGGGGGCGCGACGCGGGAGTAGCTCAGTTGGCTAGAGCATCAGCCTTCCAAGCTGAGGGTCGCGGGTTCGAGTCCCGTCTCCCGCTTCTGGCAAGGACCCGAGGGTCCGGCGCCGATCGCTCCGATAGCTCAGTGGTAGAGCGCCTCCTTGGTAAGGAGGAGGTCCCGGGTTCAAATCCCGGTCGGAGCTCTCCGGTCGCGTAGGGCCGGCAGCAACAGAAACGAGATTTCCATCGCACTGATCTCACTAACCGGACGAGGGAACGATGGGTAAGGCGAAGTTCGAGCGGACGAAGCCGCACGTGAACGTGGGAACGATTGGACACGTGGACCACGGGAAGACGACGCTGACGGCAGCGATCACGTATA
>JBDHCV010000057.1:0-8937 GCA_039591855.1 Gemmatimonadota bacterium | reverse complement strand
CGGCGCGCCCTCGGCGGTCCCCTGGACCTCGACGATTCCTCCGTCCTCGGTGGCGACGACGTTCATGTCCACGTCGGCACGGAAGTCCAGGTCGTAGTCCAGGTCCAGCGTGGCCACGCCGTCCACGAGCCCTACGCTGGTGGCCGCGACCAGTTGGGTGACCGGATTTCGGGCCGACCGCCCATCGCGCACAAGGCCGTCCCCGGCGAGCCAGAGGGCCAAGCAGGCGCCGGTGATGGCCGCGGTCCGGGTACCGCCGTCGGCCTGGAGGACGTCGCAGTCGACCACGACGGACCGAGCCCCCAGTGCCTCCATGTCCGTGACCGCACGAAGGGACCGGCCGATCAACCGCTGAATCTCCTGGGTTCGCCCCTTCGCACCGGTACGCTCTCTGGACGTACGGGTGTGGGTGGCTCGGGGGAGCATGGCGTACTCTGCGGTGACCCAGCCCTTGCCCGACTTCTCACGCCAGGCCGGAAGTCCCTCCTGAACGGAGGCGGTGCACAGTACCCGGGTGCTTCCGGTACTGATCAGGCACGACCCCTCTGCGTAGGGCGCCGGGTGAAGGCGGAACTCCAGCGGACGAGGCTGGTCTGTCTGGCGGGAGATGGCGCTCATGGGGCTGCGTTCCTGATTCGATTGACGAGGTCGGTGGTGGAGAACCCTTTCACGAACGGGAGGATCCGTACCTCACCCCCCGCCGCCTCGACCACCTTTCGGCCCACGACCTGCTCGATGCCGTAATCCCCCCCTTTTACGAGGACGTCGGGAACCAGGGCCTGGATGAGTTGCATCGGCGTGTCTTCGCCAAAGAGGGAGACCGCGTCGACGATCTCCAGTGACGCCAGGACCAGGGCACGATCCTCTTCACGGTTGAACGGACGATCACCCCCCTTTTCGAGCCGCCGAACCGAGTCGTCGGTGTTCAGACCCACGACCAGGGCATCGCCCAGGGCTCTCGCCCGGGCGAGGTACTCGACGTGGCCTCTGTGAAGGATGTCGAAGCAGCCGTTGGTGAAAACGATCCGGCCCTCCCTCGGCCGTCCGAAGCGCTCCAGCAGCTGGGTCCGATCCAGGATCTTGGAAGCCGGATTCCCCACCTTCATGCCAACACTCCCGCGCTCCGGGCCACGGTATCGGCAGCCAACTCCCAGCCCAGGGGCTCGGGCCCGGCCAACTCGCCGGTGCGATCCACCCGCACCGCCCGTCTCCCGTCGGAGTCCAGGAGCAACCCCCAGAGACGGAGTCCCGAGCCGTAGGAGAGAGCCGTGGAAAGGACGACCACTGACGGCCTGGGATCCACTGCCTCGAGGAAGGACAACTCGGACATGATCTCGCCTCGGCTCGAGGGATGAATGAGGGGAGCGATGGCCGAAGGGACCCCCGGGCTGGAGATCGCCGAGACCACGGCGGTCCCCCCTTCGCCGGGCCGGGGAATCCAGACCGTGCGGGGAAGGTACTCCGCTCCAAGTCCCGGAGACCGATGGAGGGCCCAGACCCAGGCGGGCAGGAGGACCGCATGGGCCTGCCCCTGCTCCACCCGCTCCAGAGCCCGCTTCACCTCGGCAGGACCCATCCCTTGCCCGGACCCGGGGGCGACGGCAAGGTCCGGGTGCAGCGCCCGCAGGAGCGCTGCCTCCCGGTCCGAAGGACAGATCACACGGGACGAAGCCGGAAGCTCACGAAGCGGGGTGGGCGGAGAGGAGGCCACCACCGCCACCGTGCGCGGATCCCTTCGCTCCAGGACGATCTCGGCGATTAGCCCGAGGGGCAACCGTGCCGGAAGGTCGACGGCGTGCAGGACCAGGACGTCCAGGTCTCCATCGAGCACGTCCTGGAGCGTAGCTCCGGCTGCCGGGCCCAAGAGGACCTCGTCCGGTAGCCCCTTCCCTTCCCGGAGGGCCTCGGCCAGGGCGGCGGCCAGGGCCGCGGCCGCGCCCTCACGATCGGCGGCGATTCTCAAGATCGGTACCCACTCCATGGCTCTGCGATGGTCGACCCGGGAGTTGAAAGGTATCCAAGGGCGCCTCTTCCGCCAGCCGGCCCCTCGGGACCCCAAGGATTGCAGGGAGAGCCCCCGCGCACTTGAAATGCCGCCGACCCAACGGCAGTTTGTGCGGTCCCGACCCATTCGTCCGGCGCAGCATTGCGGCCGACCATTCCAGGACTTCGCCACGAGGGAGGCCCGTTGAGATCATACGTGCAACTCGCGCTCCTCCTGGGAGGCGTGTGGCTCCTCTGGTCCTTCCACTTCACGCCGCTCCTGCTCACGTTCGGGGCCCTTTCCGTCCTTTTGGTCCTGTGGATCGCCACCCGAATGCGCATCCTGGATCGGGAGGCGGTCCTCGTCGACCTGCGCAACCTGAAGGTCCTGATGTATCTGCCCTGGATCATCGGAGAGGTGATCCGGTCAAACCTGGACGTGGCCCGGGTGATCCTCCACCCCAAGCTGCCCATCGAACCCCGGATGATGCGTGTCCGGGCCTCTCAGCGGACGGCGCTGGGGAAGGTGATCTACGCCAACTCCATCACGCTCACCCCTGGAACGGTGACCGTGGACTTCGACGAGGCCGACTCCACCATTCTGGTCCACGCACTCACTGAGACGGCCCACCAGGGTCTGCTCACCGGCGAGATGGACCGCAGGGTCAAAGCGTTGGAGAAGGACGGGTGATGTTCGCCACCACGATGGTCGCCGTCCTCATCACCATGGCACTGGCTCTCGTTCGCGCGCTCAAGGGCCCCACGGTGTACGACCGGATCCTTGCCGTAAACTCGTTCGGCACGGCCACGGTCCTCTTCATCGCGGTCCTGGGCTACCTGAACGGGCGGCCGGATTTCCTGGACCTGGCCATGCTCTACGCCCTGATCAACTTCATCGGGACCTTCGCGATCCTGCGCTATTTCCTGTTCGGGTCCTACGAAGACCAGGGGCTGGACTAGGAATGCCCGAGACCGTCACCGCCTGGATCAGTTGGGCCTTCCTCGCCGCAGGATCGGTGTTCGCCGTGATCGGCGGGGTCGGGCTCCTCCGCATGCCGGGGTTCTATTCCCGGGTCCACGCCTCGGGCATCACGGACACCCTGGGCGCCGGTTTCATCCTGGTGGGGCTCATGATCTACGAAGGACCGTCCGAGGTCCTGGTGAAGCTGGTGTTCATTCTCCTCTCCCTCCTGATCACCAGCCCCACCGCCGCCCACGCGCTGGTCAACGGGGCCTACACCAACGGGCTCAAGCCCAGGACTCCGTTCCAGGAGGGTGAGGAATGAGCGCCCTGGTCACCGTCGTCATCCTGGCCTTCCTCGCAGGCACGGCCATCACCATCGCCCGGGTCAGAGGCGTGTTCGTGGCCGCCATGCTCACGGGGATGTACAGCCTGTTGAGCGCGGGCTGGATGATGGCGCTGGACGCGCCGGACGTGGCGTTCACGGAGGCCGCGGTGGGAGCCGGGATCTCGACCGTGCTCATGCTGACCGCCCTGGCGCTCTCCACCAACAAGGAGCGAAGGCCGGACCGGGTCCCCATCCTCCCCCTCATGGTGGTGTTGCTCACCGGAAGCGCCCTCGTGTACGGGACGTTGGACATGCCCCTTCTCGGGGATCCCAACGCGCCGGCACACACCCACGTGGCGCCGGAATACCTGGAGGTATCAGGGGACGAGCTCCACATCCCCAACGTCGTGACCACGGTACTGGCCAGCTTCCGGGGTTATGACACCCTCGGAGAGACCACGGTCGTGTTCACCGCAGGACTCGGGGTCCTCATGATCCTCGGTGGCGCCAAGCGGGTGATGAGTTGGCAGGAGCGGCAGCGGGAACGCTGGCGGAGCGACCCCATCGACCCGGACATCCCGCTGGGATCGCCGGAGGAGAGGGAGCTCGGCCGATGACCCACCTGATCATCCCCAGGGTCGTGACGAAGCTGCTGCTGCCCTACATCCTGCTCTACGCCCTGTACGTCCAGTTCCACGGCGACTACTCCCCGGGTGGCGGATTCCAGGCGGGGGTGATCTTCGCGGCGGCGGTCATCCTGTACGCCATGATCTTCCGGGTGGCCGAGGCCGAACGGGTGATCAAGCCTGAGGTGGCCCGGGCTCTCATGGCCGTCGGGTTGCTGCTCTACGCCGGAACGGGGGTCCTCACCATGATCCTGGGGGGCAACTTCCTGGATTACGACGTGCTGGCGCACGACCCCGGCCACGGCCAGCACTACGGGATCATCGCCGTGGAATTGGGCGTGGGCATCGCCGTCGCCGCGGTGATGATCTCCATCTTCTACGCCCTCGTGGACCCCCTGAGGGACTGATGGACTTCGCCGCCGCCGTGGAGCAGTACCCGGCCCTGACGTCCTTCCTGGGGCGCTACAACTACTGGGTCGTGATCGTCCTGATGATGACCGGGTTCTACATCGTCATCGCCCGGGACAACATGCTCAAGAAGCTCATCGGGCTGAACATCTTCCAGACCTCCGTCTTCCTCCTCTACATCTCCATGGGGAAGGTGCAGGGGGGGACAGCCCCGATTCTGAAGGAGGGATTCTCGGTCTACGCGAATCCCCTCCCCAGCGTCCTGATCCTCACCGCCATCGTGGTCGGGATCGCCACGACGTCCGTGGGATTGGCCCTGGTGGTGCGGATCTACGACGCGTACGGCACCGTCGAGGCGGACGACGTAGACGAGCGGGACGAGGTGCCATGATCCGCGACAACCTCCCCGCCCTCCAGATCGTGGTCCCCCTCGTCACGGCCCCCCTCCTCATTCTGCTCCGGCGGCGGGGGCTGGTGACGGCCTTCGTCCTGCTGGCCACGTGGATCACGTTCGGGATCTCCCTGGCCCTGCTCCACCAGGTGCTGACCGACGGTCCCTTCGCTTACGCGCTGGGCGGCTGGGCGGCGCCGTGGGGAATCGAGTACAGGGTCGATCTGCTCAGCGGGTTCGTCCTGGTCCTCGTGTCCGGGATCGGGGCGTTCGTATGCACCTATTCGCCCCTCTCGGTCGCCCTGGAGGTCCCGTACCGCACGTACGGCTCCTTCTACGCCATGTTCATGCTGTGCCTCACCGGGCTGCTCGGGATCACGATCACCGGCGACATGTTCAACGTGTTCGTGTTCCTGGAGGTCTCGGCCCTCTCCTCCTACGTCCTGATCAGCATGGGGAGCGACCGGCGGGCCCTTCCGGCGGCCTACCGCTACCTGATCATGGGAACCATCGGGGCGACCTTCATCCTGATCGGGGTCGGTCTCCTCTACATGATGACCGGGACCCTGAACATGGCGGACATGGCGGGACGCCTGGACTCGGTGGAGCACACCCGGACCGTGATCGCGGCGTTCGGGTTCCTGACCGTGGGCATCGCGCTGAAGATGGCCCTCTTCCCCCTTCACCTCTGGCTCCCCAACGCCTACGCCTACAGCCCTTCCGTGGTCTCGGCCTTCATCGCCGCCACGTCGACGAAGGTCTCGGTGTACCTCCTGATCCGCGTCTTCCTGACCGTCTTCGGCGTGGAGTACGCGTTCCGGGACATGCCGCTGGTCTACGTGGTGATGCCGCTGGCCCTGATCGGGATCGTGAGCGGATCCCTGGTGGCCGTCTTCCAGAACAACGTCAAGCGGATGTTGGCCTACTCCTCCATCGCCCAGGTGGGTTACATGGTCCTGGGGATCAGTATGGCGTCGGTGACGGGACTGACCGGAGGCATCGTTCACCTCTTCAACCACGGCCTCATGAAGGGGGCGCTCTTCCTGGCCATGGGGGCCATCTTCTACCGGGCCGGGTCGGTGCACATCGACGATCTCAAGGGCATCGGCAAGCGCATGCCCGTCACCACCGCGGTCTTCGTGGTGGGAGGTCTCGGCCTCATCGGCGTTCCCCTCACGGTGGGGTTCATCTCCAAGTGGTACCTGGTGAGCGCCGCCCTTCAGCAGGGGTTGTGGTGGGTCGCGCTGATCATCCTCTTCAGCTCCCTTCTCGCCCTGATCTACGTGTGGCGGGTGGTCGAGGTGGCGTACTTCGAAGCCCCTCCCGAGGGTCGTGAAGCGGTGGACGAGGTTCCCCTTTCCATGCTCTTGCCCATGTCGGCGTTGGCCGCCGCCACGGTCCTGTTCGGGATCAACACCGAGTTCACCGCAGGGGTGGCCCGGGCGGCGGCCGAGATGCTCCTCGGGGTGGGTGGATGAGCCCCCAGACCCTCATCGCCCTGGCCCTGGTCCTGCCCCTGGCGGGGGGGCTCTCCCTGAGAGCCCTGGACCGGTCCCCCAACGCGAGGGAGGCGGTCAGCCTCCTGACGGGGGGAGCGCTATTCGGGATCGTCCTTCAACTCCTCCCCCTGGTTCGGGCCGGGGAGCGGCCCACCCTCCGGGTCCTGGAGATGGTGGACGGGCTGAGCATCTCCTTTACGGTCGAGCCGTTGGGAATGCTGTTCGCCCTCGTGGCCTCCGGGCTCTGGATCGTCACCACGGCCTATGCCATCGGGTACATGAGGGGGCACCACGAGCGGAATCAGACCCGGTTCTACATCTTCTTCGCGGTGGCCATCTCCGCCGCCATGGGCGTGGCCTTCGCGGGGAATCTCCTGACCCTGTTCGTCTTCTACGAGGTCCTGACCCTCTCGACCTACCCGCTGGTCACCCACCACCAGACGGAGCAGGCCCGGCGCGCCGGCAGGATCTACCTGGGGATCCTCCTCTCCACCTCGATCTGCTTCCTTCTCTTCGCCATCGTCTGGACCTGGCAGATCGCCGGACGGCTGGACTTCGTGCCCGGGGGGATCCTGGAGGGTCAGGCTCCTCCGTGGCAGATCGGACTGCTCCTGGGCCTGTTCGCCTTCGGTATCGGGAAGGCGGCGCTCATGCCCTTCCACCGGTGGCTGCCCAACGCCATGGTGGCCCCGACCCCGGTCAGCGCCCTGCTCCATGCGGTGGCCGTGGTGAAGGCCGGAGTGTTCAGTGTCCTGAAGGTGACCGTGTACGTGTTCGGCATCGATCTGCTGACGGACACGGGCACCAGTATCTGGCTCATGTACGCGGCCTCCTTCACCCTGATCGCCGCGTCCGTGGGTGCGCTCTACAAGGACAACCTGAAGGCCCGGCTCGCGTATTCCACCATCAGCCAGCTCGCATACATCGTCCTGGGGGCCGCCCTGGCCACGCCCTCCGCCATTCTTGGCGGGGGAATGCACATCGCCATGCACGCCCTGGGGAAGATCACGCTCTTCTTCTGCGCGGGAGCCATCCTGGTGGCCGCCCACAAGACCGAGGTGAGCGAGCTGAACGGATTGGGCCGGAAGATGCCCCTGACCATGGCGGCGTTCTTCGTGGGCTCGCTGAGCATCATCGGCCTGCCCCCGGCGGGAGGGTCATGGAGCAAGTGGTTCCTGGCGATGGGCGCGCTGGAGGCCGATCAAGCCGTGTTCGTGGCCGTGTTGATGGCCAGTTCCCTGCTGAGTATCGGATACCTCATGCCCATCGTGGCCCGGGCTTTCTTCCTCCCCGAGTCCGCGTCCGACGCCGCCGACCACGATCCGGAGCACCACCACCCGGGGCACCACGACGACGGGCACCACCCGGAGCCTCCCACCCCCCCCCACGCCGGAGACCCGACGGCGGCCCCGGCCCCGGTCCCGGCACCCGGCGATCCCGCGGGTCCCAGCACCTGGGAGGGAATCGGGCCGTGGCGCGGCCGTATTCGGGAAGCACCCCTCTTCGCCTTGATCCCCATCTGGATCACCGCCATCGGGTGCATCGTCATGTTCGTCTACGCGGAGGAGGTCTATGAGCTCCTCCTGCCCCTCGTGATGCCATAGGGCGATCCATGGAACCTGAGAAGAAATCCTGGCTCGACGATCCGTCGAATGTCCGCAGGGTCTACTTCGGGCTCTGGGTGGCGTGCGTAGTCCTCTTGTTGGTGGACCTGGTCCACCATCGGCACGGGCACTACGGGTTCGAGGAACTCACCGGATTCTTCGCCTTCTTCGGGTTCCTGGCCTGCACCGGCCTCATCATGGCGTCCAAGGGCCTTCGCCGGATCGTGATGCGGGACGAGGACTACTATGATCGATAGGGTCCCGCCCGGAGCGGTCCTCCTGATCGGATCGCTTCTCGTCCCCCTCCTCCGCGGTCGGCTCCGGCAAGCCTACATGCTGCTGCTGCCCCTGGCCGGGCTGGCCTTGCTGGCCGTCGCGACACCGGGTGAGTACCTGCAGTTCGAGATGTTCGGGTACGAGTTGACGCCTGTTCGGATCGACAAACTGAGCCTGGTCTGGGGGTACGTGTTCCACATCGCGGCCTTCCTGAGCGTGCTGTTCGCCATCCGGGTCAAGGGGGCGGGAGAGCACGTGGCGGCCCTGGCCTACGCCGGTGGAGCGATCGCGGCGTCGTTCGCGGGGGACCTGGTCACCCTGTTCGTATTTTGGGAGGTCACGGCGATCACGTCGGTCTTCCTGATCTGGGCGTCGAAGACAGAGAGGGCCTTCCGGGCGGGGATGCGCTACCTGGTGATCCAGGTCGCGTCGGGGGTCCTGCTCCTTGCCGGAGCCCTGGTCCGGGTGTACCAGACCGGCTCCCTGGACTTCGATCACATCGGTCTCGCAGGGGCCGGCGGGCTCCTCATCTTCCTGGCCTTCGGAATCAAGGCGGCCTTCCCGTTCCTGCACAACTGGCTTCAGGACGCCTATCCCGAGGCCACCGTGACCGGGACGGTGTGGCTCAGCGCGTTCACCACGAAGCTCGCCATTTACGCTCTGGCTCGGGGGTTCGCGGGCACGGAAATCCTGGTCTACATCGGCGCGGCCATGTGCGCCTTCCCCATCTTCTACGCCGTCATCGAAAACGACCTGAGAAAGGTCCTGGCGTACAGCCTGAACAACCAGTTGGGGTTCATGGTGGTGGGGATCGGAATCGGCACCGAAATGGCGCTGAACGGCACGGCTGCCCACGCCTTC
>JBDHCV010000056.1:0-9656 GCA_039591855.1 Gemmatimonadota bacterium | reverse complement strand
AGCGACTCTCCCTCGGCCGCGAGGTCGTAGTCGCCGACTCCAGCATTCTGGGACTGGGCCCCGGGGCCTCCAAGGTGTACAAGGTCGAGCAAGGCCTTTCCATCGGCGGCTACGGCGAGGTCCTCTACGAGAACTTCGCCTCCGAGCGGGAAGACGGAGGCCCCTCCGGCAAATCCGACCAGGTGGACGCCCTGCGCGCGATTATCTATGTGGGGTACAAGTTCAACGATAGGATACTATTCAACTCCGAGGTGGAGTTCGAGCACGGTTCCACCGGACAGGCCGGCTCGGCCTCGGTGGAGTTCGCCTACCTCGATTACCTCTTCGGAGACGGCAACGTGGGAGCCCGCGCGGGCCTTCTCCTGGCACCGATCGGACTCGTCAATGAGCTGCACGAGCCACCGGTGTTCCTGGGCACCAAACGGTCCCTCACGGAGACCCGGATCATCCCAACCACCTGGCGGGAGCCGGGCGTCGGAGTCTTCGGCGGCACTGACAACTTTGCCTACCGAGCCTATGCCATGGCCTCACTTGACGGGGTCGGCGGCGGGTCGAGCAAGGCGAAGGGATTCGACCCCAGTGGTCTGCGCGGCGGCCGGCAGAAGGGATCCAAGGCCGTTGCGGAGAACTGGGGACTGGCGGGGAGGCTGGACTACGTGGGTACCCTCGGACTGACTGTGGGCGCGTCCAGCTTCGTCGGAAAGACGGCTCAGGGTCGGGAGCTCGACGGACGAACGGTAGACGGCACCCTGACGCTCCTCGAGGGTCACGCCCTCTTCAGGGCGCGCGGGTGGGACCTCACGGCTCTGGTGGCCTGGTCCTCCGTCGGTGACGTGGAGGCGCTGAACGAGCTCCGCGAACTCGAGCCTGACGAGACCATCGGGGAGAATCTCCTGGGGTGGTATCTACAGGCCGGATACGATGTCCTCAGGCGGACAGACACCGACCACCAACTGCTCCCGTACGTGCGCTACGAGACCCTGGACACGCAGCGTTCGGTCCCAGACGGCTTCGCACCCGACGCCGAATACGACATGACGGTCCTCTCCCTGGGTCTGGCCTGGAAGCCGATACCCAACGCTGTGCTCAAGACGGACTACAACCTGCATTCGAACGGCGGGGACACCGGCGTGAATCAGTTCAACGTTGCCCTGGGATACCTCTTTTGAGGCCCGACTTCGACGGCTGCTGCCCGCACGTGCGGGCAGCAGTTCGGGGCATGGCAGTGGCGGTCGTCGTGTGCTCGTCACTGGCGGGCCCCACGCCCACGCAGGCCCAGGTGTTCCTCACTCAGGAAGAGGCCCTGGCTCTGGCCTTCCCCGGAGCCGACGGGATCACCCGAGAGACCGCCTTCCTCACGCCGGAGCAGAGCGCTGAGGTCGAGGCCCTCTCGGGACGGGCAATGGATCGCGGGGTCGTCACCTACTATGGCGCCCACGCCGACGGAGAATGGGTGGGCGTGGCCTGGTTCGACGCCCACCGGGTTCGCACGCTGGAGGAGGTTCTGATGGTGGTGGTCGATCGGACCGGCGCGGTTCGTCGAACCGAGGTGCTGAAGTTCGCAGAACCGCGAGACTACCTGCCACCGGAGGGATGGCTTCGCCAGTTCCAGGGCCGCACGCTCGACCGATCTCTCGACCTCAAGGGCAACATCGTGACCATGACCGGAGCCACGCTCACCTCGCGGGCGGTCACCGACGCGGTTCGCCGTGTCCTCGCACTGCATCAGGTCGTGGATCCGTTCTCAGCGCTGGTCCCCGGCGTCGGGGAGGGGCCGTGAACCCTTTCTTCCGGCGACTCCTCTGGGGAAGTACCCTCGCCACCGCGCTCACCGGCTTTCTCTACTTCTGGTTCCGCAACTTCCTGGAGCCGATGAACGAGTGGGCCGTGATCAACCACCCATTGGAGCCGTGGGTACTGAAGGCGCACATCCTGGTCGCTCCGGTCATGGTCTTCTCCGTCGGGACCATCGCAGCCGACCACGTGTTCCAGTACGCCCGGTCTGCCATTTCAGAAGGCCGTACCTCGGGGATGACCATCACCGCGGTGCTCGTACCCCTCGTCGCCTCAGGATACCTGCTTCAGGTCGTGACCCACCCTGGCGTGGTGAGGGGGCTCTCATGGACCCACACCGTTCTCGGGACCGTCGGCTTCCTTTTCTTCGCGTGGCACCGGACAGTCCGACGCAAGGGTCGGAGAGCAAGGGAGGAGCGTTACGCTCGTGAGGTTGATCCGTCGGTGTCCGGACTCGGGCCCGGTGCGCCAAGGCGGCCTTCCTCGGCCGGCCCCACCGATCCCTCGCCCCGCCGATCCACGCGTCGGGGTTCTGATGAGCCCCGATTGCTCCGCCCGGGGGCGTCGACCTCATCGCCTGGAAGAGGCGTTTGACGGGACCGGTTCAGCTCTGCTCGCCGGTCCCGATAGCCTCCTCGGCAGGCACCCCCGACTCCAGGGCGTCGTAGTCCAACTCACTCCCCCGGAACGAATGGGGAATCAGGTAGACCGCGACCATCACCAGCGTCGCCCCGATGAGCGTGACACGCACGACCGGGTCCCTCTCGCTCCTGCGGCGCCAGAGGACCAGGCACCCGATGGCCCATGCGACCCACATGACCAGCGTCTTGTTGTCGGTCAAGTCGTAGCCGAAGGGGAAGCCGGTCCAGTAGGCGCCGAACGCATAATTCTGGACGATGGGACCCAGCACCATGCCACCCACGGTCATCCCGATCATGGCGATCCACGCCAGCCTTCCGGTGCCGCCCGGCAGCACCAGCGCTCCGAGAGCCACCCGCATCCCGATGAGGATCGAGAAGAACATGAGGAGGACGTGGCTCAGGAGGACGGGCAGGGGTACCGGGTCCTTGTAGCGGAGAATGATCGTGTCCTCCCCTCCGCGAGTGCCGTCGGCGCCGGTGCCGAGAGCCGGGATCCGGACCTCCTCGGAAGGGCCGACGATACGGAGGAAGTACTCGATCTTGCCGGCCGACGGCTGGATGGGCAGGTACGCTGCGAGCTCCATGCCCTCTTCGCCGGGCTCGGACACCATGGGGGCTGTGGCGAAGGGGTCTTCGGTGGGGAAGCGTCTGAACTCCAGGATCGCCGAGACGCCCGCTCCGGGATCGGGGATGGCGACCCGGGCCTGGCGAACCGTCTCTTCGCTCCGGATGAGTTCGTAGGAATGGGATTGGCCTTCGATCTGGAAGCTCCCCGATAGCTCGTAGGTCGGTCCCGTGAGCCTTTGATAGGAGGCGGCAGAGAACATCAGGATGAAGGCCAGAACCCAAAGCGCCGCCCCGGCGAGGCGTCGAACACCGCTCGAGAGGGGTGACGTCGGGGCCTGTGCGGCGTCCGCTCCGGGGTCTATCGTGGTCTGCATTACGGTGCATCTCCGGACGGGAGTTTTCTCGATGGCAGGTGTCCGAAGCTCAAAGCACTTTCCGTGCCGCGGCGCCCCCGCTTCGACGGGGTCGGTGGGGACGCGGATCAGGGGAGATCGGCGTGACTTCTGAGTTCCTCGTCTACCTGCGACTGGGGTTCGAGCACATCGCCGACCCCAGGGGCTACGACCACATCCTCTTCATCGTGGCGCTCACCGCCATGTACCGCTTTGCGGAGTGGCGGCAAGTCCTGATCCTGGTGACGGCCTTCACCGTGGGACACTCCGTCACCCTGGCGCTGGCCACCACCGGCGTCCTGGCCATCGACGCCTACCTGGTGGAGGTCCTGATCCCGGCCACCATCGTCGCCACCAGCCTCCTGAACGTCGCCGAGGCCGCGGTCTCCCCGGCGGAGTTCCACGAGCCCAGGGCGGGTCGGATCGGCAAGTACGTGCTCGCGTCGGGGTTCGGCCTGATCCACGGGATGGGGTTCTCCAACTTCCTGCGGGCCGCCGTCGGGTCCGAGGAGTCCATCGCCCTTCCCCTCTTCGCCTTCAACGTGGGCCTGGAGGTCGGCCAGATCTTCATCGTCCTCTCGGTGATGGCGGTCTCCTTCGCGGCGGTCGGGGTCCTGGGAATCCGCAGGAGGCGTTGGATCCTGATGCTCTCCGCGGTCACGGCGGCCGTAGCGCTCTTCCTCCTGGTCGAGCGGATTCGGGGAGGGTAGTGCGGGTGGACCAGCTGCCTCGCGAACCTCGAGGCCTACCTGTCCTGCGCGGGCCCGCGGGAGTCCGAAACGCGCTCGCCCGGTGATCTGGTACCGTTCTTGAAGGTCGAACCACCGGAACCGGCGGGGCATCCGTTCGATCGGGTCCCCCGCCACGGGCACCAGGACAGCGGGAACCCTCCCTGCGGACCGGGGGAACCCGCCCCACGGAAGGATCTCGAAATGGTCAGTAGCCTTGCCTCTCCCATCGCCCGCGGCCTCCTCGCCGCCGCGCTGCTCCTTCTCGCGACGGCCTCCGGAATCGGGGCGCAGAACTGGCTACACGACGACGGGAGCAAGACCAACCGGTCCATGTTCCGCCCCATCGCAGAGTGGCCCGATGCGAACGAGTTCCGGAACGCGGCCGGCGCCCCGGGCTACGCCTACTGGCAACAGAAGGCGGACTATCGCATCCGGGCATCCATCGACCCCGAGACCCACGTGCTCACCGGGTCGGAGCGGATCACGTATCACAACAACTCGCCGGACCGCCTCGGCTTCCTGTGGCTCCAGCTGGACCAGAACGTCCGCTCGCTGCAGCACAGCCGCAGCTACCAGATGCAGGGGGCGCTTCCCGAGGACATGAGCGAGGCCTTCCGCCGCTTCGTCGGGACGGAGCCCTTCGACGGCGGACACGAGATCACACGGGTCCAGGTGGTGGACGGGACCGGGCGGCTGGTGGACGCGGCCTATCGGATCAACAACACGATCATGCGCGTGGATCTCCCGGAGCCGCTGGAGTCCGGGGGCGTCGTCGAGTTCGAGGTGGACTGGAGCTTCCTCATCCCCGACCGGGGGCGAGGCGGGAAAGAGCTCGTGGGCGACGGCTGGATCTACGAGATGGCCCAGTGGTTTCCCCGCATGAGCGTCTACGACGACGTGAACGGGTGGCAGACCGAGCAGTTCCTGGGACGGGGAGAGTTCTACCTGAACTTCGGCGATTACGACGTGGAGATGACGGTGCCCTGGGACCACATCGTGGACGCCACCGGTGAACTGCAGAACCCGGAGGAGGTCCTGACCCCGACCCAGTTGGCCCGCCTGGAGGAGGCCTACACCCGCGAGGAGCCGGCCTTCATCGTGAGCGCAGACGAGGTCGGGAACGCCGCGGCGCGCCCCGTAGGCGAGGGAATGGTGACCTGGCACTATCGGGCCGAGAACGTCCGGGACTTCGCCTGGGTCTCCTCCCGGGCCTTCGTCTGGGACGCGGCCGGATACTCCTACCCCGGCGACGACCGGGTCATCAAGGTCCACTCCCTGTATCCGAAGGAGGCCATGCCCCTTTGGGACAAGGTGTCCACCCGTGCGACGATTCAGACCCTCAAGACCTACGGGCGCATGGCCTTCGAATACCCCTACCCGAAGGCGGTGAACGTCAACGGGCCCCAGGGCGGGATGGAGTATCCGATGGTGGCGTTCTGCGGCGCCCGGCCCCAACCCGACGGCACCTACAGCGACCGGACCGAGCGGGCCCTCATCGGGGTCACGATCCACGAGGTCGGCCACAACTGGTTCCCCATGATCGTCGCCACCGACGAGCGGAAGTGGACCTGGATGGACGAGGGGCTCAACACCTTCCTCCAGTACTACGGGGAACTGGATTACGCCCAGACCTACTGCGGAGGGGTGTGGACCCAGACGGAGGACTGCAGCTACCCGAGCCGTAGGGGCCCGGCTCCAAATATCGTGGCCTACATGCAGGACCCCGATCAGGTGCCCCTCATGACCGAATCCGACCTGATCCACAAGGACTTCGGAAACAACGGCTACGCCAAGCCCGCCACCGGGCTGGTCATGCTCCGGGAGAAGATCCTGGAGACCGAGTCGTTCGACGACGCCTTCGGCGACTACTCCAAGAACTGGATGTTCAAGCACCCCCAGCCGGCGGACTTCTTCCGCTCCATGGAGGACGGGGCCGGCGAGAATCTGTCCTGGTTCTGGCGGGGCTGGTTCTACACCACCCACGCCAACGATCAGGTACTGGCCTCCGTGGTCTCCCAGCCGGCCGAGGACCTGGTGGGAGACACCGAACGGGGAAGGCTCTACTACCGGATCGAGATCCGGAACAAGGGTGGGCTGGTGATGCCCGTGGAGTTGGACATCAAGTACGAAGACGGGACGGTGGAGCGCATCGCCCTGCCCGTGGACATCTGGCGGAACAACGAACTCGTGTTCATCAAAGGGTTCTTCGCGGACAAGCGGGTCATCGAAGTGATTTTGGACCCCGACGAGGCCTTCGCCGACATCGACCGATCGGACAACGTGTGGACCGCGCCGGCCGCGGTATCCCAGTAGGAAGAGGTGGTGATCCCATAGCCAAGAAGCCCACACCGGCCGCGGCGGGCGCCCTGGCGTCCGCCGTGGCCTTGCTCCTCCTGGGAACGGGCGCCGCCCCCGCCGGCTCCCACCGTCCCCACGACCTCCACATCACCTATGGGAACCTCGCGGTGGAGGGAGCCACGGCGGTCTACCAGATCCGGGTGTTCCGGGACGATCTGGTCGCCGCGTTGGCGGGGCATGCGGGGGAATCGCTGCTCGACATGGCCGCGAGTCCCGAGGTGGACGCCATCTTCCTGGACTACATGGAAGCCCACGTGAGGATCCGGGCCGACGGAGTCCTTCTCGAGCCGGCCCTTCTGGCGAGCGGTGAGGACGAGCTGGATCGGGAGCCGGTGTGGTGGTACCGGGTCCAGTACCGGGCCGACGCTCCCGTCCGCCAGCTGTCCATGGTGAACACGGTCCTCTTCGAACTGTTCGACGACCAGCGGAACATCCTCAGGGTGGTCCACTTCCCCGGGGAGGCCCGGCGGACGTACTACTTCGCCCCGGGTGAGGATTCCATTCACGTGTCCTTCCCATTGCAGTAGGGCCCGGTCACGGCCCAGACTCCTGAATGACCCTCCTCTTCACCAGCCTCGCGGCGCCGGTCGTGGCGCCGATCCTGTTCCTCTTCCTTCGCTCGCGAAACGGAGTGGTGCAGTTCCTGGACGGGTTCGTCGCCGTGGCGGTTCCCGGCCTGGTCTTCCTCCACGTGGTGCCCGACTCGGTAGCGGAGGGGGAACTCGGCGTCCTGATGATGCTCGGGATCGGGCTGGCTTTGCCGGTGATCCTCGAGCGCCTGGCCCGGGGGCCCACGGACCGGCCGGACAAGCTGGCCCTCCTACTGGGAATCACCGGACTCGGGCTGCACGCCCTCCTCGAAGGGGCCGCCATCGCGGGCCTCGACGGAAACGAGGCGTCGCCGCTGGGCATGGCCATCATCCTCCACCGCATTCCAGTGGGGCTGGCAATCTGGTGGCTGATCCAGGCCCGGTTCGGACTCAGGGCCGCGGTGGCCGCGCTGGTGGGCCTGATAGCCGTCACCCTCATGGGCTTCCTGGGCGAGGGCGGCCTGGACTCCCTTCTCGCAGGCTCGTGGTTCCACCTCTACGAGGCCCTGGTGGGCGGGACCCTCGTCCACGTGGTGATCCACGGTGTGCATCCGCACGATCACGAGCACCATCCGGGCGGGGACGCGGGGCCCGGCGAGCCCGACGATTATGGACACATCCACCCCGAGCGGAGCGATCCCTTCGCCGAGGGGCTGGGAGGGGTGGTGGCCCTTGCCGGAATGCTGGGGATGGTGTTCCTGGCTCCACAGGGAGAATCCCTCCCCGCAGTGGAGCTCCTCGAGCGCTTCATGGTCCTCGCCGCCGAGAGCGCCCCCGCCCTCGTACTGGCCTATCTGGCGGCCGGCGCACTCCAGGCTTTCATGCCTGACAGTCCGATCCGCTGGATGTCCCGGGGTGGGTCGTTCACCTCCGCGGCCAGGGGGATGGCGGTGGGACTGCCCTTCCCCATCTGCTCTTGCGGCGTGGTCCCCCTCTATCGGGCCCTCATCCGGAAGGGAGCGGCCCCCTCCGCGGCCATGGCGTTCCTGGTCGCGACCCCCGAGCTCGGTCTGGACGCCATCTTCCTTTCCATCCCCCCTCTCGGAGGGGAGATGGCGTTGATTCGGGTCCTGGCGGCGGCGGTCGTGGCCCTCCTCGTCGGCTGGTGGGTGGGAGGTCGCCTGGCGGCCCACTTGCCGGATTCTCACGAGGAAGGCGGAATCCCCATGGACGGGGGCTCCCACGAGGCCAGCGACGCCTGCTGTGCCACGCCCAACCCTCCGGAGGAGGCCGAGGCGCGCCCCCGAACGCCTTCTGCCGCGTTCATGACCGGCCTCCGGGAGGTCTTGGACGATACGGCACCCTGGATCCTGTTCGGACTCCTCATCGCGGCCGCGGCAACACCGCTCCTGGAGAGCGGGTGGTTGGGCGATCTCCCCCCGGTGCTGGACGTGGCGATCTTCGCGGTGGTGGGGTTCCCCGTCTACGTGTGCGCCTCGTCGGCAACTCCCCTCGTCGCCACCCTGCTGGCGACGGGCCTGTCCCCAGGCGCGGCGGTGGCGTTCCTCATCACCGGGCCTGCGACCAACGCAACGACGCTCGGCGTGTTGTCAGGGCTGCACGGGCGCAGGGCAGCCATGGCCTTCGCCGGGACCATGGTAGGGTTGGCGGTGACCATGGGCATCGTCGTCAACGCCGTGGCAGGGACCATCGAGGGCCCGTCGCTGGAGACCCTCGTGGAGGAACCTCCGGGACTCCTCCACCAGACATTCCTGGTCCTGCTCGGGGCGATGTTCCTCTGGTCGCTTCTACGCCGGGGCGTGCGAAAGTTCGTAGGAGAGATCTTCCACGGGCTCGGAAACGGGCACAGCTAGCCGACGGCTCCCTGCACATGTTCCCGGACCCGGTCCGGCCAATAGCGCACCAGGCTATCGGTGATGAGCGGGGCAGCCACACCAAGGCCGCACGCGCTCAACTTCTTCATGGTCGTCCCCAGGTCACGGACCTCGTCCAGCCACGTCTCCAAGGACCCGGGGCCCGAGTACCCCCCTTCCTGGATGCCACCGCCCAGTCGCTCCAGGAGGCGCTGGGTCCCGATCCGACATGGGAAGCACTTTCCGCACGACTCATGACGGAAGAAGTCCATGGCCTGGCGGGCCACCTCCACCATGTCCCGGGTATCGTCGAAGACCATGATCCCACCGGCCCCCAGGAAGCTTCCCAGCGCTCGGATGGCGGGCTCGTCCAGGGTCACGTCGAGATCGTCTCCCCCGAGGAACCCGCCGGAGAGCCCAGCCATGCTCACAGCCTGGACCTGACGACCCTCTCCGGGCCCTCCCGCCCAGTCGTGGAGAAGCTGGGAGAGGGGTAGGCCCATAGGAATCTCGTAGTTGCCCGGACGTTCGATGTCCCCGGAAAGGGAGATGAGCTTGGTCCCGGCCAGGTCTCCCAGCCCCAGGGAACGGTACCATTCGGCCCCGTGCGCCAGGATCTGGGGCACGGACGCGAAGGTCTCCACGTTGTTCACCACCGTCGGCGTTCCTTCGAAGCCATGGGTCACCGGGTAGGGAGGCCGGTTCCGTGGGAAGGGGTGTTTGCCCTCCAGGGAGTTGAGGAGGGACGTCTCCTCTCCGCAGATGTAGG
>JBDHCV010000055.1:0-15372 GCA_039591855.1 Gemmatimonadota bacterium | reverse complement strand
CGACGCCAAGGCGGGAACCCAGCTGCGGGTCGGGCGTCGAGGAGATGTTCCAGCAGGATAGGACCGGAGCGGCAGATTAGTAAAGGGTTATGTCATGCTTGAAGAACCTCCGATCTCGGGGTGGGGAAGAGCGGGCTCCCGCGGGAAGAGAGTGGGACAAGAGTGGGACGAGGTCCGGCCCGCAGCCCTCGCGGGCCGGAGGCCCCGCCTTCCCTACGGCACCACCGCCACTTCCCATCCCCCCTGCTCGGGGGTGCGGTACCACACGTAGTACTCGCCGGTGGTGTCCACCCGGGCCTTCCCGTCCGCGGCGTTGGTCCAGGTCATGCCGCCGCCCGTAGGGGGCTGCTTGCTGTGCCCCACCACCACCGCGTAGGCGACCTCGTCGTTGAGCTTCACCTCCCCGCACCACATGTAGAGGGGGCGCCTCTTCATGAGGGAGACCCGACCGCCGAAGTACCACTTCACGGGCTCGTCGGTGGAGGTGTCTGCCGAGGCGGACTCCTGGGCCGGCTCCTCGGCGTAGGCTTGTCGGACGGACGCCTCGTCGAACCTCAGGGCCTCGTGGTCACTCTGGAGGCTGTAGGCGACCAGGTCCAGGGAGGGTGGGAGGTCGTCGCATGTGGGCTTGGGTCCGCAAACCCAGACGCTTCCGCATTTGATGCAGGGCATGGTGGTCCTTTCTGGCCTTATGGCCGCGTGGTGATGAACTCGTTCCGGCGATCCGTCCGGGACCTCCGGCTCACAGGGGTGGGATCGAAGCCAGCCCCCTCCTGGCCCGTTCCCTCAGTTCTTCGGTCAACGGGTCGTCGTCGGCCCACGCATCCAGGAAGACCTGGAAATCGTCGCGGGCCGGGCCTGTGCGGCCCAGGGCCAGCAGCACTTCGCCCCTGAGAAGGCGAGCTCGGTGCTGGAGTCCCCAGAGCCGGTCCCGGGCCTGGGCCGACGGGACGGTCTCCAGGACCCGGGTCAGATGGTCCAGTGCGGATTCGTTGCGCCCCAGCTTTGCGGCCGCGCTCCCCAGGGTCAGCTCGCGCAGCGGCCCCTGGACTTCGGGCCGGGGGTAATGGAGCGCATCCGCGTAGGCCGCGGTGGCCTGGTCGCTCGACTGCCCGAGGACCCGCCAGATGGGGTCGGTGCCCCCGGTGACCTGCTGCCAACTGGCCATGCGGAGCGGGGAGTCCAGCAGGGCGGGCCAGGCGTCGAACAGGTAGACCCTGTGCAGGAGACGCCGCTGGGTGCCGCTGTACTCGGCGGCGGGCCACCGAGCCTCGATGGCGTCGAACTCCCGCTGCACCGGATCCCCCGTCACCCCCAGCGCCCCCAGGACCGCAACACGGGAGACGTGGGGCCCCACCGCCGGGTCTCCGAAGGGGCGGCCGGTCTCGGGGTCGGTGGGATAGCGGGCGCTCATGTCGACCTGGGAGGCGAGTTCGATGGCTCGACTCGCCCGGCCGGTGGCCAGGAGTGGGTTGAGAGCGTTGCTGGGGACGTCTCCCGGTTCCTGTGCTCCTTCCAGGCCGAGCAAACCCCGCTCCACCGCTTCCACCGCTCCGGGATCATCCCCGGCGGCCAGCCGGAACGAGGCCATTCGAAACCAGTCGCCGGCCGTGGTGTCGCCCTGGAGCGCCAGGGCCCGGGACTCGAATTCCAGCGCCTCCCCGGCCAGGCTGTCGGCGGCGGCCCGCTCGAGGGTCCCGGCCAACTGTTCCCGCCGCCGAAGCGTCCAGTGGCCCAGTTCCCGCAGCGGTCGGGGCTCCTCCGGTGCCCAGTCCGCCCATCGTCGCAACGAGCGCATGGACTGGTCCAGAAGATCCGTGGCCCCTCGGACCGCGCTGGCGTGGTCCAACGACGCCCACCGGCTCGCCGGGATCCAGCGCATGGAGTCCAGGAAGACCGGATGGAAGGCGGCCATGTCGAACGGCGTCACTTCCTCCCAGGGCGCGATCCGATCCCCTGAGGGCTGCATGAAGCCCCGGGCTGTCCCAGCAGGGCCGGCCCCCTCCAAGACCATTTCGGTGATGTCGAACAGGTGGCCGTATCCCAGGTGGAAGCCCGGCGAGAGGTCCACGGTCCTGCGGAAGGCGTGAAGTGCGGTGTTCAGGTCCGAGCGGGGGACCAGGTCGCCCCCGGGGCCTGCGGTGAGCCAGGGATCCCGGTATTCCACGGCGCCCTGGAGGATCAGGGCGAAGACGTCGGTGCTGTCCCGCTCCACGAGGCGGGCGTACCTCGTTCGGGCCTCCTCGTAGTCGCCCGACATGAAGCGATGGAAGGCGGTGATGTGGGATCGGTCCCGCTCGGGCAGGCCCTCGGCGTTTACGAAGGCCCGGGTGGTGTATTGGGTGATCTGAGGCCCTACGGCCAGGAGGTTGGATCCGGAGGATCTCCCGATGTCCCAGTAGAGGCTGAGCGCCAGGTGGTGCAGCGCATTGGCGAACTCCGGGTCGCGCTCGACTGCGTCCCGGAAGGCGGCACGGGCCTCCGGGAGTCGCCAGCGTTCTAGAAGGGCGAGGCCCTCCCTGAACGACCGGACGGCCTCGACGTGAGGAGACTGGCTCCGGAGTTCCTCGATCTCGTCCACGGGTCCCTCGAGACCCAGCACCCCGTGCACCACCTGGGCCGCCATGGACGCGATGTCGTCGGGTCTTCCCCGGGCCTGCAACTCCGGTCCGATCGAGGTTCCTCGGCGCGCGTCCAGCAGCAGCGCCGCCAGGTGGGCCGTCTCGTCGGGGCGGATCTCCACGTTCACCGAGAGCATCTGTTCGACCCCGGTGGCCTCGGCGATTCGCAGGGCCTCCTGGATCTGTGACACGGGAGGCGGATCGATGCCCAGGTCGAAGGCGATGCCGGAAAGTGACATCTGGGGGACCGCCCGGATGGAGTCCCACGCGTTCAGTTGCCGGGTGATCTCCCCGGACAGGTCCACGATGAGGGCCTCCTCCTCAGGGGTGGTGGAGGGCCCCCGAACCGGGACGACGACCACCGAGCCCGCCTGGTCCGTCAGTCCCGCCACTCCGGAGGGTCCCAACCCGGGGATCAGGTCGTACGCTCGGAGGAAGAGGAAGCCCAGGCCCAGGGCCAGACCCGCGGTGGCCACCCGACGCCAGCGCGGAGGGACCCGCCCCATCCATCCGAACGGCTCCCCCTTCACCTCGGCCAGGGCATGCTGGATGGCCCTCGCCATGTCCCGGGCGCTCTGGAACCGGTCTCCCGGATCGGTCGCCAGGGCCCTGTCCACGACCCGAGCCACCGAGCGAGGCACGGCGGGGCGGACTTTGCGGACCGAGGGGACGGAGTCGTCGGCGTGCATGGCCACCACCGAGTAGGGTTGGCTGCCCTTGCACGCGGGCTCTCCGGTCAGGGCCTCGAACAGGACGGCGCCCAGGCTGTAGAGATCGGCCCGGTGGTCCGTGTTCTGCGCGTCCGACACCTGTTCGGGACTCATGTAGCGGGGTGTGCCCAGGAACTCCCCGGACTTGGTGAGGGAGTCCTCGGCCCCGGCAGGGTCCAGGTGGGCGGTCCCGAAGTCCGCGAGCACGGCGTGTCCCCCGGAGATCAGGATGTTGGATGGCTTCACGTCCCGGTGGACGACTCCTCGAGCGTGGGCATGTGCGAGTCCCGTGGCGATGTCCCGGGCGATGGTAAGGGCGGTCTCGGTGGGGAGGGGACCGCCGGCGGCGATGAGGTCCGCGACGCTCCGGCCGTCGATCAGGGGCATGACGTAGTAGAGAAGTCCGTCCGCCTCCCCGGAATCGTGCAGGGCCACGATGTGGGGGTGGTTGAGGGATGCCGCGATGCGGATTTCCTGGTGGAACCGGTTGGTCCCGATTTGCTCCGCCGTCCGGGGGCTCAGGACCTTGATCGCGACCCGACGATCGTGCTTGAGGTCGTCGGCCACATACACCGTCCCCATGCCCCCGGAGCCGATCTCTCCGTGGACCTGGTAGCGACCGCTCAGAGCGGCCTCGAGCCGGTGTCGGACATCGGCCATGGGGCCACCTCTCCTGCCGGCGGGACGTAACGTGACTGCGATGCGCCGCGGCGCCCCATAGCCGCGGTACATCGGGGGTCAGGCAGAGAGAAACAGGATAGGCCCGGGGTTCCCGACGGGCCAGACTTCCGAGGCGGGGCGGTGCGTCGCACTGGCGCGCCCGGGGAAGGGGATCGATCCTACCCGCGGTCCCGGATGTGGGTGGTCTCGGACCGTTGGAGCCTCAAACGATCCCGCGGAGAGAGTCCATGGTCATCTACGGCGTCGCACTCCTGGCCCTCTGCCTGCTGGCAGGCCTCTTCACGGGCGAGCTCCTGGGCCAGCTCATCGGGGTCGAGGCCAACGTGGGGGGCGTGGGCATCGCCATGCTCCTTCTCATTCTCGTCGGGGATTGGCTCAATCGGCGCAGGCCGTTCCTTCCCAAGACCCGGGAAGGCGTGCTGTTCTGGAGCGGGATCTACATCCCCATCGTGGTGGCCATGGCGGCGAGGCAGAACGTGGTGGCGGCCATCGACGGGGGATTGGCTGCGTTCCTGGCCGGGGCCATGGCGGTGGTGGTGGGGTTGCTCCTGGTGCCGGTGATCAGTCGGATCGGGTCCGGTGGCCCGGAAGCGTCCGCTGCATCGGAAGACGGGGGGCGCTGAGATGAGCTTCTGGGACACCCTCAGTCAGGTCCTGACCGCCAACGGACTGGTCACCGCCTTCGCCTTCGTGGGCCTCCTCGTCTGGCTCTCCTACGTCGTGTCCGACAAGCTCACCGCCGGACGGATCCACGGGTCGGCCATCGCGATCCTGGTGGGGCTGATTCTGGCGTGGATCGGGGGGATGGTCACCGGGGGTGAGCGGGGGCTGGCCGACATTCCCGTCCTGGCGGGGGTGGGAATCATGGGCGGGGCCATGCTCCGGGACTTCGCCATCGTGGCCACGGCCTTCGGGGTCCGGTTCGACGAGATCCGCAAAGCCGGGGTGGGGGCGGGGGTCGGGCTGCTGGTCGGGGTGCTGGGCTCCTTCGTGGTGGGCGCGGCCGTGGCGTACGTCTTCGGATACCGGGACGCGGTGAGCATGACCACCATCGGCGCCGGGGCGGCCACCTACATCGTGGGCCCGGTCACGGGAACGGCCATCGGGGCCCCCTCGGACGTGGTGGCCCTGTCCGTCGCGGCAGGGTTGGTCAAATCCATGATGGTCATGACCATGACCCCCTTCGTCGCCCGCTTCATCGGCCTGGACAACCCACGGTCCGCCATGATCTTCGGCGGGCTCATGGGGACCACCAGCGGGGTGGCGGGCGGGTTGGCGGCCACGGACCCCAAGCTGGTCCCCTACGGAGCCATGACGGCCACGTTCTATACCGGGCTGGGCTGCCTGCTGGGGCCGTCGGTCTTCTTCTTCACGGTGAGGGCATTCTTCGGATAGGGGTGGTCTCGGGTGGGTTGGCGCTGGGTCCCCGCGGTCAGGCGAACAGCTCCTTCACCGCCGGCTTCGTGACCTTCCCCATGGCGTTCCGCGGCAGGTCGTCCACGAGGAGCACGTCCTTGGGCACCTTGTACGGCGCCAGGCGTTCCTTGAGGAAGGCGCGGAGCCTCTGGGGATCCGGGGGCGGATCCGCGGCATCGGATGTCGCCTGAAGCACCACCGCCGCGCACACCCGATCTCCCCAGTCCTCGTCCGGCACCCCCACCACGGCGCAGTCCCGGACCGATGGGTGGCTCCGCAACGCGTCCTCTATTTCCAGGGCCGAGACCTTCTCGCCGCCCGTCTTCAAGATGTCCACGGAGGAGCGCCCCAGGATGCGAAAGGCACCGTCCTCCACCTGGGCCCGGTCCCCGGTCCGGAACCAGCCGTCCTCGGTGAAGGCCTCTTCGGTGGCCTCGGGGCGCCGCCAGTACTCCTTGAACACCGTAGGCCCCCGAACCTGGATTTCCCCGGCCTCGCTGGACCCGTCCGGCCCGGTCCCCTCCAGGACCGCCCCGCCGTCGCCCATGAGCCGGATCTCGACCCCCGGTAGGGGACGGCCCACGTGGCCCGGCCGCCGCTCGCCGTGCAGCGGGTTCGAGAGGCCCATCCCGATCTCGGTCATCCCGTAGCGCTCGAGCAGCCGCTGGCCGGTGATGGCCTCCCACCGCTCCAGGGTGGGAACGGGAAGGGCCGCGGAGCCGGAGACCATGAGGCGGCAGGCCCGGGCTCCGTCCGACCAGCGGTCCCGGGTGTCGGCGTCGACTCCCTCCCAGGCCTCCACCAGGCGTCGGTAGATGGTGGGGACCGCCATGTACAGGGTCAGCCGCCGGGTGGCCAGCCGCTCCCAGACCTCCACCGGATCGAACCGGGGCAGGACCTCACACCGCGCCCCGGACCAGAGGGCGCAGGTGAGGACGTTCACGATCCCGTGTACGTGGTGCAGGGGCAGGTGGAGGAGGATGCGGTCGTACTCCCTCCAGCCCCAGGCCTCCACCAGGGACTCCACCTGGGCCTGGATGTTGGCGTGGGTGGTGACCACCCCCTTGGGACGGCCGGTGGTGCCCGAGGTGTAGAGCATCATGGCCGGGCGGTCGGGCTGCACGCGGGGGAGGGCCGGGAGATCCAGAGGGCCCACGGCGCCCGCGGGTGGCCCCCCCAGCTCGGGGGTGCCGAGCAGGCGCAGTCCCCGCTCCGCCGCCAGCCCCTCCACCCGATCCAGGAGCGAGGGGTGCGCCACCACCGCGTCCGACTCGGCGTCGTCCAGCACGTAGGCCAGCTCCGCCGGTGGGTGGGAGACCGCCATGGGCACGGCCACGCCGCCGGCCCGCCACACCGCCCACTGGGTGACGACGTAGTCCCACCCCGACGGGATCAGGAAGCAGACCCGGGCCCCGCCCAGCTCCGGCCGCCCGTCCAGGAGCACCGAGGCCGCCCGGGCCGAGGCCTCCAGGAGATCCTCGTAGGTGAAGGTCCCTTCGGGCGTGTCCAGGGCGAGCCGGGACGCGTGCCCGGCCGCCCGCCCGACGAGCTCCAGGCTCACCGCGCCGCGCCTTCCTCCAGCGGCGGCACGGCCTCCATGAGCATCTCGAAGGTCCGGTTCAGCGCCCGGCCGCCCGGTCCCGACCCGCTGTACTTGCCGAGACGAACCACAACCAGGCCGTGGGACGGAATGATGGTGGTGCTCTGTCCGCCCGCCCCGCGCATGCCGTACGCCGTGGTGGGGACGGGCCAGCCCCCGTTCCCATTCACCCACATGAACGCCCCGCCGTAACGGAGTCGCCCGTCCGCGATCCAGGCCGGCGCCAGCGTGGTGGCGTATTCCATGTAGCCCTCGGGCAGGATCCGCTCCCCGTCCCATATCCCGTCCTGGAGATAGAGGTTGCCCAGCCGAGCCCAGTCCCGGGCCGGCAGGTACTCGTATCCCTGGGTGAGGAAGTTCCCGTAGGGATCGGTCTCCAGGATGGCGTCCCGGATTCCGATCCGATCGAAGAGGGCCCGCTGGGGGAAGCTGTGGTAGTCCTCGCCCCGGGCCTCGACGGCGAGGCGGATCAGGTAGTTGCTCAGCACCGGGTCCGTGTTCCGATAGCGCCCGACCACTCCCGGGGCCCACTCCTGGGGACGGGTGGCGGCGTATTCGAAGGAGTTCACCGTCCCGGTGTAGAGGTAGACGTGGTCGGGGTATCCGACGGCCGGATCGTAGTCCGGGTCCTGAGGCGCCCGGATCCGGATTCCCGACGACATGCGCATGATGTCCCCGATCCGGATTTCAGCCCTGGGGTCGCCCTCCCCCTGCCATTGGGGAATGGGCGCAGGCTGCCAGAGCTGGTAGTCGCCTTCCCGGATCAGCACCCCCATGAGGGCCCCGGTCAGGCTCTTGCCCATGGACCAGCTCTCCAGGGGCGTGTGGATGTCGATCCCCTCGCCGTAGCGTTCGCCCAGAATCCGCCCGTTGTAGGTCACCACCAGGGCCAGGGTCCGGGCCTCGGGGGGCCCGAATCCCGCGTCCAGGGCCGCCTCCACCAGGGCCATGTCCACCTCGGCCGGCCACGGCTCGTCCGGGAGCACGTCCCCCATGGGCCAGGGCGTGCTCTCCGCCGGGGGCAGGTTCCGGGGCACGTCGGAGGGGGTGAAGTAGACCGAATCCTCCCCCATGGGCGAGGTCACGCATCCCTGATTGCGGTAGCGCTTGGCGGTCCGGACCACCCCGTCCGGGAGGGTGAGGGTGATCCGCTCTTCCTCGTACGCCACTTCGGTCGTCTCGACTTCGTCCCGCTCGTCGAAGGGGCTCGTGAAGCCCCCCACGTTCGCGGCAGCGTCCGCGGGATCCAGCCCGGTGATGAACACGGCGGAGCAGAGGATCTTGGCGAACCCCGAGGTGTGGTGGTGCAGGGGATCCCCGGGAGGCGGCACGTAGTCGGTGTCCAGCTCCAGTCCGGCGGCACGAGCCAGCATGGCCGCTTCCTGGTCCGGAGCGTCCGCGGCGACGGGCATGGGGAGGGGGGCGCGGTCGGGCTCGGTCGCGTGTGGGGCGACTCCGGAGGCGGTGTCAGCTCCTCCCGAAGAGTCGGAAGGGCCGCAGCCGACCGAGGCGAAAAGGATCAGGAGGCTCAGGGTCCCGAGGCGCGGGGACGGCGTCCAACTATCGCGCCGGACTGGGATGGGGGTGCCGTGGGACATGCGATTCTCCGCTGGACCGGGTGACATCAGGTCCGGTCACAATCGGTCCTGCTCGCGGCCTGCACCAGATGCGGCGGGTCCGACCGGTTGGCCGGACTCCGGCATGGCATCCGCTCAGAAGGTTACCCGAACCCCCAGCCCCCAGCCTCCGCGTCCCGGCCCCCCCTCCACGGCCACGGCCGGTCCCGATCGTGGAGCGGGGGCCCAGACGTCCCTCTTGATGGTATTCCCCAGGAGAGCTCCGATGAGGCCCCCGGCCAGCCCGAACCCGAGGATCGCGGGGCCCATGACCTCGTCGGTGGAGAAGAGCCAGTCGTCTTCACTGGTGGCCGCGGATGCGACAATGGCGCCGAGGGCCGCGCCCGCCCCCAACCCCACCAGTCCCCCCACGAGGGCTCGCCCTTTCTGCTCCACCGAGACATCCAGTTTCTCGATGCTGTTCCAGGGGATGGCGGTTAGGATGTCGCCGCCGTCGCAGTTGGCGAGGGCTTCGGTCTCATCGACCCGGGCCACGTCGCACTCGGTCTCCGCCATTCCCAGGGAGGGGGCCGTGATTCGAATCCGGTCTCCCCTGTCGATGGGGGGCGGGCCCTGCGCCTCGACCGAGCCCGGGCCCATTCCCTGGGCGGCGATGCACAGGGCCATCGGAAGGACTATCCAACTCCGTTTGGGGGTCCACGCTGCCGTCTTTCGCATCTTCTCCTCCTCGTACTCGTGGTGGGAGCCGTTGAGGACAAATTGCCGTCAGGATGGCCTCTGCGATCTACGTCATTCGGCGCAGGCCCCTGGCCGATAATGCGTATTCCCGGCCCTCGGGGATGACCGGTAGTGGCTCGGCCCATTCTTAAGCTGATGTAACGGAGTTCTTGCGCCGCGACCGCCGATTGTGGGATCTTGGCGCCTACCATTCCTCACATATAAGAAAGGCGAAGTGTTGCCTGAATCCGCTTCCGACGGACCTCCGTCGGCAGGTCCCGTAGTGGACCGACTGAACGCCGCCCTCGAGGGCCGTTACCGCATCGAGCGTGAGATCGGGGCCGGCGGTATGGCCACGGTCTACCTGGCCGAGGACATCAAGCACAAGCGGAACGTGGCCATCAAGGTCCTCCGTCCCGAGTTGGCCGCGGTGATCGGGGGGGAGCGCTTCCTCTCGGAGATCGAGACCACGGCGAACCTGCAGCATCCCCACATCCTGCCGCTGTTCGATTCGGGCGAGGCGGACTCATTCCTCTTCTTCGTCATGCCCTTCATCGAGGGCGAGACGCTGCGCGATCGGCTCGATCGGGAGAAGCAGCTCCCGGTGGAGGAAGCCGTGGGGATCGCGGTGAACGTGGCCAGTGCGCTGCAGGTGGCGCACGAAAAGGGGATCGTCCACCGGGACATCAAGCCGGGCAACATCCTCATCAGCCAGGGCCAGCCGCTGGTGGCGGACTTCGGAATCGCCCTCGCGGTGGGCAGCGCGGGAGGAAATCGGCTCACCGACACGCCTTACTACATGTCGCCGGAGCAGGCGACGGGGGACCAGGTGGTGGGGCCGCAGAGCGACACGTTCGCCCTGGCCAGCGTGCTGTATGAGATGCTGATCGGTGAGCCGCCCTACGCCGGAAACACCGCGCAGGCGGTGCTGGGAAAGATCATCCAGGGTGTTCCGGTATCCGCCACGGCGGTACGGCGCTCGGTCCCGCCCAACGTGGACGCGGCGATTCGCAAGGCGCTGGAAAAGCTGCCGGCGGACCGCTTCAGCCGGGTCTCGGACTTCGCCCGGGCGCTGGGCGACAGGAACTTCAGCCACGGAGACATGGCGGCATCCGGGGCTGCGGGGCGGGGGAGCGGGGCATGGAAGATGGCTGCCCTCGGGGCCGGCGCCGTTGCGGTCGCCATGACGGGGCTCTTCGCCCTCACGGCGTTTTCGCCCTCCCCGGCCGCGCCCGTTCAGCGCTTCGCCCTCGCTCCCGCCGAAGGGCAGGACGTCAACTATCACTTCGACCTGAGCGACGACGGCCGGATCGCCGTCCTGCAGATCGAGCGAGGCGACGGGCCGGTCCTCGCCGTGCAGCGCGAGGGGGATCTCGACCCGGCGCCGATCCCCGGGACCCAGGGGGGGCTGTTCCCCGCGATCTCTCCCGACGGGACCGAGGTGGCGTTCGTCGAGGGTGCGCAGGTCAAGGTCGCTCCCCTTGTAGGAGGCGTCGTTCGGACGCTCACCGATTCGGCCACGTGTTGTCTGAGCTGGGGTCGGGACGGGTTCCTGTACTACTCGAACCTGGTTCGTGTGACCAAGCGCGTTTCGGTCTCCGGGGGCCCCTCGGAGTCGATCACGGAGCGGCAGGACGGCGAGGCCGAGCACGGCTCCTTCGAGATTCTGCCCGGGACCGACGTGGGTGTCTTCACGGTGTGGGGGAATCCGACGCGGGTCGTAGCCAAGAACGTGGTCACCGGGGACCGCAAGGATGTTTCGGCCGGCGTCAAACCCTTCTTCACGTCGGACGGATACCTGGTGTTTGGGAGCATGGAGGGGCAAATCCTGGCCGCGCCCTTCGATCCCTCGACGCTCGAGCTGGCCGGACCGGCGGTTCCGCTCGTGGAGGGCGTCCGCGTGGACTCCGACCGGTGGCCGTTCTACTCCCTGTCTCTCACGGGCGACCTGGTTTACTGGACCGGAGCGTCCAACGCCGGGGCCGAGGCGCGCGTGGTTCGAGTGGACCGAGACGGCGAGGTGAAGCCCATCGATCCCGACTGGGTCTTCGATCCCGGTGCTTCGGAGCGGGCTCTGTCTCTTTCCCCCGACGGGAGCCGGATCGCAGTGAAACGACTCACGGAGGCGGGGGAAGACATCTGGGTCAAACAACTGGATGATGGACCGTTCTCCCGCCTCACCTTCGACCCCGAGGCGGACTGGCGGCCCTGGTGGTCCCCAGACGGGGAGTGGGTGTACTTCATCTCCTGGCGGGGCGGCGACCTCGACCTGTTTCGCAAACGAGCGGACGGCACCGGCGGCCCGGAGGTGATCCTCGATCAGGACGGGCACGTGGCCGAGGCGCAGCTCACCCCGGACGGTCAGTGGATGATTCTCCGCCTGGGTGGAAGCACCGGGGGATTGGGGCTGCGCGACCTCGCCGGAATGCACGTGGGAGCGGGGGACAGCACGTTGGTCCCACTCGCGGCCGAACCCTACGACGAGGCCGAGGCCGCCATCTCACCCGACGGTCGGTGGCTCGCGTACAAGTCCACCGAGACCGGGCGGGACGAGGTCTACATTCGCCCGTTTCCCGAGGTCGACCAGGGCAAGTGGCAGATCTCGACCCAGGGAGCGTACAACCCTGTCTGGGCCCACAGCGGGCGGGAGCTCTTCTACGTCCGCGATGACGGGGACATGGTTGTCGCGGAGCTCTCCTTCGATTGTTCGATACGGGCGAACTCGGCCTGTATGCCATCTCCAATTACGCAGGGTGGTCCGTCGATCTCGACGACCAGCACGTGATCATGATGCAGTCGACCACCACCGGGGGCGGCACCGAGACCAACCGGTTCGTCATGGTCAGGAACTGGATCGAGGAGATCCGGGATCGGGTGAAGGCGCAATGAGTCAGATGCCGGAAACCGCCGACCGCCTGAACGCCGCCCTCGAAGGCCGCTACCGCATCGAACGGGAGCTGGGGGCCGGTGGCATGGCCACGGTCTACCTGGCCGAGGACATCAAGCACAAGCGGAACGTGGCCATCAAGGTGCTGCGTCCCGAACTGGCCGCGGTCATCGGCGGGGAGCGCTTCCTCTCGGAGATCCAGACCACGGCCAACCTGCAGCATCCCCACATCCTGCCGCTGTTCGACTCGGGTGAGGCGGAGGGCTTCCTCTACTACGTCATGCCGTTCATCGACGGCGAGACGCTCCGGGAGAAGCTGGACCGGGAGAAGCAGCTGAGCGTGGACGAGGCGGTGCGCATCGCCGGGGACGTGGCCGACGCCCTGGACTACGCCCACCGCAACGGGGTCATCCATCGGGACATCAAGCCCGCCAACATCCTGCTGCACGACGGCAGGCCGGTGGTGGCGGACTTCGGGATCGCGGTGGCGGTGAGCGCGGCGGGCGGCGGGCGCATGACCGAGACGGGGCTCAGCCTGGGGACGCCCCACTACATGAGTCCGGAGCAGGCCAGCGCGGACCGGGACCTGAGTGCCCGAAGCGACGTGTACTCGCTGGGGTGCGTGCTGTACGAGATGATCGCGGGCCAGCCCCCGCACACCGGTCCCAGTGCGCAGAGCGTGCTGGTGCGGATCATGACGGAGGCCCCGCGGAGCCTCACGGAGCTGCGACACACGGTGCCGCCCCACGTGGCGGCGGTGGTGGCCAAGGCGGTGGAGAAGCTTCCGGCCGACCGGTTCGAGGGGGCGAAGGAGTTCAAGGAGGCGCTGGGGGACTCGGCGTTCGAGTACCAGGCCTCGGAGCGGTCGACCGGGCGGTCCACGGCCGCGGTCGCGGCGCCGGTGGCCCCCCCGGCCCCGTCCCGAGCCCGGTGGCTTCCGTGGGTGGTCGCCGGTGCTGCGGTAGTGTTGGCGGCGCTGGGTTGGAACCGCTCCGAGCCGGATGGCCCTGTGCACCGGCTCGGCCTCCTGCTGGACAGTGTCGGCACCGAGTTCGGGCCCTCCATGGCGCTGTCGCCCGATGGCTCTCGGATCGTCTACGTCGGGCGGGACGGCGGCCTCTGGGTCCGGCCGTTCCAGACTCTGGAGAGCCGTCGCCTTCCCCAGACCGACGATGCCCGGACCCCCTTCTTTTCACCGGACGGAGACCGGGTGGGATTCCACCGTGGGGGACCGGGTGGCGCCCAGTTCTTCTCCGTGTCCCTGTCCGGTGCACCCCCGGTTCAGCTGGCAGCCGGCGAGTTCTACCCCGGGGGGACCTGGTCCGAAGACGGGTATGTCTATTTCGCCGACGGTCCTGGGAGCACCCTGCTTCGGGTTCGGGGGCAGGGGGGCATCGTGGAGACGGTGGCCGACAGCTCCAGCGGCTATGAGTTCACCTGGCCCGAAGCCCTTCCGGGCGGGCGCATCGTCCTGGCCACGGGATGGGGCACCCGCCAGAACGGTTCGGGGATCGTCGCGGTGGATCCGGAGACCGGGACCGTCACCCCAATCCTGACGGAACTCTCCGGCGCCCAGCTCCCGGACATGGTGCGTTCCGCCCGGGACTACCTGATCTGGATCACCCAGGACCGGACCCTCATGGCCGCGCCCTTCGACCAGGACGCGCTTGAGCTCACCGGTGCGCCGGCGGCCCTCGCCTCCGGAGTCCTCCGGGTGGCCCCCAGGGCGGGGGACTTCGATATCGCGGAGGACGGGACCCTGACCTATTCCGTCGGCGCCAGCGCCATCAGTGGTCTGGGGGAGACGATGGGGTGGGTGGATCGGCAGGGGACCGCCACGGTCATCGACGAACGGCTGGCCGAGGACGTGGGGGACTTCGATTACTTGAGCCTTTCGCCGAACGGACGCCTCATCGCCGCCGAGATCCAGTCCGAGCCGGACGGAGCCGCGACCGAGGAGCATCACGTCTGGATCTACGACCTGGAGCAGCAGACCCTGGTACGCCTGACCCTCCAGGGCGAGAACAACATCCAGCCTCAGTGGCTCGATGACGCGACGGTGGCCTACCTCTCCGACCAGGGGGACGGCCCCATGGCGCTCTACAGCCAGGCCATCGACGCACCCGAGAGCGAGAGCGTGCTCTACTCGGCCGATCGACAGATCCTGGACTTCGCGGTCCGAGCGCCCGGGGAGCCTCTGGCGGTGAGCCTCGCCGGCGGACCGGGGGATGCCCCCGAGGTCTGGGCGGTAGATCCCTCGGGAGGCGGAGAACCCTTGCCCATCGCTTCCACGCGCTTCGCGGAGTGGGGCGTAGCCCTCTCGCCGGACGGCCGGTGGGTTGCATACACCTCCGACGAATCGGGGCGGGACGAGGTCTATATCCGGCCCTTCCCCACAGGGGGGACGCGCTACGCCGTCTCCACCACGGGAGGCTCCTCGGCTCGCTGGAGCCGGAGCGGGAACGAGCTGTTCTACGTGGGTGGCGATGGCCAGGTGATGGTCGCGTCCCTGGACCTGGGAGACGGTATCCAGGTGCGTTCCCGCTCGGCGCTGTTCTCGGTGACTCCGTTCGAGCTCCCCGGACCCGCGGCCACGTACGACGTCGATGCGGAGGGCGAGGGCTTTCTGGTCATCCTCGAGGCCGGTGGAAGCGCGTCCGGAGACCGGGTGCTGGTTCTCAACTTGTTCGAGGAGCTGGACCGGCTCACCCGGGGGAGGGATTGAGTTGAGCACCGACCCCATCACCCGTCTGAACACGGCCCTCGAAGGCCGCTACCGGATCGAGCGCGAGCTCGGGGCCGGGGGCATGGCCACGGTCTACCTGGCCGAGGACCTGAAGCACGATCGCCAGGTGGCCATCAAGGTCCTGCGCCCGGAACTGGCGGCCGTCGTCGGCGGCGAACGATTCCTCAGCGAGATCAAGACCACGGCCAACCTGCAGCACCCCCACATCCTACCCCTCTTCGACTCGGGGGAGGCCGACGGGTTCCTCTTCTTCGTGATGCCCTACATCGAGGGGGAGACCCTCGCCGACCGCATCGCCAGAGACAAGCAGTTGCCCGTGGACGAGGCATTGGGGATCGCCGCCTCGATCTCCGCCGCGCTGCAGGCGGCCCACGAGGCCGGGATCGTTCACCGGGACATCAAGCCCGGGAACATCCT
>JBDHCV010000054.1:0-10595 GCA_039591855.1 Gemmatimonadota bacterium | reverse complement strand
TGCGGCCATCAACCCCTTCACCCTCCTGATCGCCCAGGACGTAGCGGGACTCCAGCCCACGTCGGGTCTCTGGTTCCGGGTCGCGCTCACCGCCGCGTTCCTTCCCATCGGCATCCACCACGTGTGGTCCTACGCCCGGAAGGTGGGTGCGGACCCGTCGACGAGCCTCGTCGCGGGCCTCGACTCCGTCGATTCAGTGGTCCATGCCGGAGCGGATCACGCGGCCATGACCGGAACCCAGAAGCTGGTCCTTCTCACGGTAGGCGGGACCTTGGTGGTCCTCATCTACGGCCTGAGCCAGTGGCACTGGTATCTGGTGGAGATGGGCGCCCTCTTCTTCGGCCTGGCCATCGCCCTGGCGGCGATTGCCCGGATGAGTCCGGACCGCACGGCGGTGGAGTTCGGGAAGGGCGCCGCCGAGCTCACCACGACGGCCCTCATGATCGGCGTGGCCCGGGGCATCCAGGTCGTGTTGGACGAGGGCGGCGTGGTGGACACCATCGTCCACGCCATCAGCGTGCCCCTGCAGCAACTTCCCGGGACGCTCTCGGCCATCGGGATGTTCTTCGTCCAGAGCATCGCGAACTTGTTCATCCCGTCCGGGAGCGGGCAGGCCTACGTCACCATGCCCATCATGGCGCCCCTGGCGGACCTGGTGGGGGTCACACGTCAGGTGGCGGTTCTGGCGTTCCAGTTCGGGGACGGGTTCACCAACATCCTGGTGCCCACGAACGCCGTGTTGGTGGGAATCCTGGCCATGGCCGCGATCCCCTTCGACCGCTGGGTCCGGTTCATCTTCCCCTTCATGGTGAAGATGTGGGTGGCCGGGTCCATCGCGCTGGCCGTCGCGGTCTGGATCGGGTACGCCTAGGGAGACGGGACCAACCGCCCCAGCGCTCGGTCAGCTCACGGGGCGAAGCCGCAGGGCCGCCTGCTCGTGGAGGGTCCCGGCTCGCATCACGTGCGTCACCGACCGGAAGGCCCTGACATCCTCCGTGGGATCTTCGGCAAGGATCAGAAGATCCGCGATCTTGCCGGACTCCAGCGTCCCGAAGTCGTTCTCCCGGTTCATGGCTCGGGCTCCGTTTCGCGTGGACATGACCAAGATCTCCGGGGCGGGAATCCCCGCAACCTGCATGGACTCCATCTCGTTGTAGATGGACGGGCCGTGAAGCGTCAGCGGATTCCCCGCGTCCGTCGCCGTGGCCACCGTGATTCCAGCCTCGTGGACCCTGCGGAGATTCGCGGCCATGACGGCTTGGGTCCGCCCCGTCCGCCGCATGCGCTCCAGCGCGTACTCCAGGTTCCCGCGATTCCGCTCCGGCACGAATGCCTGGAGCGTGGCGGTGTCGTTGACCTTGGCCACCGTGTTGGGGTCCACGCACCCGTTTGTGTCGTCCAGCGTCTGGGGCGTGTCCATGGCCACCGAAATCACGGCCCGCCCCCAGTTCTCTCCCACCACCAGGGTGGGCAAGTACACGGTGCCGTTCGCCCGAGCCAACTGGAGGAACTCCTCGTCCACCGGCTGATCCTCCACGCTGTGCACCAGCACCTTCGCGCCCGCCCGAAGTGCGGCCTTCGCTTCCCGCAGCCCCGTGGAGTGGACGATCAGGTCCAGTCCGTGGGAGCGGGCCCGTTCCCCCACCTTCATGAGGCGGGCGTCCATCTCCTCCCGACGCTGAGCCGGGACCCGCAGATACCAGACCTTGAGCGCTGATGAGCCCATTCCCGCCACCGCGTCCACGCTCTCCAAGGCCTCGGCGTCGGATCCCATGGGCAGGAACGTGTACATCTCCTCGTCCGCCTGGAGCTCGGGCCGGCCGCCGAAGGTCACCAGCGGTCCGGCGGCTCGAACGTGGGCGCCGTCGTCCCGGTCCTCGAACGCCTCGGGGAGGGCCGTGGTCCAAGGATGTCCACCCACGTCGAAGACCGCCGTGATCCCGGTGCAGAGGTAAGACCGGTGCCACCGCCCAGGGTTCGACCGGTTGGCCCGGGAGGTCTCCAGGTAGGGATAGATCTCCGCCGCCGGCAGTCCGTCGGGCCGGCCGTCCAACCATCCCGTCTGGCTGAAATGCACGTGGGCGTCCACCAGACCCGGGGTGAGAAAGCGACCCGTCACGTCCACCACCGTGGCGCCGTCCGGCGCCGGGCAGTCGTCCGGCGTTCCCACACACTGGATGCGGTCTCCCCTCACCAGGACGACCGCGTTCTCCATAGGATCACCGCCGGAACCGTCGATGACCGTTCCGCCCACGAAGGCCAAGGTGGCCTCACTGAGAACCTGCGCCGAAGCCTGCGAGGCGCCCACCGTGACCAGAAGCGATCCCGAAAAGAGAGCCAATGCGGGAAGCGAGCGCGCCCCCTGGGCCCGCAAGCGCGGGTATGCGTCAGTCATCGCTTTCGCCATCCCGATCGTCGTCCTCGAAGAGATCTATGGAGGCCTCGATGTTCTCCTCTACGAGGGCCTCGAACGGCTCGCCCTTGTTCGCTTCACGCGGATCGAGTAGGGCTCCGGTCTCGTCCCGGAACCAGGAGCGCACATCGACGGTGAGCGTGAGGTTCACCGGGCCCGAGCCCTCCGAGACATCGAGGGGCGGGATCAGCGGCATCTCCTGCTCGGCATTGAGATCCTGGAGAAACACGAAGGACGCCCCGTCGAAGGTGCCCTCGACCCGTATGCTCACGCCCTCGAAGTCGGGGTGCTGGGAGAGAAAGGCGAGGTCGGCAGCGCTTTCGTCCTCCGGCTTGTGGATCTCGAACTCCACCTCGTCGTAGACGTCGGGGTCGGCGTCCACGGAAACCGTCGTGGTCACGCTGCCATCGGTGGGAAGCTCGATCAGGAACGGTCCGGCTTCGAACTCCTCGCAGGCGTCGTCGTCCTCGACCCCATCGGGACAATCCGGAGTGGAGAGCCGCTCGAGTTCGACCTCCCTGAGCACCATGGCCACTCGGGTGATCACCAGGGTGTGGGTTCCGTCGTCCTCCGTGATGTCCGCAGCGAGGCCTCCTGTAGCGAAATCGCCCACCGGAGCTGCAGCGGATTGGTCCACCGCCACCGATAGGCTGACGCTGACACTCGCGCCGGGGGAGACTCCGTCATCGCAAGCCATCAGGGCGAAAAGGAAGAGCAAGCTGGCAATCTGCAGTCGATTGTTTGCATTCTTGAACATGAGCACCGTCTGATCCTTGGCGGGGGGCAGGGGTCTTTCCGTGTGACGAGACCTGGTCAACGGTCAAAGTCCATGCCAGGGCAACAGGGTCCGGCCACCTTCCGGGCATCCGCCCAACCCACCGGTCCCTGTTCCAATTGCTAAGCAACCAACACCCCAGGGAGCAAGAGAAGATGCGCACACCCCCGATCCGTACCGCCGTTCCCGGGCCTCGATGCACCCCTGCCCGTTCTATCCTGGTCCTTCTCCTTCTAACCCCCTTCGCCCAGGGATGCTCGAGCTGGGGGAACACCGCCAAGGGCGCGGCCGTCGGAGCCGCCATCGGAGGCGCCGCAGGCGCTGTGATTGGGAACGAGACCGGCTCCACCACCCGCGGAGTCCTGATCGGGGCAGCGGTGGGTGGAGCAGCGGGCGCCATCATCGGAAGCCAGATGGACGACACGGCGGAGAAGTTGGACAAGAGCCTGGAAGGCGCCACGGTGGAGCGGGTGGGTGAGGGGATCCTCGTGACCTTCGACTCAGGGCTTCTCTTCGATTTCGACTCCGCTGAGCTGCAGCCCGTAGCCCAGACCCAACTCACCGATCTGGCGGACGCCCTCGTGGAAGTGGACAAGACCGATGCCCTCATCGTCGGACATACCGACTCCCAGGGTTCCGAGGCCTACAACCAGGGCCTGTCGGAGCGAAGGGCACAGGCCGCGGCGGATCATCTCGTGCGACACGGCATCGGCGCCGACAGGATCATCGTGGAGGGCCGAGGCGAGATGGAGCCCCTTTCCTCCAACGAGACCGAGACCGGTCGACAGGAGAACCGCAGGGTGGAGGTTGCGATCTACGCCTCCGAGGCGTACCAGGAGGAGGCTCGGCGGCAGGCCGCCCGCGGGGGCTGATCGGGACGCGCTGAGGCGCCCTACCTCCCCCTTACCATCCCATGCGGGTCAGCAGCGCCTCGAAGCGCTCGTCGCCCCGAAGCGGGTCGAACTGTGGGCCGTGCTTGAGGTAGAGCATGTGGGAGTTGCGGCTCTCGTATGCTCTCTCCAGCTCCTCCATCGCTCGGTCGCGGCTCCCGAGGCCCAGGTGCACCATGGCGAGGTGGATGGGCTCCGCACGCCCCTCGACCTCCCGCAGCTCGAGCTCTGTCAGGAGGGCCGTCGCCTCTGCGGTCCGGCCCGAGACGGCCAGGGCATGACCTAGACCGGACAGGTAGAGAGACTCCCGCCCGGATAGTTCGACCGCGGACTGGTGGGAGGCGATGGCCTCGGCGTAGTCACCCACGGCTTCGAGACTCCAACCGAGGTAGTACCTGAGCGAGGGGTCGGCGGGATCGAGTTCGACCAGGTCCCGCCACGCCGGAAGGGCCGCCTCGAAGTCGCGGCCCAGCAAGTATGCCTGGGCGAGGGTAGTTCCGGTGGACGCGGAGAAGGGATCCAGCGCCATCGCCTGGCGGGCCAAGGCCACCGCCTCGTCGGTCCGTCCGTCCTCGCCGAGCTGCCAGGAGAGGTGGGTAAGCGCTCGGACGTGCGAGGGGTTGAGAGAGAGGGCCCGCTCCAGAGCCAACTCCGACGCCGGCAGGTCGAATCCCAGGTAGTACCGCACGGCGGCGAATGCGACCCACGCCTCGGGGAGATTTCGGTCCAGTTCGATCGCCCGGTCCGCGGCCGCCCTCGCCTCGCTGATGACGCCGGTAGGCTCCAGGTAGTCGAAGAACGAGGCGTACTGCAGACAGATGGCCAGGCCCGCGTGGGCCAGGGCGTAGTCCGGGTCCGCCGCGACCGCGCGGCGCATCAGACCGATCCCCTCCCGCATCTCCTGCGGCCCCCATTTCTCGCAGAGATAGCTCCCCCGCAGGTAATCGTCGTACCCATCGGTGTCCACGCTGCTCGGCGCGTCCAGCGCCACAGCCTGCTCGGGGCTTACCTCAAGGCGGATTCGGTTCGCGATCTCTCGGGTGACGTCGGCGTAGAGCGCCAGGATGTCGGTGAGGTTCCGATCGAAATTGTCCGCCCAGATGTGGCGATCGGAGGCAGCCTCGATCATCTGCGCCGTGACTCGAACCGTTTCCCCCGAGCGGAGGACCGATCCCTCGACGACGGCGTCCACGCCGAGCTCCTCACCGATTTCGGGGACGGACATGGCCGAGTCGCGGTATTTCATGGCCGAGGTGCGGGAAATGACCCGCAGTCCCGGGATCCTCGAGAGCTCCGTGATGATCGCCTCGTGCATCCCTTCGACGAAATAGGCCTGACCCGGATCCTCCATGAGGTTGTCCAGGGGAAGGACGACGAGGGAATGGATTTCGACGGCCTCGCCTCCGTCGTCGGTCCACACCCCGATCAGCCTCCAGGCCCCGAGGAGCAGGATGAGACCCAGGCCGGCCAGGATGATGCGATCGCCGCGACGACGGCGTGACGGACTCCAGCCTTCGCCAGGGGTCTCCAGACGGATCCCCTCCGGCGTGAGCTCGATGGCCCAGGCCAGCACCAGAGAGACCGGAAACCCTGCCATGAGCAACACGAGGACCAGGCGTCCTGTCCACTCCGGCAGGGCGATGAACTCTGTGGACACCTCGACGAACTGGAGGACAGCCCAGCTGACGATGACGTACAGGGCGGCGACCCGATAGACGTTGCGCCGCTTCAGTTCGGAGAAGAAAGACATGGGACCCAGATCGGTTGCGGGATTGGGCCGATGTTAGAGGAGATGGGATTGGGGAGCAATTGTGGGAAGCCGAACCGGCGCCTTCATCGCACGCCGGCTTGCCCCTCCTCCGACATCAATCCTACCCTGATGTCTTCACGAGACCATGGAGTGTCCAATGACCGCCGCCCCCTCGGCAGCCTCGCATCGATTCACCGGCCCCGCCCGTCGCTGGGCCATGGTGTTGCTCTTCCCACTGGCAGGGTGTTCCGGAGAGTCCTCTCCCATCGTCGAATCAAGTCCCGGAACCCATGCGCAACTGGTCGAGCTGTTCCAGGAGTGGCGCGCCTTCGAGCGCCCCGTCTTCAGCGACGGCATCCCAGACTACTCGGCGGCCGCGATGGCGGCCCAGGCCCGGGCCCTCGATGCATGGTTCGACCGACTGTACGGATTCGACGTCTCGTCGTGGCCGGTGGCCGAGCAGATCGACTGGCACCTGGTCCGAGCCGAGATGAACGGGCTCCAGTTCGACCACCGGGTCCGCCGGCCCTGGGCCCGGGATCCCGCCTTCTACGTGTGGATCTTTACAGCGGAGAGCGACGTCCCGGCGCACGAAGGTCCGGTGAGCCACGGGTGGATCGACCTCTGGACGTATGAGTACCCGCTGTCGGCGGAGGACGCGGACGAGCTGGCGGCGCGAATCGGGGCCATTCCCGCTCTGTTGGGGCAAGCCCGGACCAACCTCGCCGACAGTGACGCGCGAGACATCTGGGAGGCGGGCATACGATCCTTCCGGGGCCAGGGGAACGACCTCCGGGAGTGGGGCGAGCGGGTGGCGGGCACCGATCCGGATCTCGACGCGGCGATCGGGGCGGCCGAAGAGGCCAGCGACGCATTCGCCGAGTGGCTCGCGGCGGCGCTGCCCTCGAAAACGGGCTCCTCGGGAGTCGGGAAGGACAATTACACCTGGTACATGCGGAACGTCCACCTGGTCCCGTACGGATGGGAGGAGCAGGTGACGCTCATGCGCCGGGAGCTGGCCCGGGCCCACACTTCCATGCGTCTGGAGGAGAACCGGAACCGGGCCCTGCCCGAGCTGGAGCGGATCGCCTCGGCCGAGGAGTACGATCGGCGACTCAACGAGTCGGTGGACCGATACCTGCGCTTCCTGGAGGAAGAGGAGATCGAGACCGTGGAGGAGTGGATGGACGCCGCACTCCGGGCGGTGAACGGCACCTTCACGCCGGCGGAGGCCGACGAGGTTCGCAACTTCTTCCAGGAAGTGATCTACCGGGACCCCGACGCCTTCCGCCCCCACATGCACCACTGGCTGGAGCTGGCCCGCATGAGGGAGGACCCGCACCCGAGCCCCATACGCCGGGTGCCGTCTCTCTACAACATCTTCGACGTCCGTTCCGAGGGTTTGGCCACCGGCGTGGAGGAGATGTTCATGCACCTGGGCTTGCTGGACGACAACTCCCCCCGGGCCCGGGAGCTGGTCTGGATCATGTTGGCACAGCGGGCCGCCCGGGCCATCTCCGGCCTCATGCTCCACGGCAACGAGTTCACCATGGAGGAGGCGGTGGAGCATGCCATGCGCTGGACCCCCCGGGGTTGGCTGACCGAAGGCGCCCTGGTTCGGGGCGAGCAGCAGCTCTATCTGCAGCAACCCGGCTACGGGACGAGCTACGTCACCGGAAAGATCCAGATCGAGGAACTGCTGGCGGAGGTCGCTCTGCAGCGGGGCGAGGAGTTCACGATCAAGGGCTTCTTCGACGACTTCTACGCCGCGGGGGTCATCCCCACCGTGCTGGTCCGCTGGGAGATGACGGGGGAGAAGGACCCGATATTGGAGTTGGATGGGCGGGGATTCTGACGGACACCGGCCAAGTGTGGAGTCCCGATGAGGTCCTTCATTGAGGAAGGCTGCCCGCCCGGGCACGTGCACTGGATTCGCTCACTTCTCGCGTCTTTCGAGGGGGGGGACGAAGACACACAACTTCTCACCTACGACACCTTCCGTGAGAGGTTGGGGGGCGTTTCCCCGGTCCACGTATCCCTGGGCCCGGAGCCTCCGCCCGGGAGATCGCGCGTCCTTCGGAGACTGAGAAGCATCTCGGTGCTTCGTCGGGCTTGGAAGCACATCCCCGGTGGTGAGGTCTATTTCCTGTCCTACGACCCGTTCGTGATGACCTGGCCCACCACGCACCACCGGGACATTCAAGTCTTCGAACACAACAACGTGGATCGGGCCGAGGAATCCCGGAGGTATCGAGCCGCATATCGCATGCTGCCCCACCATCTTCGTCACATCTGTCACGAGCCCTACATTGCCGAGTACATCGCGTCTCGGTACGGAAAGCGGACCCGTGTGATCCCGCACCCGGTGCGACCGGTGTCCGCCTCCCCGGAGTCGGTGGGCCGGACGCTCGAGGCCTTGGGAGAGTACTATTTCGCGCCGACACCGTGCCCCGAGGCTGCCGTCGTCCAGCGTGCGGCCGCCGAGCTGGCGGACCGAGGTGTGCGGCTGGTGACTCGGGCTCCGCCAGGAAGAGAGACCGCGTACAGAGACCTCTTCGACAACGTGGAGATCCTCGCGGGACGGGTGGACTATGACGCCGTCATCCTGGCGGCGCAGGGTATCGCGATACTCAACCGGTATCAGTACAGGGTCAGCGGCGTGTTCTTCGAAGCCCTGTCTGCGAGGAAGCGATGTCTTATGCGAGACTGTCTGTTCGCGCGCCACGCCCGGGAGACCTACAGCGATGCGGAAATCGAACTTCTCCACCGTTGAGGCGGAATCTGGCATCGCTGGCGAGGGGGATCCCCTCTCGTGACGTTCTCGGTGACGCTGCGGATCCTCGCCATGGGGGTCCGGTTCGGCTTCCTGATCCTCATCGCCAGGCAGGCTCCGGTCCGGGTGGTGGCGGAATACGGCGTTCTCGCGGGACTCGTCGCGTCCATCGCCTACTTCGTCGGATTCGATCTCTACATCCAGACCGCCCGGAACGTGGGACGGCGGAGGATCTTCAACGCTCACCTCTCGAACCAGATCATCTGGTCCGCGGCGGCACTCACGATCGCAGGGATGGTCGCAGGATGGTGGTCCAGCACGAGCCTGCCATCCGCTTCCTTGGCGGCGTTCATGGCGGTCCTCGCCACGGACTATCTGCTCCAGGAGGTAACACGTGTGTTCCTGGGAGTGGGCCGGTACAACGCAGCCAACCTGACCCAATTCGCCAGGATCGGGCTGTGGCCTGGGGTCATCCTGGTAGGGATGCTTTTCTTCGGAGTCGTGGTGCAGGGCACCGAGGTGATCCTGCGCTATTGGGTCGCGGCGAACGTGATCGCGACCCTGGCGGCCGTGGCGGCCGTGAGCGTCTCCCTCCAGGGTTTCCGGTTCGCCCCGTCGCTCAGGCTCTTCCGGGCCGGATTACGCCGCCAGGCGCTGATCTTCTCGTCGTCTTTGGTCCTCCTACTCTTCGCCGGGCTGGACAGGGTCCTTCTGAGCACCTCGGCCGAGAGCGGTTACGTAGCGGCCTATGTGCTGTTTGGATCCCTTTACGGGGCGGTACTGACCATCATCTACTCCGGCTTGGTGAACCCGTTCTTCTCCGGCCTCGCAGACAAGTCGGTGCCCCTCGAGGAGAAGCGGAGAGTCCTTCGAAGATTCGGTCTGGCGGCAATCGGCGTCGCGGTCGTAGCCCTTGCCTCTCTCCGGGTCGCGGTCACGTCGCTGCTCGATTGGCTGGGTAGGGAGGAGTACATCGGCATGGGATATCTTCAGTCGTATTTCATCGCCTTCGTGCTCATCAGCGTCTTGGGACTGATCCCTCACTTCGCCCTCTTCGCACGTCGGCGAGACCGGTCGATCGCATTGGCGGCACTTGCTGCGACGGTGGTGTTCTTCGTCTCGTGGCTGCTTCTCAAACGAGCCGGAATCGCGGACGCCATGCCCATCACCCTATGCCTCAGCGCCGCGGTCCTGGGGACGGCCAAGGCCACCATCCTGCGACGAGATCATGCCGCAGGGTAGCCGGCCCGGGGAATTCCGTCTCTCCGACGAGCGCTTCCGACTGACCTGGGCCGAGATCTCGTCAGCCCTCGCGGTCGGGCTCGTGGCATGGGCGCTGAACGAGTTCGTATTCATCCATCCGGGGCCATCGGCGGCCGTTCGCTGGGCTCTGATCCCCATCTTCCTCATAGCCCTCTGGCGCTCAGGCTGGACGGCGGCAAAGCTCATTCTGGTCCTTGGGATCGCGCTCGACGCCCGCCCCCGAGGGGTCCATCTGATCCCGATCCTAGAGCGTGGGGACTACGCATACTTCTCTCCCAACGCCACTGCGGTGGCAGGGATCACCATCTCCCTCACGACGCTCTTCATGATCCTCCCGGTCTTGCGCTCGGTCGACGTGCGGAGCGGACGGCTGTGGCGAACCGGCAGCCTGACTGGATGGACTCCGCTGATCCTGATCGCCTGGGGGGTGGCGGTGGGGCTGGCCCACTCCATCGTGATGAACGAGTTCGAGGCTCGTCGGTTCCTTACCGACCTCAAGTACCCGCTCTTCCTCCTCACGGGCTGGGTAGCACTGCATGGGAGACCCAAACCTTCAGGCCTGGAGGTGGCCCGGTTTCTCGTGTGGCTCGGATTGGTGGTCGCCGCCACCACGCTGGCGAATGGGCTCACCGACCTCGCCCTCGGACGCTTCCTCCTCAAGTACAACACCTCGGTGCTGTTCAGCATCGGGGCTCTTACGATCCTGGTCTTCACCGGAGACTTCCGATCGA
>JBDHCV010000053.1:0-10804 GCA_039591855.1 Gemmatimonadota bacterium | reverse complement strand
CATGACTCCTGCGGCGTCCTCGGTCTCCCTTGCGCCCCGGGGACGGAGGATCCGGGCCACGATCCACGCGGCCTCCGCGGCGGCGACTCCCAAGAGCGCCGTCCAGGCGGTCCACAGGAAGCGCCGGCGGGACCCGGTTGGAGGCTTTTCCGACATCAACCATTCGCTCCGGGCAGGACCAGGGCCATTCCGGGCCCTCTGAGCCAAACGCCGGTCCCTGTGAGGATCAAGAAAGCCACAAGCGTGAACACGAAGACCGACTGTACGGCCTCGCCACGGCTCGCGCCAAGGAATCTACGAACTCCCCTGAACACTCCGAGGAGCAGTCCCGTTCCGATCGCCGCGGGGATGACCCCCTCGCTGACGAGAGGGGGAAGCATGGGGAGCCACGCGCCCCAGTCCACCACGAACTCGTCGAGAAGGATCCAAGCGGGCGTGAGGACGACGGCCGTGAGTGCAGCCCAGACCGCGGCTCTTCGACCCACCGCGGATATGAACCACACACCGCCGATTTCCTCCTCCGTGCCCACATAGGGCAGGAGGGCGAGGGCCATCGCAGCCGCTACCGGGATCACCACCACCGCCACCACGGGGTGGAAGTGAAGGAGCAGTTCCTGGAGCCCCATGAAGTACCAGGGCGCCTTGGCCGGATTGGGGCTCATCCCCGGATTCGCCGCCTCGCCCAGCGGCGCTGCCGCCAGGGCGGCCGTGACCAGGACCGCCGCGATCAGGATGAGGGCCACTGCGGCTTCGCGAAGCAGAAGGTGGGGCGCTGCCAGAACCCGCTCGGGGTTGGGATCGGGAGCCTCGCCTTCCCCTCGGGGGACCACGACTCCCCGGGCCTTTCGGACCCGGAAGAAATGGAAGCCCATGAGAACGAAGAGCGCCACCGGCGCCAGGGTGGTGTGGAGTGCGTAGAAGATGATGAGGGTCGCCCGGCCCACCTCCGAGCCGCCGCGCATGAACCCCTCCAGCCAACCCCCGATGAACGGGACGTACGCCGCCATGGCGGTGGACACGGTCACGGCCCAGTACGACAGCTGGTCCCACGGGAGCAGGTACCCGGTGAAGTTCGAGGCCAGCACGAAGAACAGAAGGCAGAGTCCGATCACCCAGTTGAACTGCCGGCTGGGAGAGCGGAATCCGCCCGTGAAGAACACCCTCATCAGGTGGAGCAAGGCCACCACCACGAGGAGGTTGGCGCTCCAGTGGTGGATCGCCCGGACGAAGCCGCCGAACCCCACGTCCCGCTCCAGGGCCAGCACGGATTGGTACGCCCGCTCCGGCGAGGGCTCGTAGACGAACATCATCAGGAGTCCCGTGACCGAAAGGAGGACCACCAGGACCAGCGACATACCGCCCAGGCCGAACGTGTGGGTGAACGGCAGTGTGCGTCGCGGGACCCGCACGGGTCGGAAGTGGAGGACGAACCAGTTCACCACCATCCACTTGCGGTCCTGGTCGGTGCGAGGGACCAGGGGCCGTCGGAGGATGGAGCGCCGGATGCGACCGGTCAGGGAAGCCGTGGATTCTGGGTCTTGCATGGCGCGCTGGTTCGCGGGGGAAGGGGCGAGCACGCTGCCGAACCCTGTCCTACCCGAACAAGGAACGTGCCACCCGGGGCTCCGGGAGGATCAGCCTCGGGCCGTTCGCCACCGGATGATCCTGTGCACCGGCCAGCTCAGGGCCAGGATCAGGAGCGGCGCCCAAGTGTTGGCGCTGTCACCGACGAGGGACCCGATCAGATAGCCGAGGGATCCCAGGAGCACCACTCCCGGGATCCATGGATAGCCGGGGACCCGGAAGGGCCGGTGAGTCTCCGGTTCTCGGCGGCGGAGAACGAAGATGGCGAGGAAGGCCAGCGTGTAATTCGCCACCATGAAGAAGGCGAGGAACGCGAGCACGGTGTCGAAGGTGTTGGTCCCGATGAAGATCAGAGCGAGCAACGCGCTCATCGCCAGCGCGGGTACGGGGGTCCCGCCCGGATTGACGCGCTGGAACATCTCCGGGAGGAAGCGGTCACGACTCATGGCGAACGGAATGCGCGACGCCAGGAGCTGCACCCCGTTCACCGTGGCCATGAGGGAGACGATCATGAGGATCCGCAATACGGTGTCGCCGCTTGGCCCGAAGAGGCGCTCCGCGAGGGTGGCTGCCACGAACGGGTCGCCCGCCATGGCCTGAACGGACAGGACCCGGACGAACGCGAGGTTCAACACCAGGTAGATGCCGAGAACCACAAGGACGCCGGTGATCATGGCCCGGGGAACGTCACGGCCCGGATCGCGCATCTCCTCGGCGAAGTACAGGGGGCCACCCCACCCGTCGTAGGTGAATACCGCCGACTGCATGGCGACCAGAACGGCGGCGACCAGAGCGAAGCCCATGGGCACGACCGGTGGCGTGGGATCCACGACGGCCGCGGGGGAGGCGCCCACGGTCATGAAGAGGGCGACCCCCGCCAGTCCGATGAGCGCCAAGGCCTTGGTCAGGCTGGTGATCTGCTGGGCCAGATCCCCGAAGCGGACGCCTCGCCACTGGAGGAGAGCGAATCCAAGTACCACCAGCGACGCGGTGAGAGGTTCTCGACCGAGGAGGGGCGGGACCAGGGGAGCCACATATTCACCGATCACGATGGCTACGGCGGCGACGCTCCCGCAGTTGGAGATCCAGTCGGTCCACCCGGAAAGGAACCCCGGGTAGGGTCCCAGTGCGTGGTGCACGATCGGGTACAGACCACCGGAGCGCGGGCGCATCGCCCCCAGTTCGGCCACCGTCATGGCGCCGAAGAGGGCGTAGGCCGCCCCGGCGACCCAGACCATCATGAAGAGAGGGGCGGACGGCAGGTGCGACGCCACGACCCCCGGGGTGCGCAGGATCCCCATCCCGATGGAATTGCCCACGAGGAGGGCGACGCCGAAGGCCAGCCCCAGGATCTTGAGGAGCTGGCCGGAAGGAGGACGGGCCGTCTCGCTCACCCGCTCCGCCTGGCCTCCTCGGCGTCGAGCATGGAGAGCTTCTGCCAGATCTTCCCGGATAGGCTGGTGGTCAGCAGCTCGATCTCGTTCACGGCCGATAGGGCGACAGAGTCCTGAAAGTCCTGGACGTACAAGGCGGCGATCTTGCCGGTCAGGGAGAGCATGTCGGTGCTGTAGTCCAGATACCGGGTCAACTCGGCCACGCTCATGTTCCGCCCCTCCAGGGCCGCTTCCGTGGGCGGGTGCCTCAGCCAGGTGGGGTCCTTGGTGAGCTGGTGCATGTCGATGATGTGGGCCATGGACCGCAACTCGTGGATCGCCCGCAGAGCCCGCCGGCGCTTCATGCGGCCCTCGATGGACCAGAAGAAGAAGAGGACCAGTCCGATCAAGACCATCTCGTTCATCGCGGCGTCCACCGCCTGGACGGCTTCGAAGAACACGGAACTGTCCCCGGGGATTCCCCCGAGGGCGTCCTGAACGGCAGGCGTGGAGTAGAGGCCCCACACGAGGCCGACGACCGCTGTCAGGATGCCGGCCACCAGGATCGCGGTCATGGCCCTGAGCCAGAGGATGGGGCGGCTGATCCACTCGCTCTGCTCCCGGGCGTGCTCCGCGATGTCCAGGAGCTTCTCGCACTGCAACCCCAACCCGGACTCGGGAAACTGCTGCCCGATCCGAACGCGGACGGCGCGGACGGTCTCAATGATGCGCTCCGGATCCAGAGAGGAGCGGGCGACGGGCTGAGGCATGGTCCTGAGTACGCTCCTTAGCCGGCTTCCACCAGCTTGGTGAGTAGTGTGGTCTTGAGCTTCTCGGGGGGGGTCCGTCCCGGGTCGGAGAGGTAGACCTCCACGTGCCAGGGCTCCCGCCGTAGCCCCTGATCAGCCAGGAAGTTATCGATCCGGTCGAAGCTCTCGGGCTCGGTGGCATAGGGCCCGACGTGGAGGAGCCGGGCGTACCGGGCGGGGGGGATCCGGAGTACCCGAAGCCGTCGCGCTTCCTCGCTCCCTTCCAGCTTTCCACCCTTCTTGGATGTGGCTGACTCGGCCATCTCGTCCACCTCCCGCTGGGTCAGGTCGGGAGGGACGGCCATCTGGAGGCGCCAGCGCCAGGCCTCCCGAGCCGGCACCTCGTGGACGGAGAGGTCGACGCCCTCGGCTCTCCACTCGCCCTCCAGCACTCCGACCTTGAAGACCGGGAGGCCAGCCCCCTTTCGGGCGAACCGCACCCCATAGGAGATACCGTACAGGGCGCCGATCGCCGCTGCGAACCCCGGCTGGTCGGGCACGCCTTCTCCCTCGATGGCCAGGACCGACCTCTCCGGTACCTGGACGATATCGGGCTCCCGCTTGGCCTTCAAAAGGACATTGGGCGTGTGTTGCGTGGGCTTGTCAGTCATTCCAGAACAGTCCTTTCCGAATGCGAAGCCACCTGCGGCCCAGGGGACCGCTCTCCCAGAGTCGCTGCTCCGCATCGACCCGGTCCCAGTCCACCCGGGTGTAAAGGCGCCATGCCCCTATGGCGAAGGCCACGACGGAAAGCCCCAGGGCTCCGAGCATCAGGACGCGGGGCTCGCCCGCTCCGGACATGACCTGCCAGGCCGCCCACGTCCCCACCAGGAACAGGACCAGCCCAGCGATGAAGAGCGTCCTGGCAGCTTTCACGGTCTCACTCCGGTTCATAGGACGGCGAGGTCACCGCTCGCCAGGCCCTCACGAGAGCCGCTGCCGCCCGACCCAACTGTTCTTCCGTCGTGCCCCGTCCCAGAGAGAGGCGCACCGAGCCCAGCGCCTCCTCCTCGGGAAAGCCCATGGCCAGGATGACATCCGATGCCCGGTCCACACCGGCATGGCACGCGGACCCCGTGGAGGCCGCGACCTCCGGGCAGGCGGCCAGTACCGCATCGCCGGAAGTCCCGGGGAACCGCACGCTCAGGGTGTTGGGCAGCCGTCCGTTCGGATCTCCGTTCTGAGCGAGGCCCGGGATCTCCGAGGCCAGTTGGCCCCAGAGCCGGTCCCGGAGGGCGGCCACCCGCCTCCCCTCCAACTCCAGGTCGCGGCGGGCCGCCTGGCAGGCCGTGCCCAGCCCGACGATGAAGGCGACGTTCTCGGTTCCGGGCCGGAGTCCTCGCTCGTGTCCGGCCCCCAGCAGGAAGGGTCGGATGGGGGTTCCGGATCGGACGAAGAGGGCTCCCACACCTTTCGGGGCATAGAGCTTGTGCCCGGCCAGGGAGAGGAGATCCACGTCGTCGTCGGCTACGCTGACCGGGACCTTTCCGCACGCTTGAGCCGCATCCGTGTGGACGGTTGTGCCGACCTCGTGTGCTGCCTTCGCGATCTCCCGGATGGGCTGTAGCGTGCCGGTCTCGCTGTTGGCGTACATCACGGTGACCAGGCCCGGCGCCGGGCCATCCTGGAGCGCCCGGTCCAACTCGCCGACGTCCACCCGTCCGACGCCGTCGACCGGGAGCCGTGTGACCTGCCACCCGATGCGTTCCAGATCGTCGCACGGCGCCGCGGTGGCCGGGTGCTCGATGACCGAGGTGACGACACGGGGTCGGTCCGGACGGGCAGCGGCCACGCCGCGTATGGCCAGGTTGTTGGCCTCGGTACCTCCAGACGTGAAGAAGACCTCCGCGGGGGCGCACTCGATCAAGGCCGCCACCTGAGCCCTGGCGCGCTCCAGAGGCCCCCGAAGGGATGCCCCGTATGCGTGGGTGCTCGAAGGGTTGCCGTATTGGTCACGCAGGAAGGGGATCATGGCCTCCACCACCTCGGGAAGGACCGGGGTGCTGGCGTTGTGATCCAGGTAGACGGGTCGATCGGGAATGCTCATCGCCATGCCTCGCTCACCCGAGAGATCAGAACGAGATGTCCCACTGGACCCGCACGCGAGTACGTCCGGTCTTCGCCGTCGTCTGATCCAGTTCGATGTGCGCCACCTCGGCGGTCAGCTTGTTCGCGTGGCCGCTGAAGAACCAGTTCACGGCGAGGGCGACTTCCTGCTCGGTCAGATCGTCCGTGTCCCGATCCGGATCGTAGATGGCGTGGCGGAATGCGAATTCGAGCTGGGACGGGACCGACGACCAGATCTCGCTGGGGAAATAGCCGAGTTGGGCGAGATTGCCCATGAGTCTCGTGGTCTCGACGTTCTCCCGATCCTCGATCTCCTTCCAGTGCAGCTCCTGCTGCCACGAGAGCCCCTTCCACATGGCGGCGGTCTCGAGCACGGCCTGGTTGACGCGATACTGTCCTGGGACCCCCTCCCCGAATCCAGGGAGTTGGCCCCCGCCTGATTGGGAGAACCGGGTGTAACGACTGCGGTTCGTGGCTCCCGCGAGGGCCACACCGACCACCGGATCCTGGTGGCGCTGCAGATCCGAGCCGGACATGGGAACGGGATCCCCGAGGGGGTTCCATTGCAGGCGTCCCACGAACATGGGCGCCGTATCGTCGTTGGACTGCCCTCCCCGCCCGGAGCCTGAGAACATTCCGACGGCATAGGTGAAGTCGGCGATGCCCTCCCCCCTCAGGCGTCCGAACAGCGAAATCCCCTGCTGGCGGTCCACTGTGAAGGGATAGGTGAGGATGGATCGGTCCAGGGTCTGCTGCTTCCCAGAAGAGATCATCCTCTCCCGATTGTACTCGACTTTCCACTGGCCGACCCGCAGGCTCAGCGACTCGTACTTCTGGACCATCACCTCGAAGTTCAGTAGGGCCGCGGAGGCCAGTTCATACTCGAAGTAGTACTTCAGCCAGGGCCGGAACCCGTGCCCGCCGACCTTGAGCCGGGCCCTGCGAACGGAGAGGGACAGCTCGTCCCCCTCGCCGAACTGCTCCAACGTCACGGGGTCGGAGTCGAAGGGATAGGAGAACCTGACCTGGAGGCGTGGTTGGATCTGGAACAGGAATTGGCCGTCCGCCGTCTCGATCTCGAACCCCTTGTCGCCGTGCTGGACGCGTGGGGTGGAGTCGGCGGACTCCTGCTGGGCTGATGCCCCGACGGCGCCGAAGCCGACCAGAGCGAGGCCCGCAAGTGCGATTCGCGTCTGCCGGCGGATCAGGGCGCAGCGGCCGGACGGCGGCGGTGCCGCGGCAGCCGAGGCCGAGGGGTGATCCGTCACCGTCCGCCGTCCTCCTCCACCCGGGTGAGCAGTTCCCCGGCCCGTCGCTGTACGGACTCCGCCCCGGGATCCTGGGGGACGAGGTCCATGGTGTGTCGGGCCTCCTGGGCGGCGAGTTCGGGTCGATCCGTATCCTCGTACAGGCGTCCCAACTCGTAGTGGTAGTCGGGAATCTCGGGTCGTGCCTGTTCCGCGAAGACCAGCAACGCCTCCGCCCGCTCCCATGAGGCGTCCCGGAGGGCTTCTCCCCCCAGGATGCGAGTCGCGAGGAATCGTGTGACGCGGTTCATCCTCATGACCCCGGCGTGCAGCCGGCCGAAGATGTGCTGTGCCTCAGGGTGATCCGGCTCCATCTCCAGAACGACCTGGAGCTGTCGGTAGAGTTCGTCCGCGATTCCGACCCTTGTCCGACCTCCCTCCTCGTCGGCGCGGAGCCCAAGGGCCAGCGCCAGGCGGTACTGGGCTTCCGGATCCTGGGGTGCCTCCTGGGCTTCGAGCCTCGCGATGCGCTCGGCCACCTCGTACCAGCATTTGCGTGCATCCCGGTCGTCGAGAGCCCGTCCCGCATCGATGGCGAACTGGAGGGAGTCGACGCCCTCGGCGGCCGAGGGTGATCCGGGACCGCTGGGTTCGCCGAGGAGGGGAGTGGCCTCCGGGGCGCCGGGACAGGGGGAGACCTGCGGGGCGGCCCGTAGGGCGTGTGGACGGGTGTGGACGGAAGTCATCAGAACGATCCCCACAGCCCATCCGAGATCGAGCGGTCGCAAGAGCCTGTCTCCTTTGATAGCCCGTGGAAGGAGGCAGCGCCGGGCGAGCCGGCACCGAGTCATGATTGGTCGCCAGTGGGGATCCCGCTACCCCATCGTTGAATCCTCGACCCGCCCGTAGCACTTTGGAGAGGGGGCCGGTCCTCGAAGGAGCGCCAGGGCGCCACCGTCCCCGAATCAGGCGACACCTCATCCGAAGGATTCACATCCGGCATGCCCGCTGACTACGTCATTGATCCCCTCCATAAGGCGGTGTTCACCCGCGGATGGGGCCGGCTCTCAGATGAGGATCTTGTGGATTACCAGGGCCGCCTCAACGCCGATCCCGACTTCGAGCCCGATTTCAGCCAATTGGTGGATCTCTCCGGGGTCGAGCGCCTCGACATCAGTGCCGAAGGCGTGCGGACGATCGCCACGGAGGATCGCTGGGCGCAGGAGGCGAGGCGGGCATTCGTGGCTCCCCTGGATGAGGTTTACGGGATGGTTCGTATGCATGAAGCGTTCATCGGATGGGACAGCCCGAACATCCGGATCTTCCGGGAGCTCGCCGAGGCCAGGGCCTGGCTGGCGCGCCGGGGGGAGTCCGAAGCCGACTCCTCGGAGGGGTAGATGACCCTCGGAAGGACCGTCGCGATCCTGGCTCTGGCCATGGTGTGGGCCGTCGAGTCAGGTCCGGGCCCAGTGCTGGGGGATTACGGACCGCCCCCTCCCCGAGCCCAGTCCCCCGAACTCACCGCAGCCCTCCAATCCGCTCTGGATGAGGTCACTCGTCCGGTCTCCGTGCCCGGGGCGACCCTGGGTGTGGTGCTCTCCGACGGGACCGTGATCGGGTTGGCCTCCGGCGTATCCGACACCCTGGCGGCCGTGGCGATGGAGCCGTCGGATCGGATGCTGCAGGGGAGCGTGGGGAAGACCTACGTCTCGGCCGTGGCCCTGCAACTGGTGGGGGAGGGCCGGCTGGATCTGGATGCGCCGGTGTCCCGCTATCTGGGGCAACTTTCCTACTACGACCGGCTTCCGAACTCGGCTGGGGTCACGGTCAGGAACCTGATGAACCACACGAGCGGGATCGTGCGCTACGAGTTCAATCCCAGGTTCATGGAGGATCTGACCGCCGATCCGTCGCGGACCTTCACGGTGGAAGAGCGCCTTTCATACCTCTTCGACGCCGAGCCCCCCTTCGCCCCGGGGGAGGGATGGGACTACTCGGACACGAACTACATCCTGCTGGGGATGATCATCGAGGAGATCGGAGGCCGTCCCCTCTATTCGCAAATCCAGGATCGACTGCTGGAGCCCTTCGGTCTCGACGACACGGTCCCTTCGGACAGCCGGGATGTGCCCGGGCTCGTGCAGGGGTACGCCGGCCCCGACAACCCCTTCGGCGGATTCGACGCGATGATGGTCGACGGCCGACTCGCAATCAATCCGCAGTTCGAGTGGGCGGGAGGCGGAATCGCGTCCACCGCTGCTGATCTGGCTCGCTGGATCAGGGAGGTTCACGAGGGCACGGTCTTCGGCTCGGCCCTGTTCGGGGACTTCCGTGACGGCATCCCCGCGCCCTTGGGCCCGGACGGGCATTACGGCCTGGGTGTGATCATGATGACCCTGCCGGTGGGGGAGGCCTGGGGTCACAGCGGATTCATGCCCGGATACCGGACCGAGGCGTACTACTTTCCCGAGTACGGGTTCAGTCTCGCGCTTCAACTCAACACCTCGGCGCCCGGGGCGTTCGCCCAGTCTCCGCTGCGCACCCTCAACGAGCTCGCCGGCATCGTAGTCAGCCACCTGGAGCGGTGATTCGCCGGGCGGGGTTCTTGATTTCCGGGGCCTCTACTCGACATTCTTCCCACCTCCTGATGGTCCCCCGGTAGAGAGCACTGGAGCAATACCGGAACTTCCTGAAGGCCTGGGACAAGGCTGACCCCCAGTGGCAGTTCCGGCTGGACGAGGCCCGGACACGGATCGAGGCCCTGGGTGGGGGCCTGGTCGCCCAATAGGTCGTTCGGTGCGTCTGCGTCTGCGAGCTTTCCGCACCCCTGAGACGAGAGGGTTGCGCTGGGTGGGTCCCGGTCCGGATGTTGTCGAACGCTCCCCCTGACCACCTGGGATCCGGCTACCGCCCATGAGACCCGACCCCAACGCAACCGACCCCCGCCTCCGCGTCGATTCGTATCGAGCGATCGGACGGGCGTCCACGGATGAGGTCGTGAGGCCCCAGTTTTCCGACATCGACTCCTGGGGCCTGACACACCAGGGCAAGGTCCGCAAGCGGAATCAGGACCACTTCTTCCTCGGGGCGTTGGCGAGGGGGGTCACGGTGGATCGGACCAGCATCGATGCCGAGGGGCGTCGGGTGCTCCATGCGGAACGACTGGCCTCCCTGGGTATGGTGGCGGACGGTGTGGGCAGCACCGAAGGCGGCGGGGAAGCGGCCCGCATTGCGGTGCGGGACCTGGTGTCTTCGGTCTCGAAGTTCTTCCACGAGGCCGAGCACGTGGAGTCCGAGGACCCTGAGGTGTTCTCCAGACTCCTCCACGACGGACCCTCTTCCTCGGGCTCTGGCCCCACGCCTATCTCCTCCAGATCGGGGATTCCCGCTGCTACGTATTCCGGGATGGAGAGCTGACCCAGATCAGCCGGGACCAGACCCTGGCTCAAGAACTCGTGGACAGTGGTGCCATGACACGGACCACGGCCGTGCGCAGCCGATGGGCGGGAGTCCTGTCTAGCGCCATGGGAGGCGATACGGCGGCTCCGGTGGTCACCCGGATGGAGCGGGACTGGGGCACGGTGATCCTCCTTTGCAGCGACGGCCTCACGAAGCACGTTCCCGATGAGAGGATCAGTGAGCGCCTGGCGGCCATGACCAGCGCTCGGCAGGTCTCGGAGCAGCTCCTCCAGGACGCTCTGGACGGGGGTGGGACCGACAATAT
>JBDHCV010000052.1:0-10732 GCA_039591855.1 Gemmatimonadota bacterium | reverse complement strand
GAGTGGGCGTACTCCAGCGCGTCGGCCACGTCCTTGGCGATCCGCACCGCCTCCTCCACCCCCAGCTGCTTCTCCCGATCCAGCTGCTCCCTGATCGTCTCCCCTTCGATGTAGGGCATGACGTAGTAGAGGAACCCGTCCGTCTCCCCGGAGTCGAACAGGGCCAGGATGTGCGGGTGCTGCAGGTTGGCCGTGGTGCGGATCTCCGCCAGGAAGCGCTCGCCCCCGATGACCGCCGCCAACTCCGGACGCAGCACCTTCAGCGCCACCTTGCGCTCGTGCTTCAGGTCCTCGGCCAGGTACACCGTGGCCATGCCACCGGCGCCCAGCTCCCGCTCGATCCGGTAGCGGCCTTCCAGGGCCGCGTTCAGGCGGGTGATCACGTCGGGGGTGGCGCGGTCGGTCATCGGACGTTCCCTAGAATGCTCATCGCCTCACTCCACTCCCAACAGCGGCCGCAACTCCTCGATCCAGTTCAGGACCACGAACGTCTCGGTGTCTCCGGGAGCCACGAAGAGGAAGCTCTCCCCGTCGGGGAAGATCCCGTAGGTCGTGTGGTTCTCATTACGGATCGTACGCTCGGTGCTGAAGAGGGGATACGGAGCGCCGGTGCGCCGGAATCCCTGGCGCGTGTCCACCGGCACGGAAACCAGCCGCGAGTCCGCTCGGTAGTAGAGCTCGGTTCCATCGGGATGCCAGAGCGGCTCGGTGCCCCCGTCGGTGGAGACCTGCCATCGCTCGTCGGGGTTCTGGAGAGACCGGACGAAAACCTCCCATTGGCCCAGCTCGTCCGACGTGTAGGCCACGTAACGGCCGTCCGGGGAGGGCACGGGGCTGACTTCGTTGCCCGGCCCCGCCGCGACGGGGCGCCCGGATTCCGGGTCGCCGATTTCATAGAGGTAGATGTCGCTCCCGTCCACCCGGGCTCGATCGCCCTGGCGCACCAGGATCTGGCTCCCGCCGGGCACGAACACCACCTCGATCTCCGGAGCCGGGGTCTGGAGCAGGACCTCCTCGGAGCCGGATCCGTCGGCGTTGATCCAATACAACCCGTAATCGCCGTCCACGATCTTGTAGTAGCCGACTCGCTCGCCGTCCGGCGTCCACGACGGATAGAACGCCGCGCTGTTGAAGGTCAAGCGGGTGCGCACACCGGATTCGAGGTCCAGCACGTGGACGTCCGCAGCCCCTTCCTGCCACCCTTCCTCGAAGGTGACCTGCTGGCCGTCCGGTGAGATCCGAAGCCCGAGCCGGCTATCGGCCGAGTGGGGCATCAGCCGCCGCTGGCCATCCCGGTCCACGCGCCAGAGGGCGGCCCCGCCATCCGCCCGGGCCTCGTAGACGAGCGTCCCCGTTTCAGACACGGAGAGCGAGTTGACGGTCCGGTTCCGGGTCTGGGGTACGGGAACCACCGGACCGACCGTCTGAAGTCCGCGGAGGTCCAGCCGCTGCGCGAAGAGAGACCCGTCCTCCACCCAGACGAGGATGTCCTCGTCCACGATTTCGACGCCGGTCCCCCGCCCCCACTCGGTCACCGAGGCATCCCCCAGGTCCATGAGGCCGAATCGGTTCAGCCCTCCTGCCTGCCCACCCGAGATCATCACCACCGCGTGATCCCCGCCGGCCAGGAGCTCGGGCGCGTAGTAGTAGGTGCCTTCGGCGGTCTTCGGGGCCACCACTTCCCCGGCACCCGAGCCGGGGGGGATCCGCACGAGATTGCCCTCCGCATCATTCATCCAGATGGACCCGTCCGCTGTCCAGCTGATGTCGCCCTGGTCGTACCCGCCACCCAGTCGGCGGGGCACGCCTCCCTGTGCGGGGACCACGAAGATCTCCGCTCCCTCCCGAAAGACCAGGGACTCCCCGTCCGGCGAGAAGGCCACGGCGGTCACCCGCCCTTCGTGGATCAACGTGGGCTCGAAATCGCCGAGGTCCCGGATGTACAGTCCCGGGCTTCCGCCCTCGGCCTGGGAGACATAGGCGATGACGCGCCCGTCGGCGCGGACGTCCACCGTGCGCTGGCCGATGGTGCCCGGGACCTCTGTGACGCCGGGCAATTGGAGGCGCACCACGGAACGATCCGGGGCCGGAGTCCTTACCCATCCCACGGCAGCCAACAACCCGAGAGCCAGGAAGGCTGCGGCGATACCCCATCGCCCACGCCGGGAGGCGGCGGCCCCGGCACGCCCCCGTCCGGGCGCCAAGAAATGTCCCCCGGCCGTCGATCCCCGATCGCGAAGAGCGGCGCCGAAGTCCCCCGCGGAACGGAACCGGTCGGCTGGAATCTTCTGGAGAGCGTGCTCGATGGCCCAGCTCACGTGATCCGGCACGGATTTGCGCTGAGTCGAAACCGGCTGGGGATCCTCCGACAGGATCTTCACCACGACGGCCTGGGCCGAGGGGGCCGCGAAGGGCGGCGTCCCGGCGAGCATTTCGTACGCCACGCACGCCAGCGAATACACGTCGGACTGAGGGCTCGCGTCTCGATCCGCGCTGGCCTGCTCCGGGCTCATGTAATGGGGAGTGCCGAGGGAGAGCCCGGTCTCGGTGAGGCGACCTCCGCCCGCGTTGCTCACGGCCAGGGCGATCCCGAAATCCGCCACTACCGGCTGTCCGTCGTGGAGAAGGATGTTCGCCGGCTTGATGTCCCGGTGCACGACCCCGTGCCGGTGGGCATAGTCCAGGGCGCCGGCCACGGCGGCTACGATCTCCACCGTCTCCTCCACCGGCAGTTGCTTCTCCCGGTCCAGCCGGTCCCTGAGGGACTCCCCCTCCACCAGGGGCATGACGTAATAGAGGAACCCGTCCGACTCTCCGGAATCGAACAGAGGGAGGATGTGGGGATGCTGCAGGTTGGCCGTGGTCTCGATCTCGGCCAGGAACCGTTCCGCCCCCACCACGGCGGCCAACTCGGGCTTGAGCACCTTGATGGCGACGTTCCGCTTATGCTTCAGGTCCTCGGCCAGATACACCGTGGCCATGCCCCCGGCGCCCAGCTCCCGCTCGATGCGGTATCGGCCCTCCAGGGCGGCGTTCAGGCGCTGGACGGCCGTCCCTCCCTGCGCTCCACCCGGCGTCATCGGCCCTGCCCCATACGCGCCTTCAACTCCTCGAACCAGTTGAACACCACGAAGTGCCTCTCCTCCTCTACCTCCTCTGCAGCTCCATCGTCCAGGCCCGTTCCCCCCGTACCGTCGAAGATCAGGAGCAGTGACCCGTTCGCCGGGTTCACATCACCCTCTTCCCCGTTGTAGTCCCCGATGAGAACGACGTCGGCGGAGAGGACCTGGAAGGTCGGCTCGGCGCGGGTCCGGGCAATGAACAACGTGTCCACCCCGCCGGCCGTGCCCCAGTAGTACACGCCGCTTCCGTCCGGGGCCCAAAAGGGAGTTCGGCCCGGCCCCTGGGACACCCGGGTCTGTTGCCTCGGCTCGGGGAAGCTCCGGACGTAGATGGCCCGGGATCCACCCTCGTTCGATTCGTAGGCCAGGTGCGTCCCGTCCGGGGACACGACCGGGTCGGACAGGGCCGCTTCGGACTGGAGGTATGGTTCGGGATCGGCGGAGCCTGACGGGTCCACGATCCAGATGTCGAACCCTTCGTTGTCCACGAAGACCAGTTGATCGTCCTCCGGCCAGTCCCAGGGGGTCTGGTCTCCGGGGAGCTTCGCGACCTGCACGGGAGCCGAGTCGTCATTGACCGTCTTCACGAAGAGGTCCCGGTTGTCCGATCCCGCCCGCATGGAGGAGAACGCGATGCGATCTCCATCCGGGGACCACACCGGCGTCTCGCTGAGTCCCTCGAAGGTGATCTGTCGCGGCGTACTGCCCAGCTCCAGATCGTAGACGAAGATCTGCATCCTGTTGTTGGCCTCCCCGGGAGACGCATAGGCCATGTAACGCCCATCGGGCGAGATCCGAGGCTCACCGAATTCCCGGGGCTCCAAGGACAGGACCTCGAGGCTGTCCCCCACCGGTGACGCCCAGAGGAGCTGATCCGCGCCGGCGTTCCCCACCACGCTGCGACCCACCAGGTACGTAAGCGTCCCTTCCTCCGAGACGGAGTAGTCCGCGCCGGGAAGTCCCCGGTTTCCGATTCCATCCAGGAGGGGGACCGGCTGGCTCGTCACCTCCATCCGGTCCAGGTCGAACCCCACCGCCATGAGTCCGCCCTCGGGATGCGCATAGATGATGTGCCCTGAGGGGACGTAGGTCGCGTCCAGCCCCTCCTGAACCAGCATCCGATGCGTGTCGGACCCTGGCTCCTGCACCGCGACCGAAGCCTGGTAGGTGAAGAGGACGCCCTTACCCTCCGGCAGCGCACGGGGGTGCTGGGCCCCCTGCAGGAGAGCCTGTTCCGGAATCCCCCCGGTTTCCGGAACCCGGAACACGCCGTCGGGGGTCAGGAAGTAGATGAATCCGTCCAGACCCCACATGGGATAGAAGGGGTTGAAGCCCGATTGCTGCAGCACGGTCAGGGGAGCCCCTCCCGAGACCGACACTTTTCGAAGGGCCTCCTCCCTCTCGTCGCGATAGACGATCCACTGGCCATCCGGAGAGAAGTCGGGATTCCGCGCGCTCTCCGTCCCTGGGAGGGGGCGAAAGTCGGACTCGTCCGTTCGCCGCACCCAGAGCAGGTTGGACCCGCCTCCGGGGCTCGCCGACATCACGAAGGTCGAGCCGTCCCTGGAAACCCGGATGGGAGCGTCGAGCCGCGGGAGGAGTTCTCCCACGTGAAGGGTGGCCCTCTGGACCCGGGGGGTGGGCGTCGGTCGCGTCCACGACCACAGCGCCAGAAGCGTCGCCACGAGCGCCACGGCGGCCGTCGCCACCACGACACCCCTACCGGGGCCCCGGGGAGGTGCGGGAGCAGCGACGACCTGGACGGGCGCCGTAGCGATGGGAGCCGTCCGGACCTTCCGCAGGTAGCTGAACCCCTCGTCTTCCAGAGCCTCCGAGAACTCCGCGGCGCTCCCGAACCGATCCGCTGGAAGCTTTTCCAGGGCCTGGGCCAGGGCGCTCTCCACATGCGGAGGCACCGTCCTGCGGACCGCTGTGATGAGGGGTGCGTCGGAGGTGAGGATCTTCGCCAGGACGGCCTGGGCCGTGGGCGCGGCGAAGGGCGGCTCACCGGCCAGCATCTCGAACAGGACACACCCCAGCGCGTAGACGTCCGAGCGGGGGTTCACGTCCCGGTCCCCCGTGGCCTGCTCCGGGGACATGTAGTAGGGCGTCCCCAGACTGAGCCCCGTCTCCGTGATGCGCCCGCCGCCGGCCTGGGCCACGGCCAGCGCGATCCCGAAGTCCGCCACCAGGGGCTCACCCCGCTCGCTAAGCAGGATGTTGGCCGGCTTGATGTCCCGGTGGACGACCCCGTGCTCATGGGCGTAGTCCACGGCGTCCGCCACCTTCCGCATGATGGACAGCGCCTCGGCCACGGGGAGCTGCTTCTCCCGGTCCAGACGCTCCCGGAGGCTGTCCCCCGGCACGTAGGGCATGACGTAGAAGAGGAAGCTGTCGGCCTCCCCCGAGTCGAAGAGCGGCAGAATGTGGGGGTGCTGCAGGTTGGCCGTGGTCTTGATCTCGGTGAGGAACCGCTCGCCGCCCACCACCGCAGCCAGTTCCGGGCGCAGCACCTTGATGGCCACCTGGCGGTCGTGGCGCAGGTCCTCGGCAAGGTAGACCGTGGCCATGCCCCCGGCGCCCAGCTCCCGCTCGATGCGGTAGCGGCCTTCGAGGGCGGCGTTCAGGCGGTCGACGGGGTCGGGGGTGCGATCGGTCATCTCAGTTCTGCGCCCCCCCGGCCTCGGAGATCAGCCTCTCGACCTCACCGATCCACCCTTGGACCACCCGAAGCGTGGTCGTGGTCACCACCGGGTCGTCGATGATAAGGAATCGCGTGTCGCCGGGGGCCACGTCGTATGAGCGCCCTCCCACGTTCACGAAGTCCCCTTCGAAGACCACACGCGGAGACCCCACGGAGAAGGTCGGAGAGCGCTCCACGTCCGCCAGCATGATCCGGCGGCCGCTCCGGTAGTAGAGTCTGCGGCCGTCGTCGGACCAGCGGGGCTCCTCGGAGCCGCCGAGGATCGAAACCTGAATCCGCTCCCCGGTGGGAGGGTACGGCTCGACATAATTTTGGTACTCCCCCGTTCGGGCCGAGGTGTAGGCGACGGCGTCCCCCTGCGGGGAGAGGACGAGTCCCCAGGCGGTTTCGTCCGAGTGGAGGCGCGTCACCGTCTGGGAGTTCAGATCGGCCACGCCCAAGCCGCCGGGGTCGGACATGGCAACGCCGAGGACGGTCCCGTCCGCTGACCAGGCATAGGCGCTGCCCACCGAGTCCAACTCAGGGAAGGCGCGCCGGGCCGCGGACCCGGAACGGACCGGCTTGAGGTAGGCGACGCGATTCGGCTCATCCCGGTTGAACAGGATCTCGAGCCCATCCGGCGACCAGTCGAGAGGGTTGTTCGCCCCCGGCTCCACGGTCACCTGAGCCCGTCGGCCCGAAGCGAGGTCGTACACCCAGACGTGAGAACCGGTGGGGTCGTATTCGATGACGGCCAGCCGATCGCCGCTGGGGGAAAGCTCGAACGTCCCCCGCTCCCTCCGGGGAAGGTCGAGCCGGGTCCGCGTGCCATCCGCCTCCACCCAGGCCAGGGGGCCTTCGTTCAGGGACGCGCCCTCTGCGTAGACCAGCGTGCCGCCCGGCGTCACGTCCCATTGGCCCTGCCCGTAGATCTCCCCCCGGACCCCACTCAAGACGGGGACCATCGGGCCGATCCGCCGGCCTCGCTCCGGGTCGAACCGGGAGGCCGAGAGAGTCGAGCTGACCATCCCGATCAGGTGGCCGGTAGGGACCTGCACCAGGTGGGTGTCGCCGGTCAGAACCGGGGTCACGGAGCCGTCCGAAGGGTCCAGGATGGCCCCCCCCGCCATGATGCGGTCCGTACCGGAAACCCACTGGGGCCAGCTGAAGCTGATGGAGTCCGGGAAGAACTGGCCGATGTCCTCGGCTTCCCCCCCCTGATCGGAAACCACGCGCAGGCCGGTTCCCTCGTCGTCCGAGAAGACGATTCGCCCCTCCTCCGACCAGTCCGCCCCGACGGAGTTGGTCGCTTCGGCCAGGATCACCGGTGCACCCCCGTCGGTGCGGACCTTCCGCAGCTGATTCCCAACGAAGAACCCCACCCAGCGGGAGTTGGGAGCAAAGAACGGCCCATAGGCGTTCTCAGTCCCGGGCAGTTCCACGATCTCGTACGAGTCCATCTTCCGGAGATAGAGGCGGACGACTCCATCCTTGAGCCCGGCGTACACGAGGCTGGTGCCGTCGTCCGAGAGCGTGAACGCGCGGCGGCCGTTTCCCAACGTGGCCGCCCCGATGAAAGCCATGGGGATGGAATCGGGAAGCTGAACCGCGAGTCGGGTAACGTCCGACTCCGGCAGCTCCCGGCGATCCCCGCCGCCCCAGAGCAGCCCGATGCCCGAGACCGCCGCGGCCAGGAGCACCAGCCAAAAGGCCCGCTCCAGGGACCCGACACCCGACCGGGAGGCGCCGGGTCGCCGACCTCCCTGCGCCGCGTGCACGGTCGGGTCCGACAGTGCCCGAGTCATCTCGGCGGTGCTGGAGAAGCGATCGGCGGGGAGCTTGCTGATGGCCCTCAGAACCACCCAGTCCACGTGCGGCTGCACGGTGCTACGATGGCTCGAGGGCGGCACCGGATCCCCGGTGATGATCTTGCCGAGAATGGCCTGCGCGCTGGATCCGGTGAACGGCGGCTCACCGGCCAGCATCTCGTAGAGCACACACCCCAGGCTGTACACGTCGCTTTGCGGTCCCGGGTCCCGGTCCGCAGTGGCCTGCTCGGGGCTCATGTAGAACGGGGTCCCGAGGGACAGCCCGGTCTCAGTCAGCCGTCCCGCTCCGGCTGCGGTCACCGCCAGCGCGATCCCGAAATCCGCCACCAGCGGACGGCCTTCCCGGAGCAGAATGTTGGCCGGCTTGATGTCCCGGTGGATGATCCCCTGCCGGTGGGCGTAGTCCAGGGCCTCTGCCACCTCGTTCGCAATCCGGAGCGCTTCGTCCACGGGCAGCTGACGCTCTCGATCGAGCCGGTGACGCAGGGACTCCCCTTCGACGTAGGGCATGACGTAGAAAAGGAAGGAATCCGACTCACCCGAATCGAAGAGTGGGAGGATGTTCGGGTGCTGCAGGTTGGCGGTCGTCCGGATCTCGGCAAGGAAGCGATCGGCGCCCACTACGGCGGCCAGTTCCGGCTTGAGCACTTTGATCGCCACCTGCCGCTTGTGCTTCAGGTCCTCGGCAAGGTAGACCGTGGCCATGCCCCCGGCGCCGAGCTCCCGCTCGATGCGGTAGCGGCCTTCGAGGGCGGCGTTCAGGCGGTCGACGGCGGGAACGTCAGTCACGGTGCACTCCTCATCGGCGCCCCTCGAGGCGTGCGGTCAGCTCTTCGAACCAGTTGAGTACGACGAGGTGGCGAGGCGCATCGCCGGCCCCCGCCTCGCCGGAGCCCGCGCCGGTCTGGGCCGGGACGGTGATCAGGTACCGATCGCCGTCGGGGTGGACGTCCCAGTCGTTCTCCGACGCACCGGGAGGGGCGATCACCTCCCGGGACGGGGCGACGCGAATGGAGGGCTCCCGCTCGATGGGCGCGAACCGGAGGCGCCAGGGGCTCCCGGCGTCCGTGCGCGTCCAGAAATAGACGCCGCTCCCGTCCGGCGCCCAGCGCGGATCGACGCCGAATCCGTTCGAGACGCGCCACTTCCCTGTGGGTTCGGGGAAGGTGCGCAGCCACGTCTCCGCCTCACCGGATTCGTTGGACTCGTAGGTGGCCAGGGTACCGTCGGGCGAAACGCGGGCGTCGTACTCGCTGAACGGCGTCCGCAGGTACGGGACGATCTCGACGCTGTCTCCGAGGATGGCCAGCATCAGGTCCCGTCCCTCGCCGGCGGTCTCGAACAGCACCGTATCACCGGGCAGCCATTCCAACGCGTCCTGCCCGCCATCGAAGGCGAAGAGTTGCTCCTTCGGGCTCCGGTTGTCGGCCCATTTCACGAAGATGTCTTCGTCGTCCGACGGCATCTGGACGTCAAAGAGGAGGCGCGTGCCGTCCGGGGAGAAAAGGGGCTGCTCGTTGTCGCCCTCGAAGGTGATGGCCTGGTCGTAGCCGGTGACCAGGTCGAAGGTGTGGATCTGGGAATCCGGTCCGTCGGAATAGTCCTCGAAGGCGATGAACCGCCCGTCCCGCGAGAAGCGCGGTTGGAGCCGCGGCCCGGGGGGCAGCGGCACCGTGTCCACCCCTCCCACGGAATCGACGATCAGGAAGCGCGTCGGATTCTGGGGCTGGGCGCCTGCGTTCGACGCGCCTTCGAAGTGGACGAGCGTTCCACCGTCGGATACGGCGTATCCCCGGTTCCCGAAGGCGGACCGGACCCGATCGAGCACGCGCACCGGCGAGCCCACCAGTTCGTGACTGCCGAGATCGAACCGCTGGGCGTACAGGGCCCCACCCGGCCCCACGTAGAGGAGATGTCCGGAGTCGAGGTAGACGGGGTGGTTCCCGTCGGGGATGAGCGTGTGGACCGAGTCGGATGCGAAGTCGTACAGACGAATACCGGCTCCAGCGACTCCTCCGAGGACGCCGCTCCCGTCGGGGAGCAGGAACGGACGGACACCCGTTCCCGGGATTGGCTGGGCGGTGCCATCGAGGCCGATCACCATCGGCTGCTGGGGGCTGGAGAAGGCGATTCGCCCGTCCCGGCCCCAGTGCGTGTAGAACGGCTGGACCGTGTCGTCGCTGAACAGGGTGAGCGATCCCCCTCCGTCGGGGGCGACGCGGACCAGCGTCCCCGCCGTCAGATTTCTGTAGACGATCCACTCGCTGTCGGAGGAGAAGGTCGGCATGCGGCCGTCCTCCGTCCCGGGGATCTTCACCCAGTCGGCCTCCCCAATGCGCCGCAGGTACAGCGCGCGCTGCCCCTCCCCCGCGGCAGAGACCACGAGCATCGAGCCATCGGGAGAGATCTCGACCTGGTCGTTGGGGTTGAAGCTCAGATCCCCCAGGGACAGGTCGAGACGGGTGACGGGGACCCCGGCGGACTCGGAGCCCCCCATCATGGAGCTGAGACCGAGCAAGAGGAGGGCGATCCCGGCCACGGCCCAGGGCAGCAGCGTGGTCCAGCGGGAGCGGGGAGCGGCGGGTGCGGCCACCTGCACCGGGGCCGCCGCCTGCGACCTCGACACCGGCCTCGCCGTGTACGTGAAGCTCTCGTCCTCCAGGGCGTCGATGAACGCCTGGGCACTCTCGAAACGGTCCGCGGGCAGCTTCTCCACCGCTTTCGCCACCACCGACGCCACATGGGGCGGCACCGTGTGCCTCACCTCCGTCAGGTTCCGCGGCGCCTCCGTCATGATCCGCACCAGCACGCTCTGCGCGCTGGGGCCCGTGTGCGGCGGCTGGCCCGCGATCATCTCGTACAGCACGCACCCCAGCGAATACACGTCGCTGCGCGCGCTCAGGTCCCGGTCCGCGCTCGCCTGCTCCGGGCTCATGTAGTGGGGCGTGCCCAACGAGAGGCCCGTCTCCGTCATCCGGCCCCCACCCGCCGCGCTGATCGCCACCGCGATCCCGAAGTCCGCCACCACCGGACGGCCCCGGTGCAGCAGGATGTTCGCCGGCTTGATGTCCCGGTGGATCACCCCCTGCGAATGCGCG
>JBDHCV010000051.1:0-11697 GCA_039591855.1 Gemmatimonadota bacterium | reverse complement strand
GCGACGCCCGCCGGCCCGCGGATAAAGGGCTCGGCTTCTGACCCCTGATCCGAGACACCATGGAACTCACGATCCGGAACCTCTCCAAGACCTATCCCAACGGCGTCCAGGCGCTGAAGAACGTCTCCCTCCACATCCCCACAGGCATGTTCGGACTGCTCGGCCCCAACGGGGCGGGCAAGTCCACGCTGATGCGGATCATCGCGACGCTCCAGGACGCGGACACCGGAACCGCGGTCCTGGGAGACGTGGACGTCCTCACCCAGAAGGAAGACGTGCGAAAGCTGTTGGGCTACCTGCCCCAGGAATTCGGGGTTTATCCCAAGATCTCGGCCGAGGCCATGCTGGATCACCTGGCCGTGCTGAAGGGCGTGGCGGACCCGGGGGAACGGAAGGCACTCGTCGACGCCCTCCTGGAGCGTGTGAATCTCTGGGACGACCGGAAGAAGGCGTTGAGCGGGTACTCGGGTGGTATGAAGCAGCGCTTCGGGATCGCCCAGGCGCTCATCGGGGAGCCCCGCCTTCTCATCGTGGACGAGCCCACGGCGGGACTGGATCCGGGGGAGCGCAACCGCTTCTACAACCTCCTGGCCGAGATCGGCGAGGACCGGGTCGTGATCCTATCCACCCACATCGTGCAGGACGTGCGGGAGCTTTGCACGAACATGGCCATCATCCACCGGGGCGAGGTCAGGTATTCGGGATCGCCGGATGCCGCTCTGGACGAGTTGAAGGGACGGATCTGGGAAAAGACGGTGGAGAAGAGCGAGTTGCAGGCCCACGAGAGCGCGTTTCAGGTGATCTCCACCAAGCTCGTCGCGGGTCGTCCGGTGATCCACATCCTGGCCGAGGAGGCGCCGGGAGACGGCTTCGCCCCGGCGGACACCACGCTCGAAGACGTGTTCTTCACCCGCATCGGCGGATCGGCCTAGGGGGATGGGCATGTTCGCCAAGATCTACGCTTTCGAGATCCGGTACTGGCTCAAGCAGCCCATGGTCTACGTGTTCATGGGCATCAACGCCATCCTGGTCTTCGGCGCCGTCGCATCGGACAACGTCACCATCGGTCAGGCCTTCGACAATCTCCACAAGAACGCTCCCTACGTGGTGCAGTCGCTGTACGCGTATATGTCGGCGGTGGCGTTCCTCCTGGTGACCGCCTTCGTGCAGGCGTCGGCGTTGAGGGATTTCGGCCATCGAACCGAGGAGATCATCTTCACCACGCCCCTCCGGAAGACCCCCTACCTGTTGGGGCGCTTCTTTGGAGCGTGCACCATTGCCCTGGTGCCCTTCCTGGGCGTGACCCTGGGCATCCTCCTGGGTGGCGCGGCTCCCTGGGTGGATCCGGATCGGGTCGGGGCCATCGCCTGGAACGCCCACCTCTGGGGGATCGCGGGCTTCGTGATTCCCAACACGCTCATCGTCGGAGGTGTGGTCTTCGCCATCGCCGCCGCCACGCGGAGCACCGCGGCGACCTTCGTCGGGGCCATCGGGATCCTCGTGGCGTACTCCATCGCCGGCACCCTGTTGGGCGACCTGGAGAGTGAGAGTCTGGGGATCCTCGTCGACGGTTTCGGGATCGGTACCCTGGAGAACCTGACCAAGTATTGGACCGTGGCCGAGCGGAATTCCCAGGCCCTCCCCCTGAGCGGGGATCTCCTCCTGAACCGTATGATCTGGATGGCATTCGCGGCAGGTCTCGTGGGCTTCGGGGTCAGGATCTTCCGGTTCACCGTGGAATCCGGGCTGCGCAAGAAGCGCACGGTGGAGGTGACCTCGTTGGATCCCGACATCGAGCCCCACTTCCAGGTCCACGCGGACCTGCCTCACGCCGGGCTGTCCTTCACGACATCCGCCCACTTCAGGCAGATGCTGAGTCAGGCCTGGGTGGACTTCCGCGGGATCCTGCGGAGCACGCCGTTCATGATCATCCTCCTCATCGGGATGGTGAACGTGGGCTTCGCCCTTTGGCGGTCGAACCAGTTCTATGGGCTGGCCACGTACCCGGTGACCTACCGGATGGTGGACCTGATCCGAGGTACCGGATACCTCTTCACCGTCATCCTCCTGGTCCTCTACACAGGAGAGCTGGTCTGGAAGGAACGGTTGGCGCGGATGGACGAGATCCATGATGCGCTGCCCTCCCCGATCTGGGTCCCGGCCCTCGGGAAGCTCCTGGCCATGATGGGGCTCCTGGTGGTTCTGCAGCTCCTGGTGATGACCATGGGCATCGTCGCCCAGGCCTCGAAGGGATACATGAACTTCGAGCTCGGGGTCTATTTCAAGGAGTTCCTGGTACTGGATCTCCTGGCCTTCGGCTTCCTGGCCGTCATGTCGTTCCTGGTCCACGCCGTGGTGAACAACCGGTTCCTGGGCTACTTCGTGTTCGTTGCCCTCATGCTCCTCAACACGTTCATCTGGGGGCCGCTGAAGCTTCAGTCGGTCATGCTCCGCTACGGGGGCACGCCGTCCTACACGTTCTCGGATATGAACGGCTTCGGGCCGTACGTGGCGGGGCTGTTCTGGTTCAACCTGTACTGGTTGCTTTTCGCGGGATTGCTCCTTGGGGCCGTGACCCTGTTCTGGGTCCGGGGGCTGGACGTGAACCTCTCTGTGCGGCGTTTCAATGCCCGGCTCCGGCTCTCGGGCTCTGCGCGCCTGGCCATGCTCGGCGTGCTGGTCCTGTGGTTCTCCACGGCAGGGTTCGTCTACTACAACACCCAGGTCATCAACGAGTACACGCCCACCCGGGCCGCCGAGGACCGGCAGGTCCGCTATGAACTGGACTACAAGGCGACGTACGAGGGGATGCCCCAGCCCCGGGTCGTGGACGTCCAGTACGAAATCGACGTGTACCCCGCCGAACGGGACCTTCGGGTGCAGGGTGAGTTCCTCCTGGTCAACCAGAGCGGCGATCCCATCGACACGCTCTTCGTGAATCTCCAAGATCAGGTGGAGATGGAGGTGGAGGTCCCGGGCGCGACGCTGTCCCGAGAGGACGAGGAACTCGGGGTGCGCTTCTACCACCTGTCTCGGGCCCTTCAGCCCGGCGATTCCATGGGCATCTCCTTCCGGGCGGAGTATCTGACCGAGGGCTTCGAGAACCAGGTCAGGGTGACCCAGGTGGTCCCCAACGGGACGTTCTTCAACAACGGTGTGGTCTCCCCGACCCTGGGCTATCAGCCCAACAGGGAGATGACCGACAAGAACGAGCGGAAGAAGAAAGGGCTGCCCGAGCGGGACCGCATGCCGACCCTGGAGCGGGACTGCACCGACGCCTGCATGAACAACTACATCAGCAACTTCTCCGACTGGGTCACCATGGAGACGGTGATCAGTACGTCCGCGGACCAGATCGCGGTCGCGCCGGGCACCCTGCAGAGGGAGTGGACGGAGGACGGGCGCCGCTACTTCCACTACACCCTGGATCACCCCTCCCTGGGATTCGCCTCCTTCATCTCCGCCGACTACGAGGTCGAGCGGGACACCTGGGGAGACGTTGACGTAGAGGTCTACTACCACGTCGGGCACCCCTACAACGTGGAGAAGATGGCCCGGTCCATCCGGAAGTCACTGGAATACAACCAGGAGGCTTTCGGACCCTACCGTCACAACCAGGCCCGGATCATCGAGTTCCCTCGGTACGCGACTTTCGCCCAGGCCTTCCCCGGGACCATGCCCTACTCGGAGGGGATCGGCTTCATCGCCGACATCGAAGAGGAGGACGACATCGACATGGTCTTCTACGTGACCGCCCACGAGATGGCGCACCAATGGTGGGCCCATCAGGTGGTCGGGGCGTCCATGGAGGGGGCGACCGTCCTGTCCGAGACGTTGGCCCAGTACTCGGCCATCATGACGATGGAGCGGGAGTACGGGAGGGACCAGATCCACAAGTTCCTGCGCTACGAAATGGACAACTATCTACGGTCCCGGGGAGCCGAGGCCATGAAAGAGAAGCCCCTCATGCGCGTGGACGCCTCCCAGGGGTACGTCCACTACCGCAAAGGGAGCGTGGCCCTCTACTACCTGAAGGAGATGATCGGCGAGGATCGCCTGAACGGAGCGCTCCGGGACCTGGTGGAGACGTTCGGTTATGCGGAGCCGCCCTACCCCACGTCCCACGAGTTGGTGGACCGGCTCCGGGCCGCCACGCCGGACTCGCTCCAGTACCTCATCGAGGATCTCTTCGAGGAGATCACGCTGTTCGACAACCGGGTCGTCGACGGAGCCACGTTCGAAGCCCTCGAAGACGGACGGTACCGAGTCAGCTTCGAGGTCCAGACGGCCAAGATCCGCGCCGATTCCCTCGGGGCGGAAACGTCCATCCCCATGAACGACTACGTGGACCTGGCGGTGTTCGGACGGCCCGATGGCGATCAGGAACGCGGGCCCAAGCTCGCAGTGGAGCGCCGACGCCTGGCCGACGGGGAGCACACCGTCGAGTTCTTGGTGGACCAGGAGCCCTGGGAGGTCGGGATCGATCCCGACTTCCTGCTCATCGACCGGATCCCCGACGACAACGTGAAACGGGTCCGGGCGAACTGATCGGCACGACCTCTGAGGGGCAGGGGAGACGCGCTCCCCGCCTCTTTCATTCGACACCTATGCGAAGAGGGTACGAGACCATGAGGACATGGATCGTCGGTTTCGCACTCCTCGGCCTCGGCGCGACTGCCGCCTCGGCCCAGGATGCGAACGACACCCGCCTGCTGAGCCAACCGGCCATCAGCGCCGACCACATCGCTTTCGTCTACGACACCGACCTCTGGTTGGCGGATCGGGACGGATCGAACGCCAGACGGATCACCACCCATCCGGGCAACGAGGGCGTGCCCCGGTTCAGCCCCGATGGACAGTGGCTGGCCTTCACCGGGGAGTACGACGGGAACGCGGACGTATTCGTGGTTTCCGTGGCCGGGGGCGCGCCACAGCGACTCACCTGGCATCCCTCGGCGGACGTGGTCAGGGATTGGACTCCGGACGGGAGCGCGGTCCTCTTCCTGTCCCAACGGGAGTCGTTCACGAATCGATACGCCCAGCTGTTCACGGTTCCCGTGAGCGGGGACCAGCCCACGAAGCTGCCGGTGCCCAACGCCTTCAAGGCCTCCTTCTCCGGCAACGGAGAGCGGATCGCCTACACGCCCCTCTCCGAAGCCCACAACCAGTGGAAGAACTACCGGGGGGGACGGACGTCACGGATCTGGCTCTATGACCGTGACGATCACGAGGTCGTCGAGGTTCCCCAGCCCGAGGGTCGCAGCAACGACACCGATCCCCTCTGGTTCGGGGGAACGGTCTACTTCACCTCGGACCGGAACGGGGAGTTCAACCTCTTCTCCTACGATGAGGGGTCCGGGGGGGTCACCCAGCTCACCCGGTACGACGACTTCCCCGTTCTGAACGCTTCGGCCGGGGACGGCGTGATCATCTACGAGCAGGGCGGATATCTCTACACGTTCGATCCGGCTTCTGGGCAGGACACCCGTCTGAGCGTGGCCGCGCCGGCGGACCTCATGGAGACCCGCCCCCGATGGGCTTCGGGGCGCCAGTTCCTGCGCAACTATCACATCTCCCCCACGGGAGCCCGTGCGGTCTTCGAGTTCCGCGGCGACATCGTCACGGTTCCCGAGAAGAAGGGAGACCACCGGGCGATCACCAGCTCCTCGGCCGCCCATGACCGGTCTCCGGTCTGGTCTCCCGACGGGAACCAGATCGCCTGGTTCAGCGACGCGTCCGGGGAGTATCAGCTGATGGTGGCGCCCCAGGACGGATCGGTGGAGCCCAGGGCCTACGATGTGGAGGGCGCCGGGTTCTACGAGGATCCCAAGTGGTCGCCGGACGGCAACTACATCAGCTACTCCGACAACTCCTGGAGCCTCTACTACATCGAGTTGGAGTCCGGCGAGACGACTCGGGTCTTTTCCGAGGGCCAGTACGGGCCCCGGAAGCGGGTGGACCATGCCTGGTCCCCCGATTCCCGCTGGATCGCCCATACCCGCACCACGCCCACCTACTTCGGGCAGACCTGGATCTACAGCCTGGACTCCGGTGAATCGACGATGGTCACCGACGGGCTCAGCGACGTATGGGAGCCGGTGTTCGACGCCAGCGGGAAGTACCTCTACTTCTTCGCTTCCACCGACGCCGGTCCGCAGAACCAGTGGTTCGCCATGTCCAACCTGGATATGGCCGTTACCGGGACGCTCTACCTGGCCGTCCTTCAGGCCGGCGAGGAGTCGCCGCTCAAGAAGGAGAGCGACGAGGAGGCCGGAACGCCCGAGGAGGAAGAGGGGGACGAAGAGGCCGCCGGCGATGCGGCCGGCGGGAGCGACGAGGATGCCGAGGAGGACGACGGGGTCGTCATCGACTTCGATGGCCTCCAGGAGCGGATCCTGACCCTGCCCGTGGGGAACGGCTTCTTCACCTCCCTGCAGGCCGGTGCAGAGGGACACCTCTACTATCTCCGCACCGAGGCCGCAGGCTTCGGGGTCGGCGGGCAGCCCAGCCTCCGGCGCTTCAGCCTGGAGAGCCGTGAGGAGGAGACGCTCCTCGAGGGGGCCAATGCCTTCGCCCTGTCCCACGACAACAAGAAGCTGCTGGTCGGGGCCGGGCCCAATTGGCACATCGCTCCCGCCGGGAAGGTGAATCCCGCGGATACGCGCATCTCGACCAACGACATTCAGGTGCGCATCGATCCGCGCCAGGAATGGCGGCAGATCCTCCGGGAGGCCTGGCGAATCCAGCGGGACTACTTCTACGACCCGGGGATGCACGGCGCCGACTGGGACGACATGTGGGACAAGTACGAGGCCTTCCTCCCCCACATGGCCACCCGGGGCGACCTGCGACGGGTCGTCCAGTGGATGCTCTCGGAGCTGGCCGTGGGCCACAGCTACGGCGGCGGGGGCGACGACCTCAGGGACTCGGACAACGTCCCCGGCGGCCTTCTGGGAGCGGACTTCGAGGTGGCGGACGGTCGTTACCGCTTCGCGAAGATCTACGGGGGCCTGAACTTCAACCCCGGTATGCGCTCCCCCCTGACGGAGCCCGGAGTCGAGGTGCAGGAGGGTGAGTACCTCCTGCAGGTCAACGGCGTGGATGTCCGGCCGCCGGAGAACCTCCACCGCTTCTTCGAGAACACGGCGGACAAGGCCGTGGAGATCACGGTGGGACCGAGCCCGGACGCCACCGACTCAAGGGTCGTCACGGTGGTGCCCGCCCGCTCCGACTACCAGCTCCGGAACCGGGACTGGGTGGAGGGCAACATTCGCCGGGTGCACGAGGCCACGGACGGGCGCATCGCCTACGTCTGGGTCCCGGACACCTCGGTGGGCGGTTGGACCTACTTCAAGCGGTACTTCTATCCCCAGGCCAACCTCGACGGGATCATCGTCGACGAGCGGTTCAACGGAGGAGGTTCGCTGGCCGACTACGTGATCGACATCCTCAAGCGGAACTACATGGCGAGCTGGACCACCCGCTACGGGAACGACATCACGACCCCCATCGCGCTGGTCGAGGGGCCCAAGGTCATGCTCATCGACGAGACGGCCGGCTCCGGGGGCGACTTCCTGCCCTGGCTCTTCCGGCAGAACGACCTGGGCCCGCTCATCGGGCGGAGGACCTGGGGTGGTCTGGTGGGAATCCTGGGATTTCCGGTCCTCATGGACGGTGGGTCGGTGACTGCCCCCAACATCGCGTTCTGGACCGAGGAGGAAGGGTTCGGGATCGAGAACGTGGGCGTGCCGCCGGACATCGAGGTGGAGCAGCTGCCCGCGCAGGTGATCGCAGGGGAGGATCCCCAGCTGGAGCGGGCCATTCAGGAGGCCCTGCGGATGCTGCGGGAGAATCCGCCGGTGGAGCGGGAGCGGCCGGACTTCCCGAATCGGGTGAGGCGGTAGGGGGCGAGCGGGATTCGCCCACTTTAAAGGCACGCGGGCCCGGCACTGCGCCGGGCCCGTCGTGTTTTTTCCGTCAAACTTGAAAAACGGCCCGAATCCTGCGATGGATCGGGAGCGGTCCGTTGAGGGTTTTTCGTGATGGTAGATCCGACCGCGAGAGTCTGGAGCTTCCGCGCCGGTCCGTGGGCGGGAAAGGAGGAGTCTTGAAGGTCCTCATCGCCATACCGGCGTTGAACGAACAGGAGACCGTGGGGGACGTCCTCAGGGGTCTGCCCAACGACATGCCGGGGGTCCGGTCCAGGGCGCTCGTGGTCGTGGACGACGGGTCGACGGATCGCACGTCCGAGGTCGCCCGAGCGGCCGGAGCTCGAGTCATCCGGCACCGGCGCAACCTGGGCCTGGGGCAGGCGTTCGGTACCGCGGTGAATGCGGCGCTGGAGGAGGGGGTCGACGTCCTGGTCACGATCGACGCCGATGGCCAGTTCGACTCTTCACAGATTCCGGACCTGCTGGCCCCGATCCAGGAGGGCCAGGCGGAAGTGGTCACGGGCAGCCGATTCATCGCGGCGGGACGGCCACCGACCATGCCCCGGGTCCGCTACTGGGGGAACCTCTTCTTTTCCGCCCTGTTGAGCCGCCTTCTGGGTGAGCATCTCCACGACGTGTCATGCGGGTTTCGGGCGTACTCCCGGGAGGCGCTGCTAAACCTCAATCTCTTCGGGAAGCACACCTACACGCAGGAGTCGCTCTTCGACCTCGTGTTCAAGGGGATGCGGGTGGTGGAGGTTCCCATCGACGTGACCTACAAGAGCGTTCGCAAGTCCAGGGTCGCCGCCAGTCTGCCCCGATATGGAATCAACGCACTCAAGATCCTGGCGCGGACGGCCCGGGACTTCCGGCCGCTGCGCTTCTTCGGGATCTTCGCGGGACTGATCTTCGCCCTCGGCGCGGGAATGGGGGCCTGGTTGCTGGTGTACTTCCTACGGACCGGGAGCTTCTCCCCCTACAAGTTCGTTGGGTTCACCGGGATGGGGCTGGTGGTGGTGGCGATCCTGGTCCTGGGGTTCGCCCTGCTCGCCGACATGCTGGACCGGCTCCGGGTGAATCAGGAGAGGGTGCTCTACCAGCAGAGGAAGATGATGTTCGGGGGGGAGGGGGAGGGATCGGGCAGACCCCCTAGGTGACCGCCTCCCGCAGTTTGCCATAGAGTTCGATGTAGTGCCGGACCTGTCGGTCTACCGAGAAGCGTTCCCGCACGATGGTGGTCGCCTCCTCACCCATACGGCGCGCCAGCTCGGGATCGTCGAGCAACTCGAGGCACGCCCTGGCCATGGCGTCGGGATCGTCGGGTCCCGCCAGGAGTCCGCTCCTCCCGTGCTCCACGGCCTCAGGGTGCCCGCTGACCTGGGTCGCGACGCACGGGGTGGCCGCACGGAACGCTTCGAGGATCACCATGGGCAGCCCCTCGCTCGCAGACGGGACGATGACCAGTGCCGCACGCTGGTAGTGTCGGGTGATCTCCTCCGATAGCAGCCTTCCTACCCACGTCACTGCCTCCTGTAGACCGAACTCCCGGAAGAGGCGGTCGACCCGTGGGACCTCCGATCGCTCCGCTCCGACGATGGTCAGTCGGGCGTCGGGACGGTGTTCGTGGATCCGCCGGAGCACGAAGGGAAGCACCGTGATCCGCTTCCGGTCCCCGGCGTTCCCCACGTAGAGGATCCGGTTCCCGCCCCGGTCGGCGGATTCGGGTGGGGCCTCGAGGGGAGGGACCGAGTTGTAGATGATCTCTGCCCGCCTCGCGGCGGCTTCGCCGAGTAGATCCTTCGCCGAGCTGCGCGAGATGAACGAGAGCCCGTCCGCAAGCCAGAGCATGGCGCGGTCCATGACCCGATGGGCGGTGCAGGTGAGCGTCCGGTAGCGGAAGTTGGGCCACCCTCCGCCGAAGCGCCGGCCTTCGATCCGGTAGGGCCGGTGGGCCCGGGCGAACTCCCGGTATGCCACGTGGTAGGTGGCCAGCAGCGGGGTGCGGACCCGGCGCGCGCGCATGGCGATGGCCAGAGCGAGGGCTTCGCCCCCATGCACGTGCACGATGTCGGCTTCCCGCGCCTGCGGTACCAGGGCGCCCGTCCGGAGCATCCACCCTCGGCCGGACCCCGGGGCGATCCTCCGGACCCGCGGGTCGTCCGTGGATGTCCCGGAGGTCACCACGTGGGAGTCGTGGCCCGCCCGCAGAAGGCCCGCGTGGAGGTGGGCCGCCATTTCTCCCACGCCTCCGATCCGGTCCGGGGGGAAATAGGGGACCACGTGGAGGATTCTCATCGGGCCGGTGCCGCTTCCGGGGGGGTCGGGGGGACTGCGATGAAATACCAATCGGCCGACCAAGCCCGCGCGAAATCCTCTGGGGTCCGGAAGGGAGGCGTTCCCCTCAGCCACCGAGCCATCGTAGTGACGGCCATGTTCAGGTCTCCCACAAGGAATTCGAACAACATCTCGGGCGTCACGCCGTAACAGCCGCTCGACCGCTCGCCGGCCTCGAACAGCACGAGTGGTTGCCACTTGCGGATCGTCCTTTCGGCACCACGCAGCGCATCGTACTCCCCACCTTCGATGTCCAGCTTCATAAACGCGACAGGCAGTGCGGCCGGCAACACGTCGTCGATCCGGCAGACCTGGACCGGGATCTCCCTGACCACAGGGTCGGGCCTGTCATACAGCCTTCGCCTCAGCCCGCTGTAACCCGGATCGTTCTCGACGAGGTGGAAGAGCGCGGACCCCGCCGCGTGGCTCGCGGCGCACGCGTGCACGTGAACGCCCGGGTAGGCCACCTCGAGTTGTTCGGCGAGTTCGGGGATCGGCTCGAAGGCGTGGTGCCGCCCCTCCGGTGCCACCCGGAGGATCTGATCCAGTACCTCCCCGCGATGGGCTCCCACGTCCACACACGCGGCGTCGCGGGTGAGCCATCTCTCGAGAACCGCTTGGGTCTGACGGTTGTAGGAGGCATTCCGGAGTTCCACCTTGGACACCAACCCCAAGGCACGACGGCCAAGTCTCCAGACTCCCCCACCCACCCGTCGGACCGCGGGGACCGTCCGGATACGATGAGCCACCCTCTGCGAGAAGGTGGACGGCGGAGCTTCGTCGCCCTGTCTGTTCGGAGTCCAGGGTCCGATCAAGGTAGGTGCTCCCCGAGGAACCCGCGGAGCTCATCGTAAACCCGGGCGTTGTAGTCGGCGACGAACGCCCGCGCCGCCTCGCCCAACGTGCGCCTCTTATCCCCGTGCTCCAGCAGGTGTCCCACCATGCTCACGAACGCGTCGTCGTCGGGAGCGACGAGGAAGGCGTGCCCGGCCGCGTTCTCGAGGCCGGCCGCTCCCACCGGCGTCGTAACCACCGGCTTGCCGTGAGCCAGGGCCTCGACGGTCTTGATCTTGAGTCCCGTCCCGAAGGACATCACGTTCAGCACGACCCAGGCGGACTCGTACTCCGGGGTCAGGTCGGGCACTCTGCCCAGGAGCTCGCATCCCGGAGGAGGCGTCTCGAACCGATCGGCCACGCCTCCGGCGACGCGCAGCTTGAGTCCCGGGTGGCGTTCCAGGAGACGGGGCAGGACGGACTCGACGAATCCCTCCAGGCTCGTGTAGTTGGCCAGGTTGGGTGACCCCACGAAGAGGATTGTGGGCGCCTCCGACTCCGGCAGCCCCGTCGACCGTGCTTCCACCGCGTGACCCACCGTCACGACGGGCGTACCCGGAACCAGCTCCCTGAAGTGGTCCGCCTCGCGGTCCTGTAT
>JBDHCV010000050.1:0-15231 GCA_039591855.1 Gemmatimonadota bacterium | reverse complement strand
GCCGTGGAGACGGCCATCAAGATGGTCCGCAAGTGGGGCTACGAGGTGAAGGGCGTGGCCGAGAACCAGGCGGAGATCATCGTCTGCTCCGGCAACTTCCACGGGCGCACCACCACCATCGTGTCCTTCTCCTCCGAGCCCGAGTACAAGGAGGGCTTCGGGCCCTTCACCCCGGGCTTCAAGATCGTCCCCTACGGCGACGCCAAGGCCTTCGAGGAGGCCATCACGCCCAACACCGTGGGCTTCCTGGTGGAGCCGCTCCAGGGAGAGGGCGGGGTGGTGGTGCCCCCCGAGGGCTACCTGGCCTGCACCAGGGAGATGTGCGCCGAGCACGGGATCGCGTTCATGGCCGACGAGATCCAGACCGGCCTGGGCCGCACCGGCCGCATGTTCTGCTGCGACTGGGAAGACGTGAAGCCCGACGTGCTCATCGTGGGCAAGGCCCTGGGGGGCGGGGTCTATCCGGTCTCCGCGGCCCTGGCCGACTCGGAGTTCATGGACGTGTTCCGCCCCGGGGACCACGGCTCCACCTTCGGCGGCAACCCCCTGGGCGCCGCGGTGGGCAGCGCGTCCCTCAAGGTCATCATCGAGGAGAAGCTGCCCCAGCGCTCCGACGAGTTGGGGAGCTGGTTCATGCAGGAGCTCCGGGCTATCGACTCCCCCCACGTGGCCGAGGTCCGGGGCAAGGGCCTCATGATCGGCGTGGTCATCAAGGACGCCTCGGGGCCCGCCCGGCCCTTCTGCAAGGCCCTGCAGGAGCGGGGCGTGCTCGCCAAGGAGACCCACCACCAGGTGATTCGCTTCGCGCCCCCGCTGACTATCGCCAAGGCCGATCTGGAGTGGGCCCTGGCCCACGCCCGGGAGGTGCTGGCCTAGAGGTCCCGGAGGGCCCGCCGGCCAGGCCGGATCGGGTCAGCGTCGGGGCTCGAACAGCTCCCGGTACTGGAGCCTACCCAGGGCGTCGTAGAGTTCCACGGCGCCCTGGGTTTCCCACAGGCGGACCAGGCACCAGCCGCCGCCGGTGAAGCCCGCCAGCTCCCCGGGCGTGTCGGGGTCCAGGTGGTAGGGGTCGTCCGTGCCCGAGCCCCCGCCGCAGATCCCGTGGAGGGGCAGGGGATCGGAGCGCACCAGCTGGGTGATGTGCTCGTGGCCCGCCAGGTAGAGGTCCGAGGCCTCCGCGATGGGCCCGCCGAAGGCCTCCCCAGTCGGGGCGCGACTCCCAACCCCCGCCCTCCCCGGTGCCCAGGGCGCCTTCCAGCCACGCCGCCTGCTCCGCGGTCTCCTCCGGCGTCAGTCCCCCCAGGTTGGTGTCCAGGGCCAGGAACCGGGCGGTGCCCCCCCCGGGAACCTCCAGGTCGAAGGCGTAGTGCCGGGCCGGCATGCGCCAGCGGGGATCCCGCTCGGAAAACGCCACCTGGGCGTCGGGATCGCCCCGGTAGTCGTGGTTCCCCAGGGCGGGTCGGAATTCCATGGCCTCCCAGAAGGGGCCGGTGTACACCTGGGTGAACACCTTCTCCCAGAGCGGGTCGTCCACCGAGGTCACGCCGTTCTCGTAGACGTTGTCCCCCACGGTGATCACCAGGCGGGGCGGGGAGGCGCCGTGGGTCTCGGCGATGGTCCGGGCCAGGGCCCGCTGTCCCGGGCCGCCCTTGCCCCAGTCGCCCAGGACCAGGACGTCCAGGGACGGGCCCGGCGGGGCCTCCGGGAACTCGATCTCCGCCAGGGGATACTGCTGGGCCCACTGGTCCGGCGCGGCCCGCATGCACCCGGCCAGGGCCAGCGCCGTCGCGGCCAGAACGAATCCGGCCAGGAGGGCCGCGGCCCGGGCCGGTCCGGCGGATCGGGTCCGGCGGGCGCCCCGGAGCGCGCTACTCGGTGGACCTACCACTCGATGGTTCCCTGCTGGGAGGTGTCCACTTCCTTCCCGTCCCCCTCGCCCAGGAGGACGTTCCGGACCTGCTCGTAGAGGAACTCCCGGGCCTTTGCGTCCCGGACGTCCAGCCCGTAGTGGTTGATGAGGAGCGTCTGGTGCTCGAGCCAGTCCTTCCAGCAGTCCTGACAGATCGACGCCAGGATCTCCGCCCCCAACTCGTTCCGGAACGGCGCCTTGTCCAGGGGCGCCTTGTCCTCCCCGCACCGGCGGCAGCGAATGGGCTCGGTCGGGGTCCCGTCCTCGGGAGAATCGGTCATCGGTGGAGTCCTCGGGGATGTGGTATCTTGAGATTCGAAGGCGGTTCGGCGAAGGGCCGGGACCGGGTTCCGAGAACAAAATACAACAAGGAGGCCGAGGTGATCCGTAGCGCCATCGTGGGAACCGGGCACTTCGTGCCGGATCGGGTCGTCACCAACGACGACCTGGCCCAGATGATGGACACGTCCGACGAGTGGATCCGGGAGCGCACCGGGATCCGGGAGCGTCGGTGGGTTCCCGACGGGATGTCCAGCGCCGACATGTCCCGGGAGGCCAGCCTCATGGCCCTGGCCGACGCCGGGATGGAAGCCTCGGACGTGGACGCCATCGTTCTGGGCACCTTGAGCCCCGACCACCAGTTCCCCGGGACCGCGGTGTTTCTCCAACGGGAGCTGGGGCTGGAGGGGATCCCGGCCCTGGACCTCCGCACCCAGTGCACGGGATTCATCTACGGGCTCAGCGTGGCCGATGCCTGGATCCGGGCCGGGGTCTACGAGACCGTCCTGGTGGTGGGCGTGGAGATCCAGAGCACCGGACTGGACGTGAGCACCGAGGGCCGGGACCTGGCGGTCCTCTTCGGGGACGGCGCCGGAGCGGCGGTGGTCACGGCCACAAAGGAGGACGGCCGGGGCATCCTGGCCTCCAACATCCACGCGGACGGCCGATTCGCCGAGTCCCTGTGGCTGGAGGTCAGCTCCTCCAAGAAGAACCCCCGCATCACCCACGAGGACATCGACGAGGGCAGGATCTACCCCCGCATGGACGGCCGGACCGTGTTCATCAACGCGGTGACCCGGATGCCCGAGGCGGCGGTGGAGGCCCTGACCGCCGCCGGTCTGGGTACCGAGGACCTGGACCTGGTCATTCCCCACCAGGCCAACCTCCGCATCGCCGAGGGGGTCCGGAAGAAGCTGGGTCTTCCCGAGGACAAGATGTTCAACAACATCCAGAGGTACGGGAACACCACCGCCGCCAGCATCCCCATCGCCCTCTCCGAGGCGGTCAGGGAGGGACGGGTGAAGCGGGGGGACCTGGTGTGCCTGGTGGCCTTCGGGTCCGGATTCACGTGGGGAGCGGCCCTGATCCGCTGGTGACAAAAGAAGGGTGGACCCGCCCCAGGATTAGCCTATCTTTTAAGACTATACCGCGGCTCCTCGGCCCGGGATGGTGTGAATTCGACTGGACGGAGAGAGAGATAAATCGATGGCGGCCTTGAACAAGAAGCAGCTGGCGCACCTGGAGAAGCGCCTCATGGATGAGAGGGCGCGGGCCCTCAAGGCATTGGGGCTGTTCGACCAGATGGCGAAGCGGGATCGGGAGTCCGGGGACTCGGATCTCTCCGCCTACACCGATCACATGGCCGACCAGGGCACCGAGGCCATGGAGCGGGAAAAGGCCGCCATGTTCGCCACCAAGGAAGGCCGCTACCTGTACCGGCTGGAAGAGGCCCTTCGCCGCATGTACGACCACCCGGAGAACTTCGGGACCTGTCACACCTGTGGCTCTCCGGTGGGCTTCGAGCGCCTCGACGCCCTTCCCCACGCGCGCTACTGCATCGATTGCAAGCTGAAGGAGGAGGGCGAGGCCGCCTGACCTCACCCGGCCGTCCGAAAGACTGAAGCCCGGAGCGTCTCTCGACGCTCCGGGCTTCTCCTGTTGCGCTGGGTCCGGGCTGTGTGGCCGGGAGGCGACCTCCGGGCCGCCGGCCTCAGTTCAGCGAGTCCAGAAGCGCCTGACCCAGGGTCTCCACCTGCCAGCGGCGGATGCCGTCGATGGCCGCGACCTCTTCGATGGTCCGTGGGTGGGCCCGGCCCAGGGCCTCCAGGATGCTGTTGGGTAGGACCGTGCCCCGGGGCAGATCCAACGCCTCCGCGCGGGCGTTTCGCACCGCCTTCAGGCGCTGGATCCGCTCTTCCTCCTCGGGCGTGGCCCGTCCGGGGCCGTTTCGGGGCGGGCGGGGATAGGGTGCGATCTCTCCGATGGGCACCTGATCCGCTTCATTCAGGCGGGCCAGCAGCGCCTCCCCATCGCTCCGGGCCAGGCCGCCGGGGAAGCCCTTCACGTTCATCAGGTCCGACACCGACCTGGGCGAGCCGGCCGCCACCTCCAGCAGGGGACCGTCCCCCACCACCCGGAACAGGGCCTTGTCCCGGGCTCGGCCGATCTCGTCCCGCCAGGCCAGGCAGACCCGCAGCCGCTCCAACCCACGGCTCTCCAGGTCCCGGGCGCCTTTGACCCGGGTCACCGGATCCGTCTCTTCGGTCTCGGCGACCCACCGGATCCGGGTCATGCGCTCGAACTCCTCCTGGGCCCAGGCCATCCGGCCGGCCTCCTCCAGCTTCTCGGCCATGAGGTCGGCCAGGGTGTGGAGGTGGGCGGTGTCCGCGGCGGCGTAGGCCAACATGCCCTCGGTGAGCGGCCGGGCCGCCCAGTCGGCCCGCTGGTACTTCTTGGCCAGCTTCACGCCCACGTACTTCTCCAGCAGGGCGGACAGGCCGATGGCGGGCTCTCCGGTCAGGGCTGCCGCCACCTGGGTGTCGAAGAGGCGGACCGGACGGATGCCCAGGTCCCGATCCAGGAGACGCAGGTCGTAGTCGCCGCCGTGCATGAGGACCTCCACCTTCGGGTCCTCCAGTGCCCCGCGCAGCACCCCGGACAGGTCCAGGGCCAGGGGATCCAGGACGAAGGTCTCCGCTTCGGTCGACACCTGGATGAGGCAGACCTGATCGGAATAGCGGTGAAAGCCGGCCGCTTCGAGGTCGATGGCGATCCGTCCGGGCCCGTCGAGAGCCGCGGCCACCGCCGGGAGCTGGGAGGGGGAGTCGATGAGGTTCACGGCCCGGAATATGTCAGCCTGCGCCCCGGGTTCCAAACCACCGTCGTTCTCTTGCCCCATCCGCCTGCCGGGGAGAGCTTCAGGTGCCGGCGGGTCCCGCTCCGACCTGGCTTCGGCCCCCCGATTTCGACCCCAGGTTGCGCACCGCATGCTTCGAACGAAGATCGTCTGTACCATCGGGCCCTCCACCGCCTCCCCGGAAACCGTTTCCGAGCTGGTTCGGCGGGGCATGGACGTGGCCCGCATCAACATGTCCCACGGCGACCACGCCACCCACGCCGCCAGTATCCGGACGGTCCGGGAGACGGCGGAGGCACAGGGACGGCCGGTGGCGATCCTGGTGGACCTGCAGGGGCCCAAGATCCGCGTGGGCCGGTTGGCCGAGCCGGTGGCCCTGTTCGCGGGTCAGGAAGTGGTCTTCGCCCCCGAGGCCGAGGCCGATCCCGCGTCCGAGCTTCCCACCACCTTCCCGGGCCTGGCCGGGGACTTGAACCCCGGCGACGCCATGCTCCTGGACGACGGGCTCCTGGAGCTGGAGTGCATCGGGGTGGACGGGAACCGGGCCCGGTTCGAGGTGGTGCGGGGCGGGGTCCTTCACAGCCAGAAGGGGATGAACCTGCCCGGCATCCCGGTGAGCGCCCCCTCACTCACCGAGAAGGACCTGGCGGACCTGGACTTCGCCCTGGACCAGGGTGCGGACTGGATCGGGCTCTCCTTCGTCCGCCGGGCGGAGGACGTGAGCGACCTCAAGGCACGGGTCGGCAGGCGGGCCCTGGTCGTGGCCAAGATCGAGAAAGCCCAGGCGGTGGAGGACATCCGGGGGATCCTTACCGAGTCCGACGCGGTGATGGTGGCCCGGGGCGACCTGGGCGTGGAACTCCCCTTCGAGCAGGTGCCGTTGGCCCAGAAGCGCATCATCCAACTCGCCAACCTCTACGGCAGGCCGGTCATTACGGCCACCCAGATGCTGGAGTCCATGATCGAGCACCCTCGCCCCACCCGGGCCGAGGCCTCCGACGTGGCCAACGCCATCCTGGACGGCACCGACGCGGTCATGCTCTCCGGCGAGACCGCGGTGGGCGCCTACCCCCTCCGTGCCCTGGACGCCATGGCCCAGATCGCCCGGGAGATCGAGGGGAGCGGGGTCCTGAAGCGGGGCCCCCGATACCTGGTGCCCCCCGACCAGTCCCTTCGGGCGGGGGCGAGCAACCGGGAGCACGCGGTGGCGTCCTCCAGCGTGGGGGCGGCCCGGCAGCTGGACGCGCCCGCCATCATCACCATCACCCGGAGCGGATTCTCCGCCCGGCTGGTCTCGAGCTATCGCCCCCCGGTCCCCATCTTCGCGGTGTGCACCGACCAGGCGGTTTGCCGGCAATTGAACGGCGTCTGGGGCGTGCAGCCCGTCCTCGCCGACGGCGTGGAGGTCACCTACGACGCCCTCACGGAGTTCGGTGAGGCGGCGGTTGTTTCGTCGGGGGTGGGACGGTCGGGGCAGTCGGTTGTGGTGACGGCGGGCTTCCCCTTCAACACCGCGGGCTCCACCAACGTCATGCGGATCGAGCAGATCCCGTGAGCGGGAGCGGCTTGGAGCTGACCTTCCTGGGTACGGGGACCTCTTTCGGGATCCCGGTGGTGGGTTGCCGCTGCCCGGTTTGCACCTCCGACGATCCCCGGGACCGGCGGGGACGCCATGGCGTCGCCCTCACCTTGCCCCAGGGCACCCTCCTCGTGGACACGCCGCCCGAGCTGCGCATCCTCCTGCTTCAGGCCGGCGTGGAGCGGGTGGACGCGGTGTGGTTCACCCACCTCCATGCCGATCACGTCCACGGAATCGACGACCTGCGCATCTTCTCCCTGCGCACCGGCCGGACCCTCCCCGCGTTCGTCCCCGGGGAGTGCGAGGCGGAGTTGCGGGCCCGGTTCCGATACATCTTCGACGAGAGCCACTGGATCGCGCCCGGGACGTCCATTCCGGACATCGACCTGACCCCCTTCGGCGACGGGCCGGTCTCGATTCTGGGGGCCGACATCACGCCCCTCCCGGTCCCCCACGGCGGGCTGACCGTATACGGGCTGCGGGTGGGCGGATTGGGCTACGTCACCGACGGCAAGCGGCTCCCCGACGAGGTCCTGGCGTCGCTGGAGGGCGTGGACACCCTGGTCCTGAACGCACTCTGGTGGGGCGACCCCCATCCGAGCCACTTCAACATCGAAGAGGCCATCGAGGTCGCCCGGGCCGTGGGAGCCAGGAGGACGTTCCTCACGCACCTGACCCATCGGGTGCGGCACCAGGACTTGTTGCGGGAATTGCCCGACGGGATCGAGCCCGCCTACGACGGCCTCAGCGTGGAGGTACCGTGAGAACGGTCGAGCTGGACTACGGAAACATGATGACCCCACTCCTCCCCGAGCGGGGGATCGACCCGTCCTACCTGGAGGGGGAGGGGGCCCAGGCGTTCGCCCGGGCCCATGCCCATGTCCTCCAATCCAGGGAGCAGGGCCTGCTCGGATTCATGGACCTGCCCGGGGCGGAGGAGTCGGCGGCGGCGGTCCAGGCCGTGGCCGACGGGTTCGGCCAGTGGTTCGAGACCCTGGTGGTTCTGGGGATCGGAGGGTCCGCTCTGGGCGCCCGGTCCCTGAGGGACGGGGTCCTGGGCCCGCGCTGGAACGAGCTGACTCAGGAGGAGCGGGAGTACTACCCCCGCCTGTTCGTGCTCGACAACCCCGACCCGGTGACCGTGTCCGACCTGCTGGACCGGATCGATCTCAGGACCACCCTCTTCAACGTGGTGTCCAAGTCCGGGGCCACCGCCGAGACCATGGCCCAGTACCTGGTCGTGGCGGATCGGCTGAACCGGGAGATGGGACCGGACAAGGCGCGGGGGCACTTCATCTTCACCACCGATCCGGCCACCGGGGCCCTTCGCCGCCTGGCCGACGGGTCGGGCATTCCCACCCTGGCCATCCCCTCGAACGTGGGGGGGCGCTTCTCCGTCCTTTCCCCGGCCGGCCTCCTTCCGGCGGCGGCGACGGGCGTGGATACGGCGGAACTGTTGGCCGGGGCCGGGGCCATGCTGGAGGCCAGCCTGTCCCCGGACCTGGCGAAGAATCCCGGGGGCCTTCTGGCCCTCCTGCTGCATCGGGCGGACACCGCCCACGGGAATCGGATCCACGTCCTCATGCCCTACGCGGACCGCCTCCGGTCCATGGCGCTCTGGTTCCAGCAACTCTGGGCCGAGTCCCTGGGGAAGTCCGAGGCGGTGGGGCCCACCCCCCTTCCCGCCGTCGGCACCGTGGACCAGCACGCACAGGTGCAGCTCTTCATGGAAGGCCCCAGGGACAAGGTGGTCATGTTCATGAAGGTGGCGGACGAAGACCGGGATCCCGTGGCCCTGCCTTCGGTCCATCCCGACGTGCCCGAGTTGGAGTACCTGGCCGGCCACACCCTCCGGGGCCTGGTCGAGGCGGAGCGTCGCGCCACCGCCGAGGCCCTGCGTCTGGGCGGACGGATGAACCTCACCATCGAGCTCCCGGCGGTCACGCCCCGGACCCTGGGAGAGCTCTTCATGCTCTTCGAGGCGGCCACGGTCTACGCCGGCGCGTTGTACGGGGTGAACCCCCTGGATCAGCCCGGCGTGGAGCTGGGCAAGCGGCTGACCTACGGGCTGCTGGGTCGGGAGGGCTTCGACGCGTCGGAGATCCCCGACCCCGACCCCCGCTGGAGGGTGTGAAGTCCAGTCCCTGCAATGGCACCTCCCACCCCCTGCGGGTTAGAATTCAGGCGGGTGATGAAGAACTTTGGAGACGAGCCGGGCGGGTCGCCCGGATGTCCTTTCGGACCAGGAGAACGCGATGAGAGACGACGACGGGCGGTATATCGTGATCGAGCGGGATCACAGCGGCGGGGTGGGGTCCTTCCTTCTCGGTGCGCTGGTGGGCGCCGGCGTGGCGCTGCTGTTCGCCCCCGGAAGGGGTGAGGAGACCCAGGCCGAGCTGCGGGAGCGGGCCAAGAAGCTCCGGGAGTCCGCCGAGGAGCGGGTCCGGGAGGCCCAGAAGACCCTGGAGGGTCGGATCTCCGCAGCCCGGGACGACCTTCACGGTCGGGTCGACAAGGTCAAGGACGCCGTCGACGCCGGCCGGGACGCGGCCCGGGAATATCGTGGCGAGCTCGAGGAGAAGCTGGAGCGGTCCAAGGCGGCGTACCGGACGGGAGTCGCCGCGGCAAAGGAAGAGTTCGCGGCGATCGAGGCCGAGAGCAGCGACGTAGAGGCGGGGAGCGAGGACTGAGTCCTCAAGAGTCCTCCAAGACCCCGGCGAAGGGGTCGGGGCCCTTACGTCCCCTCTGGGAGCGAACGCCCGACTGGGTGAAGCTTTTCAGGAGGGCGCGGGACTTCTCTTACCGCGTCGTCTCCAAGGCCGACGAGGACAACATCTTCTTCATGGCAGGCGCCATCAGCTTCAACGTGATGGTGGCGTTCTTCCCTCTCATCGTCCTCCTTCTGGGGATCGCCGGGTACGTGGTCAGCGCCCGCTTCGCCGATCCCGGGGCTTCGGTCGTCGCCTGGCTGACCCAGGCCGTCCCGGACCCGGGCTCGGGCATGAACGTGGCCCAGGCCCTGGAACAGGCCATCGAACGGGTGGTGGAGGAGCGGGGCGGGCTGTCCCTGGCCGGTGGCGTGTTCCTGGTCTGGATTTCCACCCGCCTGGTGGGCACGCTGCGCACCGTGCTCCGAGAGGTGTTCGACATCGCCCAGGGCCGAAACGCGCTGGCCGGCAAGCTGTTCGACTTCGCGGCGGTCATCGTGGGTGGGTTCCTGATCCTGTTGAACGTGGCGGTCACGGTGTCCCTCCTGGACCTGGGCCAGTTCGGCCTCGACCTGCTTCCCCTGGCCGGGGAGCAGTTGCGATGGTCCCGTTGGGTCGTGGCCCAGGTGGTGGCGTTCGGTTCGATCTGGGTGCTCTTCTTTCTCACGTACCGGACCCTGTTGTCCCGCCCGGTCCCCATGAGGACCGCCCTGGTGTCCGCGACCTTCACCGCCGTGGTGTTCGAGCTCATGCGCGGCGTGTTCTCCTGGTATGTGGTCAGCGTCGCCAACTACAGTTCCACCTACGGGAACCTGGCCAACGTCTTCGTCCTCGTGCTCTGGATCTATTACTCGGCGGTCGTGTTTATCTTGGGTGGCGAAATCGCTCAGGTGCACACCATGCGCCGCGTCCGCAAGCAACGGAACGCCATGCCCCGAAGCGCTGGGCCCGGCGCGCTGGCCGCCATCGTCGCCCTGACCCTGATCTGCTGAGGAGCCACGAAATCCAGTGAGCGGAGACGGAGGTCGGAAGGTCGTGGCCACGAACCGGAAGGCCCGGCACGAGTTCGAGGTCCTGGACACCGTGGAGGTGGGACTCGTGCTCAGGGGGCCGGAAGTGAAGTCCCTTCGGGCGGGTCACGTGGCCTTCCGCGACGCCTTCGCCCGGGTGGAGGCCGGAGAGGTGTGGCTCCACAACCTCCACATCAGCCCCTACGAGCAGGCCAACGTCTGGAACGTGGACCCCGATCGGCCCCGGAAGCTGCTCCTGAATCGTCCGGAAATCCGCCGGCTCGCTTCTGCCGTGGACGAGAAAGGGCTCACACTCGTCCCCATGGACATCTACTTTCGGGCCGGAAGGGCCAAGGCGACCCTGGCGGTGGCGCGGGGTCGCAAGCTCTACGACAAGCGGGAGAAGATGAAGCGCCAGACCCAGGACCGGGAAGCCCAACGGGCGATTCGGGGGCAGGAATGACGGCGCCCCGCTCCGTCCCTGTCCGCCGGACCGCTGCGGTCCCCCGTGGTCGGACGGCGGGTTCCGGGATCTCGGCGCGTCTCGCTCCGGCCGTCGCGCTTGCGAGCCTGTTCCTCGTTGCCGTGCCCGCACCGGGTGGCGCCCAGGGACGCCTCCTGGTCCGGCACGAGGGTGGGCACGTGGATTCCCTCCGGACCGAGTCTCCCCGTGGTTACGAGGTCCTGCCCATCGGGGCTCTGGAGACCCTGGGCTGGACGTTCGAGTCGGCGCCGGACGGTGTCCTGGGAACGGGCGAGGACCTGCCCGACGTCCGGATTCGGGCCGACAATCCCTACGTGGGCTGGGACGAAGACCTGCTCCAACTCGCCTATGCGCCGTTCGTCGCTGGGCGGGAACTCTGGGTCCCCATCCAGTTCGTGGTGGACCTGGCGCCCCTCGCCGCACCCGACCGATTCGCCTACGACCCCGCCACGGGGATTCTCGGGGTCCGTGCGCCCCCTCCATCCGGACCGGCCCCGGAGGCGGCCGCCGCGGCGGTCCCCACGGTGGTCCGTACCCGGGCCCCCTCCGACACCCGGGTCATCATCATCGACCCGGGCCACGGCGGGCGGGACAGCGGTACCCGGGGGCCCAACGGCGTCCTGGAGAAGGACGTGGCCCTGGACCTGGGGATCATGCTGGCGGGCGCACTTTCCGGCCGGGAGGGATACGAGGTCCACTTGACCCGGGACAGCGACGAGCTGGTGCCGATCTGGGACCGGGGCGAGCTGGCCACCCACCTGAAGGGGGATCGGCCCGGCCTGTTCATCTCCCTTCACGCCAACTCCTGGCCCCAGGACCGCTCGGTCCGGGGCTTCGAGACCTACTTCCTCTCCGAGGCCCGCACGGAGCACGAGCGCCGGGTCACCGCCCTGGAGAACTCCCCCATCGACGGGGGTGGACCCCAGCCCGTGGACGAGGCCGATCCCGAGTTGGGCTTCATCCTGAACGAGCTGCGGAACCTGGACTACTCCCACTGGTCCTCCCTCCTGGCCGAGATGGTCCAGGACGAGCTGGCCGACGTCCATCCCGGCCCGAACCGTGGGGTCAAGCAGGGGCCCCTGGCCGTCATCACCAACGCCCTCATGCCGGGGGTCCTCATCGAGGTGGGCTTCGTGTCCAACCGATCGGAGGAGGCGCTCCTGGCCGAAGGGGAGTTCCGGGCCGAGCTGGCCTTGGCCATCGCCCAGGCCGTGGACCGTTTCTTCGAGCGGTATCCGCCGGGCATGGACGCCGTCGGGGGAGGGGGGAGCCGGTGAGCCTTTCCTGCACCGTCCTCGGGATGGAATTCCAGAACCCCGTGCTCCTGGCCGCCGGCACCTGCGGGTTCGGTCGGGAACTTCGGGAGGTCCTGGACCTGGAGGCCCTGGGGGGGATCGTGACCAAGTCCGTGACCCTGGAGCCCCGGGCGGGCAACCCGGCCCCCAGGGTAGCCGAGATCCCCGGCGCCATGCTCAACTCCGTGGGACTGGCGAATCCCGGTGTGGACGCGGTGGCCCGCGACCACCTTCCCTGGCTTCGGGACCACGTCCGGCGGCCCCGGGTCTGGGTAAGCGTGGCCGGACACTCGCTGGAAGAGTACGTGGAGGTGGTCTCCCGGCTCGAGGATCACGACGGCTTCCAGGCCTTCGAGCTGAACCTCTCCTGCCCCAACGTGGGCGGCATCCCGTTCTCCCTGGACCACGGGGCCCTGGCCCAGGTGGTGTCCGCGGTCCGGCCCAGGACGGCCCGGCCCCTGGTGGTCAAGCTGGCCCCCAACGCTCCGGACCTGGCCGCCACGGCCGAGGTCGCGGTGGGTGCCGGAGCGGACGCCCTGACCGTGGTGAACACCTTGCCCGGACTCGCCCTCGACCCGGGATCCGGCGTGCCCCGCCTGGGAGCCGGAGCCGGCGGGCTGAGCGGACCCCCCCTCAAGGCCGTGGGGGTGGCGGCGGTCCGGCGCATTCGGGACCGGGTGGACGTTCCGGTGGTGGGCGTGGGCGGGATCCTCACCGCCGAGGACGCCCGGGAGTATCTCCTGGCCGGCGCGTCCCTGGTCCAGATCGGCACCGGTTCCTTCGCGGCGCCTCGGGTCGGGGAGCGGGTGATCCGCGGGCTCGAGCGAGAGAGACGAAGCCATGCCTGAGATCATCGTCGCCCTGGACTACCCCGACGCCCCACAGGCCCTCCGCCTGGTGGACGAACTGGGCCCGGAGGCCGACTTCTTCAAGGTCGGACTCGAGCTGTTCATACGGGAGGGTCCGCTCGTCGTCGAAGCGCTGGGTGAGCGCGGCAAGCGCGTCTTCCTGGACCTCAAGCTCCACGACATTCCCAACACCGTGGCTTCTGCGGTGCGGTCCGCGGCCGCCCTGGGGGTCGATCTCCTCACCATTCATCTGGGCGGAGGGGAATCGATGCTCCGGGCGGCAGCCGAGGCTGCGGAGGCGGCGAACGCCTCGGGGCCGGACGACCCCGGGGCCCATCCCCGGCCCGGGGCCCATCCCCGGCTCCGGTTGCTGGGCGTGACCGTGCTGACCTCCCTCCCGGTGACGGAGGTGGAAGAAGTCTGGGGACGGGAGGTCTCCTCCCTCCGGGACGAGGTCCTGCGGCTGGCCGAGCTGGGTCACCGGTGCGGCCTGCGCGGGCTGGTGGCCTCGGCCCAGGAGGCAGAGGATCTCAGGCGGCGCTTCGGGCCCGAGACCCTCATCGTCACTCCGGGAATCCGACCCGCCGGCTCGGATACCCACGACCAGGAGCGGGTGGCCACCCCCGGCGGTGCCGCCAGGGCCGGGGCGGACCTGCTGGTGGTGGGACGTTCCATCACCCAGGCCCCGGATCCGCTCCGGGCATTCCGGGAGATCCGGGACGAGGCCCAAGGCGTGGAGAGGGACGAGGGGGGGGCGTGATGGAACGCCCGGCGCTGGGACGCCGAACCGGGACGGCGGCGTTCGCGGCTGCGTTTCTTCTGGCGGCACCCGTCATGGGATGTGGTGTGGCGGCCCAGGAGGCGGTGGAGGCCGCCGCCGGCGCCTTTGCCCGCCAATGGGCCGGCGGCGATCTGGAGCAGATCGGCGACGCCCTCCATGCGGATGGGGTTCGGGTGAGCCTCCTCGGCGAGCGGGCCAACCTGGTCAGCGTGCGCCAAGCCCTGGCCGGGCTCAGGGAGTTCCACGCCGGTCACGAGCCGGGAGGGGCCACCGTGGCCCGGGTCGCCGAGGTGGGCGGCGTGCCCCTGCGGGCCTTCGCCGAGATCTCCTGGGCCGCCAGCGCGGTGGGCACTTCCGAGCGGTCCGAATACCTGATCTTCGTGGGCTTCATTCGAGAGGACGAAGCCTGGCGGATCACCGAGATTCGGGTCTTCCCCTGATTCACCCAAGTTCACGCTGACCCTCTCGGGGCCACGCCTTCACGCCACCGCTGGCGAGGGCCGCCCCTACGGCCCCGGCGCCCCCTTCAGGCGTGGCTCCTCCGCTCGGACCCGTAATGCCTGGGCCGCAGTGTCGTAAACAATAGAGTTACAGTAAGTTAGGATCCAAGATGGGGGATCCGGGGTGGCGGGGGGCGGCATTCGTTTCGAGCGGTCGTTCGAATCGGATGACACAGCCCTTGCACTTGCCGGCCGACCTCGTCAGACTATTACGGGCTCAGTATGGGCCGGAAGCCGTCGTGTATCCCGGCGTCGCATGGTGCGACCCGGTGGACCACGACAAAACCTGAAAGGAGTGCCTCTCGAACGTTCGTTGTTCGCAGGATTGACAGCGAGACGGGATGCAATGTCCCGGGCGTGCTGACATCAACCTCCTTTTCTGCAGCCTCCCGAGGTCCCCGCGCTCGCGCAGGTCCATGGCCATCCGGCCAGGACTCTCCTGTTTCACCACACGGAGGAACCATGAGTTTTCGACGTTGGATTTTCACACCCCTCCTTGCAGTTGCCGCCTTTGCGGCGACGGCCACAGGGGTGGCGTCCCAGCAGACCGGAACGGTCACTGGACGCATCATTGACGCGGCTACTCAGCAGCCGCTTCCCGGGGCCCAGATCGTGGTCGTGGGAACAACGCTGGGAACGCTTACCAACCAGGAAGGCCGCTTCCTGATCCCCAACGTGCCGTCCGGCGCCCGCCAGATTCGTGCGGTGTTGCTCGGTTACGGTCAGGAGGTTCAGGACGTGAACGTCCCCGCCGGCGGAACCGCCGTCGTGGACTTCGAGCTGGCCACTTCCGCAATTGAGCTCGAGGGGCTCGTCGTCTCCACCATTACCGGTGAGGCGCAGCGCCAGCGCGAGCTCGGGACGAACGTGGGCAAGATCAACCTCGACGACGTCGAGGCCACCGCCGTCCAGACCGTCTCCAACGTGCTCGGTGGTCGTACCGAGGGCGTGATCGTCGGTAACACCGGTGGAGCCGCGGGT
>JBDHCV010000049.1:0-12969 GCA_039591855.1 Gemmatimonadota bacterium | reverse complement strand
CGAAGGTTCGATCAGCCTGCACCTCCATGATGCCTGGTCTCAGGTCATGGTGCCGTCCGTCATGCTACGTACCGTCACCGCAGAGTGTGCGTATTGGGGGAGGGGACCGGGGAGGCCCTGCGCACTAGGCCCGAGACCAGTTGGGTGATCGGGCGCATGGGCCTGCACCCGAGATCCCGGCTCGATCAGACTGTGCCAGAAACTGTGCCACGAAACCCGAATACATCCGAATGTGCAGGGCAGGGGTTTCGTAGTTATTCGTAGGTCCAGCCGTAGGAGAATCCGCAGCACGACGGCGAAAACCCCCTGTTTACAGGGCTTTCCGCTAAACCCCACCTCCGGAGGTTTCAGCTCCTCCTAAGCAGTAGGCCCCAGGTTCGAGTCCTGGTGAGGGCACTTGAGGGAAAGCCTGTCACCGCAGAGGGTTATGTGGTGGCCGGCTTTTTCGTGTGGGTGGGGACTGTGCCAGGTCGACCGACCCAGGTCCGAACACCTGGCGCCGGCTGGACATCGACTTTTCCGACCGTTGCCTTCAACTTGAGGTCACCAGTCCCAAAGGGGTCGGAGTGGTCGCTGGACCATTGACCGAGCCGCGAATGACCGGAGGTGTCGCGTGTGTAATGCCAAACAAACCGCTGGCCTGGTGACGCTTGTCCTGATATTGGCTTGTGCCGGTGAAGGCTCGGACTCGATGACTGCGGGGGCGGGGGAGAGCCTCGAGCGGAGCGGTGCGACATGTGCGCTGGAGTCCCTGCCCGTGCTGCCGGATGTGGTCATCACTGCTGTGGAGGAGGAGTCGGCACCCGCACCGCACTGCAGGGTCGCCGGGGTCATCGGGACCGAGACGCGATTCGAACTCCTGCTGCCCAATGGGTGGAATGGGAAGTTTGTGATGGGCGGCGGCGGCGGATTCGTGGGATCCGTGCAGAACACGGCCCTGATGTTCGGTCCCTTGCAGTCAGGCTACGCAACCGTCGGCACGGACACCGGTCACGAGGGGCATCCCCTCCAGGCGGATTGGGCGTACAACAACCTCGAACGCCTGGTCAGCTTCGGACATCAGGCGGTGCATCGTACCGCAGTGACGGCGAAAGCCCTCATCACCCATTACTACGACGGCGAGATCCGGCGCAGCTACTTCACGGGGTGTTCGCGCGGGGGTGGTCACGGACTCATGGAGGCCCAGCGATACCCCGAGGACTTCGACGGAATCGTGGCCGGCTCACCCGCGCACGACTGGACGAGCGTCGCGGCGCGCGCCGTTCAGATCAGCGCGGCCATGTTTCCTGATCCTTCCGACCTCCAGCGGGCCGTCGTCGGACCCGTGGAGCAGCGTCTCATCGAGTCGTCCTACCTCGAAGCCTGTGATTCTCTGGACGGGTTGGAGGACGGCATTCTCAACGATCCCCGACAGTGCACATTCGACGTCGGCACGTTGCTGTGTGAGGGCGAGGAGTCCGATCGCTGTCTGAGCGCGGAGCAGCTCGCTGCGGTCCGGGTCGTATACGAGGGTCCCCTAGACTCCCGGGGCCGACCGCTCTCCCGAGGCAATCCCTTCGGAGGCGAGTCTGCGGAAGGGGGTTGGTCCCGGTGGCTCACCGGCGGACTGGAGGATCTGGAAGGAGCCGAGTTCCAGGCCGGAGTGGACTCGGGTCCGTTCGAGGCCCCGGTCGCACCCAACCTTTTCTTCGGGTTCGGCCTTGGGATCATGAGGTACTTCGTGTTCAACGATCCCGAATGGAGCTACCAGGGGTACGACTGGGACGACTACCAGAAGGACTCGGAGCGGGTCGCGCAAACCCTGAACGCCACGGATCCGGATCTGTCGGCGTTCCGGGAGCGGGGAGGCAAGCTCCTGATCTACAACGGGTGGTCGGACCCGGCGCAGACCAACCTCGAATTCATCGACTACTACGAGGAGGTTCTGTCCCTCGATGAGACCGCCGGGGACGATGTGCGAATGTTCTTGATGCCGGGGGTCGAACACTGCTTCGGCGGGCCGGGACCGTCCTGGGTCAACTTCCTCCAGGAGATCGACGACTGGGTGGAATCCGGCGATGCACCGGACGAAATCGTCGCCTACTGGCTCGACGAGAGCATGCAGCCTGCGGGCTCCAGGCCCGTGTGCGCCTATCCCGAGGTCGCCCGGTACGACGGTGAGGGGGACCCGCGGGATGCGTCGAGTTTCAGCTGCGCTGGTCCCGATTGAGGCTCCGCGCCGGTCTGTGCCGGACACTCCGCCAGATCGATCAGCGACCCCCTCGATAACTCCCGCTGTTGAAGCAACGGGCGCGGTGTGTCCTTGAGGTCTCGGATCGCCACCTCTGCCTCTGAGATGGCCGCTGCAAATCCGGATGAGAGCGAGGATTCGGTCCCGATCGCTGGATCGGGCACTTAGCTCCCGGATTCACGGGCCCGTCGACGTGTGGGAGTATCGTGAATAGCGGGATGCGATTCCCACCCCCGTTCCAGGAGTTGTCCGCACCGACCCTGGATCCGACGCGGCCTCGGACCGTTTGCCTTCGGATCGGTGGATCTTCATAACCCGAACCGAAATCCGAACCCCATCCTGCCGTATAGCTGCCAAAGCTGGCGCGCTTCCCGCCCGGAGCCACCCGCCCTTCCGTGCGAGCTATCACCACCTGCGGAAAGGGGCCTTTCCATGCGGCCACTCCTCTGCGCCTTCCTCGCGGCAGGCTGCACGCTTCTCACCGCCGGGTCCGGGATACCACTCGTGTCACCCCTCGCGGCCCAGGAGCAGGAGCAGGTCCAGTCTTCTCCGGGGACGATCCGCGGCCTGGCCTTCGACAGCACGTGGATGGCGCCGCTGGCGGGGGCCACGGTGTCGCTCGCCGGGGGCGCCGGGACCCTGGTCACGGACGAGAAGGGCGAGTTCACCTTCGAGGACGTACCTCCCGGCGAGTACCCGCTGGTGGTCTCGCACCCGCGCCTCGATTCGCTCGGCCTCACCCCGATCCTGCGTCTCGTGCCCGTGCGACCCGGCCACGATGAGCACGTGGAGTTCGCAACGCCCTCCACCGCCTCTTTTCGCGCGCTGTACTGCGGCGACGGCCCAAGGGCGCATGCGGTGGATGGTCGGGACGGGGTGCTGGTGGGGGGTGTCGTGGACCGTCTGACTGGCGTCCCCCTCGGGCAGGCGAAGGTTGTGGCGGAGTGGAGGGCTGCCGACGGCAAGACGGTCTCCTCCGCCAGCCTCACCGATGGGGGCGGGGCGTTCGCGCTGTGTGACGTCCCCCGGAGTGACTCGATCCGGGTCACGGTCGAGTTATTGAAGGAGATCCACCTGAGCGAGACGATCAACCTCGGGGGTAGCGGGATTCTCCTGCAGGATCTCGAACTACATCTCACCAGAGCCGCCAGGGTTCTCGGGAGGCTGACCGATCGGGAGTCCGGCCAGACGATCGACGGGGCGGTGGTGCGGCTGAAAGGTACCGACTACGAGACGCTCACCTCAGCCACCGGTCGCTTCCTCTTTCCCGAGGTCCCGCCCGGCGATTACCTGCTCGAGACGGAGCACATAGGGTACGGGACGCAGACTCGGCCGATCTCCGTCGGCGCCCAGATCGTTGACGTAGACGCGGAGCTGTCCCAGGTGCCGATCGAGCTCGAAGGCCTCACCGTCACGGTCCGCGCCCGTCCGCTGGCCCTCAACCAGGCCGGCTACTTCGAGCGGAGGGACCGTCTGAGCGGCGTGGGCCGATTCTACGAGCAGGAGGAGCTGGTCAGTAGGAGCCAGGTCAGCCTGGCGACGGCCGTGGCCCAGACCCTGGGAGTCCGGGTGGTCACGCGGGACGGCGTATCCAGGCTGGCCTCGACCCGGGGACGGACCGGTTTCGACGGGAGACCGTGCTTCCTTCGTCTGATCGTCGACGGAACGCTTCGGTCCAAGGACGACCGGGAAGTTGATGCCCTCTGGAACCTGGAGACATTCCTTCCGACTCAGGTGGCCGCGGTCGAGATCTACCCCTCGGACAACGGCTTGCCGCAGCGATACCGATCGATGGGGAACATGGCCTACTGCGGGGCCGTGGTCGTCTGGTCAGGCATGACGATGCCGTCCGGGTCGGGAGGGCGCTGATCCGTCCGCCGCCGGTTTCGTGGAGGGTCCCACCGCCTGGTGGATTCTCGTCGCCATGGGAGTATCCGTGCTGTCGGACTGTGCCAGAAACTGTGCCACGAAACCCGAATACATTCGAATGTGCAGGGCAGGGATTTCGTAGGAATTCGGAGGAACCAGGTTGGAGTCCTGGTGAGGGCACTGAAGGCAAAGCCGGGCACCGCAGAGCTTAATGCGGTGGCCGGCTTTGTTGTGTGGGTGGGGACGGCAGGACCGCCCCGCGCTCTTCCTCAGTTCGGCCGCGTGATGCCCAGCGTCCTCATGCGCGCTCGCAGCGTACTGGGCGCAGTGCCCAGGCGGCTGGCCGCGTTGCCGTCCCCCTTGATCTTCCAGCCGGATTCTTCGAGCGCACGGAGGATCTTCGCTCGCTCGACCCTGTGAAGATCATCCTTGAGCGAGCCCGCCGTCGAAGCGACGGTCGGACCGCTCTCGGCAAACTGGGAAGGATCCACGGACAGGGTGTCCCCAGGGCACAGGATTACCGCCCTTTCGATCACGTTCCGTAGTTCGCGCACGTTCCCGGGCCACTCGTAGGTGACCATGGCGTTCAGGCTCGGCTCGGCAACGCGGGAGATCTCCTTTCCGAGCTCCGCGGAGTTCTTGGCGACGAAGTGGGATACGAGATCGAGGATGTCCTCGCGACGGTCCCTGAGCGGAGGCGCCATGATCGGGAAAACGTTCAGACGGTAATAGAGATCCGCCCGGAAGCGCTCTTCACGCACCTCGGCCCGCAAGTCACGATTCGTGGCGGCGATCACACGAACATCGACGGGGATGTCGAGCTTCCCTCCTACCCGTCGAATCTCGCCTTCCTCGATAGCGCGCAGGAGCTTCGCCTGCAGGTCGAGCGGGAGCTCGCCGATCTCATCGAGCAGTATCGTCCCCCCGTTTGCCAGCTCGAAGCGACCGATCTTCCGGTCGTGGGCGCCCGTGAAGGAGCCCCTCTCGTGCCCGAAGAGCTCGCTCTCCACGAGCCCGGCCGGAAGCGTGCCGCAGTCCACCTTGATCAGCGCTCGGTCCCTCCGCGCGCTCCGTCGGTGGATGGCACGGGCCAGGAGCTCCTTCCCGGTTCCCGTCTCTCCGAGGAGCAATACCGTGGCGTTCGTGTGGGCCACGGACTCGACCTGAACCAGGGCCTGCCTGAGGGCGTCGCTGCGGCCCACGATGTCCTCGAAGCCGCTCGTCGAGTCGATCTCGGACCGCAGGTACTCGCTCTCGGCCTCCAGTCGGTCGCGAAGCATGGACACTTCGGCCAGTGCGGATTCGAGTTTCTCGCGGGCCACGACTTGCTCGGTCTCGTCGATGATCCCACCGATTCCTTGCGTTCCGGCGCCGTCGGCGAAACTGACGAATGCCCCCCGGTCGAGGAGATGTCGATACGTCCCATCCCCGGCACGGATCCGGTATCGGAACTCCCAGGTCGGTGAGCCGCTGTCCACGATGGCCTGGTATTCCGCTTCGATGCGATCCCGGTCGTCCGGATGAATGAAGTCCAGCCAGCCACTCAGGGTTTGCGGGAACGTGCCGTCCGCGTAGCCGAGGAACGCGTCGAAATCGCCGTGCCACCGGACGTGGTCGTTCGGCACGTCCACGAACTGGATTAGGTCCGTGAGGTGTCCCAAACCGACTTGGAGACGGCGCTCCCTCGTCTCCAGGTCCGCCAGGGCGCGCTGCTCGGCGGTGACCTCGCGAATCAGGGCCGCAACCCGGCCATCCGCGGTGGCGCCTGCGTCGATGCAGAGCGTCAGACCGCGACCATCCCCCGTCACGCAGGGGACGCGATCGAACTTCACCCTGGACTCGGGCCCGGAGATCGACGCCAGGGAGTCAACCCACCCCTCCCGGTACTCCTCCTCGATCAGACCCTGGAATTCGAGGCCGACCATGGCTTCGGGCTCAAACCCCAACAGATTCTCGGCGTAGGTGTTGGCTCTGAGGATCGATCCGTCGGGGTTGAGAAAGAGTGCGGGACCCGGGAGGTCGTCGATCTGCAGGGCTTTGGGATCCAAGTGGCCCCTCTCAGCGTTGGGTGGTCGGACGGCGGCGCGGCTGAAGATAGGCCGCAGGGGCGAGATTTGACACCCTTTTGGTCCCTCTGGGGGCGAAAAGCCGCCCCTTTTGGACCCCTGCTCATTCTCGGTGACGGGGACGGCGTCAGCTAAGCGCATATGTGACCGCCGTTAACGGCGACGTGTGCGCACGGCGTCCAAGCGGGCACGGGCTCTGCATTATTAAGCGCCGCAAACCGGCCGCGGGTTGGCCTTCCCCCCTCCGACCGAGGACCCCGCCATGATGCGTGCGCTAGACGACCGGCCGGTCGACTCCCTTCGACGAAGGCTTGAAGAGTTCGAGGTGCGGATGGGAAGCCTGAGGGGCATGCTGGAAGCAAGCGAGACCTCTCGGGACAGTGTGGAGGGGGCGATCGCGTTCGCGGAGGCTGAATGGAACAGGGTCAAGGACGATGCTAGCGCCGCACACGCGCGCGTCCGCGCTCAAGCGAAGACCGTCGCGGCGAGCGACAGCGGCGAGCTTTCGAAAGGCGATGGGGAGATCGGGAAGCTCAGAGGCGAGGCTGAAACCGCCGAGGCCGTGGCGGCCTGGTCTTTGATCGTCGCCACGCGGGCGATCTGCGAGGTGGAACTCGCCACGCTCAAGGCGCTCGCGGTGCGAATGGAACTCGAGTCCAGGTCGTCCGAGGACGGCACTCAAGAGGAGGAAATCCAGTGGTGAACCCCCCGAATTCGTTCGTCGAAGCGCGGATGGCGCTCTCCTGTATCCTGCTTGTGATTCTGGGCGGTCCCACGTCAGCCGTGGCCCAGGAGTACACCTATCCTGATAGCCTGCGGCAGCCGCCGAAGATCTACTCACCCTATGTCCAGCGAACGGCCGCCGATGCGGATTTCGCAGAGGGCGTCTACTGGGGTGACACCCACCTGCACACCTCTTATTCGACGGACTCCGGGATGATGGGCAACACCCTGGACCCCGAGGAGGCTTTCCGGTTCGCTCGGGGAGAAGAGGTCATCAGTTCCCACGGGTTGAGAGTCCGCTTGATTCGTCCGCTCGATTTCCTCGTGGTGGCCGATCACGCGGAGAACCTGGGACTCGCGCCGTTCATCGCCGAGTCGAACCCCGAGCTGCTGAAGTCCGAGTGGGGTCGGATGGTCCATGACATGGTGAAGGCCGGCGATTCCCGGGGAGCATTCCAGGCCTGGCTGAGCGACGCGGTTACCGCAGGCACGGACCCCATCGACAATCCGAAGATGGCGCGGACGGTCTGGGACCGGGAGATCGCCTTCGCAGACCAGTTCAACGAGCCCGGTCGCTTTACCGCGTTGATCGGGTTCGAATGGACTTCGATTGCCACGCAGGAGACGCCGGGGAACCTCCACCGGGTCGTCATCTTCAAGGACGGGGAAGACAAGGTGGGGCGGGTTCTTCCCTTCAGCACATTCGATTCCATCGATCCGGAGGATCTCTGGGATTACCTGGCCGGCTATGAGGCGGAGACGGGCGGAAGCGCCCTGGCCATCGCCCACAACGGCAACGTGTCGAACGGCCAGATGTTCTCTGTCACGCGCTTGAACGGCGAGCCGATCACCAGGGAGTACGCGGAGATGCGACGCCGCTTCGAGCCGCTGTACGAGGTGACACAGATCAAGGGTGACGGCGAGGCCCATCCCTCGCTGTCACCGAACGACGAGTTCGCCGACTACGGGACCTGGGACAAGTCCGACATCGCGGGATTCAAGCCCAAGGAAGACTGGATGCTCCAGTACGAGTACGCTCGCTCTGCCCTGCAGATCGGTATGCAGCTGGAGGAGGAGCTGGGCATCAATCCCTACAAGTTCGGCATGATCGGGAGCACCGACGCACACACGTCGCTGGCCACCACCCGTGAAGAGAACTTCTTCGGCAAGGCGGCGCACCTGGAGCCGGAGCCCGATCGCTGGGAGCACACCATCATCGCGTCCCTCGCGGGCGATCCCAGCTTGTCGAGTTATTCGTACGAGTCGATCGGGGCGGGTCTCGCAGCGGTCTGGGCACGGGAGAACACGCGCGAGGGGGTCTTCGACGCGATGCAGAAGAAGGAGACCTATGCCACCACCGGCACGCGCATGGTTGTGCGCTTCTTCGGTGGCTGGGACTACGAAGCGGATGAGGTCTTCCGGCCCGATGCGGTCTCGATCGGGTACAGCAAGGGCGTCCCCATGGGTGGCGATCTGCCCGCAAGGGCGGAGGACCGGCAGGCCCCGGTCTTCATGGTGGGGGCCTTGAAGGATCCCTGGTCCGGCAACCTCGATCGAATCCAGATCATCAAGGGATGGATCGACGACAGCGGGGAACGCCGGGAGCGCGTGTACGACGTGGCGGTGTCTGACGGCCGGACCATCGACAGCGACGGCCGCTGCAGGACCCCTGTGGGCAATACGGTGAACGTGGCGGAGGCCAGCTACCTGAACACCATCGGTGACGCGGAGTTGAGAGCGGTGTGGACCGACCCCGACTTCGATCCGGACCACCGCGCCTTCTACTACGCCCGTGTGCTCGAGATCCCGACGCCGACGTGGCAGGCGTACGATTCGAAGCGCTTTGGGGTCACCATGCCCGAGACGGTGCCAATGTTTGGCCAGGAACGTGCCTACACCTCACCGATCTGGTATACGCCGTGACCGTTCATGACTGAGTCGGCAGAGGTCCGGGGGTTGAACGACCCCCAGTCGAGTCTGCCCCCCCATAGGCTGTGGCAACCCACCACCGCAAAGTGGTTCTTCGCGGTGTTCGGGTTGTCACTCGCCTACGCCGTGGTCCGGTATCATCTCGTCGGCCCCGTGGAGTGGCGCCACCTTCCCCTCTTCGTCCTCAATAAGGCCACGTCGCTGGCCGCGGTGATCCTCGTCGCGAGCTCGTACATGGTCGGCAAGGTCATCCGCTGGCACGACCATGACAAGGCACTGCGGCTGGTGGTGATCAAGTTCTGCGGTTTGATGGGCTTCTTTCTGGCCGCCATACACGGGTTCTTCTCGCTGGCGCTCCTTTCACCCGCCTACTACGGCAAATACTTCGACGAGGTGGGCCGGCTCAACCTCCAGGGCGAGATCGCCATGAGCGCCGGTGTGCTTGGGCTGTTCTGCCTGCTGGCGCCTGCTGTGACGACCCTGCCGATGATGCCGAAGGCCCTCGGCGGAGTGCGATGGAAACGAAACCAGCGACTCGGCTACGTAGCCCTCCTCTTCGTCTTGGTGCACCTGATTTCCCTCGGATTCGAGGGGTGGTTGGCACCGGCCGGTTGGAACGGCGGCATTCCCCCGATCAGCCTGGTCGCCGTCGTAGTTGTGGTGGCGCCGCTCCTGGTCAAGCGCAAATGGGCACACGACAAGCATGAGCTCGCAGTGGCCAGCCGTGGAAAGGAAGACCATGCGCGAGAGAATTAGCGGAGGCCTCCTCATCGCCGCGGTCGTCGCACTGGGCCTCGCGTCGTGCTCCCGCTCGGAAACCGTCCATTGGGGCTACGGCCCGGACGACGGTCCGGACCAATGGGCTGCCTTGAATCCGGACTGGGCACTTTGTGGCGCGGGCGTCGAGCAATCGCCCATCGATCTCGCGGACCCCACGCAAATGGACCTTCCCGCCTTGGAGATCCACACCCCGAGCGATCGGGAGGTCGACGTGTTGAACCACAGGGAGGTCCTCGACGCGCTCGACAACGGCCACACGATCCAGGTCAACTCGAGGACAGGAGAGACCCTGACCGTCGACGCCGATTCCTACGCGCTGGTGCAGTTCCACTTCCACGCACCGAGCGAGCACACGATCGATGACGAGCACTTCCCGATGGAGCTGCATTTTGTGCATCAGGCGGATGATGGTGCGCTCGCCGTCGTGGGGGTGCTGATCCAGGAGGGTCCGGAGAACCCGGGCATAGCGTCGCTGTGGCAGCAGCTTTCGGCAGCCCCGGGGTCTCAGGCGACGATTCGGATTCCGGCCCAATTCAGAGATCACATCTTCCCTGACGCTCGCCCTGCGGTCTATCACTACAGCGGGTCGTTGACGACGCCCCCGTGCAGCGAAGGCGTGCAGTGGTTCGTCCTCAAGAACCCGACCCGTCTGTCGCCTGAGCAGATCAGGGCCTTCACCCGGGTCTACCACGAGAACAATCGGCCGGTCCAGGCGCTCGAGGACCGCACCGTGTATCTGGACGAAAGCCCGAACGTGACCGTCCGTTAGACCGGTGGTTCAAGGAAGAAACGGTGCTGGGGGGACCGGCTTCGGCGAACCCTGCCCTGAGGTAATCCAAACAGGAGTGACTGGCATGAGCACGAAGAGAGCAGCTGCAAGCTTCCTGGCCGTCTGTGGGATGGCGCTCTGCTTTTCCGCCGCCCAGGCGCAGGAAAAACCGAACATCGTCCTGGTGTTCATGGACAACTTCGGCTGGGGTGAGCCGGGGTTCAACGGAGGGGGCATCACGCGAGGAGCAGCGACGCCTCGCCTCGACCGGCTGGCCGAGCAGGGCCTTCGCCTGACCAACTTCAACGTTGAGGTGCAGTGCACGCCGTCCCGCTCGGCGCTCATGACGGGGCGTTATGCGATTCGCAGCGGAAACGCCACCGTGCCCATCGGGGAGGGAGAGTACGGCCTCGTTCAGTGGGAGGTCACGATGGCCGAGATGTTGGCCGAGGTGGGCTATTCCACTGGCATGTACGGCAAGTGGCATCTCGGTCGGACCGATGGTCGCTTCCCGACCGACCAGGGGTTCGATGAATGGTACGGTGTGCCGAACTCAACGGATGAGTCGGTCTATTCGGCGTTGACAGGGTTTGCCGAGAGCGGGGTCCCCGAAACCTACGTGATGGAGGCGCGGAAGGGTGAGACGCCCACAAGGGTGCGTCCCTACGATCTCGACTACCGCCCCCTGATCGATCGCGACCTCACCGACCGGGCCATCGATTTCATGCGACGGCAGGCCGCGGCGGAGACGCCCTTCTTCGTCTACCTGCCGTACACCGCGACGCACTTCCCCTCGCTGCCCCATCCGGACTTCGAGGGAAGCACGGGGAATGGTGTGTGGGCCGACCTGCTGGCTCAGATCGATAGTTACACCGGCGAGTTGCTGGCCACGATCGACGATCTCGGAATCGCCGACAACACCATCTTCGTGTTCACGGCAGACAACGGCCCGGAGGCGCTGGACTTCGGGAGCACGAGTATGACCGTGGAGACGGCGGCGCACGGATCGCCTGGCCCGTGGCGGGGCACGCTGTTCACCGGCTTCGAAGGCGCCCTGCGCGTCCCGTTCGTCATGCGTTGGCCAGGTCAGATTCCCGCGGGGATCTCCAGCGACGAGATCGTCCACGCCATGGATCTCTTCCCGACCTTCGCGGCGATCGCTGGAGGGACCGTCCCCACGGATCGACCGATCGACGGCCTGAACATGGCTCCGTTCTTCCTCGGTGAGCAGGAAGAATCGGGTCGGGAAGGGTTCATCGTCTACATGGGTGCGGAGATCTTCGCGGTGAAGTGGCGCAACTGGAAGCTGCACTTCAAGGAGCAGGACTCGTGGTCGGGGGAGTTGAACACGTACACCATGCCGCGGCTCTACAATCTCTGGACCGATCCGCAGGAGCGCGACAACGTGCTCTTCCCCCACACCTGGGTGGGCAAGGCCGCCCTCGTCCAGCTGCAGGAGCACGCCGTTTCTCTGAGGCAGTACGCGCCGATTCCCATGGGGGCTTCCGATCCGTATGAGCCGCCCAGGTGATCGACGGCGGTCAGCCGGGCTCGAGTGTACTCACTTCGACTGTGCCAGAAACTGTGCCACGAAACCCGAATACATTCGAATGTGCGGGGCAGGGATTTCGTAGAAATTCGTAGGTCCAACCGTAGGAGAATCCGCGGCAGGACGGCGAGAACCCCCTGTTTACAGGGCTTTCCGCCGAAGCCTACCTCCGGAGATTTCAGCTCCTCCTAAGCAGTAGGCCCCAGGTTCGAATCCTGGTGAGGGCACTTGAGGTAAGAAGAACCCCCGCAGGCGGTTAGGGTTTGCGGGTGTTTCGTGTTGTTGGGCGAGGTGTGCCAGGTTTTAGGGAGATGCTGGGTCGCCCCCAGGGTGCTCCAACGCAACGCCGTTCGGGGAAGGACGACTCCCCGATGGATCCGCTGCTCGATCGGCGTGGACCTCGGTCTCCGTCTCGGTCTCACCCAGGCCGTCACCTTCCGATGGGGGTCGTGAGCAGGGCGTCCACCATGGCATCGAAGAAGACGGACCGATTGCGGTCGCCGAAGTATCCCAGCCACTGCCATTCGCGGAATGCGTTCCCACGGATGGTCAGTTCGATGGGAACGAGGACCGCGGTAACGGCGACTACCCCCATCACTTTCACGAATCCGGAAGGAGAATCGGGCTCGAACGTGGCTCCCGCGGGCACGCTTTGAGAATTGCTGGAATACCGGTAATGGACGATGGACTCGACGGGAATCCTGCGCATCTTTCTACCATGCACCGTGTCGATCCATCCGACATAGTCCCCCTGGTACTCGACGGGATTGTACAGTCGGATGGTCTTCCCGGCCGTGGTCTTGACGTTGACGAGCCTGATGCCGGCGGAAGGCACGTCCGACATTTGAATCGTGCCTGGGGTCGGACGGTCCTGCGTGGGGGCCGGCTGTCCGGCGACCTCGAAAGAGGCGATCGAATCCAGGGGAATCCTCCGTATATACTGCCCGCCCCGGACGCCGTCCGCCCATCCGACGTAGTTGCTTCCCTCTACTCGGGGGCGCGTGAGGAGCTGTTGGCCGCCCCCCATCAACCCCACCCTCACGATCTTCGCACC
>JBDHCV010000048.1:0-12500 GCA_039591855.1 Gemmatimonadota bacterium | reverse complement strand
CCTGGGGGTGCTACGCAATGGGACGCAGTGCCCATGCGTGAAAGGGCCCGATCACTTTCCCAAAACCTCAGTTTTCAATCAGCTTGTCCAAAGTGCCCTCAGGGCCTTGAAACCCCTCGAACGAATCGCGGCGATCGGCCATCCTCCAGCCAATCCGCCGCGAGGCCATAAATTGTAGCGTCGGCCCCGGGGGGTGTCAACACCCCGCGACGACCAACTTCACTCTCGATGGCAGACCCACCGAAAAGGGGTGAGCGACCGGAATTGAACCGGCGACCTCCAGGGCCACAACCTGGCGCTCTAACCGACTGAGCTACGCCCACCGTAGGGGCCCGCGGCGGCCCCAATCGGCCACCGGAACCAGCGCCCGTGAACCTTCCCGCGGGCCCGACAAATTAATCGGACTCCGAAGGGGAGTAAACCTGCCGGGGCCCTTCCCTCTCGGATAGCGCGGGAGCCTGGTTCAGTCGGGCCGGAGGATTCGAAGGGGGTCCAGGCGGCCCGCCCGGATCGCTGGGACATAAGCGGCGGCCAGTCCCACGGAGAGGAGCAATCCCCCGGCCGCGACGAACGTCACCGGGTCCCAGGGCCGCACACCCGAGAGGAGCGTCTCCAGGATCAGGCTCACTCCCAGGGAAGTCGCGACCCCCAGCCCCACCCCCAGCCCCACTGGCCACGCCGCCTCACGGACGATCATGCGACGGACCTTCCCTGCTTCGGCGCCCACGGCCCGGCGGATCCCGATCTCCGTGGTACGCTCCACCACGCTCAGGCTCACGACGCCGAAGATCCCCGCGGCCGAGAGGATCAGCCCGAGCACGCCAAGGACGGAGAACAGTTCGGCATTCATGCGCTGGGTATAGACGGAGCCTTTCGCCACCTGGCTGTAGGGCAGGACGTTCACGATCGCCATGTGCGGCTCGTACGCTCGTAGGAAGGCGTTCATGGAGGCCACGGCCGACCCCGGATCGCCCCTCGTCCGGATCACCAGGGCGCTGCCCGTGGGATAGGTGGCCTGCCGGTAAGGAAAATAGGCCGCCGGCTCGGCCTCCTGAATGAAGCTGCGGACCCGCACTGGACCCACGGCGCCGACGATCTCGACCTCCTCCTCGGCCCCGTCGGGCCCCATACGCCAGAGCCGGCGGCCCACGGGGTCCCTCCCTCCGAAGAACCGGTCCAGCACGGCCTGGTTGACGATTGCCACGGGGGGCGAGCCCGCACTGTCCGCCGGCAGGAAGGGCCGGCCCGCCACCAGCTCGATCCCCATGACGTCGAAGAATCCATGTTGGACCGTGGCAACGACCAGATCCTCGGGCTCCGAGCGTCCGTCGATCCGAAACCGACCGATCGGATGGGGGGACAGGGGCGCGATCTGGGACACCGTGGCGGCAGTGGCCCAAGGCTGATTGGCCGCCCGAAGGGCAAGGTCCTCGAACCAGGCTTCCCGCCCTTCGGGCTGCACACCGGTGCTGCTCGTGGAGACGTGACTCACGATGAGTCCGCGGTACTCGAATCCGGGATCGATGGCCGAGACCGCCGCCAGGGTCCGGAGCACGAGACCCGCTGTGGTGAGCAGGACCGTGGCGAGGACAACCTGAGCGACGACGAGGGTCTCCCGGGCTCCGGGCGTCCGACGCCCGAGGAATCTCCGAGGAACCGGGCGGGTGGGCCCGGCTTTGAGCGTGTGCAGCAGGTTCCGGCTCGATGCTCGAATGGAAGGCGGGAGGGCCGCGACCATCCCCGTGGCAAGGGAGATCCCCAGGGCGAAGAGCACCACGGTTCCGTCCAGGGAGAACTCCCGGGCCACGGTCTCGCCCCACACGCTGGGCCGGGCGAAGTAGGAACCGAGGCGCGCGCTGAGGGGGAGGGCCAGGGCCAGGCCGAGCGCACCCCCCGCTCCGGCGAGGATAAGCCCCTCGAGCAGGGCCTGGCGCACCAGGGCGGCGGGCGAGGCACCCAGTGCCGAGTGCAGGGCGAATCCCGCACGCCTCCTTCCGAATACCGAGAGGAGCACGTTCGCCGCGTTGGCACAGACCAACAGGAGGAGTCCGGCAGCGGTCAACGCGAGAATGCGGTTGGTTCGGGCTTCCTGAATCCGCGTTCTGGGGTCGATCCAGGTGACCGGCGCGGCCCTGACCATTCGGGGACGATCCGGACGTGGAAACGCCTCGTCCAGACTCCGAGCGATTCCGCCGAGCTCATCGCCAGCCTGCCGGAGTCCGGTCCCTTCCTTCAATCGGGCGAAGACCCGGACGAGGGGGGTGTCCCGATCCTGGGCCTGGCGGTCCCAGGACGTGTAACGGTCCCGGAATGGGGCAATGGGGATCCAGACGTCCGGTCGAAACTCGGACGCGGAACCGAGGAACTCGGGGCTCGCCACACCCACGATGGTGAAAGGCCGGTAGTTCAGGTAGAGGGTCTGGCCGATCGCAGAGGGGTCGCCGTTCCAGCGACGCCTCCACCAACGATGGGAGATCACCGCGACGGAGGGGGCTCCGGCTCGATCGTCGGTCGGCTGAATGGGCCTCCCCAGCGCGACGGGGCTCCTCAGAACCTGGAAGTAGTTGCCCGAAACGGCCTCGAGGAATGCGACTTCCGTCTCGGCCTCGTGGCGGACGCTCGCCGCGAAATAGGGCTGGCTCGCGGCCACCCCCTCGAAGGTCGACGCGGCAGCGGCGTAGTCCTGGAAATCGAGGAAGGATAGGTCCCGGAAGGCATCCTCGGGATCCGACTCCATAAGGCGATGCAGGCCCTCGGCGTCGGCTCCAGGGAAGGGTTGCCGGAAGGCGCTCAAGTAAGCGAAAACTCCGATCACCGCGGTCAACCCGATGGAGAGGACCAGCACCGCCACCAGGGGATAGGCCGGCCGTCGCTTGAGCCGCACCGCCGTGATCCCAAGGTCCCGCGTCAAGGCACCCATCACCCAGCCCTCCCCCCGGCATCCGCGGGCCCGGATCCCGACGACATCCGGCTCTCCTGCCCGCTCCGATCCGAAATGAATCCGGCGACGAACGGTAAAGTGATTTGGACTGTGCCGCGAGAGCAACCGAGGATCTGGGATCGGCGAGCGCCCGGGATCGTCGACGACCCTCGCGGCGAAGCCTTGGGCGCGTCGAGGAGGTGGTTGCCTGGCAGATCCCGAGACGGGAACTTGAGCTGGTCCGACATCGACCGCCCCGCGCCCTGAACCCACGAGGGGCGCAAGGCATGACACCCCAGGTGGAGAACACCATGAACAGAGCGACCCTCGTGGTCACGGCAAGCCTCATCTTCGCAGCCTTCGCCGCCCCTGCCCACGCCCAGGTCGGATGGTACGGGGGGGTGACGGGGGGGGTCTCCTCGGCGAAGGTGAGTGGGGACCGGGCCCTGGACTCGTCGTCGCGGAACGGCATGATCGCAGGAGCTTTCGCGTCCTACAACTTCACCGGGTACTCCGCCATTACCCTGGAGGGAAACTGGGCCAGCTACGGAGGTCGGGAGGTTCGGCTCGGTGGGTCCGGACTGCCATCCGAACCGGTGGATCTCAGTCTGAGCCAGGTGGAGCTTCCCCTTCTCCTCAGTGCGTTCAGACCGATCTCCGACGCCGTCCGGATCGGGTTCTCGTTCGGCGTGACCATGGGATTCAACCTGTCGTGCAAGGCCCAGGTCGGCGGGGACCCCGAGACGGACTGTGCGGATTCGGAGTTGGACGTGGAAGCCTCGAGCGTGACCTTCGCGGTCCCGGCCGGGCTGGGGCTCGGCTACGAGCTGGCAAACGGGTCGATCCTGATGCTGGATGCCCGCTATGCCCTGGGAGTGAGCGGCGCCTTCACTACCCCGCTGAGCGGTGTGAAGAACCGGGCCTGGCAGTTCACCGGCAAGTGGCACTTTCCGCTGAGCCGCTGACTCCGGTCGCCTCGAGGAGGATCAGAAGTCGAAGCGCCCCCGCCAGGATTCGAACCTGGGACCTACGGATTAGAAGTCCGTTGCTCTATCCAACTGAGCTACAGGGGCAGGTTTTAGACGTCACACGCTCCGGCGACCTGGATCGGTCCGCCGGACTCGCCGCCCTATCGTCGTCCCGTCCCCGAGGTCGGCGCAAGACTCGGACATGGGTTTTCGGGGCCCCGGCGCCTTGCGTTGAAGACTCGATGAAATGCGCCTCGGGCCCCAGGTGGGCCGCTCAGCACTTCCCTTCGGACACGGCTCGCATGATGTCCGTGGTCGAGACGATCCCCAGGAGTTCCTCGCCCTCCATGACCAGAACCCGGTGGATGCCCCGTTCCACCATGTAGCCCGCGGCCTCCTGCACCGTAGCCCCGGGTCCGAGGGAGCAGAGCTTCCTCGTCATGATCTCGCCGACCGCGTGCTCGGACAGCTGATCCCATGAGCCGCTTCCGGAAGCGTTCTCCCAGCGCTCCGCGACACTCTCCTCCGAGGCGGGCCAGAGGTCCCGGAAGAACGCGGAGGGGTCCTCCTCTTCCTCAACCGGCGCCCACTCCTCGACGTTGTCCCAGTAGTCCACGGACTGGGTCCCGGCATCCCCCGGCGGCGCGTCCGAGGCGGTTCTCCCCGCCGAGAACTCGATGAGATCAGTGACCGACAGGACGCCGACGATCTTGTTCCCGGAGATGACGGGAACCCCTGAGATCCCGTTGCCCCTCAGGACCTCGACGGCATCCCGAAGAGACATCTCGGGAACCACCGCTACCGGGTCCGCCGTCATGATGTCACTGATGGTGGGCATCGCTCGGAGCCCCTCCCCTCTATGGCCTCCGGGACCAGATCAGGACCACTCCGCAGGGATCCCGGAACTCCGGGGGCACGGACTGGCCTCGCCAGACCTCCACGGCCTCGATGGCATCGACCGGATACGTGTCCATGTCGAACCCGGGCACGCGCATTCCGTCCAACCAGACGGTCAACTCACAGCCGTCCCGGGTCGACCGGAGTGACATGGTCCCGAAATTGTCCCTCTGGAGTCGGGTTCCCATGACGGTGTTCAACATCTGGGAGATGAACGGCGGGTTCCGCCGTTCGATCTCTTCCCGGGTGATGACGGTCCCCTGCCGGGAACTCTGCTGCCGACGATAGAACCCGTTGATCTCCAGGAACCGATTGAGCGCGGTGACCTCCACCACGATGGGCTCCAGCGTGACGGCGTCGGGCTGCAAGTACACGGTGGCGTTCAGCGTGATGTCCGGGGCCACGGCCAGGGTATCGGCCCGGGCCTGATATCCCATGCGGGAGGCCTCCAGGAGCACGGCGCCGATGGTGAGCTCGCCAAAGCTGAATCGACCCTGCCGATCCGTAGAGGTCGTGAGGCCCATGGGCTGGAGCCTCAGCTCGACGTCACGGACCGGGTCGCCCGACTCCTGGTCCAGGTACTGACCGGTCAACCGCCCCAGCGCCACCGGATCGTCCGGGTCCTCCTCGACAAGCACGATCTCGAGGGAGGCCGGCCCGGTGATCTCCACGAAGGTGTCGGCGTAGTAGAAACCGCGCCTCAGGGCCACAAACCGGTAGACCCCCGGGGTGACGCCCTCGATGCTCCACGAGCCGTCCGCGTTGGAGAGCCCGAACGCCTCCTGCTCGGGGAACCCGACGACGACGTACTGGAGTGGCGACCCATCTTCCGCCGTGGCCGTGCCGGATACGGTGACCCCTCCCTCCTGGGCAAGGGCAAGGCCCGGGAAGGTCAACGCCGCCGCGCCGAGGACCAAGCCGCCGAGCACAACCCTGACCTTGGATGATTCCCGAAACATCTTCACTCCCTATTCGCTCATTCTTGGTCAACGCAGGATCCGCCGAGGCGGAAAACAACCTTAAACTAACCTCATCCTTCGGGGGCCGCATGGGGTCCGACACCCCGTGGAGCAAGGCCCGTTCACGACCTGGAGGGGGACTGAATCGGGGCGCCGGGATTCGAACCCGGGACCTCCTGCTCCCAAAGCAGGCGCGCTACCGAGCTGCGCCACGCCCCGAATGCGATGTCGGCGGCAGGTCGCCTTCCACCAGGCCGCGCCGACTTCGGCGCTGAATCTCGCCACCTGCCACGGAGCCGTCCACCCCGCACACCCCCAGGAGTTCCTGCGTCTCCGGGCCGAGGCCCCCTGTGGGACAGGGCCATCGACGGGCCGATGTGCAAGTTCGGTCCCTTCGATCGTCACAAGGGTCACACTGAGTTCGCGAAGCTCCCCTCGCGGGGGGCACGGCCTGGAGGGGATCATGAGACGACGAATGGGTTTGGCCTCACTGGCACTGCTAATGGCGATGGCGACACTGACGCCCACCGGCATCGAGGCCCAAGGGTGGATCGAGCCGCCGTTGGACGTGCGGGGCATGGACGTGGTGAAGACCCGGAGCGAAGTCCGGGCCCGGGTAGACGGCAGGGTCGCGCTCATCGAAGTGACCGAATGGTTCCGGAACACGGGCGCCAGGGTGGCACAGGGGCACTACCTCTACCCTCTCCCGGGCGAGGCGGTCTTTCAGGGCTTCTCCCTGTTCCAGGGGGACGCCGAGTTGCGGGGAGAGATCATGGACGCCGAGAAGGCCCGGCGGATCTATGAGGAAATCGTACGGCGCCGAGCGGACCCGGCCCTGATCGAACTGGCGGGTCAGGGTCTGCTTCGTGCCCGGGTCTTTCCCATCGAGCCAGGCCAGGAGCGGAAAGTCACGCTCCGCTACACCCAGGTCCTCCGTCGGGCCGGTGACGCGTTGCAGCTGGTCTACGCCGGGGCAATCCGGGGTGACACCCAGGGATCGGCGGCACGGCCCAGCGGGGCGCCCGACCTGGAGACCCTCTTCGAGGTGATCGTGGAAGACGGCGAGGATTTTCTGGACCCATTCTCCCCCACCCACGCATTCGTGGTGGAGCGGAGTGGCTCCCGGCTCACCGCCCGGGCCTCGGAGACGGTGACCGGCCGCTTGTCTCTCTTCCTGCCGGTGAGCGACCGGGACGTGGGCATGTCCATCGCCGCCCATCGCCCCCCGGGCGAGGACGGATACTTCATGCTGACTCTGACCCCGGGTCGCGCTCAGGGACGGGCGGAGCCCCGGGACCTCACCGTGGTCATGGACGTGTCCGGGTCCATGTCCGGAGAGAAGATCGAGCAGGCCCGGGCGGCGCTACACACCCTCCTGCAGACCCTCTCGGGGGACGACCGATTCCGCCTCATGGCCTTCTCCAACGCGGTGCAGATGCATCGGTCGGAATGGTCCGCGGCTTCACCGGCCAACCTCCGGGATGCCGGAACCTGGGTGGACCGTCTGGTGGCCGACGGGGGAACCAACATCGAGGGCGCCCTCATCGAGGCCTTCCGCCTGGAGACTCCTGGGAACCGACTCCCCGTCGTGATCTTCCTCACGGATGGACTCCCGTCGGTGGGCGAGGAGTCTCCCGAGCGCCTGGCCGAAATGGCGGAGGCCCGCCTGGGGCGGGCCCGGGTGTTCGCCTTCGGCGTGGGACCGGACGTGAACACACACCTCCTGGACCGCCTGGGCGAGGCGGGTCGGGGCACCACGGAGTACGTGGAGCCCGGAGAGAACGTGGAGCGGGCCGTAGGGCTCCTTGCCGCCAAGGTGCGCTATCCCATCCTCACCGACATGGATCTGGCCGGGACCCCGGTGGATCTGACGGACCTCTATCCGGTTCGGCTCCCGGACCTCTTCTCAGGGGAAGAGTTGGTCCTGTTCGGACGGTACCAGGGCCAGGGCTCCGGAGCACTCAGGGTCCGCGGCACTCGTCGCGGCCGAGCCGAGCAGTTCATGGTGGAGGCTCGATTCCCGGGTGAGGAGGAGGCCAACGGCTTCATCCCCCGGCTCTGGGCCGCCCGGAAGCTGGGGCACCTGACCCGTCAGGTCTGGACCGAGGGAGAGACGACGACGTTGGTGGAGGAGATCCGAGCGGTGGCTCTGAGGTACGGCCTGCCCAGCCCGTATACGGCTTATCTGGTCCAGGAGCCCGACATGGTCGCCGGGGAGGGTCGAAGAGACCTGTTGCTGCCCGCTGACGCGGCCACCAGACCCGGGATCCTCCCGGCCGCCTCGGCTCAGAGCGCATCGGGCGCCGCGGCCGTGCGGCGTGCGGAGGAAGCCCGTCGGTTCCGGGAGGCCGACTCCATGGAGAAGCTCCTTGCCGCCGAGTCGGAGATGAACGACGAGGTGATGGCGAACGCCGCCGGGCGGGGATCCCGAATGGTGGCCGGACGGGTCTTCAACCTGCAGGATGGTGTATGGGTGGAGGCGGCTCGGCGCGAAAGCACCGAGAGGATGGAGATCCAGATCTTCAGCGCCGCCTATTTCGAGGTCCTCGAAGCCCTGGAAGAAATGAAGCCGATTCTGCTCGAGCTTTCACCGGTGGAGATCGCAGGTCAGCGGCTCACGCTGGTGTTCGGACAGGAGGGGCGTTCCGACCTGAATCCCGCCGAACTGGACGACGTGGTGCGGCGGTTCAGAGGAGACCTGGAGCACAGGTGAGCACAGACTGGACCGAGTTGTACAGGACCACGTTCCCGGAGCTGGTTCGGTTCCTTCACCGCAAGGTGTGGGATCCGGACCGGGCCCGGGATCTGGCCCAGGAGGCCTTCGTGCGGGCCCTGGCAACCGAGCCGGAGCGGCCTCGGGCCTGGCTGTTCGCGGTGGCGGCGAACCTGGCTCGTGACGAGGCCCGGACCGTTCTGAGACGGAGGCGGCACCTGGCTCTGTTGAAGAGCGAGACGGAGGACCGGCACCAGCCCGACCCGTCCGCGGCGTTGATGGAGCAGGAACGTATGGAGGCGGTCCGAGCGGCACTGGAGTGCCTGGGAGAACGGGACCGAGAAGCCCTCCTTCTCTGGGATGGCGGGTTGAGCTATCCCGAGATCGCGGAGGAACTGGGTCTAGCGGTGGGCGCGGTGGGAACGACCCTGTCCCGGGCCAGACGACGCCTCGCCGAGGCCTACGGAACGAAGGAGAGCGATGATGTCGCACGTGGATGAGGGGACCCTGCACGCCTATCTGGATGGGGCGCTGGAGGCCGTGTGCTCCGGGCCGGAGGCGGCGTCCGTCCGCGAGCACCTGGCCTCATGCCCGGAATGCGCCGCGCGACTGGAAGAGGAACGGAAGATCCGGGGCGATGCCATGGCGATCCTGGCAACGGCAGACCCGGGACCCATCGACCCGCCGGCCCTCGAGGACCTACGGGCGATGGCCCATGCACGACGGAAGGACACGTCCTCGGGCGGAGGGTCCGTCTCATACATGCGGCAAGTCGCCTGGGCGGCCTCCATCGTCGTGGCGCTTGGGGCCGGCTGGAGCGCTCGCCAGTTGAGCCTGCCCAACTCGGGGTCCCAACCGGTCCCACAGATGCCCGCAGTCGGCACCGAGACGACTGGAGACGCCTCCGGGAACCGGTCCGGAGGGGCGACGGAATCCGCCGAGGCCCCGGAGATGGAGGGGGGGGAGCTGGAGACGGACCGCCTCGACGCACCCACCCGTGAGCGGGTGCTCGAGGAAAATCAGGCGACCGGGGAGGCCATCCTCCCGGCCACGCCCCCCGACGGGGACGCCGCGGCGGCGGCGGCACAGAAGGTGTTGGAGGAGCCGGCGGACCCTCGGGCGGCGGAAGCGGAGCGAGCCCGGGCCGAGCTGGTCACCACCGATGAGGCTCGACGCCTGCAGGCCACCCTGCCCTCAGCGACGTCCGAGGTCTCCGCGGCCATGGGACGGCCGGAGACGGAGGAACAGGCTCCCGGGGGCGCCCCTGCCCCGTCCGCCTTCGCGGACGAGTTGGGAGAGGGTCTCGCCGAGGCCGGGACACGCTCCGTCGCGCTGCCGGGACTGGAGATCCTTTCGGTGGAAGTCGTCCAACTCACGACGGACCCCACTTCCGGATCGGGAGCGCTGGGCACGGTGGTCCGACAGCGGCTGCCGGGCGGTGAGGTCCTCGTCGCGTACCGGCTCCCGGGATGGATGGAACCCTCGTCCCTGCCGACCCCGGGAACGGATATGGCACAATGGGTGGCCCGTCAGGGCGATGGCTGGCTGTTGTTGCGGGCTCCCATTCCCCCCGACTCGCTGCAGGTGTTGGGGGAGCGCCTGGCCGGAGGAGGATGAGGGGCAGAGGACAGACCCGAGCCGGCCCGCCCCCGGCTCACTCGCTTTCCGCGTCCCCCGGCGGCAGCGCCATCATTCCCTTGACCCGCTCGGCGATGGCGTCCATCTGGGCCTCCCGGGTGCGGGCCCAGCCCGGGAGGCGAATCGCCCCCGCGGCGAAGACCGCCACACCCACGGGTCCCAGGATCGAGAAAGCCCGAAGGAGCTTCTCGGGCTCCCCCCCCACCCCCAGGAGGCCGAGCACGGCGAGAAGGGTCACGAAGGTGAGAATCACGCCTCCCGCGGCCATGAGTTGGCGGGCGTCGCCCTTGGTGGTGCCCAGCCGTAGACGGAATCCGTCCTGGGTGGGCTCCACCAGGGCGTGAAGGTTGCCGTTGGTCCATTGCCGCAGGCGACCGAGCTGCTGGACCTTCCCCCGGGCCCGGAACGTCTCGCGCAGGTCCCCGACCAGCAGTTCCCACTCCAGGTCCGTCAGGTCCCGGGACAGCGTGACCGTTCGCTCTACGGTCAGGGGAAGACCCAGCGTCCTCTGGATTCCCTGGGGGCGATCGAGAGACCGGGCGGCGTCCGCCAGGGCCTCGGCAGGGATGCCGACCTGGTCGCCGATCTCCTGCAACTCTCCCAGGGTCATACCCTCCTGGGCGTCCCTTCGCGCAGGGAGCCCGGACTTGCGGTCCGTGGCCCGCCGCAGGATCTCCTCCACCTCCGCCTCGGAAAACCGGCGCTCGCCGTCCACGCTATTCTCCCTCCCCCTCGGAAAGCCTCCGCAGCAGCTCGAAGGTATAGAGCCCCGTGCTGTGCCCGTCGCTCCAGCGAAACTGGAGCGCGTACCGCCCCACGTACTCGATTGCCAGAGGATATACCCCCTCCGGCACCATCTCCGGGGTGAGCATCCGCACACCCGTCATTTCGTCTACGCACCCGGCGCACGGGCAATTCAGACGAAGAAAGCGGGGCTCGAAGACGGACTCGTGGCCGTCGGCCCACCGGATGAGGAGCGACCTCTCGTCAGCCGTCGGGCCAATATGCTCGGGGGTGAAGCGGGCCTCGGCCATCAGGATCCCGACCCTTGCGGTGACGAGGACGAGACCGCTCCCGCCCCCGGCTGCTCGAGGGCCAGGGCCAACGCCCGGAAGGCCTTCCCCCGGTGGCTGCGAGCGTTCTTCTCTTCTGGAGTGATCTCCGCGAAGGTCCGGCCCAACTCCAGGTCATAGAAGAAAGGGTCGTACCCGAACCCTCCGTCGCCCCGGGACCCAGGGACGATGATCCCGGGAGCCTCCCCCCGGAACACCCGTGCCGTCCCTCCGGGCTCGACCAGGACCGCCACGCACACGTACCGGGCCGTGCGATCCTCCGGGGAGATCCCCTCGAGCCGCTCGAGGAGATACCGGTTGTTCTCGTCGTCCCGTGCCTGACCCGAGAGCCCCCGAGCGGGCGCGAATCGCTTGGAGCGGACCCCCGGGGCCCCTCCCAGGGCGTCCACGGCGATCCCCGAATCGTCGGCAAGTGTGGCCAAGCCCGTGCGCTCATGGAAGTAGCGAGCCTTCGCCAGGGCGTTCTCCTCGAACGTCTCGAACGCCTCGATGGTCTCCTCCTCCGGGGCCTCCGGAACGCCGGCCTCGTCCAGGGTGATGAGCTCCAGCGCCTCCACCCCGGCGAGGATCCGCCGGATCTCATCTGCCTTGTGCCGGCTGCGGGTCGCCAGGAGGATCCTCATTGGGCGACCTGGCCCGAGCGAAGAGCCTCCCGCTGCCCGGCGAGGAGCACCTGGATCCCCGACAGGGCGGCGCGCCCTCGGCGGTCCCCTGGACCTCGACGATTCCTCCGTCCTCGGTGGCGACGACGTTCATGTCCACGTCGGCACGGAAGTCCAGGTCGTAGTCCAGGTCCAGCGTGGCGACGCCGTCCACGAGCCCTACGCTGGTGGCCGCGACCAGCTGGGTGACCGGGTTTCGGGCCAACCGCCCATCGCGCACCAGGCCGTCCCCGGCGAGCCAGAGGGCCACGCAGGCGCCGGTGATGGCCGCGGTCCGGGTCCCGCCGTCGGCCTGGAGGACGTCGCAATCGACCACGATGGACCGAGCGCCCAGAGCCTCCATGTCCGTGACCGCACGAAGGGACCGGCCGATCAACCGCTGGATCTCCTGGGTTCGCCCCTTCGCACCCGTACGCTCTCTGGACGTGCGGGTGTGGGTGGCTCGGGGGAGCATGGCGTACTCCGCGGTGACCCAGCCCTTGCCAGACTTCTCACGCCAGGCCGGAAGTCCCTCCTGAACCGAGGCGGTGCACAGCACCCGGGTGTCTCCGGTACTGATCAGGCACGACCCCTCCGCGTAGGGCGCCGGGTGAAGGCGGAACTCCAGCGGACGAGGCTGGTCTGTCTGGCGGGAGATGGCGCTCATGGAGCTGCGTTCCTGATTCGGTTG
>JBDHCV010000047.1:0-14523 GCA_039591855.1 Gemmatimonadota bacterium | reverse complement strand
ATCGACAGTGAGCACAGCGCCATTCTCCAGTGCCTGGCAGGTTCCACCCCGGAGGAGGTTCGACGGATGGTCCTCACGGCCTCCGGTGGCCCCTTCAGGGGACTCTCCCGACAGGCGCTGGCCGACGTTCGACCGCGCGACGCCCTCCGGCATCCCACGTGGGACATGGGCGCGAAGATCTCCATCGACTCCGCGACCCTGGCGAACAAGGCCCTGGAGGTGGTCGAAGCCCACTTCCTCTACGACCTGCCCTACGATGCCATCGACGCCGTGATCCACCCCCAGTCCATCGTCCATTCCTTCGTGGAGTTCACCGACGGATCGGTGATGGCTCAGATGGGTGATCCGACCATGGAGTTGCCGATCCTCTACGCCCTCAGCTATCCGCGACGGGTGGCGGATTCGACCCTCCAGACGTTCGACCCGGTGCGCTGGGGATCCCTTGAATTCGAGCCCATCGATCGCGACGCTTTCCGCATGTTCGGGCTCGGCGTGGAGGCGGGACGGATCGGAGGGACGGCTCCGGCGGTATTCAACGCGGCAAACGAGGTCGCCGTGCAGGCCTTCCTGGACGAGCGGATCGGCTTCCTGACCATGGCCGAGTTGGTCATGGATACCATGGAGGTTCTAGGCTCGGGGCACGCGGACTGCCTCGATACCTTGTTGGATTGGGATTTGAGGGCTAGGGATGTCGCCGAGGCGGGGGTCGCCAAGCGGGGGCGAAAGAAGGGGAGAAGAAAGAGCTGATGGCTGTTCTGGCAACGATCATCGTACTGGGCGTCCTGATCTTCGTCCATGAATTGGGGCATTTCTGGGCCGCCAAAGCCGTGGGTATCGGGGTGGAGCGCTTCTCCATCGGCCTGGGACCCAGGGTGGCCGGGTTCACTCGCGGGGAGACCGAATACGTCCTGAGCGCGATCCCGCTGGGCGGGTACGTGAAGATGTCGGGGATGGACGACGAGGTGATGGAGAAGATCGAGGGAGGTCGGCCGGGCCCCGAACGGGTGAAGACCGATCGGGACTTCGACTCCAAGCCCGTGTGGGCTCGGGCCGTGGTGATCTCCGCCGGGGTCATCATGAATATGCTGTTCGCGTTCGCGACTTATGCCGCGGTGGCCGCGTACTGGGGTGACGCCGCGCCGGCGACGAACAGGGTGGGCGAAGTCCGGGCCGAGATCTTGCCCGCAGGGACGGCCGAACTCGCGCTGATCCCGGCGGGCTCGGAGATGCTTCGTATCGGGGACCGGGAGATCGAGAACTGGGGGGACGTGGAACGGGCCCTCTTCGAGTTGCCTTCCGGTCCGACGACCATCGTCCTGGGAAGCCCCGCCGCCGAGGTCCGAATCTCCCTTCCCCAGGGGGACGAGGCCCGGCAGCAGCTCTACCGAGCCGTGGAGTTCTGGCTGGAGCCGGCCTTCTCGGTGGTCAATCCGCGGAGCCCGGCCGACCGGGCCGGGATCGAGCCGGGTGACCGGGTCCTCTCCGCACACGGGCAGGAGGTTCGGGTCTGGGGCGACTTCGTCGCCGTCATCCAGTCCAGGCCCGGCCTGGAGACCGACCTGGAGATCCTTCGGGACGGTGAGGTCCTCGCCGTGACCGTGGTGCCAGAAGCGGCCGAGCAAATCGACCCCCGGACCGGGCAACCCCGGACGGTGGGGCAGATCGGCGTCCTCCAGGCCATCGACGAGGTGGTCTACTCCCGGGTGGGCCCGCTGGAGGCCATGGGGATCGGATGGGATCGGACCGTGTTCACCACCCGGCTGATCCTGGGATTCCTGAGGGATCTGGTGACTGGAGGCGTTTCCCCCCGGTCGGTGGGAAGTATCGTCACCATCGGCGAGGCCTCGGGCCAAGCCGCCGACCAGGGCATGGACGTGTTCCTCTCCTTCATGGCGCTCTTCAGCGTCAACCTCGCCATCCTGAATCTGCTGCCCATCCCGGTCCTGGACGGTGGGCACCTGGTGTTCCTGGCCATCGAGGCCGTGCGAGGCAGGGCGCTCAGCGTGGAACAGCGGATGCGGTTCAGTCAGGTGGGGTTCTTCGTGATCATCGGGATCATGCTCTGGGCGCTCTCCAACGACTTCATGAGGTTGTTCGGACTCTGACGGGGACCCGACGGCGGGCGACTCCGGTGCCCGGGATTCTGAGCCCCTGTGCCTTCCGGCCGGGCGAGGGAAAGGGGCTGCCAGCTAGAGGAGGGTGAGTTGAGGTGGTCCGGTCCGGTCCCGCAGTTCCTCCACGTCGAGAAAGCGGGATGGCTCGTCCTGCTCGGCCACGGCGACCAGTCCTTGGAATCCGGCCGCCCGTAGCCGGGTCCCCACCACCTCCAGCGCCAGGTCCGGCGTATTGCACTCCCGGGACAGGTGAGCCAGGAGGACCCCGGTCAGGCGGGGGTGCAGTAGCTCTTCGGCGAAGCTGGCGGCGGCGTGGTTGGAAAGATGGCCGTGACTGGAGGCGATCCGCCGTCGGACCGCATGGGGGTAGGGACTCGAATGAAGCATCGCCTCGTCGTGGTTCGCCTCCAGGATGAGGAAGTCGGACCGTGCCAGGGCATGACGCACCTGGGTGGTGGGCCGTCCCAGATCCGTGGCGATTCCCAGGCGCAGCTCGGTGGCGGTTTCCACGACCGCCACAGCCACGGGATCCACCGCGTCGTGCACGGTGATGAATGGCTCCACCCGAAGGTCTCCGATGGTCACGGGGTAGCCGGGACGATACGCCTCGATCCGCTCGTCTCCGCGGAGCAACCGGCTGCATGCGACCCTGGTCGGTTCGGTAATGTAGATCGGGGTTCCGAAGCGCCGGGCGAAGACTCCCATGCCGCGGGTATGGTCTCCGTGGTCGTGGGTAATGACGATGGCGGAAATGCTCTCGGGGCTCCGGTCCATGGACTCGAGGCGGCGAGCCAACTCCCGGGCGCTGAACCCGGCGTCTACCAAGATCCGGGTCTCCCCCGACTCCACGAGAACGCTGTTCCCGGCGCTACCGCTCCCCAGTACGCCGAGTCTCACTCCCCCTGGGCCTCCATCCAGACTCGCCGCAGTACCTGCTCCTCACCTCCGCTGAGGGTCTCCTGCCGCCGAGCCATGACCCGGCGCGCCACGGTGAGGAAGCGATCCAGGTCGTAGGGCACCGGACCCTCGGGCCCCCGCCAGGTGAAGGCCGGGGTGTACCCGGGCGCCATTCCACCGCCGAAGATGTTGGCTCCCGCCCCCGCCACCGCGCCGGTGGGAAGGAGGGTGCCGATCCCCGTCTTCACGTGGTCGCCCAAGAAGGCGCCTACTTTGAGGTGCCCGGTGTCCAGGGTACCCGTTCCGGTTTCGACCCGGACCGAGCCGTATGAGTTCTTCAAGTCCGAGTTGGTGGTGCCGGCTCCGAGGTTGACCCACCTCCCCACCACCGCGTGTCCCAGGTGGCCGTCATGGGCCTTGTTCACGAAATCGTCGATGACGGAATCGGCGACCTCGCCCCGGATTTTGCCGGCGCGACCGATGGTCACGCGTCCCACGTCCCCTCCCAGGAGGGTGGTGCCGGCGCCGACCAGGGCCGGGCCCGTCAGCCGGGTGAAGGCACACAAGCGAACCCCGTCCTCGAGCCGAACAGGTCCGTCACGGACGTCGATGACCACGCCGGGTTCGATCTCCACCTTCGCCCCCAGGGAGACCGGGTGCGAGCCAAGGACCACAACCTGGTCAAGCGCGCTGGGATCGGAAGGGAAATCGGAGTCCTCGGCCAGGTCCGCCGCCAGGCGGTCGGCGTTGCGCTCCATCAGGGACCATGGCCAGTCCAGGATCTCTCCCTCGATCTCCACGGACGGGCCCTGGCCGGGGAAGGAAAGGGGGTCGTCGAACTCGGACGCTCCCGCCCTGGCCGCCCCGCCCCCGGGGGCTCCGCCCAGGGACTCGAGGGGGGGGACCTGACCGTCCGGGACCACCCACCCCACCAGTCGCCCTCCAATGGTGAGGCTGGCCTCCATGGGCAGCCTGTCGGGATCCAGGGGTTGGGGGACGGCGCGGGAGGAGAGGAAGATCCGCCGGCCCTGGGAGGGCGGGTCCCCCAATGCCGTGACCCGGGGCATTCCGGGCTCCTCCAGCCCCTGCAGCCGGTCCGGGGCCAAAACGGCCATGAGGGGCCGGTCGAGGGCCGCTTGGGCTCGGCTGGCCAAACGCCAGGCGCCGAAGCGGAGGAACGCCACCGGCCGGGTGGCGGCGAAGGGTTCCCATCCCTGGGCCCGCCTGTCGTCGAAGAGCACCAGCCCGTCAATCGTCATGGCGTACCCTTACCCCTTCCGGCAGGGCTTGAAGCAGATCTTTGAGCCGGGGTGCGCGCTCCCGGGGCATCACCACGGCGAGGCCGCCGGTATTGACCACGATGAGGTCGCTCAGGCCCCAAAGGACCACCTGGTCTCCTTCGGAATAGACGATGTTTCCTGCACCGTCCACGATGCTCACGTCCCCCACCATCGTGTTCCCCGCGGTATCGGAACCTCGGGTCCGGGAAAGGGCTTCCCAGCTACCCACGTCGTCCCATTCGAAGGGGGCCGCCACGGTGCCGACCCGATCGCTCCGCTCGAGGACCGCTTCGTCCACGCTCACGTTGGGACACGCCTGGAAGAACCCCAGGTCATCGTCCCGATCCAGGAGGTGGAGGTGCTCCCCGATTTCAGGGGCCCAACGCCGGATCTCCTCGAGGAACGTCCGGGCGGTCCAGACGAACATCCCGGTATTCCAGAGGTACCCTTCGGCCAGGTATCGCTCCGCCGTCTCCCGGTCGGGCTTCTCCACGAAACCCTGGACCCGGTGGGCCTCCAGGCCGGCCTCGTTCTCGATCCGTGGGCCCGTGCGAATGTAGCCGTATCCGGTCTCGGGCCGATCGGGGCGGGCGGAGAGGGTGAAGAGGGCATTTTCCCGCCTCGCCAACCGCGCGGCGCCGTGCAGGACCGGCCCCAGGGCGTCCGGCGGCCGTATCACGTGATCGGAGTGGAGAGAGACCAGGACGGCTTCAGGGTCCTCCCTGCCGATCCTGTGGGCCGCCCAGGCCAGCACGGGTCCCGTCCCCCGGGCCATGGGCTCGGCCATGAGCGCCTCCTCGGGGAGGGGTGGCAGGACGGCCTTGAACCGTGAGAGCAGGTCCTGGCCCGCCAGAATCCGCAGGGATCCCGGTGCGACGATGTCCAGTGCCCGCTCGACGGTGTCCGCGATGAGTGGACGGCCACTGCCCAGGGGCAGCAACTGCTTCGGGCGGGCGGGGGTACTCACGGGCCAGAAGCGGGAGCCCACCCCTCCGGCGAGGATCGTGATCCAAAGGCGGGGGTCGCCGGTCGGATCAGGTTCTGTCGAGGAGTTCGTGGATCTGGGCAAGGAGCTTCTTGGGGCTGAATGGCTTCGTGATGAAATCGGAGGCGCCCAACTCGAACGCCGCTTCCCTGTCCACGTCCTGCCCCTTGGCCGTGAGGATGACCACCGGCGTGGATGCCCGGTGCTCGAGGGCCCGGGCTCGCTCCAGCACCTGGAGTCCGGTGGCTCCCGGCATCATGATATCCACCAGCACGATATCGAACGCCTCGGGGCTTTCGATGCGCTCCAGAGCGGCGGTCCCGTCGGATACGGCCTCCACATCGAAGCCCACCGCCTCCAGAAGGGTAAGGAGGATCCGGCGGATATGCGGCTCGTCTTCCGCGACCAGAACCCGCATGTTCCGTTCGGCCAAGCTGTCCTCCGTTGTGCGGTCCTGCTCGGTCCCGCAGGTCAGGAAAGCGCCGCGAACGTAGGACGTGTTCCCTGGTAAAGTCAAGCGAATCAGCGGTTTCCGAGGGTTGACACCCATCCCGCGATCAGGGTAGAGTTTTCATTGCCTTCCACCTTCCGAAGCGTGGTCTTGCACAACGTGAATCGCATCCTGGTCATCCTGGCGTTCGCCGGCCTCTCGCTCTTGGCGGCGGCTTGTGAGGAAGATCCCTTCGCGCTGACCTGGGAGAACCTCCCGGCCACCGATATGATCTATTCCCGAGCCCGTCCCGAGCTCTACCTCCCGACGGGGTACAACTTCGTGAGCCGCTCCCCGGTCCTCATCGAGTCGCCTACGTTCAACGACAGTTGGGACCTGATCCTGGACACCGTGGACGGCCAGCTCGTCTTCATCCCTCCCCGGGCTCTCGGCGTCGTGTCCACGGCTGGGATAGCGCCTCTGGGTCCAGTGGTCTTCGACGAGGTCGGGCAAGCGCCGAGCGACACCACCGATTACGTTCGGGACGAGTTGGTCCCGGTCGTGGAGGGCCACGTCTACGTGATCCGCACCCACCAGGAGCCGAACAACTTTGGACAAATCTGCGTCTTCTACGCGAAGATGGAGCCCAAGGTGGCGGACGTGGAGGCGGGATCACTCGTGTTCCTGCTCGACACAAACCCGATCTGCAACGATCGAACCCTGATTGCCCCTGGCAACTGACGGAGAGCCTCCGTCGACGAGAAAGACCGGGAACGCAACAGGCTTCGGTCGCACCGGAGCCGTCAATGCTGGACATTCGTCTCATCCGCACCGACCCCGGCACGGTCCGCGAAGGGCTGGCCAGGCGAGGCATCCCCACCGGCGGTGAGTCCGTCGATCGAATCCTCGAGTTGGACGAGACCCGGCGCGAAGGGATCGGGGAGGCCAACGACCTCAAGGCCCGGCGCAACGAGGTGTCCCGGGCCATCGGTGAGCTCAAGCGGGTGGGAGAGGACGCTGGGGAGATGGTCGCCCAGATGCGGGAGGTAGGGGCCCGGATCGCCGCGTTGGACCAGGCCGTGGCGGATGCCGATGAGGAGATCCGGCGTCTTCTCCTGGACCTCCCCAACGTGCCCCTCCCGGAGGTCCCCGCTGGGGGTGAGGAGGCGAACCTGGTGGTGCGGACCTGGGGAGAGCCTCCCACCTTCGATTTCGATCCGGTTGCCCACTGGGACCTGGGGGAGAGTCTCGGGATCCTGGATCTCCCGGCAGGGGCCAAAGTTTCCGGGTCGGGATTCCCGGTCCTTCGGGGTTCGGGAGCCCGACTCCAGCGCAACCTCATCGACTTCATGCTCGATCTGCACACCACCGAGCACGGGTACGAGGAGGTGCGTCTGCCCTACCTGGTCAACCGGGAGTCCCTGACCGGCACCGGCCAGCTGCCGAAGTTCGAGGACGACCTCTACATGCTGGATCGGGACGGTCTCGGCCTCATTCCGACGGCCGAGGTCCCGATCACCAACCTCTATCGGGACGAGCTTCTCTCGGGGGATCAGGTCCCGGCCCGCATAACGGGGTATTCGCCGTGCTTTCGGAGAGAGGCGGGGGCCGCCGGGAAGGACACCCGCGGCCTCTTGCGGGTCCACCAGTTCGACAAGGTGGAGTTGGTGCGGTATGAGCCCCCGGAGCGTTCTCGGGAAGCCCTGGACGAACTGACGGCGGAGGCCGAGACCGTCCTGCAGCGCCTGGGCCTCGCGTACAGGGTGCTCCTCCTGGCGGCGGGCGATCTGGGATTCTCCAGCGCCATGACCTACGACCTGGAGGTCTGGGCACCGGGGGTGGAGCGCTGGCTGGAGGTATCGTCCTGCTCGGTGTTCACCGACTACCAGGCCCGAAGGGCAGGGATCCGCTTCAGGGAATCTCAGGCCGAGAAGCCGCGGTTCGTCCATACGCTGAACGGATCGGGCGTGGCCCTTCCGAGGCTCATGGTCGCCCTTCTGGAGACATATCAGCAGGCCGACGGGTCGGTGAGGTTCCCCGAGGCCATCCAACCCTTCGTGGGAATGTCGGAGATCCGGCCCTGAGCGACCGCACCCCCCACGGCTCCCCCCGCAACCTGGGGATCCGCGCCGTTCGCGGCTTCCTGGCGGCGGCCAGCCGCGGGCGGGCTACGGTCTGGTTCGGGGTCCTGTTCGTGGCGTTCCTCTTCTGGTACCTGATCTACACGCAGCAGTTGGTCCAGAGCCTCAGGACCGACGCCGAGCAACTCACCCGGATCTTCGCCGAGGTCCAGGGGGGCCTTTCGAGTCCCTCCCCGTCCAGCCCCATCACCACGCTGTACCGGCTCCAGACCCGGATCATCGAGTCGGGGGTGCCACTGGTCGTGACCGGACCGAACGACACCATCCTGTCGGCTCTGAATCTCCCCTTCGAGGTCAATACGGACACCCCGGAGGGGCAGGCCCAGGTTCTGGAGTACATACGGGACCTGGACGAGCGAAATCCCCCCATCGGAGACCCCGAGACCCAGCACGTGCACTTCGGCGACGCGCCGGAACTCACGCGCCTGCGATGGATCCCGTGGCTCCAGGCGGCGGGGCTGATCCTCACGGTCTTCATCGCCTGGGCCGTCATCCGGGTACAGAGACGCGTGGAGGCGGAGAGAGCGTGGACCGCCATGGCCCGAGAACTGGCCCACCAGTTGGGGACGCCGCTCTCGTCCCTCCAGGGATGGCTCGAGGTGCTCAGCCTCTCGGAAGAGGAGCGACCGCCAGGGCTAGAGGGCGGAGAGATGATCCGTGGGATCAGCGAAGATCTGGAGCGCCTCGGGGGGGTGAGCAGGAGGTTCGAGCTCATCGGCCGAGAGCCCGAGCTCAAGCGCGTCCGGCTCCACCGGGTCATCCGGGAACTGGAGCGGTACATCCGCAAGCGGCTGCCACGATTCGGTCCCGGCGTCGAATTGACCGTGGACGTGCCCGACGACCTGCCGGCGGTGATGGGCAACCCCATCCTCCTTCAATGGGCATTGGAGAACGTCCTGAAGAACTCCCTGGACGCCCTCGCAGGTGGGGGGGGAGAGATTTCGGTGCGGTGCCGGCACCTCGATCAGAAGTGGTTGGTTCTCACCATCGCCGATTCCGGCCCCGGCGTACCCCTCGAGATCCGGGACCGGATCTTCGAGCCCGGGCTCACCACCAAGCAGGGTGGGTGGGGCGTGGGACTGGCTCTGACCCGACGCATCATCCGAGGGGTCCATGGTGGCCGCGTGGAGCTGGTTGAGGGTAGAGGCCGAGGTGCTACCTTCCAGATCCGGCTCCCGGTAGCACGGGACGCGGAAGCCCCCCAGGACGGCGGAGTCTGACCCGCCCCCACCGTTCCGGGCCTCATCGAGCCTCATACCCCAAATGACCCAGAATCTCCTCGACGGACTCAATCCTGAGCAGCGCCGGGCCGTCGAGCACTTCGAGGGCCCTCTTCTCGTCCTCGCCGGGGCCGGGTCCGGCAAGACCCGGGTCCTGACGTGCCGGGTGGCTCACCTGGTCCGGGAGCACGGCGTCCCTCCGGACCGGATTCTTGCGGTCACGTTCACGAACAAGGCTGCGAACGAGATGCGGGAGCGCATCCGCCGGATGTTGGGGGCCGACCCCTCCGGGATGTGGGTGGGTACCTTCCACGCATTGGGGGCCAGGTTGCTGCGCCGGCACGCTCCGGTCCTGGGATGGTCCAACGCGTTCACGATCTACGACGCGGAGCAGAGCCTGCGTCAGATCAAGCGGACCGAGGAACTCCTGGACATCGACCCGAAACGGTGGAATCCCAAGGCCGTCCGTCATGAGATCAGTGGGGCCAAGAATCAGCTGATCCCGCCCGGAGAGTATGCCGCGGTAAACGGGGAGGGCTTCGACCTCTTTCTCCGTCAGACGGCCAAGGTGTACGGGGCCTATCAGAGTTCCCTCAAGGACCAGAACGCGTTCGACTTCGACGACCTCCTGGTCAAGCCGGTGGAGTTGCTGGAGGGCCAGCCGGCCCTCTTGCAGCGGTACCGGGATCGCTTCGCTTTCGTACTGGTGGACGAATACCAGGACACGAACCAGGCTCAGTTCCGCTTCCTGGAGTTGCTCGCCGGGGGTCACGGGAACCTGATGGTGGTGGGGGACGACGATCAGTCCATCTACGCATGGCGGGGCGCGGACATCCGCAACATCCTGGGCTTCGAGGAGACCTTCGATGGCTCGGCCGTGGTGCGCCTCGAGCAGAATTACCGCTCCTCGGGGACGATCCTCGAGGCGGCCAACGCGGTGATCTCCCGGAATGTGCAGCGGAAGGGCAAGACGCTTCGCACCGACAGGGGAGGGGGCGAGACCATCACCCGTGTGGAGGCAGCCGACGAGACCGACGAAGCCCGGTGGATCGTGGGCGAAATCGAGGCGCGAATGCTGGAGAATCCGGATCGGGCCCACCGGGATTTCGCCATCCTCTATCGCACGAACGCCCAGTCCAGGGCCCTGGAGGACGCATTCCGCCGCCGTGGTCTTCCGTACCAGATCGTGGGAGGGGTGCGATTCTATGAGCGTCGGGAAATCCAGGACGTCCTCGGGTATCTCCGCCTGATTTCGAATCCCGCGGACGCCCGTGCCTTCGAGCGGGTCGTGAACTACCCCCGACGTGGGATCGGGGCGAAGAGCCAGGAACGTCTTGCGGCATGGGCTCACCGGGAGGATCTCTCGCTGCTGGAGGCCGCGGCCCGAGCGCACGAGGCCGACGACGTTCCGCCGGCTGCGACCCGGTCATTGCAGAAGTTCGCCGGGTTGATCCAGCGCTATTCGGGCCGGGCCGCCCAGCTACCGGTGGGTGGGCTGGTCGAAGAGCTGGTCGAGGAACTGGACCTCTACCTGCACCTCCGAGAGGAGGGGCCCGAGGGGGAGGATCGGGCCGACAACGTCAGGGAGCTCGTAGCGGGGGCCAACGATTTCGACGCGGAGCAGGCCCTGGACTGGGAGGCCGAAGATGAGCCGGACCGTTTCACGGAACTGGACCTCTTCCTCCAGCAGGTCTCTCTCGTCGCCGACATCGACCGCCACGACCCGGACGCCGACGCGACGGTAATGATGACCCTCCACAACGCCAAGGGCCTGGAATTCCCCGAGGTGTTCATCACGGGTCTCGAGGAGGGGCTCTTTCCCCTGGCCCGAAGCCGGGACGACCTGGACGAGCTGGAGGAGGAGCGGCGCCTGTTCTACGTGGGGATAACCCGGGCCGAGGATAAGCTCTATCTCACCCACGCCAGGCAACGGCGGAGGGGAGGGGACTTCATGTACGGCATGCTTTCCAGCTTCGCCGAGGACATTCCCGAGGCCCTGCTGGAGGCTCGGGTGACGCCTCGGCTCAAGGCCGCCCAGAGCTTCGACTCGCGCCTGGGCCTCGGACGACGGAGCGATGGTGGTTTCGGGGATTCGACCCGGGCTCGGGCGACGCGAGACGATGCGGGACCGGACCAGCCGGCGGACGCCTCACCGGATGAGGGTGATCCGTCCTTCAACCAGGACCTCCCCCGGTTCGTGAAGGGGGAGCGGGTGGTCCACGCCACCTTCGGATCAGGGGCCGTGATGGAGGTCTCAGGCTTCGGGCGGGACCTGAGGGTAACGGTTCACTTCGACTCGGTGGGAAAGAAGAAGCTCCTGGCTCGCTATGCGAACCTGGAGAAGGACTACTTCTAACCGCCGGCCTGGGGGAGCTCCGTGGACCGGGTTTCTCCCTCGGCGAGTCCAGGGGCATGGGGGCCAAGGAGCTTGGTCCCGCCGGCGGGACCGGTGCGATCGGGCCAGTACAGGAGGGGTTCGGAGGGAAACGGGAAGAACTCGTCTGCCGCCTCCTCCAGGACCTCCGGATCTCCCGACCCGTCCGCGGACAGGACCCTCCGCCGGACCTTCTTGGCCAGCCGGAGGTTCAGGTCCCCAATGGGGTCCATCGATGCCGCCCGGGCCCGGTGGCCGTCCCTCAGGTACCCCACGATGTAATCGAAGGAGACGGCCATGTAACGGTCGACCACGTCGTCGGGGAGATCGAAGCGGGACTTCTGGAGCATGCGATCGAAGACCTGCCGCCACCGCTCTGCGTCTTGGATCCGGATCATGCCCCGGAAGATCCTCCGGTTCGTCCGGAACGAGAAGATGGTCCCGCTCAACACCGCGTCCATGAGCTCGTCCGCGTCGCTATGGTCGTACTGGATCACGAGGCGTCGGGCTTTGCCCATGTAGTCGTCCCCCACATGCATGTCCATGCGGTGCTCCCAGTAGGCGTGGCCCAGGCCCTGGGTGGTGCTGGTCAGGAGCAGGCGACGGGGGACGAACACGTTGTGGGCGATGGTATCCGCGGCCAGGTGGCTCAGGTAACCCCACCCGACGGCGCGCAGGGCATCGGTCGTCGCCACTTCCAGGATCTCCCGCCCCACGTGCCAGTTGTGGCAGTGACGCCCCTCGGGTACGTACTTCTTGGCCAGGGAGATGTCGGCGGCCACCGAGCCGTAGATGAAATGGAGTGGGAATCGGGACAGGAGCGCCTGGAGGGCCGGTGGTAGCAAGTGGAGGGATGCGAGGACCGTCTCGCTGAGGGCGACGTGGGTCCCAGGGCCCCATGCGGAGGCCTCGCCGGGACTGACCAGGATCCACACCAGCGGAACCAGCAGGGTCGAGCCGATCCTGGCGGCCCATCTCATCGAGGAAGCCCCAGCGTCAGGGCTCGAGGGATTCCGGGGGCCCGTTCCCACGGGCCTCCGCCTCTTCCTCGGCGGACGTCCCGCCCGGGCCTAACTCCCTGGCTCCGGTCTGGACCCCGCGGACCGTCGCCGCGGCGTCGAGAAAGAGATCCTCCGCCTCGCCCTGCACCACCTCCAGGAGGGCGTTGAACTCGTGGACCCGGTCTTCCAGGTCACTGGAGGCTTCGCCCAGTCGCTCGGCGAGACCGTCCAGGTGGGCCCGCAGGCGCTCGAAGTCCCTCCGGGCCACATTGGACATGAACTCCAGGTTCTCGGCCACTGCCCGCCCCCGGTCCAGAACCGGAGCCAGGTCCATGCGGTAGTCCTCGATGACCCGCAGGGTCCGCTTGGAGGTCCGCAGGAAGCCCACCCCCATGTAGAGGATGCCCACGAACATGGCGACGAGGAGTACGATGAGGACCAGGGCCGCCACGTCGGTGGCCGCATGGAGGCCCTGGGGGGGCAGGAGCGCGACGACGGTATCCACGGCCTGGGGGACCGCTGTGGATCCGGTTGTCAGCCGAGCTGGGAGCAGGGCGACGAGAACCGCCTCGGATGGGATGAGGTTCATGCAGGTAGTCTATCTCTGCAGGCCCTACGAATCCAGATCGACCCAGGGCGTGGACGAGCCCAGCTTGGGTACCACCCGATCATGGACTCGCGCCAGGAACCCCCGCTTCAAGACGTCCTCCAGCTCGTCGGGGCGCCACCGTGCGGACGCCACTCGGTGACTGCTCCCGCGGGACCCCCAGGACCGGGCGATCCAGTCGTCGACCGCCTCGTCCAACTCGGTGAGGGCCTGGCGGTCATCCACCATGGCCTGGAAGGGCGGGGGCAGGGCGGGGGTACCGCCAAGGGCGAGCACGTCGCTCGCTCGCAAATCCCCGAGAGGGAGGATCCGCTCCGGGGGCGGTCGATCGGTGAGAAGCAGGAAGGTCCTGTTTGCGAGGTGGGCGACCTCGCCCCCGGTGCGCTCGGCAGCGAGCCTGGCCCGAAATCGCTCGGTCTCCTCGTCCGCTGCGGCGGGGCGAGGGCCCTCCGGGCGCTGGGGTCGGGAGGCCGGGGCAGCCCCCTCCCCAGGGGCCCCGGACGCCTCGGAGTCCGCGGCCACCAGCCCACCCAGCCACCGGGCGGCCAGAGCCCGTTCACCCGGCCCTCCGCCGATGAGGTGCAGTCCCGTGCGCCCCGAAGTCTGAAGCCAGGCGCTCACGACCCCGGCAATCACTCGTCCCGCCCCCGCTTCCCCGGGCGACGCGGCCATCGGAGACTCCGGCCTTCCCGATGGGTCAGACATCGCCGTCCATGCGAGCGTCAGGTCGGTCGGTCGGGTCCTCGGACGCCCCGGGCAAACCGTGGTCGGCGAGGAGTCCACGCATCAGTAGCGAGGGGTCGTCGTCCCGCAGGTGGGAGTAGGGGCTCCGGGCAGCGAGGATCGTGGCGTGATCCAGCTCGGCCGAGAGAACCTCCGGCTCCATCCCCCCCGCCTGCTCGAGGATCCCACCGTCCGGCCCCACCAAGAGGGACCCTCCGCCGAAGGTCAGGCCGCCCTCGACTCCGACGCGGTTCACCAGGGCCACGAATACGCCCAGTTGGAGTGCCGTCGCCCGTGCGATTGTGGTCCAGGCCTCCATGGACCGGAACGATCCTGGCGTCCCCTCCAGGCCCCCTCGACCGGGAGCGGCGGCCTGGACGACCAGGAGGTCGGCGCCCCGCATGGCCAGAAGCCAGGCGAGGGCCGGGTGCCAGAAGTCCTCGCAGATCAGAACTCCGACCTTCCACCCCCCAGGTCCGTGGAACGGGGCGGCAGGATCGGATGTGGCCGCAAACGTGCGACCCTCGTCGAACATGCCATACGTCGGCAGGTAGGCCTTCCGGAAGGTCTCCCGGACGATCCCGCCGGAGAGGAGGACCGAGGCATTGAAGACCCGTCCGTCCTCGGCGCCCTCGGGGACTCCGAGCAGGAGGTCCGGCCCCGTCGAAGGCAGCCCATCATACTGGGAGTCTAGGCCCGCGCCGGGCCTGGCGGCGGTGGCGTTATCCCGGGCTCGGCCCGCTACCCCGTA
>JBDHCV010000046.1:0-14690 GCA_039591855.1 Gemmatimonadota bacterium | reverse complement strand
GTCGCCGCCGGCCTACCACATTCAACACCCCCTGAGGGCACCTCGCCCCCAGGGGGTGTTCTGTCTTCATACCCCCACCGCATGGACGGCCGGGGAAGGGAGGCTGGACCCCCCGGCCGCCATGGTCACCGCCCGCCTGCGACTAGCGCACCTTGAAGGAGATCGGCAGGGCCACCCACACCGGGACCGGGTCCTCCCTGTCGAGAGCGGGCGAGAACTCGATCTGGTCAGCGACACGAAGGGCGGCCTCGTCCAGGGCCTGGTGGCCCGACGTCTCCTGGAGTCGTGTCGAGAGGACGCGCCCGTCGTCTCCGATGTGGAACCACACCATGACCGTTCCCTCGACCCCCGCGTCTCGCAGGAGCGGTGGGTACTCCGACTCCAGCGCGGAGGTCACGTCTTCCCGGTTCAGAAGCGTGGGCGCCTGGGTGAACGGTGTGAACGTCGGCTCCTCCTGCTCGTCCTGGGCCTCCTTGAGAGTTATGAGGACGACCCCGGCGGAAGCCTCGGGCCCGTAGGCGGCCTCGGCCGCCTCGCCCTTGATGACCTCGACTCGCTCGATCCCGTCCGGCGTGAATCGGTCGAGGACGCTCTGGTCCACCCTCACGCCGTCGACGTAGATGAGAGGAGGATCACCGGGCTCGTCGAGGTTGAGGTCCGAAAGAGGCTCGGACAGATCCGGCTCGGCGTGGGAGCCTGTCATGGGATCCGGGACGTCGCAGGCCAGGATCCCCACAGCCGCTCCCACCACCATCAATGACGCTCCCAGAATCCTGGAGCGAAGCGAGGTCGAGCGATTGGTCATCGCATCTATCCTCCGGTGGAGTGCGCCAGGTCGTTCGGTAAAGGCCGCGAGGGGAGCTGGAGCCAGTGACACACGCTCCGCTACCGCGAGGAGGCTCCGTCCATAGGCATCGGTGTCCGGGAAGCGGCGAAGCACGCGATCGTCGCAGTCCAGCTCGACCGAGTCCCTGAGACGTCGCAGCATCCACCACGTGACGGGGTTCCAGGGTGTCAGCGCGACGGCGATGAGGCCCGCGGTGAGGACCACCGGGTCCTTCGCCCGGATGTGCTCCTCCTCGTGGACCATGACCAATCTCAGGTGCTCACCCGGGAGCTCCAGCGCCCATTTCGGAAGGATGATCCTCGGGGTGATGACCCCCAGGACAGCTGGTCCGAGGCGCGTGGAGAGAAGAACCTCCTGAGCGCCGAGACGAGACCGGGTGGACCCGTGGCACCTCCTCGTGAGGGCTCGACGGCTGCGGATCAGGACCACCCCGCAGAGCAGCATGGAGGCTGCCCAAAGGAGCCCCAATGCAGTCTGCGTCTGGACGCCCGCGGGCGGAATCGACAGGGTGATCGCCTCGATGGGCTGGGAGAGGATGATTGGAGGCGTGTCGGGTCCGACCGGGCTCGCGGGAGGTTGGAGGAGGCCGGTCAGGCGAAGCAGCGCGAAACCGGAGAGCCCCGGGCCCAGGAGCATGGCGGCCAGCCAGGGCCACCGGCGCCCGGCCCACCCCAGCCGAGAGGAGCCACTCTCCAGGAGCTGGGCGGCCAGGCTTCCGGCCGCAGACACGAGCAGGAGGAAAAGCATGATTCCCGCGATCATCGGTCCTCCTCGCTTTCGAGGCGTTCGTCGAGGAGCGCTCTCATCCGCTGGAGGTCGTCCTCCGACCACTCCTCGTCCTCGACCAGCCGGGTCAGGAGGAGCTCGGGATTCCCGGAGAAAAGCCGACGGGTCATCCGCCGGAGCGCGCTCGAGCGGGCTTCGGAACGTTCGACTCGTGGGCTGTATCGGTGGCCCCGACCCTCCTCTTCGCGACTCACCAGACCCTTCTCCTCCATGACCCGGAGAAGTGTCAGTACCGTGGTGTAGGCCAGGTCGTCTTCCAGGGCCGCCCGGACTTCCGCTACCGTGGACGGGCCCCTGTCCCAGAGGACGGTAATGAGGTCGAGCTCTCGCTCGGTCAGCTGGATCTCCAAAACCTCTCCTACTAAGAGTCTAGTAGACGATATCGATCGGTGTGGGCGATGTCAACTAAGAGAATAGTAGGTGGGCGAGGCTGCGGCCTCGGCGGGTCGTCAGCCGGGTGCCGTTCGGGGGCGGAAGGGGTGGAGGAGTCGGCCCGCGGCCTCCTCGGGATCCGGTGCCCCCATTACCGCCCCCACCACGGCTACCCCGGCGGCCCCGGTCTCCCGAGCGATGCGTTCGGCGCCCTCAGCCGTTACTCCTCCTATGCCCACCACGGGGATCGAGACGCTTCGGGCCACCTCGTCCAAACGGGGAATCCCGATGGCTTCATCCCCGACGTCCTTCGTGCGTGTGCCGAAGACCGCGCCGCACCCCAGGTAGTCGGCTCCGGCTGCCTCGGCCTGCTTGGCGAGCCGTGGCGAGTCGGTCGAGTAACCGATGAGAAACCCCGGGGGCGCCACAGACCTGGCGGCCTCGACAGGGAGATCGCTGGGGCCGAGGTGGACGCCGTCGGCCCCGATCGCCATGGCCACGTCCAGACGGTCGTTCACCAGGAGCAAGCCGTCGGCCGCCCGGACCGCTGCGAGAAGGGACCGTCCCATGTCGGCCAGTTCCCGCGCGGAGGCATGCTTGTCCCGAAGCTGGATCGCCCTGCATCCTCCGATCAGAGCGGTCTCCACGACCGCGCCGATCCCCCTCGGGCCCGCGAGTACTCGGTCCGTGATCACCAGGAGGCGGAGGGCCCTGGCCAGGTCAGTCCGGCCCCGCCCCGAGCGGTCCCGCGCCCATCCCCCGGGCCCTGTTCCTCCCACCTCCACGTCAGCTCCCCGTTCCGGCATTCTCCCGTCGGATCCGGTCCAGCTCCTGACGGGACGCTGCCTTCGCTCGATTGTGCTCCGTCAGTGTTCGGGTGAACACGTGGGAGCCGTCCGGGCTCGCGACGAAGAACATGAGGTCTGTCTCGGCGGGGAAGAGGGCGGCCTCGACCGCCTGCCTGCCCGGGGCGCCAATGGGACCGGGAGGGAGCCCCGGGTGAGCGTACGTATTGTAGGGATGGTCGGCGACCGAATCGATGGCCGCGTACAGCAGTCGCTCCCGCCGGCCACCCAGGGCATACTGGACGGTGGGATCCGCCTGGAGCAGCCATCCCTCTCTCAGCCGGTTGTGGTACACGGAGGCGATCGTGGGCATCTCCTCCACGACCCTGGCTTCGGCCTGGATTATGGACGCGAGCGTCATGACCTCGCGGCGGGTCATCTGCAGAGAATCCAGACGGTTTTCCCACTCTTCCGTCCAGAGGGCCTCGTACTCGCGGACCATCGTGGCCACCACCTCCACGACGGAGACGCCGGAGGCGAACCGGTAGGTGTCCGGAAAGAGGTAGCCCTCGAGCCCCGGTCCCGGCACGGTCATCCGCGAGGCAAGGGAGTCCCCGGTCAGCTGGCTTAGGACCGAGTCGGGCTCCAAACCCACCACCGAGGAGATTCTCTCGGCGATCTGGGGGAGGGTGAACCCCTCCGGGACGGTGATGGGCACGGTCCGGACCCGGCCGGTGACCAGGTCGTCCAGGAGTCCGCCCCAGGACCGCCCGGGCCGGACCGCGTATTCTCCCGACCGGACCCTGGTGTCCAGACCTCGGACCCGGGCGTAGAGCCTGAACACCCGGGGGTAGTCCACGAGTCCTCGACGATTGAGGGTGTCGGAGACCTCGTGGAACGTGGCGCCTGCGGGGACCGTGAAGGTGACTGCCTCCACAAGCGGACTCTGGCTCCCGTCCGTGCCGGAGGACGGCCCGCCAGAGGGGCCACAAGCCCCGGCCGCCACGAAGACCGCGGTCCCGAGGATCAACCGTGCTGCGCGGATCACGTGAGATCGTCTCCCGAATCGGCGTCTCGGCCGGTCCCGGGGTCCGGGTCCGATCCGCGGTCCAGCCACGTCTGCAGAATGATCACCGCCGCCGCAGCGTCGACCAGCCCCTTGGCCTCTCTCCGGGACTTCTTCAGGCCCAGGCCGCGAATGTGCCTCTCCGCCAGGGCCGAGGTGAAGCGCTCGTCGAGAAAGTGGATCGGCACGCCCAGCTGGTCCGAGAGAGCCCTCCCGACCCAGCGTACCTCTCGGGTCCAGTCGGTGTCGTCCCCCCGAGGACTGAGCGGCAAACCGAACACCAGGGCCTCAGCTCCCTGCTCCTGAGCCACTTCTGCCATGGCCCTCAGCGGGGGCTTCTTCCCTCGTCTGCGCTGGAGGGTCGGAAGGGGGGACGCAAGGGTCCCGGTGGGGTCGCTTATGGCGAGGCCCACCCGGCGTTCCCCGAAGTCCACCCCGAGCACCCTCATGGCGGCCCCTATGTGAGCTCCGCCAAGGCCTGTTCCAGGGGCTGATCCTGGGAGAGGTGGGCGAAGAGCTCGTCGATGGCCGCCTCGGAGCCGAATGCGAACTCACAGGCATCGTCGCCACGGGACCGGCAGGAGACCTCGAGCACGGAGACCTCCGCACCTGCGAGCTCGCTGAGTAGACCCGAGAGCAGTCCGGAGGAGAACCAACAACCCAAATCCGCGTGAGCCACGGACCCATGTGCCTCCACCCAGTCCTCGGACCGGAGACCGCCGACACCTTCGTGGCGCTCCAGGTGCTCGACGCCCCCCCAGCCGCAGCGTCTGAGATAGCGGGAGAGTCGCTCCCAGAATTCACCCTGGGAAAGCGCTCGGGGGTCGATTCCCTCAAGCGCCGCTTCGAACCCCTGACCGAACTCCATCCCAGCGGCGACACCCGCCTCATGCAGTGCGCGTGTCACCACGGAAGCGTCCACCTCATCGAGGAGGGACGACTTGAGGGCGTGAAGCGCGACCGCGGGGATCGCGACGTCCCGGGACGTCGTGGGAATCGGCTCCATCATGCACTCCTTGGGTTCGATCGTGGTCGCGGGAAACAGGTCCTCGCGGGACGAGCCACCTCAAGAAGTCAATATAGGACCAAACCACCGATGCATCACAGGGATCCGGTGGGGATCATCCTCGGTATCAAAGGGACGGACGGTGTTCAGCGGGAGTGCCGCCCACGTTAAGTTCTCTGTATCACGCGATGGTTGGCGATGCAGGTCGCGACCGTCGGCGATGACCCATCGAGACCCGGAGGTCTTCATGTCGTACCAGGACGAGGCCCATCTGGCCGGATTCGTCACCGGACTCATCGTGGGAGCGGTGATCGGGGCGAGCGCGGCGGCGCTCATGACACCCCAGAGCGGAAGGAAGACCCGGAAGAGGATCCGGAAGTCGGCGAAGGAGTTGGCGAGCACCTCCCGCGGCCGTTGGGACGATCTTGCCGACGATGTGAAGGACCGGGTGGACGACGCGTTCGCCACGGCTCGCCGTCGAATCCAGGCCTGAGTCCCCGCTAGCCCGGAGGCCTTGGAGTCGGGTCAGCCCCCCAGGCTTCTCAGGAGTTCGTGGGCCCGCTGGTGGTGCAGCGGATCGATGGGCTCTCGCACCTCGAGGTCCAAGACCAGGCTCAGCTCCCGCCGGGCCTCGTCGGGTCGGTCGGTGTCCATCAGGATACGGGCCAATTCCAGGTGGTGCATCGCACCCCGCGGATCCAACTCGGCGGCTCGCCGCATAAGTCGCTCCGCCTCCTCCCACGAGGCCTCATCGAACCGGTCGCCTCCCAGGACGGTCCGGGCCACGAACCCGCTGACGAACCCCAGCCGCTTCACCTCCGCGTGCCACTTTCCCAGTACGTGGTAGGCTCCGGCGAACGTGGAGTCCAGGGCGAGCACGGTCTCAGCCCGATCTCGGACCTCTTCGGCGAGGGAGATGCGGGTTTGGATTCCCTCTGATAGCGCTTGCTGGCCTAGGGAAACGGCGACGAAGTGATTCCCCATTATGCCGTTCGGATCAACGTCGGCCGCATCTCTGGCATAGGCCTCAGCCCGGTCGAAATAGGTTCGGGCGTCCCGGGGCACCGTGGCGAGCATCCCCAGGGAAACCGCGGCACGGGCGGCTCTCCAGAGATATTCGTAGTTTGTGGCGTCCTCGCTCAAGAGAGAGTCGGCGAGGTTCAGCTCGGCCTCAGGGTTCAGCCGCAGGTGCCACTCGTCGATCCGAACCGCCGGTCCTTCCACCGCAAGAGGGTATTGAGAGGGCGGCGTCTGGGCCCGAATGGGGGAAGGCACGGATCCCAGGAGGCATGCCAGAAGTGGCCAGAACCGGCCTGTCGCAAGCATCTGTCCGCCTCGAAGAGGAGTGGACGGCGGGTACCCAGGACTGACGAAACTGAGGAGGTGTGGAAGCGCGGTCAATGTTGCCGAACGATGTGATCGGGGATAAACGGGACGGCGAGGAGCTGGGCTCCGACGCCCTCAGGGACTTTCTCCTGGGTTATCTGGGCGGGAAGGTCGAGGAATACCAGATGGCCGCATGGCTCATGGCCGTGGTATTTCGGGGTCTCTCCGAGACCGAATTGGGTGTGCTCCTCGAGACCATGATTCGCTCCGGGCAGGTTCTGGAGTGGCCCGACCCCTCCGGTCCTGTCGTGGACAAGCACTCCACCGGCGGCGTGGGCGACAAGGTCTCCCTGGTCCTGGCCCCTCTGGCCGCGGAGATGGGGCTGGTGGTCCCCATGATCTCCGGAAGGGGTCTGGGGCACACCACCGGCACCCTGGACAAGCTGGAGGCCATCCCCGGCTTCCGGACCGACCTTGCCCTGGAGGACTTCCGGCGGATCGTGGACGAGGTGGGACTGGGGATGATCGGCCAGACATCCGAGATCGCCCCGCTGGACCGACGGCTCTACGCCCTCCGGAGCGTTACGGCTACCGTACCTGCCATCCCGCTCATTGCCGCCAGCATCATGAGCAATCAGCTGGCGGAGGGGCTGGAGGGTCTGGTCCTCGATGTGAAGGTCGGCCACGGCGCGTTCATATCAGACGTGGGGACGGCCCGGACGCTGGCGCGGACCATGGTGGGCTTGGGACACGCCCGGGGGATCCGAACCACGTCGCTCCTCACCGCCATGGACCGACCCCTGGGTCGAGGGATCGGGAACGCCATCGAGACCGCGGAGGCCATCCGATGTCTGCGTGGTGAGGGGCCGGCAGACCTCGAGGAACTGGTCCTCCGACAACTGGAGGAGATGATGATCAACGGCGGGCTCTGCTCGGACGACCCGGAATCGAGGCAGAATACGGCCGAACGGGGGCGCTCACTCCTCGCAGATGGATCGGCCCTGGAGCGTTTCCGGCGCTTGATCGTGGCCCAGGGGGGGATCCCGGAGTGGTGGACAGGCCCGATTCCCTGCTGACGGCGACCACGGTGCGTAGGGTGACTTCCCCTCGGTCAGGATTCGTCGGACCGATTGCGACTCGGCGCCTGGGGCAGTTGGTGGTGGCGTTGGGGGGAGGGCGGACCAGCCTGAAAGACCCGCTCGATCTTGCGGTGGGATTGGTCCTGGAGGTCGGCCCCGGGAGCCGAGTGGAGCGGGGGCAGGTTCTGGCCCAGGTCCATGCCTCGGATGTCGGAGCCGGGGATGCGGCCGCGGCGGTGGTACTGGACGCCCTCTCCCTCTCCGAGGAGCCCTCCCGCTCCGATCCGTACCCGTTGATCCTGGAGAGGGTGGGTTCTCCCGGCGAGGAGGGATCAGGAGCTGGGCTGATGGGTCCTGAACTCGACTCCGGCCTCGCGCAGGGCCTGTGACAGTTGGTCGGCCCGGGTCGCATGGGCCCGCAGTGCCAGGCCGCAGGACGCCTTGGCGTCGGGGGGAGCGGGGATCACTTCGACGGGGATGCCGTTTTCCTCCGCGACCTCCTCCGCCCAGATGGCATGATGCGTCGTATCGAAGACGAATGTGGTCGGTGAGGATGCCAGTTGGGTCATAACACCTCAGATACCTTCAGTCGGTCCCCCGCTGGAAGGCGATCCCCTCGGCCGCGAACAGCGCCTCGATGCGGTCCTTCCAATCCGAGGAGGTTCGGATCGCCAGACCGCAGCTTGCGTCGCTGCGTGCCTTGGTGGGAACCACCTCGATGGGGACCCCGGCCTCGGAGGCCACCTCCTCGGCCCACATCACGACGTTGCTGGTCTTGAAGAAGTATTCGACGCGATTCACGGCCTGCACGCTCATGTAGGTGACTCCGTTGTCGACGTCCCCCGGGGAACGCCGGTGCGTTTCATCGAGCGAAGATGGATCGTCCGAAGAGGTCACACACCTCTGTGGGCTCGGTCCCAGGGATGAACCACTCCTCGTACCGCTGGTCCTCGGGGCACCACTCGGATGCCAGGCGACCGGTCTTGGAGTCCACCATCCGCCGTGTCAGGCCCGACATGGGCCACGTCCACGGTATCGGCAAGACCGGGGCCAACGGGTCGTCCTTCAGTTGATCGTAAAGGGCATACACCTCCGCCCACGCGGCCTCAGCCACCGCGTTCGACGCCTCCGGGTCAGGCGGGAGGGTCACCGCCTCCTCGTCGCCCGTGACCTCGGGATCGGTCAATGAGTCTGGTCGCGCCGCAAGCTCCTCCACCTGCCGAGGTCGGGGCGGGAACCGTATCCCGTATTTGGCTAGGTTCTCCGGGCCGGCGGGTCCGCCCTCCTCGTCCAGGCCGTAGTAGACTCGGCGCATGAACTCCCCCCACACAGGCGCGGCGTCGGCACCCCCGGTGGAGCCGGACCCCGTCTCGGTCTGCCACACCGGCGCCGGCTGGTCCATGCCGAACCACACCGACGCCACCAGATTCGGGGTGACGCCGTTGAACCAAACGTCCGTCGAGTTGTTGGTCGTGCCGGTCTTTCCTGCCGCGGGCACCTGATGGGGGAGTTCCGCACGTACCCGGATGGCGGTGTATCCAGTCCCCCTGGACACCACGTCTTCGAGGAGGGAGACCGCCATTCGGGCGACCAGGGGATCCAGGACCTCGGTTCGCTCGGGCTGTGGCTCCCAGAGCACGTTGCCGTCGGCGTCCTCGACTCGAAGGATGGGGAAGGGGCGCACCTTGGTGCCCAGGCTCGCGAAGCCGGAGTAGGCCTCCGCGACCTGGATCGGGATCACGTCCGCCGCTCCGATCGCCGTGGATGGATATCGCGGGATGTCCGTCCTGATGCCCATGCGGCGAGCCGTCTGGGCCACGGTCTCCAGCCCTACCTCGAGGCCGAGCTTGATGGCGATCATGTTGATCGACCGCCGGAGGCCCTCCCGCATGGTGATGGGGCCCGCGAACTCCTCAGAGAAATTTCTGGGCTTCCACTCCTCGCCACTCACCTGCGGAAGGACGACCGGTGCGTCCACGAGCACGTGGGAAGCGGGAATCCCGGAGGCGAGGGCTGCGGTGTAGACGAATGGCTTGAAGCCGGATCCTGGCTGGCGAAGAGCCTGGGTCGCCCGGTTGAACTTCGAGTGCCGGAAGTCCCTGCCACCGATCAAGGCCTTCACATGGCCGGTAACGGGATCGAGAGCGACGAACATCCCCTGCAGATAGGGGGTCTCGGCGGTCTCGAAGGCCTCGTCCCGCTCCAGGAACTCCTCGTATTTTGGGTGTTCGAACTCCGGGCGGGCCTCGATGGCGGCCCACCCCGCCTGCATGGCGGCCTCGGCGGCCCGCTGCATTCGCAGGTCGAGGGTGGTGAAGACCCTGAGTCCGGCCGTGTAGAGAAGAGGCCCGAAGCGGTCGTCCAGAATCTGTCGGGTCCACTCCTCGAAATAGGGCGCCACACCGACGGCCAGGGCAGGTGTCTCCGCAGGTAGAGGCCAGCGCTTCCACTGCTCCGCGGAGAATTCGTCCAGGTATCCCCGTCTCACCATCTGGGTCAGGACGAGGTTCCTGCGGCGAAGGGCGTTCTCGGGGTTCCGGAAGGGGTTGTAATAACGGGGGAGATTCGGGACCGCGGCGAGCAATGCCGCCTCGGCCAGATTCACCTCCGTGGCGTTCTTGCCGAAGTAGTTCCGGGCGGCCGTCTGGATCCCGTAGCCCACGTCGAAGTTCACGACGTTCATGTAGGCTTCCAGGATCTGGTCCTTCGTGTACGCCCGTTCCAGCTGCAGCGCGACCTGCAGCTCTTTCAGCTTCCTGGTGATCCGCTTCTCCCGTCCGATTCTCTCCTCGAACATGTTGCGGGCGAGCTGCTGCGTGATGGTGCTGCCGCCCCCGCCGGAGAACGACTGGTTCAGAAGCACTCGGAAGACGGACCGGAAGATCCCGCGGAGGTCGTAGCCGGAGTGCTGATAGAAGCGACTGTCCTCAATGGCCACGAACGCTTCGGGCACGTAGGGCGGTAGGGACTGGATCGACACCGGCGTGCGACGTTGGACGCCGATCTCGGCGATGATCTCGCCGTCCGCGGCGAACAGCTTGGATGTCTGCGTGGGCTGCCACGTGGCGATCTGGGCCACGGAGGGGCAGTCGGAACAGAGATTCTGCCAGGATCCGATCGCCATGCCCACCGCGCCCGCGGTGATGAAGACGCTGGCCAGCCAGAACAAGGGGCTCGTCACCACTGTCCGGACCCCAGCCAGGGCCCTCTTTACCCGCTCATGCTGCGCCAGATCGCTAATCCACTGTCTCATTCCGCTCCAGGCCAGTCAGGCTAGATCCCTTCGGTGGCGCCAGAAAGCTCGACAAATCACGCGCCGACGCCAAGTTTCTCGGCTCTCCCGAGCCCGCCCGGGTCGGAGACTGTGCAAGCCACCGGCCACTAGTATGTACAGCGGGCCCGAGGGGTTCCCTGGAAAACCATGCAGGCACACCTTTGAAGATCCCTCGACGACATGGGCGGGGTCCACTGCACCTCGCCCGTGTGTCCGATTCTCATTTGGATCCGGCCCACATCCCCTACATCCAGCGAACGGCTCGAATGAAACACCGACCGCGAAGAGTTGAGAAGCCTTGGGGCCATGAGCTCATATGGGCAGAGACCGATCAGTATGTGGGGAAGGTCCTCCACATCAAGGCGGGGGAAGCCCTGTCGGTCCAGTACCACCGGGTGAAGGACGAGACCATCCACCTCCTCTCCGGTAGGATGCAGTTCTTCGCCGGTCCCTCGGAGGAGGAGATGGCCCCGGTAGAGTTGTCGAAGGGGGAGAGCTTCCGCGTGGTCCCCGGGACGGTCCATCGAATGGTGGCGGTGAGCGACTGCGACGTGCTCGAGGCCTCCACGCCCCATTTGGATGACATCGTCCGACTGGACGACCGCTACGGCAGGGTGGACGATGAGGCGTCGGCTTCAGGAGCCGTGGGTGGAGACCCGGGGGGGGGATGAGCCCTTTGGTCAGGCACCCGGCGGGGGATGGGCGCTGCGGCGAACTGGTGGCGGTGGGCTTGGGCTCGAACCTGGGGGACCGTCTGGGCCACCTTGAGGCCGGGATGCGAAGGCTGGGCGAATCCATGGAGATCGTGGCTTGCTCCTCCGTCTACGAGAGCCAGGCCGTCGGCGACCGGGACCAGGGCCCGTTCTTGAACCTGATTCTGCTGGGCACGACGGCGTTGGACCCGTTGGAGCTTCTGGCCGCCGCCGCCCGGGTAGAGACCCGCTCCGGCCGCCGACGAACCCGACGGTGGGGTCCCCGGACCCTCGACGTAGACCTCATCCTGTGGGGCGATCGCGTTCTCGACCTGCCCGATCTGACCGTGCCGCATCCCCGCCGGACGGACCGAGCTTTCGTGCTTGCCCCCCTCGCCGAGGTTGGGCCCGCCCTCACCGACCCCGAGTCCGGCAGGTCCGTCGCTGAGCTTTGGGAGGAGCGGCGGCCCGTGCTCGAGCCGGCGGTGATCCGTTATCCTCCTCCGTCCCTGCCGGAGCCGGTGGGACGTGGAGCGGACCGAGGCGCTGGGGGTCCCGAGGGGACCGGGTGATATCGAGAGGAGTCGTGCGCGTGCTGAGTTGGGTGGGAGTCCTTTGCATCGTCCTTTGGGGGTGCGCCCCCGAGGAGGGGAGAGAATCGCTCTCGTCCGAGGGAACGCCGACGGACACCGCTCTGGTGGTCTCCTCGGACCCGGAGCTTCGACAGTTGGCCTCCACCCTCCTGCCGACCCTCGCGGACCGAGCCGGACTGGCGTTGCTCGAGCCCGTCCGGGTCGAACGTCGGTCCCGGGAGCAACTCGAGCGCTACCTGGTGGCGAAGTTGGACGACGACCTTTCCACCGAGGAGGCCGGTTGGATCTCCGAGAGCTACGGCCTCCTGGGGTTGGTTCCCCCCGATCTGGACCTCAGGGGCTTGCTCCTATCGGTCTATACCGAGCAGGTCGCCGGGTTCTACGACCCGGATTCCACAGCCCTGTTCGTCATGGACGATCAATCGGACGAAGAGCTTTCCACCGTGCTCATTCACGAGTTGGTGCATGCGGTGCAGGATCAGGCCGTGGACCTGGAAGAGATCACGGACCGGGGTCTTGGGAACGATCGGCAGACCGCCGCCCAGGCCGCCATCGAGGGCCAGGCGACTCTGGTCATGATCGAATTCATGCTGGAGCGGTCCGAAGGGCGGCGTATAGAGCTCGCGGAGCTACCCGACATGGCGACGCTCATGCAGGCCACTCTGGGGTCGGTGGACGCCCAATACCCGGCGCTGGCAATGGCCCCTCCGGTGTTCCAGGAGGCCCTCCTGTTCCCGTATCTCCGTGGCGCCGCGTTCGTCCAGCATGTCTGGGAGTCCCAGGGACATCGGGCCTCCGTGCTGGACGAATTCCTCCCGGTTTCCACCGAGCAGGTTCTGGATCCTGACCGCCTGCTGGAGGGGCCGCGGGACGATCCGGTCCGGATCGGATTGCAGGCCGTGGACGGATCCGCGGTGATCTACGCCAATTCCCTCGGGCAACTGGAGACCGGGATCTTCCTGGAGACCCGCCTGGGGAGCGGAGCGGCCGGGTTGGCTGAGGGGTGGGACGGCGATCGGTTCGCGCTGGTGGAGGATGTATCCGGGGCGCGTGGGTTGGTCTGGGCTGTCGCGTGGGACGACGAGGGGTCCAGAGACCGGTTCGTCTCGGCCCTGGAAGGCAGGCTGGCCGGGCTGCCGGCCGATGGGCAGGTGTTGGCGATGGAGGTGGGTGGGAAATCCGTGGCCCTGATTCGGCTCGGGCCGGCTCCCGTCCCCGCGGTGACCGTGGAACCCTGGGAGGCAGAGACCGGGCCGCCCGGAGGGGGTGCGAGGTGACCGGGTCGTTCCAGGGGCTCGAGGGGATCGGCGAGGGCCCCCGCGCAGGGGCGCACACGATCCGAGTCGTGGCCGGGGCGGGGCGGCAGGACTACGACGTGGTCATCGCCGACGGTTTGCTCGGCCGTCTCGGGGAACTGGTCGCAGCCCTCGCTCCGCCGTCGGGAACCGTCGCCGTCATCGCAGACGCCAATGTGGGGGAGCTCTACGGGCGAATGGCGCTCCAGTCCCTGGACGGGGTTGGCCCGCGAATTCTCCTGAGGACCTTCCCGGCCGGCGAAGCCAGCAAGACCCGCGAGACCTGGACGGAGCTCACGGACGCGCTCCTGGGGGAGGGCTGCGGGCGTGACACCCTCGTGGTGGCCCTCGGGGGTGGCGTCACCGGCGACCTGGCCGGGTTCGTGGCGGCCACGTTCCTCCGGGGCGTCCCGGTGGTCCAGGTCCCCACCAGCCTGGTTGCGATGATCGACGCATCGGTTGGCGGAAAGACCGCGGTGGACGTTCCAGGCGGAAAGAACCTGGTCGGGGCGTTCCACCCCCCGGCCATGGTGGTGGTAGACCCGCAATGCCTGAACACGCTCCCCCGTCGAGAGCGGTCCCAGGGCCTCGCCGAGGCGGTCAAGCACGGGGCCATCCTGGACGCCGACTACCTGAACGGTCTCGATGAGAGAGCGAGCGACCTCTTGGCCGGCCGTGCCGAGGCGTCCGCCTGGGCCGTGCGCCGCTCCGTGGAGATCAAGGCCGGCGTGGTTTCCCGGGACGAGCGGGAGTCGGGGTTGAGGGAAATCCTGAATTTCGGACACACCATAGGGCACGCGGTGGAGGTGGAATCCGGGTTCGAGATTCCCCACGGGGATGCGGTGGCCATCGGGATGACCTTGGAGGCCAGGTTCGGTGAAGCGATGGGGATCACCGCGCCTGGAACCGCCGACCACCTGGGACGGATCCTCGAGGCAATGGAGCTTCCCACCACGCTGCCCCCGGAGTTGGATCCGTCCCGGGTCCTGGACTGGACCCGGGGGGACAAGAAGGTGCGAGGCGGGCGGGTCCGCTTCGTCCAACTGGCCGAGCCGGGCCGAGTCCACGAAGCCGGCGGCTGGGCCAGAGAGGTACCCTGGAAAGTCCTGCGCGAGGTCCTGGCGTCGTCTCCTCGGGAGGCCTGAACCCGGGTCTGGTTGCGGCCCCGAGGCCTTCCTATGTTGACTCCCCCTTTTCAAAGTCCAGTTGGAGGTGCGATGGCGCTCACCGAGCGCTGGAAGGGTTCCACCGTCGCTTCGGTCCTCGCCTCGAGAGGAACGTCAGACGCCGGAGCCCCGTTCGTCCTGTTTGAGAACGATGTCGTGACGTTCGGCCAGGTGGAGAGCCGGGCCGAGGCCCTGGCCGCCTCGCTCCACAGCCTGGGTGTGGAGGCCGGTGACCGGATCGCCATCGTCCTTCCGGCCTGCCCCGAATTCCTCGTGGCGGTCTTCGCCGCCGCGAAGCTGGGCGCTGTCGCGGTGCCCATGAACCCCCGCCTAACGGTCCCGGACTTGCGCTACATGCTCCGGCACTCCGAGGCGGTGGCGGCGGTCACCGTGGAGCGGTATC
>JBDHCV010000045.1:0-44033 GCA_039591855.1 Gemmatimonadota bacterium | reverse complement strand
CGGAGCAACGAGATGTCGGCGGCGACGCGGCCCTCTCTCGTCCACTCGATCTGACCCTGCCATGTCTGACCGAGAATCCCTCTGGCGGCAAAAGCGGAGAGATTCGGAGCGGGCTCATCACCATAGAAGGAGCCGGTGCTGATCGTCGGAAGGCCCTCGGACCGAGGAAGCCGAGCCAATTCGTCGGGGACGAAGACCGTCGGCTCCATGCCGGAGTCCCGGGCGGCCGCGGCGATGGACAACAACGGCCGGAGGTGCCCCAGAGCCGGGGTGAGACAGACGACAGCAATCCGAGTCAACTACTCTGCCTCCCCTCGCTCGAACTCCAACCCCATCATTCTCAACCGTTCCACGGACCCGTCGGCAGCCAGGTCGAACGTGATCCACTCGTGCCCCCGCGAGCGCGCATCCCAGCCGAGCCGGTGCCAGGGAGGGATGGGGGCGGCTGGGGAGAAGGACATGACGGCCGGCTGGGGGTCGAGGGGGTCGGGTCAGGTAGTTCGGCATGGCCAATCTACGCCCTCGATGGCGGCTCGACACCCGCGCGCCATAGTATACCCGCCGTGAATACCGCCCAGTGGTTCCGTCGCCTCCTGCTGCCCGGGTTCGTGTTCCAGTCGGTGGTCATAGCCGGCGGGTACGGGACGGGCCGGGAACTGGCGGAGTTTTTCCTCTCCCACGGGCCACGGGCTGGGCTCATGGGGATGGTCCTGGTCTCCATGGTGATCTGGAGCGCGGTCTCCATGGCCACCTACGAGTTCGCCCGGGTATTCCGGGCCTACGACTACCGGACGTTCTTCCAGCACCTGCTCGGGCGCGGCTGGATCCTCTACGAGGTGTGCTACGCCCTTCTCTTGCTCGTCATCCTTGCGGTCATCGCTGCGGCGTCCGGGACCATCCTGGAAGAGACCTTCGGCCTGCCGTACGCCGTGGGTGCGATGGCGATCATGGCTGCCGTCGGCCTCCTGGTGTTTCGCGGAAGCGTCACCATCGAGCGCTTCTTCGCCCTCTGGTCCTTCCTGCTTTATGGCGTCTTCCTCGTGTTCCTCATCTGGTGTGTGGCGAGTTGGGGAGACGCCTCTTTGTCCAATCTCTCCGAGCCGTCGGGAAGCCGGTCATGGATCCGTGGGGGCGTGGCCTACGCCGCCTACAACCTGGGGGTGATCCCGGCGGTCCTCTTCGCGATCCGCCACGCCGAATCCCGGCGGGACACCTTGGTCTCCGGAGCACTCGCGGGCCCCATCGCCATGATCCCCGGCGTGCTCTTCTATTTGGCCATGGCCGGGCAGTATCCCGAGATTCTGGATCGGCCCGTCCCAGCCAACATGATGCTGGATCTCCTCGGCTCCCGGGGCTTCCAGATCGCTTTCCAGGTCGTTCTCTTCGGGACGCTGATCGAGACCGGCACGGGACTCATCCACGCCGTCAACGAGCGGGTGGCGGCGGGCTTCCATGCCCAGGGACTCGAAATGCCGGCCCTGGCCCGTCCCCTGGTCGCCGTCGGACTGCTCATCGCCGGGGTCATCCTCTCCAAGGTGGGCCTCATCGCTCTCATCGCCCGGGGCTACGGGACCCTGACCTGGGCCTTCCTCATCGTCTTCGTGATCCCCATTCTGACTCTCGGGATCTGGAAGATCAGCCGCGCAAACCCATTACAGGAGTGACCCGTGATCAAGACCCGCGGAATCCGCGCCTTCGCGTACTTGGTCGGCATGACCGCGCTTTTCGCGCTGTCCGGCTGTTCCGAGCCGGCCTCGGTGATCATCCGGGGCGGAACCATCTACGACGGGACCGGCTCGGCACCGGTCACGGGGGATCTGGTGATCCAGGGAGATCGTGTGGTCGCGGTCGGCGATGCCCGGGGGTGGCGCTCCCCGGTTGAGATCGACGCCACGGGCATGGCCGTGGCTCCCGGGTTCATCAACATGCTGTCCTGGGCAACGGAGACACTCCTGGAGGATCCCCGGGGACTCTCCGACATCAAGCAAGGCGTGACCCTGGAGGTGTTCGGAGAGGGTTGGTCCATGGGCCCGATCACCGACGCCATGCGTGACGAGATGATCGAGCAGCAGGGCGACATCCAGTTCGACGTCCCATGGACGACCCTGGGCGAGTACCTGGAGCACCTGGAGGAGCGGGGGGTTTCTCCCAACGTGGCGTCCTTCGTGGGGGCCACCACCGTCCGCATCCACGAACTGGGATACGAGAACCGCCCCCCCACGGCGGAAGAGCTCGAACGCATGAAGGACCTGGTCCGCCAGGGGATGCGGGAGGGTGCCCTGGGCGTGGGCTCCTCCCTCATCTACGCTCCCGCCTTCTACGCCGACACCCCGGAGTTGGTGGGCCTCATGGAGGCCGCGGCCGAGTACGGTGGTATGTACATCAGCCACATGCGCAGCGAGGGGAACCAGATCATCGCGTCGGTGGACGAGCTGATCCACATCGCCCGGGCCACCGGTTCCCCTGCGGAGATCTACCACCTCAAGCAGGCCGGAGAAGCCAACTGGGACAAGCTGGATCAGGTGATCGAGCGGGTCGAGACCGCCCGGGCCGAGGGACTCCAGATCACCGCCGACATGTACACCTACACGGCCGGAGCGACGGGCCTGGATGCGGCCATGCCCCCGTGGGTCCAAGAGGGCGGCTACGACGCGTGGGCGAACCGGCTGAGGGACCCGGCGACCCGCCGTCGGGTGATCCAGGAGATGCGCACCCCCACGGATGAGTGGGAGAACCTCATGCTCCTCGCCGGGGATCCCTCACGGGTCCTGCTGGTGGGCTTCAAGGCCGATTCCCTGAAACACCTGACCGGCATGAGCCTGGCCGCGGTGGCCGAGGCGCGGGGCATGTCTCCAGAAGACGCCGCCATCGATCTGGTCATCAAGGATGGTTCCCGGGTCGGGACCGTCTACTTCCTCATGTCCGAGGACAACGTGCGCCGCCAGATCCAGTTGCCCTGGATGGCGTTCGATTCCGACGCGGGGGCTCCGGCGCCTGAAGGCGTGTTCCTCGAGTCCAACCCCCATCCTCGAGCCTACGGCAACTTCGCCCGACTCCTGGGGCGGTATGTGCGAGACGAGGGGTTGATCCCCATGGAGGAGGCCATTCACAAGCTCACCGGTTTCCCTGCCGAGAATCTGAAGCTCCGTGACCGGGGTACCCTTCGGCCCGGATCCTTCGCCGACGTGGTGGTCTTCGATCCGGCCGCCGTCCGGGATCTGGCCACGTTCGAGGAGCCCCACCAGTTGGCCGAAGGAATGGGGCACGTCTTCGTGAACGGTATGCACGTCCTCATGAACGGCGAGCACACCGGGGCGACGCCGGGCCGGGTGGTGAGGGGGCCGGGCTGGGTGGGTTGGCAGTAGGACCGAACGGGAGTTGATCAGCATGTTCTCATACTCGCGATCCCGATCGGCACGGGGCCTGTTGCTCGAGGGGTTGGTGATCGTCGCCAGCATCCTCCTGGCCTTCGGGCTGGAGGCTTGGTGGGACTACCGCAACGAGCGGGAGGCCGAAGCCGTCGTCCTCCAGAATCTTCTCGAGGAGTTCGTCGCGGCAGGCATCGAGCTCGACTTCTACCTGGAACTCGATCGCCGGGTCGAGGAGGCGACGAAGACGACGCTGGCTGCGCTCCAGGAGGCCCAGGACGAAAGCCGTGAGTTCGTAGCGATCCGGGACACCGCCCTCGCCCTGATCATGATCCCGGGCACCTTCGACCCCCAACTGGGAACACTGGCCGGGCTTCTCTCCTCGGGTGGACTGCCTCTGCTTCGCGACACGGAGCTCCAGCGGGCGCTTGCGGGCTGGCCGGGGCTGCTCACAGAAGCGGCGGAAGAAGAGCGGGCGTCCCACGCCCACGTCTACGAGAGGCTGGGGCCCACCCTCTGGGAGCGCATCGACGGGACGGGGTTTGCGCTCATTGGAGAGAGCATCGCTCTCGGTGACCCGGATCCCGCCCTGGTCGAGAGAGAGACCCGGCTCCCGGTGGACAACCCGGTACTGGGGGTAATGGCAACCCGACTCGCCCTCATCTCCCATCAGATCAACGAACTGGTGGCGGTCCGGCTGGAGATAGATCGGATCACCGGTTTGATAAAGGAGTCACTGGACTCATGATCAAGCGCGCCTTCGACATCGGCCCTGCGGCGGTGGTCTTCATGACGTTGATCGGCATCACGGGGTGCGCCCCGGGCCCCGGGTCCGGGGCGGCCGAGGACGGTGTACCCGCCGTGGACGCGGCCCGGATCAACGCCGAGCCCCAGGCCATTTCCCTGTTCGGGGAGCCGCTCTATGCCCAGGAGGACACCACCGGTGAGATCGCCGAAGCGGACCGGGCCCTGGCTGCGGACCCCGAGAACGTAGACCTGATCATCGCCGCGGCTCGGGTCCGCCGGAACTACTGGCAGTACCGCCAGGCCATGGAGCTCTACACCCAGGCCATCGCCCTGGCCCCCGAGGATTGGCGACCCCACCGCTACCGTGGGCATCGTCACCTTTCGGTCCGGGAGTTCGACCTCGGCGTCCTCGATCTGGAGCGGGCCCGGGAGCTCGCGCCGATGAACTGGGACGTGTCCTACCACCTGGGGTTGGCGTATTTCCTCGAGGGGCGCTTCGAGGACTCGGCGTCTGAATACCTGCGCTGCCTGTTCCTGGCCGAGGACGAGGCTGCACGGGCGGAGCAATCCGAGGACTTTCGGGCCTGCTCCCAAAACGGAGAGGATCCCGAGTCCAGGGTGGCCATGACGGAGTGGGCCGTGCGGGCGCTGATGCGGGCAGGCGCACAGGATATTGCCGACGAGGTTCTCAAGGAGATCCCCCTGGGTCTTCCGGTGGAGGAGAACGTCGCGTACTACCACGACCTCCTGTTCTACAAGGGGGAAATGACCGCCGACGAACTGCTGAATCCGGGTCCGGACGCACCCTATCGGCGGGAGACCGTGGGGTTCGGGGTCGCCAACTGGATGCTGGTTCAGGGCGACACCGCCGGGGCCACCGTGCTCCTGGAGGAACTGGTGCTCGACCCCTGGTGGCCCGGCTTCGGCCGGCTCGCGGCGGAGGCGGAGCTGGCCCGCCTCGCCCGACCGGGCGGTGGAGGAGGATGAGGCGTCCGGTGATTTCGGCGCCTACTCCATGCCTCGTCGGATCCGCCGCCAGCCCACCTCCCACGCGCCGAGGAGGTTGATTTCGGCCAGTACGAGGAAGACCGGAATGTCCTTCAGGACCGAGGCCATCCTGTGATTCTCATGGAAGGCCCGAAGGAACTCCTCCTCTGAAATGAGGGGCGCATTGGAGCGAGTGGTTCCTCCGGCCAGATAGAGGCCTCCGACGCTCAGGAACGAGAGCGCGAGGAACTGGGCGAAGCGGGCTGCGAAGCGATAGTAGTGGTCCAGCGCCTTTTGGCATCGCGGGTCCCCCTGGGCCGCTCGCATGGCGATCTCCGGTGCGCTCAGGGGATCGTCGTCGTGATCGGGCTCGGTGGCCACCCAAAGCGCCTCCAGTCCGGGCCCCGAGCAGCAGTCTTCCCAGGTCGGCGGGCCGCCCCTCAGCAGGTCCAGTCGCTGAAGCAGTTCGTCTTCGTCGTGTCCTGAAGCCAGGGTGTGCCCGGCCTCCGATGCGACGATGTGCCATCGGGACGGACCCTCGACCCCGAGGTCGATGATGCCCGCCGACCCCAGGCCGGATCCCGGAATGACCAGCGCCCGGTTCCCCGCCTCGGGCACCGTGACGTCTCCGAAGGGGAGCAGTTGAGAACCGGAGGGCTCATTCTCGAGGAAGGCCGTCAGGCCGTGGGCCGCGGCCTCCAGGTCGTTGAGAAGGGTGACCTGGTCGAAGCCCAGTGCCCTGAGCCCGTCCACCGTGATCTGACGGTCCCGGGGCCAATTCGTCATTTCCCTGACTCCGCCCCCGAGGGGAGGGGCCGCCAACCCCGCCGAGAGGTGCACCGGCCCGGACACCTCGAGGCCCTCCCGGACCTCGGATAAGAGACGGGAAAGCTCGGTGCCGGAGCGAATCTCCCGAATCAGGGGGTCCCCCCTCCCGTGGAAGTCCGTTGGGTCGGCCCCGACCCTGACGCGGGTTCGCGAGGCGCCGACATCGATTGCGACGAGCGTTTGGGACATGAGGGATCCGGTGGCTTCGGGAGCGCGGCACGACGTTGTTTGTTTGATGCGAAACAGAAGTTGGGGTAACGATCCATATTGGGGCAAGTAGAATTCCATGGCTGCGTCAAGAACACCATGCAAACATGGCTCTTGACAGCTCGCCAGCCGGTTCTCACTTTGTCCGGTGACCGAACAAAGGCTGTCCAGATCCCTTGTCTCTTCGAGGCCGAACCGCTGCGGCGGCGGGATCCCGGGGGCAGCGGTCCACCGGCGACCGGTGGACGGAGAGGTTGGCTCATGGGTGGAGGCCCCGATGTATTCGACTCGACTGCGGCTCGGCCGGACCATTCGGCTCGCTGCGATTGCCCTCGCGTTCCTTTTCGTTCTCCCCATGACTCTGGCGGCTCAGCGGCCGGAGGTGCGCGTGATCGCCGACGGAGGCGGTACGAAGCTCCAGGTGAATGGCGAGGACTTCATGGTCCTGGGCATGAACTGGGACTACTACCCCATCGGCACGACCACGACCTACAACTTCTGGGGTCAGCCGGATGAGATCATCGTGGCCGCCCTCGCCCGGGAGATGCCTCTCCTGCAGAACATGGGTGTCAACGCCATCCGGGTGTACGTGGGGATTCCGAAGCGGTGGGTGAACTACATCTACGAGCAGTACGGGATCTTCACGATTCTGAACCACGCCGTGGGCCGCTATGGGCACAACGTCTACGGTGTGTACGACCCCAATACCGACTACAGCGACCCTCGGGTCAGAGAGGCCATCCTCGCCGAGGTGTCGGAGATGGTGGCCGAATTCCAGGATTCGCCCGGGGTCCTGATGTGGCTACTCGGGAACGAGAACAATTACGGCCTGGTCTGGAGTTCGGCGGAGACCGAAGCGCTTCCCGAGGGAGAACGGGATGCCGCGAGAGCCCGCCACCTCTACTCGCTCTTTGGTGAGGTGGTTCAGGCTGTTAAGGCCATCGACGCAACTCGGCCCGTCGCCATGGCCAACGGGGACCTCCAGTACCTGGACATCATCGCCGAGGAGGTTCCCGGCCTGGATGTGTTCGGCTCCAACGTCTATCGGGGGATTTCCTTCAGGGATCTGTTCGATCGCGTTGAGGCCACCCTGGGCATCCCGGTCATGCTCACCGAGTTCGGTGCGGATGCTTTCAACGCCAAGGAGCTTGAAGAAGACCAGGTGACCCAGGCCCGTTATCTCCTGGCCCAGTGGCGGGAGATCTACGAGAACTCCTACGGAAAGGGTTTGGCGGGGAACGCCATAGGCGGACTCACGTTCCAGTGGAGCGACGGCTGGTGGAAGTACCGGCAGACGGAGCGGCTGGACATCCAGGACATCAATGCCTCCTGGCCCAACGACGCCTATCCCGAGGACTACGTCGAGGGCCGCAACAACATGAATGAGGAGTGGTGGGGGATCACCGCCAAGGGTCGGCCCGATGGAAAGGGACTCTACGAGCTCTTCCCGCGGGCCGCCTACTACGCCCTGAAGGATGCCTACACCCTGGATCCCTACGGCCCGGAGACGGACCTGGGGGCCATCAACGCCCACTTCAGCTCCCTGGACCCCCAGCAGGCTGCTCTGGCTGCAAGAGCCGACCAGGCTGCTTTGGGTGTGAACAAGCTGGGGCCGGTCCGCCTGAGCGAGGTCCGGATGGAGTTGGAGACCTACAGCACGGGTGGAGAGCGCATCAGCACTCCCGACAACCCCGTCGAAGGGTCCGATCAGCGCCCGTCATTCCAGGGATTCGACCACCTCGAGTCGTTCTACGTAACCGCCGCGGTGGAGCCGAAGCCCAACTTCACGGGATTCATGTCGGTGAACATCCTGGGGAACGTCCCTGGGAACCCCATCGATGAGATCTTCTACGAGAACCGGGGCCGCACCAAGACCATCCAGACCGCCGACGGCAGCCTCGCCCTCGAGGACCTGGAGCGGGTCAAGATGTACCAGGCAGGGTTCTCCTGGGAGGATCAGCGTTTCCGACTGGAAGCGTTCTATCGCACCGGGCACTACCACTGGGCCTACGAGGGGGACTTCTTCAACCTCTACCGGGAGGCCAACTACGGCCCGAATCTGGACATCTACAACGGCGCCGCCCCTCTCGGGGTGGAGTTCTACGGTAAGGGCACCCTGGAGGGTCTCGCCCTGGCATTCGGTCCAGAGCTCTGGTGGGGTGCGAACCCCTCGCTTCTGGCCAAGTATCAGCGGCAGATCGGTCCATTCCTGACAACAGGGCTGTTCCAGGAGGACTTCCAGCGGTCGCTCACCCTCAACGCCTCGTTCGCGGTTCCTCCGCCCGAGAACCGCCGGGCCACCATTCACGTGGAGACCGAGGTCGGGCCCTTCGAGGTCAATCTCGGAGGCCTATGGGGCGGAAGTAAGTTGGAGGGCCGGGCCTTCCAGATCGCAGATGGCGAGAGCGGCGACTACCGCCTCCTGGAGGACGAGGTGCAATCCTCCGACACGTGGGGTGGTAAGGCCCGGGTTTCCTTCTCCAGCGGCCGCTGGAACTGGTATGTCCAGGGTGCGGCCATGAGCCTCGTGGCCAGCGGTGGAGGGTTCGATCAGGACCAGATCTTCACCGGATGGACCCTCAAGGACAGTGGCTCGGGGAACCAGTGGAACGTGATCAGTGGGTTCACCTATTCCATGGGCGACTTTCAGATCGCGCCGAACTTCCTGTGGCAGAAGCCCCTCGTCGGCCCGATCCCCAGTGACGTCCCCGATCCGGGCCGTCCCAGGAATATCATCGACGACCCCTTCATCGTGCGGGCCAACCGCGAGACGACGGCAGGAGAACTCCTCCTCACGTACGACCCGACTCCAGCCACCTGGATGTACGACTGGGACAGCGATGAGAAAGAGGATGCCAATTTCGCCGCCAGCGTCGGGTTCACCTACCGGCACCACCCGACGACCCAGGACGCGGCCATCGGCTTCCTGGCGGACGGACGGACGCCCTTTGCGTTCCCCGGTGCGCCGCCGGCCCAGGACCTTTGGGAGGTGCGGGCCAGGCTGATCTCCAAGGCCAACCCCACCGTGGGCTGGATCATGAACCTCTACGGGGGCACGGGGCAGGCCAACGGCGACGACGTGCGGCTCGTCAAGCGCTACGGGGCCGAGGGTCGGGTTTTGTGGAGCGCCTTCAAGTTCGGCGCGGCGGCCCGGGTCAACGACTGGGGGCCCTACGACTACCACCGGGACTTCAACTACACCTTCCCCCTGCAGCTGACGGGAGACATCTCCCGCTCCTTCGATCTGCCCGGCTGGTTCGACAACCCCAACACCCGGTTCGGGATCAGGGGTACGTACCGGACGCTGAACGAATACTCCAACCGCTATTGCCCCGGAACGGTGCCGGAGCCGGACGGAACCGCCACGTGTGATGCCACCCTACCCGGAGACAACGGCCGGGAATGGGAGATCCGTACCTATTTCCAGGTGGGATTCTGATGCATCGCGGCGATCCTCGGGAGGACGGCAGCGGATGTCCGTGACGACGTCTGAGCGCTCGGTGGAGGCCCAGGTACGGGAGCTCCTCGAGGCGATGACCCTGCCGGAGAAGGTGGGCCAGCTCAACCTGGTCAACGCGGCCGGAGGGCACGTGCCCGAGTGGCTTGCCGACGGGGTGCGCTCGGGTCGGATCGGGGCGGTTCTCAACGAGGTGGATCTGCATACGGTGAACGAGCTCCAGAGGCTGGCCGCCACGGAGAGCCGCCTCGGGATTCCCCTGCTCGTCGGGCGGGACGTGATCCACGGCTTCAAGACGGTTTTCCCCATCCCCCTGGGGATGGCCGCCACGTGGAACCCCGACCTGGCCCGGAAGGCAGCATGGGTTTCTGCCCTCGAGGCGGCCGGATCGGGAGTGAACTGGACCTTTGCGCCCATGATGGACATCGGCCGTGACCCGCGTTGGGGCCGAGTCGCGGAGACCTTTGGAGAGGAGCCCTACCTGACGGGCCGATTCGCTGCGGCGATGGTCCGGGGGTTCCAGGGCGACGACCTCTCCCTGCCCGGGTGCATCGGGGCCTGTGCGAAGCACTTCGCCGGGTATGGGGCCTCCGAGAGCGGACGGGATTACAACACCACCGACATTCCCGAGAACCAACTGCGGAATGTTCACCTCCCTCCGTTCAAGGCGGCCCTGGACGCCGGTGCTCTTTCGGTCATGACGTCGTTCAGCGACATCGATGGGGTTCCGGCCAGCGCCAGCGCGTTTCTCCTGGACCGGGTGCTCCGGGAGGAGTGGGGATTCGACGGCTTCGTGGTGAGCGACTGGGATTCCATCCGGCAGCTCGCCATCCATGGGATTACCGGGAACGACCGGGAATCCGCCGTCGAGGCCGCCCGGGCCGGTCTGGACATGGAGATGGCCGGCGACGCCTATGCCCATCACCTCGCGGTGCTGGTGGAGGAGGGGGTGGTTCCCGAGGCCCGTCTCGACTCCATGGTCTCCAACGTCCTCCGGGCGAAGGTGCGGCTGGGCCTCTTCCGGGATTGGATGACCGACCCGTTCGTTCTTCCCGTCGCTGGTTCCCGACCGCACCTGAACGCAGCGAAGGAGGCTGCACTCCAGAGCATCGTCCTTCTGGAGAACCGCGACCGGACCCTCCCGCTGGATCCGGGCGCCCTCGGATCGGTGGCGGTGATCGGTCCCCTGGCCGACGAGCCTGCGGAGCAGTTGGGAACCTGGGTTTTCGACGGGGACCCCGGGCTGAGTGTGACCCCACTCCAGGCCCTTCGAGGTGCGCTCGGTGACATCGAGGTCCACTACGTCCGGGCCCTCGAAACCACCTGGAGCCGAGATCGCGGAGGGTTCGCGGATGCCGTGGAGGCGAGTGGGAAGGCCGATGTGGCGATCCTCTTCCTCGGCGAGGAGGCGATCCTCTCCGGAGAGGCGCATTGCCGAGCGGATATCCGGCTGCCAGGAGAGCAGGAGGCCCTGATCGCGGCCATCGCAGAGACGGGGACCCCCGTCGTGCTGGTCATCATGGCCGGGCGACCCCTGGCTCTTCAGGGTGTTCCGGAGAGGGTGGATGCCCTGCTGTACGCCTGGCATCCCGGGAGCATGGCCGGCCCGGCCCTGGTGGACCTGCTTCTCGGAGTGGAAGCTCCCTCGGGCAAGCTCCCGGTGACCTTCCCCCGGGTGACGGGGCAGATCCCCATCTATTCGGCCCAGAAGAACACCGGAAAGCCAGTGGATCCCGAGTCGTTCATCCATGTGGAGGACATCGACCGGGGCACCCCCCAGCTGTCCGTTGGAAACACCTCCTTCCACATGGACGTCCACTACACTCCCCTGTATCCCCTGGGCTACGGTCTCTCGTACGCTGAATTCGAGTACCGGGACCTGCAATGCGCCCAGACGGTGGTTCCCCTGGGAGAGGTGGTTTCCGTCTCCGTCGAAGTCGAGAACACCGGAGCTGTGGAGGCGGAGGAGGTCGTGCAGCTCTACGTCCGGGACCTGGTGGGCAGCGTCACCCGCCCGGTCCGTGAGCTCAAGGGATTCCAGCGGGTGCGGCTGGAGCCGGGTGAGACGCGGCGCGTGAGCTTCGAGTTGGGAACCGACGACCTGGCGTTCCATGGCAGGGACATGGTTTGGCGCACCGAGCCCGGACAGTTCCACGCCTGGGTCGGGGGTAGTTCCGCCGCGACCCTCCGAACCGAGTTCGAGGTGGTTGGCCATGGCTGAGCGACCCGTGAGCGCGGCCTCCTTCGAGGCTCGGATCGAGGCCTTGCTCGGCCGGATGTCCCTGGACCAGAAGCTGGGCCAGATGACCCAGGCCGAAAGAATGGCGATCACGCCCGACGAGGTGCGGGATTTCCATATCGGCTCGGTGCTTTCCGGTGGCGGGTCCACCCCGGGTGAGAACACACCCGCGGACTGGGTCGCCATGAACGACGCCTACTGGGCGGCCTCCACGGAGGAGCGTCCGGATGGCGCCCCGGCCATCCCCCTCCTCTACGGTGTGGACGCGATCCACGGCCACAACAACGTCCGGGGCGCCACGGTGTTTCCCCACAACATCGGCCTGGGTGCCGCGAATGATCCGGACCTGCTGGAGCGCATCGCCCGGGTCACGGCCCGGGAGATCCTCGCCACGGGCGTGGAGTGGACCTTTGCGCCCACCCTGGCGGTGGCCCGGGATCTCCGTTGGGGCCGGACCTACGAGAGTTATGGTGAGACCCCCGAGATCGTGTCCCGCTACGCCTCGGCATTCGTCCGGGGCCTTCAGGGCGACCTGGGGTCCGACTCGGTCATCGCGTGCGCCAAGCACTGGGTCGGGGACGGTGGGACGGAGGAGGGCGTCGATCAGGGTGAGACCACCCTGACCGAGGACAAACTCAGGGCGATCCACATCGCGCCGTACCTGCCTGCCCTGGATGCCGGGGTCCTGACCGTCATGGCGTCCTACAACAGCTGGAATGGGGTCAAGTGTCACGGGCACGAGTACCTCCTCACCCAGGTGTTGAAGGACGAACTGGGATTCTCCGGGTTCGTGATCTCGGATTGGGACGGGATCGACCAGCTTTCCAGCGACCCTCAAGAAGCCATCGTGCTCGGGGCCAATGCCGGGATCGACATGTTCATGGTCTCGGTGGAATGGAGACGCTTCATCCAAGGTCTGAAGTCGGGCGTGGAGCGCGGCCGGATCCCGATGGAGAGGATCGACGATGCCGTTCGTCGCATCCTCAGGGTGAAGCTCGCCTGCGGCCTTTTCGAGCGCCCACGTCCCTCGCAGCGCCGGTGGTCAGGGCACGCGAGCTTCGGATCTCCGGAGCACCGGGCCGTGGCCCGGGAAGCCGTCCGGAAATCCCTGGTTCTTCTCAAGCACGAGGGGGACGTCCTTCCGCTCAAGAGGGACGCCCGGATTCTGGTCGCGGGGAAGAACGCCCACGATCGGGGCCACCAGTGTGGTGGGTTCACCATCGCCTGGCAGGGGACCTCAGGACAGGAATTCGTGGAGGGGGGGACGTCCATCTGGGAGGGCATCCTGGAGAACGCTCCCGACGCAGTGTTGGATCCCGATATCGCGTCCGTCGATCCCTCTGAGTTCGACTTGGCCGTCGTGGTGATCGGTGAGCGGCCGTATGCCGAAGGAATGGGTGATATTCGCTCGGCTGAGCGTGTGGAACCCGGGTCCCGGCCCCATCAGGATCGGGCGGATCTGGCCCCATACGGTCAGACGCTCCAACTCTCGGCCCTTCACCCGGAGGACTTGGAGGTCATCCGCGGAATCGCCTCCAGCGGCACCCCCCTCGTCGCAATCCTGGTCTCTGGTCGGCCGTTGGTGGCCGACGAGGAGATGGCCGCGTCCTCGGCCTTCATCGCCGCCTGGCTCCCGGGTTCGGAAGGCCAGGGAGTCGCGGATGTGCTGTTTGGGGAGCACGACTTTACCGGTCGGCTCTCATTCTCGTGGCCGGGAAGCCAGGCGCTCACCCGGTCCCAGAGTCCATTCAATTCCGAGCCACTGTTCCCACGGGGGCATGGGCTCCGCCTTACCGATGGATAGAAGCGCCTACCCGTTTGGACGGGCTCAGCCCGTCGGCATCGATCTGTGTCAACTGTTCCGGAGTAGATCCATGAAGTCCAAGAGCCTCCTCGGACTGTCCCTCATCGCCCTCCTCACCTTTACGGCTTGGGGTTGCACCAGGGACCTCGACTCTCTCGGGCCGGCCTCGTTCCCGTCGGAAGGCGTGATCTTCGAGGGCGAGTTCGCCCCCGGCATTCAGTTTCAGGCGTTTGGGAACTCGAAAGTCGACGCCCTGGATCTCGATCGGATCGAGCGCTTTCGCGACCTGCCTACGCTGAGATTCACCGTGCCGTCCCCTGACGACCCCTCGGGCAACTATGCCGGTGGAGCGTTCGTAGCGGAGGGCGCCCGGGACCTCACGGATTATGACGCCGTCACCTTCTGGGCGAAGGGCTCCGTCGCCGCGACGATCGAACTGGTCGGACTGGGCAACGACAACAGCGGGACAAGCCGCTTCGTAGCCCTCAGCCATCCGTTTCAGATCTCGACGACGTGGACCAAGTACATCCTGCCGATCCCGCTGTCCGAGAGGCTCATTCAAGAGGCGGGTATGTTCCAGTACGCCGACGCCGCGGACGGGGGGGTCGGATACCAGGTCTGGTTCGCGGACATCGGGTACGAGAAGACGGGCGTAATCGCCAGTCCCCGCCCATTCCTCGAAACCACGACGATCGCTGCGGAGGTGGGGCAGACAATCCCCATTTCAGGCACCACGGTCATCTTCGATGTGAATGGTCAGGATCAGGTGGTGGATGCCTCGCCCGGCTATCTCGACTTCACGTCGTCCGACGAGTCTGTCGCGACGGTCAACGAGGACGGCGAGATACTGATCGTAGGGGCCGGCGAGGCCGAAATCACCGCCAGTCTGGGGAGCACGCCCGCGTCCGGTACCATCACGGTCACCACCGCAGCGGGCCCGACCGAGGCGGCCCCCGCTCCGGACTACGACGCCGAGAAGGTCATCTCGCTGTTCAGTGACGAATACACCAACGAGCCGGTGGACACGTGGTCGGCGGAGTGGGATAACGCGGACGTGGAGGACGTCCAGATCGACGGAAACAGCACCAAGAAGTACACGAATCTGGTGTTCGCGGGGATCGAATTCACGTCGCAGCCCATCGACGCGACGGCCACCACGTACATGAGGGCCGACGTCTGGATCCAGGACCCCACGTTCTTCACGATCAAGCTGGTGGACGCGGGGGCCGACGGGATCGTCGGTGAGGGCGATGACGACAGTGAGAGCGAGATCCGTTTGACCCCGGAGACGACCCCGGGAATGGTCGCCGGGGGTTGGAGCGTCCTGGAGATCCCCCTGGATCGTTTCTCGGGCCTGGCGGCGCGCTCGAATCTGGCCCAGATGATCATTACGAGCTCCAGCTCGACCGCCTACCTGGACAACATCCTCTTCTACGACGGTGGTGATCCTCCCCCCCCCGGCCCCGACCCCGACGGAAGACGCGGCGAACGTGATCTCGCTGTTCAGCAACGCGTACGACGACGTGACGGTGGACACGTGGTCGGCGGGCTGGGACATGGCGGACCTGGAGGACATCCAGATCCAGGGCGTGGACACGAAGAAGTACAGCAACCTGGTGTTCGCGGGGATCGAGTTCACGTCGGAGCCCATCGACGCCACGGCGATGACGTATTTCCACATGAACGCGTGGACGCCGGACGAGACGGCGGTGCCGAAGATCTTCAAGATCAAGCTGGTGGACGCGGGAGCCGACGGGATCGTCGGTGAGGGTGGGGACTGAAGCTGGAGATCCCGCTGAGCGAGTTCACGGGGCTGGCGGGTCGCACGAACCTGGCCCAGATGATCCTCTCCGGCGACCTGCCCACGGTGTTCGTGGACAACGTCTACTTCTACGCCGCCTCCGGCGGTGGCAGTGGCGTCATCGACTTCGAGCCCGGCGGGATCGGGGCGTCCTGGACGTGGAACGTGTTTGAAAACGTCGACAATCCGGCCCTCGAAGTCGTTTCCAATCCGGATGCGACGGGGGCCAATACCTCGGCAACGGTCGCCAAGTTCACGGCCAGGCAGGCCGGCCAGCCCTGGGCCGGAACGCAGACCCTGGACAAGGAGACGTTCACGCTGGACGCGAGCAACGCCATCGTGAAGATCATGGTCTACAAGTCGGTCATCAGCGACGTGGGGATCAAGTTCGAACAGGGGGCCGCTTCCACCGGCGAGATCAAGGTGGCCAACACGGTGATCAATCAGTGGGAAGAGCTGACCTTCGACTTCTCGGGTGTCATCGGCCCCATCAACACCGACATCACGGGCTTGGTGGTGTTCCCCGACTTCAATGCCGACCGGACTTCCGACAATGTGGTGTACTTCGATAACATCTCGTTCGGCCCGGTGGGTGGCGCCCCCGCGCCTGGAGGCGAGTGAGTGGCTGTCACTCCGGCCCTCGAGTCCCCAGCCTTCAGGGAGGTGATCACCGGAACCGTGGATGACCCCGGTCGCCCTTCGGCGCAGGTTCGACCCATCATCGACCAGATCCTCAAGGTCATCTGGCTGGAACAGCGCGTGTCCCGAGCCGAGATCGCCAGGAAGTTGGCGGTCTCGCGCTCCACCGTGTCGGATGCGGTCTCCATCCTCCTCGACACCGGTCTCGTCCGTGAGGCGGGGGACGGGCCCAGCAGTGGGGGACGCCGGCCCATCCTCCTGGAATTCCGGGATGACGCCTGCGTGATCCTCGGCGTGGACCTGGGGGCGACCCACGTGGCCGTGGCGCTCACGGACCTCCGGGGACGGGTGCTGGCCTTCCATGATCGATCCCATCCTGTGCGAACGGACCCGGAGGGTACCCGATCCGTGATGATGGAGTTGTGCGAGAAGTGCCTTCGAGATGCTCGACGGCCCCTGGTGGGCATCGGCGTCTCCATGCCTGCGCCCGTCGACCCGGCCGACCCGGGCCACGTGTCTAGACTGGTTCTTCCGGCGTGGGAGGGGCGGACGGGGTTCGAGCCCCTCGGTGTGCGCTTCGGGGTCCCGATCCTCGTGGACAACGACGCCAACCTGGGGGCGCTGGCCGAGCGTTGGTGGGGCGCCGGAATGGGGAAGGACGACTTTACCTACGTGAAGATCTCCACCGGAATCGGCGCAGGACACATGATGAACGGGGCGATCTATCGAGGGTCCAGCGGGTTCGCGGGGGAAATCGGCCACATCGCCGTGGTCCCCGACGGGGAGCCCTGCATCTGTGGCAACCGCGGCTGCCTGGGGACGGTGGTGGGCTCCCAGGCACTCGTGGCCAGGGCCGAGGCACTCCGCCCTCGTTACCCCGACAGCCTTCTCGCCGATGGGAAATTGACGATAGACGCCGTGGAGGACGCTGCCCTTCGAGGCGATCCCCTGGGCCTCCAAGTCGTACGAGAGGCGGCCGACTACCTGGGCCTCGCCATCGCGGAGGTCCTCAATCTCATGAACCCCTCCTCTATCATCGTGGGCGGGAATCTGGCCCGGCTGGGAGAGACCCTTCTGGTGCCTCTCAGGGAGGCGGTGCTGCCGCGCACGCTGGTCAGTTCGGTGGCCGCCTCCGAGATCCGGACCAGCGAACTGGGCCCACGGTCGGTCGCCATCGGCGCTGCCACACTCGTTCTCGGGGCTGCGCTGGACTCACCCTCACTCTTCCCCAAGGCGGCCTGATGTCATGGACGCGCTTTCTCGTTTCGTTCCTCCTGTCGGGCGTCGCCCTCCTGCCGCTGGCAGCTCTGGGAATCGTCGCCTGCGGAGACAGCGGAGGGGGGGAGGCCCCCGCGGAGTGGATCCCCGTCTGGGAGGATGAGTTCGAGGGCCCCGCTGGCCAGCTGCCAGACCCCGGCAAGTGGGGGTTCGATATCGGCACGGACTGGGGCAACGGCCAACTGGAGTATGATACGGATCGCGCTGAGAACGCCTCCCTGGACGGCAACGGTAACCTGGCCATCACGGCCAGGGAGGAATCCTATCAGGGCAGGAACTACACCTCGGCCAGGATGACCACCGAGAACAAGTTCGAACCCACATATGGGCGGTTCGAGGCGAGGATCAAGCTCCCGGTGGGGAAGGGAATCTGGCCGGCGTTCTGGCTCCTGGGAGCCGACTTCGATGCGGTGGGTTGGCCCCAGACGGGTGAGATCGACGTGATGGAATACCTGGGCCAGAGGCCGCAGGAGGTGCACGGTACCATCCATGGCCCGGGCTACTCCGCGTCGAACGCGATCAGCCGCATGTACATCCTCGAGGGTAGCCGCTTCGATCTGGACTTCCACCGGTTCGCCGTGGAGTGGGACCAGAGCCAGATCCGATGGTTCGTGGACGACTCTCTATACCATGCCGTGGATCGGACCGACGTGCCCGGCGAGTGGGTGTTCGATCATCCCTTTTACCTCATCCTCAACGTGGCCGTCGGGGGCGCTTGGCCGGGTCCGCCCGATGCCTCCACCCGCTTTCCCCAGACCATGCTCGTCGACTGGGTACGGGTCTACCGGAAGGCCCAGTGAGCGGCGAGAAGGCCGGAAAGGCGTCTCTCCTTCAGCGTGCGCTCTCCGCCTGGCACCGGCGGGGAGACTCGGAGCAGAAGACGCCGCACTACGCCACCGCCCCCGAGGACCGAGTCCCGTTCCTCCAACGGGTCACTTACGGCGCCGGGGCCTTCGTCAACAACATGCTGGCCGCCGCCATCGGCGGGATGGTCATCGTGTTGAATCTGGGGCTGGGGATGAACCCGGCCCTGGTGGGATTGCTCGGGGCGCTTCCCCGCCTCACGGATGCCATCACAGATCCGTTGATGGGGTATATCTCCGACCAGACCCGATCCCGGTGGGGCCGGCGCAGACCCTACATCTTCGTGGGAGCCATTCTGGTGGGGATCGTCTACGCTCTCCTCTGGCAACTGCCCCGGGGGCAGAGCGAGGCCTTCTACTTCTGGTTCTTCCTTTCGGGGTCGCTGGTCTTCTATCTCGCCTACACGATGTTCGCCACGCCATGGGTGGCTCTGGGCTACGAGTTGACCCCCGATTACCATGAGCGCACGCGCCTCATGGGGGTCCAGAACTTCATCGGCCAACTCGCCTACGTGGTGTCCCCGTGGTTCCTCTGGATCATGACCAACGAGGCCTGGTTCGACGATCAGATCACCGGCGCCTCGCGGCTGGCCATCATCATCGGCATCGTGGCCATCCTCCTCGGGGTGCTTCCGGCCATCTTCCTCCGGGAGCGCTTCAAGGAGATCGCGGAACATGAGGTCCTCGAGACCCACCAGGTGTCCAACGGGATCAAGATCGGCGAGCAACTCAAGTCGTTCTTCTCGGGGTTCGCGGCGACCCTGAAGTTCAAGCCCTTCCTGAAGCTCTGCGCGGCGACGTTCCTGGTCTTCAACGGCTTCATTCTCATCTCGGCCTTCTCGACGTACGTCATCATCTACTACGTCTTCGCCGGCGACCAGGCGCGCGGGGCCGAATACGCAGGGTACGCGGGGACCGTGGGCGCCGTGGCCACTTTCGTGGTCATCCTGATCGTGACGTGGCTCGGGACCAAGATCGGAAAGCGACGCGCCTTTTTCGTCACGACAGGACTGTCCATCGTCGGATACGCCCTGAAGTGGGTCTGCTACCGACCGGACATCCCCTGGCTCGTCATCGTCCCCGCGCCCCTCATGGCCTTCGGCCTAGGAGGCCTGTTCACCCTGATGGGATCCATGATCGCCGACGTAGTGGACCTCGACGAGTTGGAGTCCCATGAGCGGCGTGAGGGAATGTTCGGCTCCATCTACTGGTGGGTGGTGAAGCTGGGGATGGCCGCGGCGCTGGCCGGCGGCGGATTCCTGCTGAATGCTACCGGTTTCGACGTGGCCCTGAACGGTGCGCAGGCAGAGCGGACCATCTTCCTCATGCGCTTGTTCGACGTGTGGGTGCCCATGATCGCCTCGGCGCTGGCCATCTGGGCCGTGGCGTCCTACCCCATCACCGAGGCGGTCGCGCACGATATCCGCGAGAAGTTGGAGCGGCGTCGCGGGCGACCGGACCGGACGCCCGCCCCGGAGGCGGCCCCGGCGGGGTGAGCTGCACCGGGGAGCGTGAACCGGGCACCAGGTCGTGATGAGAGTGTTGCGCCCCGGTGCACCTCGATAGGATGTTTGCGCCCACCGCATCCCCGCACATTCGGATTCCCGCGTCTATGACCTCGGACCTCGAGAGGCCAGGCCGATGAGCGACATCATCGGGCGCCTCACTGCCGCCCTGGAGGGCCGCTATCGCATCGAGCGCCAGCTCGGTGAGGGCGGCATGGCCACGGTCTATCTCGCCGAAGACCTGAAGCATGAACGCCGGGTGGCGATCAAGGTCCTCCGTCCGGAATTGGCCGCCATGCTGGGGGCCGAGCGGTTTCTCGGCGAGATCAAGACCACGGCCAACCTCCAACACCCGCACATCCTTCCCCTGTTCGACTCCGGAGAGGCCGACGGCTTTCTCTTCTTCGTCATGCCCTACATCGACGGGGAGACGCTGCGGGACCGGATCGACCGGGAGAAGCAGTTGCCGGTGGCGGAGGCCGTGGCCATCGCAACCAAAGTGGCGGGGGCCCTCCAGGCGGCCCACGACAAGGGCATCGTCCATCGGGACATCAAGCCGGCGAACATCCTTCTGCTGGCCAACGGCGAGCCCCAGGTCGCCGACTTCGGTATCGCCCTGGCGGTGCAGGAGGCGGGAGGCGGGAGGCTGACGGAGACCGGGCTTTCCCTGGGGACCCCATACTATATGAGCCCGGAGCAGGCCACCGCCGACCGGGACCCGGATGCCCGCAGCGACATCTATTCACTGGGGTGCGTCCTCTACGAGACCCTCACGGGGGAGCCGCCCTTCCAGGGGGGCACGGCCCAGGCGATCCTCGGGCGGATCCTCACGGCCGATCCGTCCCCGCCGTCGGCGGTGCGGCGGTCCGTTCCCCCGCACGTGGACGCGGCGGTGCTCCGGTCCCTGGACAAGCTCCCCGCCGACCGTTTCGGTTCGGCCGCGGAAATGGCCCGGGCGCTGAACGAGCCAGGAACCGTGCCCTTCCATCCCGGTTCGGCGGCGTCAGGTGGGACCCGTGGACTGGAGGGCGGACCGGCCGGAGGGGACCCGGGGAGGACCGGGCCTCACCAGGATCCGGGGGTGCGGTCGGCGGGGGGCGGGACGGGGGTCGGGCGTGTCGTGCCGTGGGCGATCGCCATCGCGGCCGTGGCGTTTGCGGCGCTGGCGTTCCTGCGGCCATCACCGCTATCCGACTCGGCCGGTGCCCGACCGGTCCGGTTCGAGATCTCGGGGACTGGGCCCGACGGTGTCAGGGCCGGTCGGCACCTCGCCCTGTCCGCCGATGGCGGGGAGTTGGTGTTCCAGGGATTCAGCCAGGGCCAGTCCCGACTCTACCGCCGCTCCCTGGATGCGGTCGGCGTGCAACCCATCGAGGGAACCGAGGGAGCCGAGTTCATCGCAATCACGCCGGATGGGCGGTCCGTGGCCTTCGTCGATGCCGACGGCACCGTCAGACAGGTGTCCTTCGGAGGCGGGGCGCCGATCACCCTGGCCGAGCCGCCCAATTATCCCATTGGAATGGGTTGGACCCCCGACGGGGACCTCATCTTCGGGATGCTCGCCTACAACGATGACTTCCCCGGTCTCACCCGGGTGAGGGCCGGGACCTCGGCCGTCGACACGCTCACGGTCACCGACGGGATGCACCATGAGCCGGTCGTCGTTTCCGGCGGGGACGCCGCGATCTTCATCGACTTCCGGGGGGAGAGGGGGATCGGGCTGTCGGTGGCTTCCATGGAAGACGGCTCCTTCGAGGAGTTGGACCTGGGCGGGACGGTCCCGGGAGGAGCCACGTCCATCGTCGGGGTGGCCGACGGCGTCCTGTTGTTCATCGACCGGGGGCGCAACCTGATGGCGGTGGGTTGGGACGAAGGTGAGGGCAGGACCGTGGGGGAGCCGATCCCGGTGCCCGATGTTCCGGAAGGGATGGACATCGCCACCCTTTCCCCCGGCGGGACCCTGGCCATGACCATCCGGTCGGACGAGTACGAACTGCTCCTGGTGGACGACCGGGGCAACGTGGAGCGGTCCGTTCTCTCCGACCCGGTAGAGGAGATCTTTCCACGCTTCTCGCCCGATGGGCGTACCCTGGCGATGGGCGGGGGGCCCATCCGGGATCGGCGCGAGCTATGGACCTTCGACCTGGAGACGGGACTCCTGTCCCAGTTGGGGGTGGGATTGGACCCCCACCTGGTGGAATGGACCGCCGACGGTCGGCGCGTCCTCGCAGGGGCCGGCTCCACCGCGTTCCGCACCGATCGAGAGCGGATCTGGTGGCGGGCCGCCAACGCCAGCGACGAGCCGAGCGTACTCTTGGAGCTCCCCGGCCGCTGGATCATGGGTGCGTCGGCATCGCCGGATGGGCGCTATCTGGCGATCACCGAGAACGTGGGCCCGGACCCTTCGGTGGATCGCTTCGACATCGTCGTGTTCGGGATGGACGGAGACACCGTCGGCAACCCCTTTGCGGCCGGGGAAACCGACGAACTCGCCCCGCGCTATTCGCCGGACGGCAGATGGCTGGCCTACGCTTCGAACGAGTCGGGACGGTTCCAGGTCTACGTTCGCCCCTTCCCTGGGCCGGGTGGAAGGATCCAGGTGTCCGCGGATGGTGGGGGCCAGCCGGTTTGGTCGCCGGACGGGCGTCGCATTTTCTTCCGGACCGACCAGGCCATGATGGTGGCCGAACTCGAGTTCGATGCAGAAGGGGGCCTCGCGGTCACCGCCCGGGAACGGCTCTTCGAGGGCGACTTCTTCGGAGGGCCCTGGTCGACCAAGGCCACCTACGACGTCCATCCGGACGGACGACGGTTCGTGCTGGCTCAAGCCCTGGGGGGCATGAGCGGCCAGGTCGTGGTCTGGACCGATTGGATCGACGAGCTCAAGAACCGGCTCGGTAATTGACGGGAGCCCCGATGTGATGAGCGACGAGCAAGACACCCCCTTTGGTGGCGGGGCCGGTGCGGTGGAGCCGGTCCATCCGCCCGTTCTCCAGGCCCTCAATCTCGCGGTCCTGGTCCTGGTCCTGTGGTTGAACGGCCTGGCCGGATCCGGGGGGTTGAGCGGCGAGTCCATCGGGCTCATCGCCAACCGCTATCCGTCCTGGTTCCTGCCCGCCAACTACGTGTTCGGGATCTGGAGCCTGATCTACCTCTGGCTCATGGCCTTCGGGGTGTACCAGGTGCTGCCGGGCCAGCGGACCAGCCCGGCCCTGGGGCGGCTCCACATGGGATGGGTGACCAACGGCGTCCTGAACATCGCCTGGATCGTCGCGTTCTCCTTCAGCCGATTCGGGTCGGCGCTGATCATGATGGTGGCGCTCCTGGTCAATCTGGTGTGGATCATGGAGCGGCTGGAGTGGCATCGGGGGGAGCTGGGACGGGGGGACCGGATCCTGGTGGCGTACCCGTTCGCCCTCTACCTCGCTTGGATTTCCGTCGCGCTCATCTCGAACACCTTCCAGTACCTGACCTACCTGGAGTGGAGCGGGTTCGGGATGGACGGCCAGGCCTGGTCCGCGGTCATGATGGTGGTCGCAGCCGCACTGGCCCTGGTCATGGTGGTCCACAGGGGGAATTGGTTCTTCCCCCTGGTTTTCGTCTGGGCGTTCCGGGGGATCGCCGATCGCTTCACCGACGTACCCGTAATCGTCAATGCCGCCTGGACCATGATCCCCATGGTGCTGGTCGGGATGGTGGTGGGACTGGTCTACAGGAGAGGCCGGGCCGCCAGCGAGGCCCTGGCCCCCTAGGGCCCCTCCCGGTCCCATCTCGGCGGGGACATTCTTGCGCCGGACCCCCTGCGGGTAGGATGTTTGCGCCGCTTCATCCCCACACTCCCGGACATCCATGCATCTGAACCGTGACGCACTCGGGGTCGCTCCATGAGCGACGCCATCGATCGACTGAACGCAGCGCTTGAAGGCCGCTACCGCATCGAGCGAGACCTCGGTGAAGGTGGAATGGCCATGGTGTACCTCGCCGACGACCTCCGGCACAACCGGAAGGTGGCCATCAAGGTCCTTAAGCCGGACCTTGCGGCCGTGGTGGGAGGGGACCGGTTCCTGGCCGAGATCCAGACCACTGCGAACCTGCAGCACCCCCACATCCTCCCCCTCTTCGACTCGGGAGAGGCGGACGGGTTCCTCTTTTTTGTCATGCCCTACATCGACGGGGAGACCCTCCGCGACCGGCTCAATCGGGAGAAGCAACTTCCCGTGGACGAAGCGGTGGGGATCGCTCGTTCCATCGCCAGTGCGCTGGCTGTGGCCCACGAGCAGGGGGTGATCCACCGGGACATCAAGCCCGCCAACATCCTCCTCTCCCGGGGGGAACCCCTGGTTGCCGATTTTGGGATCGCCCTGGCGGTGACGCAGGCGGGCGGGGGGCGGCTCACCGAGACCGGCCTCAGCGTGGGGACGCCCTATTACATGAGTCCCGAACAGGCCACCGGCGACCGGGACATCACCGCCTCCAGCGATGTCTACGCCCTGGGGTGCATCCTCTACGAGATGTTGATCGGTGAGCCTCCCTACGTGGGGAACACCGCCCAGGCGGTCCTGGGGAAGATCCTCACCGAGAAGCCCCGACAGCCGACGGCAGTTCGGACGGTCATCCCGCTGAATGTGGACGGTGCGGTGATGCGGGCTCTGGAGAAGCTCCCGGCGGACCGGTTCCGGACCGCCGAGGAGTTCGCGAAGGCCCTCGGCGATTCGGGATTCCGTTACGGGGAGTCCGCCGCGGTGGAGTCGGCGACGGGAGTGAACAGGGAATCCAAGTTCTGGAGGCGCCTCGCTCTGTTCGCGACCATCGGGGCCATGATCCTGGGTTGGTCCCTGGGTCGCCGGGTTGAGGGGCCCGCAGAGCCCCCTCCGACCACCCGGTCGGTTTTCACCATGCCCAGGGGCCAGGAGATCCTGGATCGACTTTATGGGGTGGCCGGTTTTGCCCGGGACGGCTCTGCGCTGGTCTACGTGGGCCCCGGCGCCAACGGCACCCAATTGTGGGTGAAGGAGAGAGGCTCCCACGAAGCTCGGCCCCTCTCGGGAACGTCGGGGGCGGAGTCGCCGGAGATCGATCCCACCGGGCGGTGGATCGCCTACATCAACAACGGCGAGGTTCGGAAGCTCCCGATTGCCGGGGGGCCCAGCACCGTCATCGGCGATTCGTCCCAGGTGGACGTGGGCTCCATCGCGTGGCTGGACGACGGCACACTGCTCTATGTGGATCAGGAGATGGGGATCCGGAGGATCCGGGAGGATGGCACGGAGCGGGAGCGGGTCTTCGAGGCGGTCAATCGAGGGTTCACCATCGGTGTGACGGCCCTGCCGGGTGGGAACGCCCTCTTTGGCCGATGTCCCACGGCTTGCCAGGCGGGCGCGGAGCTGTGGGTTTGGGATGGTGAGGCGGGTGAGGCGCGGGAGCTCGATCCCAGCTCGCTCGCCGGCTGGTGGGTGGATTCGGGACACCTCGTTCTGGTGCGACCCGGAGGCGGCGTCTATGCCGTGGAGTTCGATCTCGAGACGCTCACATACATGGGGGAGCCGGTCCCGGTCCTCGAGGGAGTCCAGGTGGACCTGGGGATCCTTCCGGACATGACGGTGGGTCCGTCGGGCCAGCTGCTGGCACTCATCGGTGCCGAGGGATCCCAGTCCATGGCCTTCCACTGGATCGATCGGGAGGGTGTTCGAACCCCCGTGGACCCGGACTTCTCTTTCAGGGCCTCGACGTTCATCTCGTGGAGGCTCTCGCCTGACTCGCGACGTGTGGCCTTTGCCCAGGGTGACGAATCCGGGGACGACGTTTGGGTGAAGGAGTTGGACCAGGGACCGGCCTATCGCCTGACCTTCGAGGAGGGCCTGGAGTTCAGGCCCGAGTGGTACCCCGACGGGGAATACATCCTGTTCGTCGGGGCCGGGGACGGGCTCCGGGAGCTTCGCCGCCGCCGCTCGAACGCCACCGGTGCCACCGAGTTGGTGCTTGCCCGGGAAAAGGAGATCTCCCAGGGCGTATGGTCTCCGGATGGGGAGTGGCTCGTCTACCGGGAAGGGACGGGCGATGGCAGGGATATCTGGGCCGTCCGTCCCGGTGGGAACGAAGAGCCGCGGCCCCTGATCGCCGATCCCGGGTACGACGAAAAGGCGGCCACCATCTCACCGGACGGGCGCTGGATCGCCTACGAGTCGTCCGAGACCGGCCAGGACGAGGTCTACGTCCGGCCTTTCCCGAACGTCGAGGAGGGAAAGTGGCAGATCTCCATTGCCGGTGGCCGGGAGCCCGCATGGGCCCATAGCGGGCGGGAACTGTTCTATCTGACCAATGACAATCTGATGATGTCGGCGGAGATCGAGCCGGGCCCTCCCTTCAGCGTGACGAACCGCACCTCGCTCTTCGCCCTCGGCGCCGGCCTGACCCCAGGGAACGATCACACGTCCTACGACGTGGACGGGGACGACAGCCGGTTCCTGTTCGCCCTTTCCACCGGGATCGACGACGAGAACGAAGTCTTCTGGTTGTTCGCCGATGACTGGGGTACGGACTTGACCGAGCTCTTCGGAGATCCTCGATGAGCGGCGGGTCGGGTGCGGAAGCCATCCCCCGTCTCAACGCCGCCCTCGAGGGGCGTTACGCCATCGAGCGGGAGCTGGGCGAGGGTGGGATGGCCAAGGTCTACCTGGCCGATGACCTTCGGCATGACCGCAAGGTGGCCATCAAGGTCCTGAAGCCGGAGCTGGCCGCCATGGTGGGCGGTGACCGGTTCGTGGCCGAGATCAGGACCACCGCCAACCTCCAGCACCCCCACATCCTTCCCCTCTTCGATTCGGGGGAGGCCGACGGATTCCTCTACTACGTGATGCCCTACGTGGAGGGGGACACCCTCCAGGAGCGGATCGACCGCGAGAAGCAACTCCCGGTGGAGGAGGCCGTGGTCATCGCGCGGAAGCTCGCCGGGGCCCTCCAGGCCGCCCACGAGCGGGGCGTCATCCATCGGGACATCAAGCCCGCCAACATCCTCATCGCCAACGGTGAGCCCCTGGTTGCGGATTTCGGCATCGCCCTGGCCGTGCAGGAAGCGGGCGGCGGCCGTCTGACCGAGACGGGCCTGAGCGTGGGGACGCCCTACTACATGAGTCCCGAGCAGGCCACGGGGGATCGGGACACCGACGCCCGTAGCGACCTCTATTCGCTGGCGTGCGTCCTCTACGAGATGCTCACCGGTCAGCCTCCCCACAGCGGGCCTACGGCTCAGGCCGTTCTCAGTCGCATTCTCACGGGGGAGGCCCAGCCGGCGACCGGCCTGCGCAGATCGGTGCCGGCCAATGTGGACTCCGCCCTCCTGAAGGCCCTGGAGCGCCTACCCGCAGACCGGTTTTCCGGCGCGGGCGAGTTCCGGAGAGCGCTGGAGGATCCCGAGTTCCGCTGGGGTACGGCCCTGCAGGCCCAGGCCACGAGCGATGGGGCGGCACGGACCTCCCGGGGTTGGAGGGTCGCGGCTCTGGTCCTGGCGGTGACGACGGTGGGTCTAGCTGGCGCCCTGCTCATCGGAAGGGCGTCCGCGGATCGCGACGCCCCCGTCCTTCGACTCACCGTCGAGCTGCCCGAGGGCCAGTCCATCCTCACGCCGCAGATCGGATCTTCCCTGGCCCTGTCCCCGGACGGGTCCCGACTGGTCTACGCGGGGCCCAGCACGGCGGCTCCCTGGAGTCTGTGGCTCCGCCCCGCCGACGGGATCGAAGCCACGCCGCTGACCGGGACCGACGGTGGGTTCACGCCGGTGTTCTCCCCCGACGGATCCGCCTTGGCGTTCGTCGGCCCTGCGGGGGACCTCCGGGTCCTGGACATGGACCGGGGATCGGTCCGGGCCGTGGCCGACAGCGCGGTTCTGGTCATGGATTGGTCGGACGAGGGCAATATCTATTTCTTCCGCGGCGCGAGTCTGGGAGACATCTGGTCGGTTCCGTTCGAGGGTGGAGAGGCGGTGCCTACACCCGTGGTTTCCGGGTATCGGGGTCCCACGCCGATCTGGGGTACGGGGGACGTGTTGCCCGGTGGCAAGTCCATGGTGGTGACCCAGTACCCCGAGGGGAACATGGGGCCGGCCGGCGCGTCCATCGTTGCGGTGGACTTCGAGTCCGGGGACGTGAAGCACCTGGGACAGGGCTCGGATCCCACCTATTTGAAACAGGGATACCTGGCGTGGGGGGACCGGGAGGGCACGCTGATGGCGGCCCCTTTCGACGCAAAGGCGCTCGATATCACCGGACCCGTGATCCCCATGGCCGAGGGGGTCCTGCTGGATGTCTCGGCGATGCTGCATTACTCCATCTCCGACACCGGGACTCTCGTGTACCGAAAGGGCGGATCGGCCGGCTCCTCGGGAGGGATCGCGTGGGTCGACCGCGACGGCACGGTCACGCCCGCCTCCGACCTGGAGGTGGGCTTCACGGTAGGGCTTTGGGACGCCGTGGCCCTATCCCCGGACGGGTCCCGGGTGGCCCTCACCCTGGCCGACGGCCTCTCGTCCCATCTCTGGGTCGAGAGTCTGGTGGAGGACTCTCCCGCGACCCGGGTCACCTTCGGCGGTTCGTTCAACGTGCGGCCCCGCTGGACTCCCGACGGGCGCTCCCTGACCTATGTCAGCGACCAGGGCGGGAGGGGTGCGCCCACCCAGCTCTGGCAACAGCCGGTGGACGGGACGGGCTCGCCCCGGCCCATCAAGGTTGAGGATCGGGAGATCGAAGAGGGGCTTCTCTCTCCGGACGGGGAGTGGGTGGTCTACCGCGTGGGCGGAACGGCCACCGACCGGGACATCTATGGCTTCCGCCCCGGGGTGGACACCGTGGGGATTCCCCTCGTTGCCACCCCAGCCAACGAGCGGGCCCCCGATCTGTCCCCCGACGGGCGCTGGCTGACCTACATCTCCGATGAGACCGGACGGGACGAGATCTTCGTCCGGCCCTTCCCGGATGTGGAGAACGGCAAGTGGCAGGTGTCTTCCGGGGGCGGGCTTTCGCCGGCGTGGGCCAACAACGGGTACGAGCTGTTCTTCATGGCCGCCTCGAACCAGTTCCTCGCCGCCCGATACGATACGTCCGGGGGGTCGTTCGTGGTGGTGGGGATCGAGGACCTGTTCACCATCGAAGGGCAGGTCCTCACGGGCACACAGCACCTGGCGTATGACACCTCGCTGGACGATCAGCAGTTCCTGATGCTGGCGGTCGGGGGGCGCAGCTCCGGGTTGGTGTGGGTCCACAACTGGCTGAGGGATCTCGAGGCCAGATCCGGAGGAATACGCCGATGAGCTCGGAGACCGTCGATCGCCTCAACGCCGCCCTGGAGGGCCGCTAAGGCATCGAGCGTCAACTGGGCGAGGGCGGCATGGCCACGGTCTATCTCGCCAACGACGTTCGCCACGACCGCCAGGTCGCCATCAAGGTACTGCGCCCGGAACTGGCGGCGGTCATCGGGGCCGATCGGTTCCTGGCCGAAATCCGCACGACCGCGAACCTCCAGCACCCCCACATCCTGCCCCTCTTCGACTCGGGCGAGGCGGACAGCTTTCTCTACTACGTCATGCCCTTCATCGACGGAGAGTCGCTGAGGGAGCAGCTGGACCGGGAGAGGCAGCTCGGCGTGGCCGACGCCGTGCGCATTGCCAAGGACGTGGCCGATGCCCTGAACTATGCCCACGGCCAGGGGGTCATCCACCGGGACATCAAGCCGGCCAACATTCTCATGCACCATGGCCGGCCCGTGGTGGCCGACTTCGCTGGGGACGCCCCACTACATGAGCCCCGAGCAGGCCAGCGCGGACCGGGATCTGTCCGCCCGGAGCGACGTGTACTCGCTGGGTTGCGTCCTGTACGAGATGCTGGCCGGGCAGCCGCCCCACACGGGGCCAAGTGCCCAGAGCGTGCTGGTTCGGATTCTCACCGACACGCCCCGCTCCCTCAGCGAGGTGCGCCACACCGTCCCGCCTCACGTGGCGGCGACGGTGGCCAAGGCGGTGGAGAAGCTCCCCGCCGACCGGTTCGAGAGCGCCAAGGCCTTCATGGAGGCCCTGGACGACGAGGCTTTCCGGTACGCCCCGGCAGCCCGGACCGATGTCCAGTCCGGTGGCGGCGCATCCCCAGCATCTGCCGCCCAGTCCCCGGCCGATGCCCCATCACGTGGTTTGCCCTTCTGGACCGCCGCCGCCGCGGCCTTCCTGGCCCTGATCGGCGGCTGGGCCCTCCACGGCGCCGTGCAGTCTCCGCCGCCGCCGCCACCCACCGCCACCTTCGAGATCACCTCCGATACCGCGCATACGATCAACTCGCCCTGTTGTGGGCGGGCGGTGGCGGTCTCCCCCGCGGGCGATCGGGTCGTCTATCAGGCCGTTCCATCCAACGGGACCGATGTCGCCCTCTTCCAGCGACCCCTGAACCAGAGGGTGGGCCGGTTGATCCCGGGCACCGAAGGCGCCCGGCACCCCTTCTTCTCCCCGGACGGGGAATGGGTCGGGTTCTTCTCCGGCGGGGTCTTGAAGAAGGTTCGGTTCGATGGAGGGATGCCCTTGACCATCTTGACCGGCCTCACCGACAACGCGGGGGCATCGTGGGGGGCGGACGGTTCCATCGTGTTTGCGACCCGCGAGGACCCCGGCCTCAGGAGGGTCTCCTCCGACGGCGGCGACGTCACGGTCCTGACCGTTCCGGACAGCCTCCAAGGAGAGGTTCGGCATCGATTCCCTCACATCATGCCCGACGGACGCACGGTCCTGTTCGGGGTCATGTCCATGCAGGAGGACGGCTCCGCCGACCAGGAGATCGCCGTCATGCCCATTGCAGGCGGCGAGCACCGCATCGTGACCCCTGGGGCGACGCCCAGCTACGTCGAGCCGGGCTTTCTGGTCTACGGTGAGGAGGGGGGATCGATCATGGCCCAGCCCTTCGACGCGGCCAGCGGTGAGGTCACGGGGTCCCGATTTCGGGTGACGGATGGGGGGACGTGGCGCGGCCCGGGGACGGGGCTGCTGGAGTACGATATTGCTCGGACCGGCACGCTCATATACCTGGAGTCGGGGTATTCTGCCGAAGGAAGGGACGAACTGGTCCTGGTCGATCTGGATGAGGGTGTGGAGGCCGTCATGCAGGCCGGCTTCATGCGCCACCCCAGATTCTCCCCGGACGGGCGATTCATCGCATACGAGGCGGAGGCTGCCACTGCCGCCGAGGCGGACGATGTGTGGCTGTGGGACCTCCAGAGGGCCAACTCCATCCGTGTGACCTTCGAGCGGGACAACTCCTATCCCGTGTGGGCTCCCGACGGGGAAGAGATTCTATACGAATCCGATGCGGGTGAGGATGACGACGGGATCTACCGGCGCAGGGCGGACGGATCGGGGGATCCGGAGCAGGTCGAGCCCATGATCGGGCTCACGGTGCCCTATGTGTCCCCGGACGGACGGTGGATACTCGTCTCCCACTTCGTAGACGGAGACTCGGACGTCTCCATCCTCCCCCGAGAGGATGGGGAAGGACTCCGCCCCTTGCTCGACTCCGAGTTCCGGGAACATAGCCCGGCGGTGTCTCCCGACGGCCGCTGGATCGCATACGTGTCCGACGATTCGGGAGAGTTCGAGGTGTACGTGGAGCCGTTCCCGGATCTGGGTCGTCGGTTCAAGGTCACGACCGGCGGGGCGGTCGGGCCCGTGTGGGCTCCAGACGGCTCAAAACTCTACTACCGGCAGCTCAGCCCGCAGGGCCAGTCGCTGGTGGCGGTGGATGTGGTAGCCGGCGAACGGTTCGACGTGGGGAATCGGGTCGAGCTCCTTCCAACCGCCGCGTTCAATCAAGCCTTCAACGCCCGGGATTTCGACGTCCATCCGGATGGTGATCGCTTCGTGTTCGTGCGGCCTGGCGGGGACGGAGCCGCGGCACAGGGTGGGCAGCTACATGTGGTGATCACCCACGCCCTGAACGTAGCGGACGCCGGACGGGACTAGCACGGGGTCACGGTTCGGTCACCCCCGTCGTATCTTCTCTGGGACGACAGGCCCGCCACCGGAACGGTGATCCCCGGCAGCCCAAGGGAGAGATTCCATGCAGGTTGAACCCAGACGCCCTCGATCCGCTTCGGTGCGCATGATCGCGGCCTCCCTCGCCCTGGCGCCACTCGTGATAGCCCTGCTCGTCCTCCCCCGATCGGTCTCGGCCCAGGAGGCCGATCTCGAGGTCATTCGGCCGGACCTCTCCAAGATCCCCACCGGTGAGGGATGGCGGGTGGTGAACCGGGCCGTGACGCTGGAGGAGCGGGGCGGCGAAACGGTGGTGGTGTTCGACGAGCAGGAGGGCGGCGGCGGGGCCTGGCTCGAGGACGTGGACTTCGAGAACGGAACCATCGAGATCATGATCCGGGGCAAGGACGTGCCGCAGCACAGCTTCGTGGGCATCGCCTTTCGCGGTGTGAACGATGAAACCTACGACGCGGTCTACTTTCGCCCCTTCAACTTCCGTGCGGACAACCCGCTCTCCCGGAGCCATCACGTCCAGTACGTCTCCCACCCGGACAACACCTGGTTCGTCCTGCGCCGGGACCACGAAGGCGTGTACGAGAACGAGATCGACAATCCTCCCAACCCGACCCGCTTCTTCAGGGCCCGCATCGAGGTCCACAAGCCGGAAGTGCGGGTCTTCGTGAACGGTGAGCGGGAGCCGTCGCTGGTGGTCCAGGAGCTCACGGAGCGGACCGGCGGGAAGATCGGTCTCTGGGTCGGAAACGGCTCGGACGGGGCCTTTGCCGAGTTGGTGATCCGGCCCGACGTGGAGGAGGCGGGACCGAACTGAGGGCGGCCCGGTTGAACCGGACGACCCAGGTCGCTTTGTGCTCGATCCGGGTCCGAAGACCCCTGTCCCAAGCAAACCATCCCGCGCCCGGAGGCGTCCAAGAGTTGACCGTTCCCGTGTGCGCTCCCGTCCGGAGGCACGCGTGGTGCCCTCTTCTCACTTGCCGGGGGATCACCCCAATGAGTTCAACCCGCGTGGCTTCTGGGCTACTGCTTGTCTTTCTTGCCACGGTGTCTCCCCTGGCATCCCAGTCCACTCCCGATCCCGCTGGGTTCTCCGTGGCGATGTCCCGCCTGGAACTGGACCTGGAGCTGGACTTCGAGGAGGGTTCCCTCGACGGCTGGGTGCAGTTGTCCATCTCGAATCTGGGAGAATCGGCGGTCCGCGAGGTCCCGCTCAACGTCGGTCGACTCATGACCGTGCACCGCGCGGCGGAGGTCCGGCCGTCCGGAGGCACCGCGATACTGGATTTTACCCAGGCCGTGTCGGTCTTCACGGACTCCCCGAAACGCCAGGTGAATCATTTGGTGGTGAGTCTGGACCGCCCGCTGGAGCCCGGGGCCACGGTGGAGGTTCGTCTGGACTATGGGGGTTACCTGGTCGGGTACACCGAGACCGGGTCTCGCTACATCCAGGATCGGGTGGACGAAGCCTTCTCCATTCTGCGGGAAGATGCGTTCGCCTGGCCGACCCTGGGCACCCTGAGCCGTCGTGCGAACCGGATCGCTCCTCGGCCGGATTTCGACTTCACCGCGTCCGTCACTGTTCCGGACGGACACACCGTGGCAAGCGGGGGACGCCTCGCAGAGCGAACCGAGGAGAGCGGACGGACGACCTTTCGGTACGAGAGCGTCGGGCCCGTCCCCTTCCTCAATCTGCCCGTGGCACGCTATGCGCTTCTGGAGGATGAGGGAGTCCGTGTCTTCCACTTTCCCGACGACTCCGTGGGAGCCCAACGGATCCTGGAGAGCGCTACCAGGGGCCTGGAGCTTCTCGAGGACTGGTTCGGGCCGTTGACTTCGGAACCCGAGTTGTCCGTGATGGAGATCCCAGAGATGTGGGGTTCACAGGCCAGCTTGACCGCAGGGATCATCCAGACTGCGGACGCCTTCAGGGACGCTGGTCGAATGAGCCAGCTTTACCATGAGCTCACCCATCTCTGGAACGCTCCGGACCTCGATCAGCCGTCGGCCCGATGGAACGAGGGGCTGGCCACCTTCCTCTCCCTTCGGATGTCCTCGGAGTTGGATGGCTGGGATGGAATGGGGCAGGACGTGGAGCGCACAGCCGCCGGCCTCGTGGAGGCTTCCCGGGGCAGGACGACCTTGGCCCAGGTGCCCTTCATCCAGTATGGAGAAGCCAACGCCACGGGCCTCTCCTACCGGGTTGGATACCTGATGTTCTATTCCCTCCATCGCGCCATGGGCGAGGCCGCCTTCGACGCTGCGCTCGGGGATTACTACCGCCGTCACATACAGATCGGTGGCACCTTCGAAGACCTGATGGACCTCCTACGGTCTGTTTCATCCGTCGAACTCGACCAGTTCTTCCAGACCTGGGTCTATACCACGGACTGGTTCCACCAGCTGGCTGCGGGAGAGAGGGTGGAAGACATCGGCCTTCGCTGAGGCGGGGCACGTGACTTGCGACACAGACGAGGAAGAGTCCCGCCTTTCTCTTTGACGGGGAGGGTTCGATGGGAAAGCGGCAGTTCGACCCGAACGAGGCCCGAGAAATCGGCGACCGGGTCGGAGTCGATTGGAAGGTGATCCCTCTGGAGGAGTTCCGCGTGGGCTTGGCGGTGGAACTGGAGCACGGCGTCCACGATTCCCAGACCGATGTCACGGGCGACGACCTGACTACCACTGGGAAGATCGCCCTGGCCCATCTGAAGGAGTTCCCGGACTACTACACCCGCCTCGGTAAGATGGAGGCCGAGGCCGAGGCGTACTGGGCGGGGCGGAAGGGGGAAGGGGGGTGAGGATGGGCCGCGGTCGCCCTCTGCAGCAGACATCGAATCCCCGGGAGGGTCCATCTCGGGGTCGGGCACTGCGCGACTAGAGCGCCATGGCCATGCATTGGAGAACCGGCCTGATGCTGCGGGAGAGCGCGCTGACCGCCGGGGCGTTTACCGCCGCGGTCTACGCCTACTACCTGGTGGCGGTCTGGGGACCCCAGGACCACTTGGCCGGTGGCCTTCTCCGCGACTACCTCCTGAGCCCGATGGTCCATGTGGAGCTGCTTTTGACGGGTATTCTCTTCGGGGGCCTGATCGGTGTCGTGAATCGGGTCACGGAAACCCCGGCGCTCCGAAACCGGACCTTGGGGCAGGTGATCGTGCTCCGGACCCTTCTGAACCTGCTGAGCTTCGCGGCGGTTGCCGGCCTGGTCCTCCTCGTGTTCCTCACCCTCCTCTACCCCCTGGACCGGATGGTCGCGTTGTTCGGGGCGATGGCGCCGCGCTACGTGATCTCCTTTCTGGGATTCATGGCCGTGGCGGTGGCCGGGATCAACTTCGGGCTGGAGGTGGAACGTGTCGTGGGCCCCGGGAACCTGTGGGGCCTCCTTTGGGGGCGATATCGCAGGGCGCGGGAGGAGGAGCGGGTCTTCCTCTTCATGGACCTGAGGGGGTCGACCCCGACCGCCGAGCGACTGGGTCATCGGCTCTACAGCGAGCTCCTCCAGGAGTCCTACCGCGACCTCACCGAGGTCGTCCTCGGCCATCAGGCCTCGGTGTACCAGTACGTGGGGGATGAGGTTGTCCTGACGTGGCGCTGCGGTGGCCGCAACGACCCGGCGTGGGATAGCGTGCGGGCGTTCTTCGCTTTCCGGAGGATCCTCGCGGGCCGGGCCGATCACTATCGGCAAAGCTTCGGCTTGGTCCCCGAGTTCCGCGGAGGGATCGATCAGGGGCCCGTCACCGTGATCGAAGTCGGGGACGTGAAACGAGAGGTGGTCTATCACGGCGATGTGCTGAACACCGCGGCGAGACTCCTCGAACTCTCCAAGACTCGGGGGGAGCCGCTCCTGGTGTCCCGAGCGATCGCGGACGCCGTCGCCTCCGACCCGACTCTCCGGAGGACCTGGGAAGCCGAAGTCCCCCTTCGCGGGAAGCGCCGGTCGGTGGGGGTCTGCGGTCTGGACGAGGCCCCGTCCGAGATCTCCCCAAGCTGCGAAGACCGGCCAGGCGCAGTATAATCGCCAAGACCCGTCGTTGGGTTCCTGCAGCGTTCGCCCCAGAAATGGAGGTCCCATGCGCCCTAAGCGGAGGGGATACGGGCGCCCAGCGAGGGAGCCGTCTCAGCGCAGTACGCGACTGACATCGCGACGGCGATCCCACTCTGGGCGGCTGGAGCGATCCCTCAGTCCGCCGGGGCGCCCCAGGTCGAGGGGACGGAGGCGCTGGCTGCGGTCGACGGGGCCCGGTCCATCGCCAGGGTGATGGCCTTCGAGCCCCGGGTCCTCCCCTTCGGGGAAGGCACGCGTTCGTGGGGCTCTGCTGGAGGCGATCCTTGACCTAGCGCGAGGCGCCGCCTATATGCAGGGCTTCCTCGGCCCGCAGGGTCGCTCGGCTCCACCACAAGATGTGAGGTCCACAGTGAAGCTCGCTCGTCCGTTCGCCCTTCTCGCATTCGTCTCCTTCGTCGCCATCGGTTGCAGCGAGTCGTCCTCCGGCCCGGAGAACCTCCCCGAGGGACCGACGTTGGCCGACCTGGTCGGTAGCTGGACCGCCTCGTCCCACACGTTCACGAACACCGCCAACTCTTCGGAGTCCTTCGACGTTGTCGCCAATGGTGGGGAGACCCGCACAACCGTGCTGGTCGGAGGGGGACACCGGACATGGTTCGAGCTGGGAGACTTCATGGACGAGTGGGACGCCCAGCTGAGCATCTCGGGGAACACCTTGACGTCCACTCCGGCCGAGGCCACGAGAGAGACCAGGGTCTGGACGTTCACGTTGGTCGGGAACACCCTCACGCTCACCGACTCCACCTCGGAGTGGGACTTCACCCTGAGCGAAGCCGCCGGCGTGCCCGCCACCGAGGTCGTGGTCTTCGTCAAGCAATAGGGGAGGCTCTGACGGGATCAGATCCCGGAAGGAAACGAGATTCTTGCACGGGGGAGGTTGAGTGTCCTACAGTCATGACCTGTAGGATGCCGGCCTCCCCCGGTCTCTCGCCAACTCCATAGAGGTTTCTGCAATGGCCCTACCTGCCGTGGCCGTTCTCTTGCTATCCACCGTTCTCCCGGCGGATACGCTCACTGCGCCACCACTTCTCCAAAACGAGTCCGCGTCGCCGGGAACGGTCGAGGTCACCCTCACCGCGGCCCCGGCCGTCATCGAAATGGCGCCGGGCATCGTCACCGACGGGTATGCGTACAACGGCATGATTCCGGGGCCGCTCCTGGAGGTCAGTGAGGGCGATCGGGTGATCGTCCATCTGAAGAACGAACTGGACGAGGAGACCACCGTCCACTGGCACGGCTTCCACATTCCCGCTCAGGCGGATGGGAGCCCGTTCAACCCGATCCCCCCGGGGGGCAGTGTGGACTTCGAGTTCGAGATCCCGGAGGGGACTGCGGGCACCTACTGGTATCATCCCCACCCCGACATGGTCACCGGCCACCAGGTGGCGAAGGGGCTTTATGGGGGCATCATCGTCCGGGACCCGGACGACCCGCTTCCGGCCATGACCGATAGACTCCTGATCCTGTCGGACAATCGCTTCCTGGAGGACGGTTCGGTGGATTTGCCCGAGCGCCGGTCCATGCAGGGCCGGATCGACTTCGAGAACGGTCGGGAGGGCGACATCATGTTCGTCAACGGCCAGGTCATGCCTACGATCCCCATCCGGCCCGGTGAGGTGCAGCGTTGGAGGGTGGTCAACGCCTCGGCGGCCCGGGTCTACCGGCTGGCGATCCCCGGGCACGAACTGGTGCACGTGGGGAGTGACGGAGGACTTTTCGAGAAGCCCGTGATCACGGACGAACTCCTGATCGCCAACTCTGAGCGGCTGGAGTTCCTGGTCCGTGGCACGGCCGAGCCGGGCACGAAGACCGTCCTGCGGGATCTTCCCTACGACCGGTACATCCCCCAGACAAGGCCGAGGAACTGGGACCAGCCCCAGGATCTCCTCGCCCTGGAGTACACCGACGATCCACCGATGTCCGGGCCTGAGATCCCGGGGACGCTGCGCTGGATCGAGCCCCTGGATCCAGACGAGGCCACGGTGGAGCGGGTCTTTGTCCTCACCCAGGGCTTCATCAATGGGAAGGTGATGGACATGTCCCGGGTGGACGAGGTGGCCGAGCTCGGAGCGACCGAGATCTGGACGGTGGAGAACCTGGTGGGGATGGACCACCCCTTCCACCTCCACGGCTTCAGCTTTCAGGTCCTGGACAGAAACGGGGTGCCCGAGCCCTACCGCAGCTGGAAGGACTCGGTGAACGTGCCGAAGCACGAGACGGTCCGGCTGATCGTGCGATTCGAGGATTTTCCAGGGTTGTGGATGTACCACTGCCACATCCTGAATCACGAAGACGAGGGGATGATGGGGGTCCTGGAGGTTCGGTAACCCACAGAAAGGGAGTTACGAGATGGGACGCACCACAGGTTGGACGAGGATCAGGCGGCTGCTGGCTCCCCTGGGGGTTCTGGCGGTGGGTGGCCTCATGGTCGGCGCCACGTTGGGGGCCCCTGATCGGGGTAGGGCCCCCGGTGTCGCGGGGACGGACACCCGCCCGGCCGTGGCCATGGTCTCGGCGGAGCGGGAGTTGACCCAGGAGGAGATGGTCCTGCGCGGTCGCGAACTGGTCCTTCAGAGGGCCTGCGGCACCTGCCACGGCGGGATGGACGATCCGTCCGCGGAGGGGTGGCTCGCGGGGGTGATGAGTCCGGCCCAGGAGTTTCCCATTGGTGCGTGTGCGTCCGAGCCCGGCGCAGAGCCGTGCTGGATCACTCGTCCCCGGAACCTGACTCCGGACAACACCACGGGGCTGGGTCGCTTCAGCGAGCGTCAGATCTTCAACGCCATCCGCTATGGACTGAGGCCCGGTGAGACGGCCGACCAGGAGATTACGTCCAATGTCCCGGGAGAGGGCAACTTCCCCATCAGCCCGAAGTACCTCGCGCCCCCCATGCCCTGGCCTGCCTTCCGGCACATGGCGGATGAGGATATCTGGGCCATCGCCGCCTATCTGAAGCACGGTCTGAAGCCCGTGAACAACCGGGTCCAGGACAGCGACGGACCCCTGGACTTCTGGGAGAGCACCTATGCCGAGTCGGGCCACGGGCCCATGCCGGCGGAAGCGTTTCCCCAGGCCTCCGAAGTCATGCCGGCCGCTGGCTCCGTGGACATGGATCAACTTCTCCTGGGTCGGGAGTTGGTCATCTCCACCGGATGTGGTGACTGCCATGGCGGGATGACGGATCCGGCCGCAGCCGGGTTCCTGGCCGGGGCCCACGGCCCGGGTCTGGAGTTCCCCGTGGGCCCCTGTCTCGAGGACCCCGAGGCTCCCTGCTTCATGCAGCGGCCCCGGAATCTCACCCCCGACGCCGAGACCGGGCTGGGCGATCGGACGCCCCGCCAGATCTTCAACGCGCTCCGGTACGGTTTGCGGCCGGCCAGCACGCCGGACATGGAGATCAGCGGGGACGCTTTACCGGACAACCCTGACTTCCTTGGGCCGGGGATGCCATGGATCCATTGGCGGCATTGGTCCGACCAGGAGCTGTGGGCGGTCGTCACTTACTTGAGAAACGGCGTGAAGCCCGTCCGGAACGTCGTGCCCGACAGCGACATTCCCGATGATCTCTGGGCCGATTTCTATTCGGGGCCGATCACGGGAGACCATCCCGCACCACCCTTCCCCACGGCAAACGAGGTAGGGGGCTGACCCGTTGTCCGACATGAGCGGGAAGGTGGCCCTGATCACCGGGGCGAGCAGCGGGATCGGGCGGGCCACCGCCCTGGCCTTCGCGAGGAAGGGGGCCGGGGTGGTGCTCGCCGCCCGACGGGAAGACGAACTGGGCCCTGGCGGAGGAGATCGAGGCAGCCGGCGTAAGGCCACCTACCTTCGCACAGACGTCTCGGTGGCGGCCGATGTGGAGGCGATGGTGGACCACGCGATCCAGACCTATGGGCGGCTGGACTTCGCGGTGAACAACGCGGGAATCGAGGGAGAGTTGCACGGAATCACGGATTACCCAGAGGCCGTATGGGACCGCGTGATGGCTGTGAACTTGTAGGGGACCTTTCTGTGTCTGAAGTACGAGGCCAGGGCCATGCTCACTGCCGGGAACGGTGGTGCCATGGTGAATATCGGTTCGGTGAATTCCTTCCTCGGGTTCCACGGAGGCGCGGCTTATGTGCCGTCCAAGCACGGTCAGGTGGGGATCACCACCAGTGCATCGGCTGAACTCGCCCCGCAGGGCATCCGGGTCAACATCGTGTGCCCGGGGATTATCGTTACGCCCATGCACGAACGCTTACGAGAGAACATCGGTGATGCTCTCTTCGATCAGGTGATCGAGGGCGGGGTCCACCTGAAGCGCAAAGGCCGGCCCGAGGAAATTGCCGGGACCGTCGTCTTCCTGTGCTCTGATGATGCCAGCTACATCACAGGTACGACGGTCACGCCTGATGGTGGGTACACGATGACCATGCAGGAAGGAGCGCGGGGGCCATGGTCACCGGTGGTTAGATCAGCCCCCCGGCTTCGGCTTCCTGGGCTTCCGTTTCTTCGGCGTCGGCAACTCCCTCACCCCGATCCGGGCCACCTCATTGAGCCATGGCCCGTCTTCCAGGCGGTCCTCGATAACGAAGCAGTTCTTGGCACCGGGATACGGCGGCGCCTCCACGGGTTCACCGATGTGGGTGCGGACGCCGTCCGTGGGCTTGAGGAACAGACGGTTGTCGCAGATCAGCGCGAACATCTTGCCTCCGCTGAACAGGCCGTACTCCCCGAACATCTTCTTGGAGGTCACGTTCAAGCCTTCGTCGAACTGATCGACGACGAAGTCCACGAATTCCTGGTCCGATGCCATGGAGCGGCTTCCTTTCTCCTTGCCATCAGGTGATCCGCACGTAGCATGGGGAGATCGCCCGGGCAGTTTCACGGCCGTGAAAAGGTAGGGTCCGTCCATGGCTTCTGCGAACGTTTTGGCGCCGACCCCCTGAGGGAGGCGGGATCTTGCGACTCACCCTCCAAAACAACCCTGCCACCATCAAGCGCTATGCCCACGTCCGGCCCGCGCGGATCTGGTCGGGCCGCAGATGCGGGGTGAAGTGCCCCGGGATCACACGTAACTGCACGCTCGCCAAGGGACACCGGGGACCCCATATCGCGCACGCATTCCCGGGTAGGGTGGTGGCGGTGTGGGATTCGGGACCGGTCCACGAGTCCGGTGGGGGCACGGGACGGTTGGCGCCCGGGGCGAGAGCTCGGCAACGCCTCCGCATGCGGAACCCCGAGGGGTTCGTCGAGGCAGTGTGGAGACGCGCTCGCAGCGTCGTTTCCTCCCCCGAGGACGTCGCGTTCATCGCCCTCTTCGTCATCATGGTCTGGTTCGCCGTGGACATGGCGCTCCGGATCCTCGGAGTCCGCTGACGGGCCCGTCGCGTCCACTCCCCATCCAAACGGCCTAGAGATCCAGGCCGTACCTCTTGATCTTGCTGATCAGGGTGGCCCGAGCGATGCCGAGGTCCTTCGCGGCCCGGGTCCGGTTCCCGTCGTGGTGGCGGAGCGTGGCTTCGATGTGTCGACGTTCCACGTCTTCGAGGGATTCCGCACGGAATCCTCCTTCCCGCCCGTTTCCGGTTTCCGGTCCGCCCCGGGTGGCGGTCGGGAAGGAGTGGAGGTCGGCCGGCAGGTGGGATAAGCGCAAGGTTTCCGCGTCGCCGGCCGTCAGGATCGCCCTCTCCACGACATTCCGCATTTGCCGCAGGTTGCCCGGCCACGAGTGCTCGACCAGGCAGGCGAGGGCGTCGGAGGCGACATCCAGAGGGCCATGGCCCATTTCCCTGCGAAGCTCCCGAGCGATCCGATGAACCAGCATGACCCGGTCTTCCTCGGTCCGGTCCCGGAGGGGAGGCAGATGGATCGAGGCCTTCCCGAGAATCCGATGCAGGTCGGGACTGAGGGATCCCATCCCCATGGCCTCTTCCGGATCCAGGTGGGTTGCGGCGATCACCCTCACGTCCAGGGGGATGTCCAGGTCGGCAGTGCCCCCCAGAGGGTGGAGAGTGCCGTCCTCGAGGAAGCCCACGAGCCGGTGCTGGACCTCGGAGGTGAGGCGCTCGATGGGGTCCAGGAATACGGTGCCTCCGTGGGCCCTCTCCAGGGTGCCCGATCCCGTCTCTTCATTTCCCTCCCGGATCCCGTCGCCGGCCCAGCCGAAGATCGTTCGAGCGGCTTCGCTCGAGTCCAGGCCCGCGCACGGCACGGCCTCGAATCGGGCCGGGGATCGGCGTCCGAGGCTGTGGATGAGACGAGCCACCTCGCCTTTTCCGGTCCCGGGCTCCCCTACCAGGAAGACCGGCTCGGGATCGCGGGCGGCTACCCGGCGGATGTCCTCCGCCAACCGGGCCATCTCCGACGAAGTGCCCAGGGCCCGGGTCAGCGCCGCGGCGATTCCCGGGGGAATCGAGGACTCCGGGTCCGGTCCGCTAGAAGCGGGTCGGCCAGTCGGAGGACCGGTCTGCAGCGGGGGAGCGTGAGTGTACTCCCCGGTCCGGGATCGTGCCCACCGGATCATCGGATTCCCCCCTGGGAGTCGGAGGGGGAGTCGTCCCCGCTCGGCGCCAGGCGGACCACCACGGGGCCGATGACGTCCAGGCCGGACCCCGCGGGGACCTCCAGGGTCACCGGTCCCTCGGCGAGGTCGAGTCCGGTCTGGACGGCGTAGCGGGGGGAGAGCCGCAGCGCGTAGCGCCCGGGACGGACACCCGCCAGGTAGAATTCGCCGTCGGAGAAGGTCCGGATCTCCTGGCTCTCGCCGGAATCGAGGTCCACCAGCTCGATCTGGGCGTAGGGGATCAGCACCTCGTTCCCGTCCAGCAGGCGCACCACCCGACCGGCGATCTCACGGGACGGGCTCACCGCCAGGTCCACCCGGCCGAACGACGAGGGGGGTACCATGACCGAGATCTGGTTCCGAACCGGGACGAGCGTCGGGTCCGGAATCGAAGTGGAGTCCGTCCAGATCTCCACGGGCTCGAAGGGAACCAGGTCCCAGGAGCTGTGGCGCCCCTGGGCGTCGGTTCGGACCGCGCGTCCTCCCACCACCACCCGTACCCCGGGGAGTCCGGGCTCGTCGGCGTCCCGGATTCCGTTCCCGTTGTCGTCCCGGAAAACGTATCCGGAGATCCCGCCCCGCTCGATCCCCGGCCCCGGCGCGAAGCTCACCTGTTCCGTGGCTTCGTCCCAGTGTACCGTCCCGTTGCTGTACTGGGTGAGTTGGGCCGAGGTCCCTTCCCGCGTGACGAACTGGGTGATGTTGCGCAGGCCGGAGAGGAGGGCGGTGAACCCCAGGTTCAGTTGCGCGCCGGTGACCCGGTGCCAGCTGGCCCCGATATCGAAGCGGACCCCCTGGGTCACCTGCTGGGAAACCTGGGCGCGGACGCGCTCCAGCACGGACAGGTCCGCGACCTCGACCTCTCCCCGGATCCAGACGGGATTGCGGCGCTGGAAGGGGGCGGTCCCCGAAACGGTCGCGAACTGGAAGTTTCGGGACAGGGACGCCCCCTCCGAGGGGCTTCCCGTCTCCATCCGCAGGCCCGTCTCCACGCCCATCGTGCCCAGGGGAATCGAGATCGACGCCTGGTAGCGCGTGTTGACCCCGGTCCTCAGGACCTGGCGGAGGAGTGCGCCGCGAAGGTAGAGGCGGCTGCGGGTCCGGGAGGGCTGGAAGAAGAGGTCACCCTCGGTGGTGTTCAGCCGGCGCCCGTCGTGAAGCACGGGATCCTCGATCCGCCCCGAGAAGACCGTGTGGGCGCCCCGGAGTCGGAACCACGGTACCGGGGTGAAGGTCGCTCCGGCCCGCAGATGCCCCGAGAGCAGCGCTTCCGCGGAGAGCTCCACGGACTGGGCCACGAGCCCGCTCACTCCCAGGTACGGCTGCATGAAGGACTCCAGGGTGTCCCGATGGAACGCCTCTGTCCCGCCCCTCACGGTCCAGCGGTCGTTGATCCCGTAGCGCAGGTCCAGATTCCCGGTGGCTTGGCACAGCATGCTCCGGCACTGGCCTCCGCTCAGCCCCCACTCCAGCCGACCGCTCGGGATTCGATCCCGGTTCAGGAGGAGGAGCCGATCCGTGGTGACCACCTCGCCGTGGGGTCCGAAGGCCACGACCTGCACCGCGTTCTCTCCGTAGCTCAGGGGGATGTCCAGAGCGAAGGCGCCCTGCTCGTCCGCCCGGGTGAGATCCAGGACCTGTCCGGACCGGCGGAGCTCCACGTCCCACCCGGGGCCCACCTGGCCGG
>JBDHCV010000044.1:0-18841 GCA_039591855.1 Gemmatimonadota bacterium | reverse complement strand
AGCTCCGCGGCGGGGGCCTTGGTCCCCAGGTCCAGGCCCACACCCTGGGCGATCAGGACGTTTGGAGCCAGGAGCAGGATCCCGGCGGCCAGGGCGGCGCGAGGGAGCGTCGTGACGGTGGTCAGAGTCTTCAAAGTTCGAGTCCGGGGTCGATCATAGGTTGTATCCGGCCTTCACGAAGTAGTATTGGGCCACGCCAACCATGAGAAGGGCGGCGATCCGCTTGGTCCATACCATCCAGGGGCCGGACCTGGGCAGGGAGGCCAGGGAGCCGGAGAAGAGCCCGACCACCACCAGGAGTGAGGTCATCCCCAGTGAGAACACGAACAGGTAGAGGAATCCCATGACTCCGGCCTGGGTCGCGGCGACCCAGGTCAGGACGACGGCGAACGCCGGGGCGCCGCACGGGGCGGCGACCACGCCGGAACTGGCGCCCAGAAGGAACACGGCGCCGTAGCTCCCCCCCTCCTGCTGCCCGGCCCAGTCCATGAGACGCCTGGGGACCGGCACAGGGAAGACGTCCAGCATGACCAGTGCGAACAGGAGGAGCAGGTTCCCCACGGCCAACAGGGCCCAGGGGTTGGCGCTCACCGAACCGAACAGCGTGCCCGAGAGGCCGGCCACCAACCCCAGCGTGGCGTACAGGAGGGCCATGCCAAGGACGTAAGTCATGGTCAGACCTAGCGTTCGCAGCTTGGTCTGGTGCTCCTTCGCCGTTCCGCTGATCACCGAGATCGTGATGGGGATCATGGGGTAGATGCAGGGCGTGAGGCTCGTGAGCACGCCGAACCCGAACAGGGTCGCGAGGGCCAGGACCGGGCTGGCCGAGAGGGTCTCGGACAGTCCGGACGCGGGGCCCGCCTGAAGAATGGCTTCTAGGATCATGACCACAGGAGAATGGCTCCCGGCGAGGATATGTTCCACATTGACACCCCCCGATGTCCCCGTAGATCCCAACGAAGCCCTCAGACCGGAGCCCCCATGCTGAACCGGTGGACCCCCCTCATCGTTCTCCTTCTCGCCCTCGGAGCGTGCGCCGTGGAGACCTCTGAGGATCCACAGGCCCTGCCCGTGCGCCTGGGCCCGGCCGATGGGTTGGCCTTACCCGCGGTGGATACCGGTCGCGTACAGATTGGGGCGTCAGCTCCGGACTTCAGCCTCGAGACCTTCCGAGGCGATACCCTGACCCTATCGGAGTTTCGTGGGAGACGCGAGGTGATTCTCGTCTTCTATCGGGGGTCGTGGTGACCGTGGTGCGCAAGGCAGCTCGGGGAGCTGCGCGGCCTCTTGGACGAGACTCTTGCCGCCGAGACCGAGGTCTGGGCGATTTCCGTGGATGGCCCGGAAATGCAGCAAGCCATGATCGACCGGATTGTGGCCGAGGGTGGCGAGGAACCGTTCTACAGGATGCTCACCGATACGGACCACCGGGTGATCGACCGGTACGGTCTGTTCAACCCGGACGAGGCCCGAGGGCGGCCCGTACCCCACCCCACGACCTTGGTTGTGGATCGGGAGGGCGTGGTGCGATGGAAGTTCATCGAGATCGACTACAAGGTCCGGCCCACCAATCGAGACATCCTGGATGCTTTGATGGAGGTCAGGACGGAGGGCGGCGAAGGGCCGGAGGGATCGCCCCGGTAAGCTCCAGGACGTGCGGGGCGTATCCTCTGTCATGAACGCACACGCCCGAAATCCGATCCCGGCCGCCATGTTCCCGTCTCTGACCCTTTTCCTGGCACTGGCGGTTGCCTCGTGCGGGGGGGATGACCCCCTGGCCCCCGGCCCCGACGGAGACCAGCTCGCGGTGCTCATGATCGGGAACAGCCTCACCTACGAGAACGAGCTTCCCGACCTGCTTTTCTACCTCCTGGACGATCTCCAGGACCAGGAGGTCTACATCGAATCGGTGGCCTTCCCCAACTTCGGGCTTCCCGACCACTGGCAGCAGGGGGCGGCCTTGGACCGGATCGAGCGGGGGGGATGGGACATCGTCATCCTCCAGCAGGGGCCGTCAGCGACGGAGGGCCGGCCGTATCTCCTGGAGTATGCCGAGATCTTCGCCGAGGAGATTCACGCGGTCGGCGCCGACCCGGGGCTCTTCATGGTCTGGCCCGCCAAGAGTCGGTTCTTTGATTTCGACGGCGTTCGGGACTCGTACGCTACCGCCGCCGAGCTCGTCGACGGGTACATGTTCCCGGCGGGGGAGGGGTGGCGTGCCGGATGGTCCCGGGATCCGGAGTTGCCGTTCTACGATCTGGATGGCTTCCATCCCTCGATTCTGGGGAGCTACATGGCGGCGCTGGTCATGGCCCAGCAGATCACAGGAGGGGATTTGACCACCCTGGATCCAGTCATCAAATCCCCGGTCGGGACGCTACAGCTGGGACAAGAACTCGCCGATCTGCTCCACGCCTCGGCCCACGAGGCGAATGCCCTGTTCGGAAGGCGCCCCACCTCCTGAGGGGGGGCGCCTTCCGCCCGGTCACTGGCTGATGGGCTCCCGGCCCTCGCCCAACTGCAGGTGCAGATAGGCAAGGGTGAGTGCCAGGGACTCGGCCCGTTGCTCCGGCGTGACTCCCGCTCCGTGCCCCCCCTCCACGTTCTCGAAGTAGAAGACGTCGTGCCCCATTCCGGACATCAGGGCGGCCATCTTCCGCGCGTGCCCCGGGTGCACCCGGTCGTCCCGGGTCGTGGTGAAGATGAACGGACGGGGGTACTCCACTTCGTCACGGACGTTCTGGTAGGGAGAGTACTCCCGGATATAAGCCCACTCCTCGGGGATGTCGGGGTTTCCGTACTCCGCCACCCAGGAGGCGCCGGCAAGGAGCCGGTGATAGCGCCGCATGTCCAGCAGCGGCACCTGGACCACGACCGCATCGTAGAGGTCGGGGCGCTGGGTCATGGCGACCCCCACCAGGAGCCCGCCGTTGCTGCCGCCCATGATCCCCAGGTGGTCCGGTGAAGTGATCCCCCTGTCGATGAGGTCTTCGCTCACTGCGATGAAGTCGTCGTAGGCCCGCTGCCGGTTCTCCTTGAGTGCGGCCTTCCACCAGTCGGGGCCGAACTCGCCGCCTCCCCGGATGTTGGCCAGCACGTAGACGCCGCCGCTCTCCACCCAGCTCTTCCCCATGGGCCCCAGGTAGCTCGGGGTCTGGGAGATCTGGAATCCGCCATAGGCGTACAGGAGCGTCGGGTTGGTCCCGTCCATGGGGGCGTCCTCGGCGCGCACGACGAAGTACGGCACCCGGGTTCCGTCGGCAGAGGTGGCGTGGTGCTGCTCCACCGTGAGCCCCGCCGTCTCGAACTGGTCCGGGAGGCTCGCGACTTCCCTGATCTCCCCGTTCTCGCCCGCGAAGAAGAGGGTGGAGGGCTGAATGAACGAGCTGTAGGTGAAGAAGAACCGGTTGTGATGGACCGAAGCCGCGGCGATCCCCACGGAGCCCATGGAAGGGGTGTTGATCTCCGTTGAGGACCAGACGCTGCCGTCATGAGTGAAGCGGAGAAGGCGGCCCTGGACGTCGGTGAGCTGGCTGACCAGCAGATAGTCTCGCGTCGCGGAGAAGCCGTTGATGGTGGAGCGCTCGTCGGGCTCCACGACCAGTTCGATGTCGGTGCCTCCCGCGAGGAAGGCCTCCAGGTCGGTGCTCACCACGGACCCCGCGTCGAAGGTCCGACCGCCCACCGTCCAGTCCGAGGTCAACTGGAGGACCATCTGATCTCCCACCATGCCCATCTGGGCATCGGAGGGCACGTCGATGGTCACCAACCCGCCGTCGCGCAGGACCGTGTATTCGAAATCGAAGATGGTGATGTAGCGCAGGATGACGGTCACCGGGCCGTTCGCCGTTTCCTGGGTGCCGAGGAAGATCGCCATGTCGGATGGACCGGCCTCCAAGATGACCTCGGCGTTCTCCAGGGGGGTGCCGCGCTGCCAGCGGCGTGCCGCCCCCGAGTATCCGGACGTGGTGGTCCGGGCCGGTTCCATGTTGTGGCTCACGAGGACCGTGTTCTCGTCGATCCAGGCGGTGGTGTTCTTCGATACGGGTACGTGGAAGCCCCCGTCGACGAACCGCTTTGCCACCAGGTCGAACTCCCGGACCTCCACGGCATCCGATCCACCCGGGGAGAGGCTCACCAGACAGAGTCGCTCCTCGGGCAGGAGGCAGGACATGCCGCGGAACGCCCACGGCGTTTCCTCCTCTGCGACGAGGGCGTCCATGTCCAGCACCACGTCCCACTCAGGGTCGCCGGACAGGTAGCTTTCCCAGGTCGTACGCCGGTAGATCCCCCGGGGGTGATCTGCGTCCGTCCAGAAGTTGTAAATGGCGTCGCCCCGGATGCTGGGGAAGGCGATCCGGTCATCCGACGTGTAGATCTCCAGGGTGTTCTCGAAGAGGTCTTGGTAGCCCGGCAGATTCTGGAGTTCGTTCCTCGTGATGGCGTTCTGCTCCAACACCCACGCCATGGCCCGCTCTCCCTCCACCTCTTCGAGCCAGAGGTAGGGGTCCACCTCCTGGGCGCCCAGGGAGCCCGGCAAGGAGGCGTGGGCCAGGGCTGAAAGAGCCGGAAGGGCGGCCATCACCAGCAGGGCCGCGAGGCTTCTGCCGGCATGACGGACGGTTCCTGGCAGACCCTTCGATCCGAAGGTCTTCATCAACTGACGCATTCGGTACTCCAACGTTCGTGTCTCGTGCACTCCCGGCCGGACTCCGGCGGGATCTGGACTACATATCGGGCGCGGGGGCCAGCGGGATCCTGACCTGGGTCCTTTCCCAACTCATGGTCAGAACCGCCCCATCCGCCGCGGACTCGAATGCCATGGTGAACTGCTCCACGGCTTCACCCAGCGCGACCGAGGGCGCCTCGATGACCAGGACGTCCCGGGAGGGGTCGTAGACGTCGGCCGTGAACGCTCCGGTCTCGGGGTCCAGCATCCCGGTCCCATCCATGCCCAACTGGGGACTGAAGTGGACGGTCCACGCGTCGGGACCCGGCACCGCGAACATGGAGTAGGTCCCCGCGGGGAGCCGGTCTCCAGCGACAAGGATCGGGCCGGTCGCCGTGATTTCCGTCGCCTCGTTGGCGCCCAGTCTCCACAACGTCCCGTACGGCACCAGGAAGGGAGCGTCTGCGCCGCTCTCACCGAAGATGTCCCGTCCTCGCATGTAGGGGCGCCCGTACATGACCTTCACGTAGGTTTCGCCGAGGTGGGTCTTGGCTACACCCAGGGGGCTGGGCCGGCGGGAGGGGTGGAGATCCTGGGAGGACGCGCTCTCGGCTGCGAAGAGAAGGGCACCCGCGACCAGTAGGGTCGGGGTCAGGACTAGGCGTAATGAAGGCATCGGGTTCTCGGTGTTGGGGAATCAGGGAATCAGATGGGGCGGAGGCAGATCGTGCCCACTGCCCGAGGGGGGAAGCCCCCGCCGTATGGAATCTTCGACAACGACGGTGAGCGCGTCCATGAGGTCTTCCAGGTACCTGACGCGGCGCTGGGCCACCTGGCGGTAGATGCCCCGGGCGACGAGGTAGGAGAGGCTCATGATCCCCAGAGGAAACGCCACGGAGAACAGGACGGAGCTCAGCACCTCGATCCCGACGGGCAGACCCACGCCGAGGCCCACGCCCAGCCCAGCCCCCGCCACGGTACCCCCGAAGAGTCCGCTGGCGAACTGGTGAAGACGCTCCTCGGTCCGGATCTCGGTCTTCCCATTCCGGGAGGAGACCACCACCTGAAGCGTACGGGTCTTGGTGGGCGTCTCCGATCGCCAGGTGAGGGTCCGGCCGAGCATACTGGGCTGACCATGGGTCTCGTCCAGCCTCTGAAGCTCCATGACCACGGCTTCGAAACCCTCTTCCGGCATCTCCCCGGCGACCGTCCTCTCCCGGACCAGTGAGAGGGGACCCCCGACCAGGTCCTCCACCGGGCCTCCTCCCGGGGTCCGCACGTCCAACTCCCGGGCCGCCCGGCGGAGGTGGGCAGTGTCGATGCCGACCTCCCGGGCGATCTCCTCCAGTTCCTCGAGGGACATCCCGGCCCGGGTACTCCTGGGAGCCCGGTGGGTCTCCTGGATCTCGGTGGCGCGCTTCAGGATCCTGCCGACTTCGGCTTCGTCGTAGCGCCGTGGGGATGAGGGAAGGTCGGACATGCTCGCTTGCGATATCACCGGAGAGGAATGGAGCCCGGTACCCGGCGGGGGCCGGTCCGGCTCAGCCACAAGGATGGGGCGGGGCACGCCCGGGGAACAAGGGCACGATCCTGGCATATCGCGGGATTCCCGCCGTTCGGGTATCGTGTCTTTCCGGAAAAGAGTCCAAGAAACCCAGCTTGAAGGAGGAATCGGTGCGCCGATCCATCGTTCTGCCGGCCACCCTCTTCGTCGCGGTGCTTCTTTCCCCCGCGCTCGAGGCCCAACAGCTCACGCCCTATTCGCCGGAGCAGGTGAGTGCTGAGGACTACGCCAGAGCCGAGCGGCGCCTGGCCCAATTCACCAGGCCTCTGGTGCTGGGAGGGAGTGTTCGGGCGAGTTGGCTCGAGGACGGCAGCCGGTTCTGGTACCGGACTACGGCCCCCGAGGGAGTCCGCTACATCCTGGTGGATCCGGAGGCCGGGACCCGGGAGGCGGCCTTCGACCACGACCGCATGACGTCGGCGCTCAACGCCTTGGGCGAGCCGCCCTATTCGGCCTCGGACCTTCCCCTGGCCGGCCTCGAGTTCGCCGGGGATCTGGGCAGCGTGTCCTTCCAGCTCGGGGGTGAGCGCGTCACCTGCGATCTCTCCGCGTACCGCTGTGAGGTCGAAGCAGAGCCCGAGCCCGAGCCCGGCGCAGGTCGTAACGTGAGCGTCTCGCCGGACGGTCGACGGGCCGCCTTCATCCGGGACCACAACCTCTGGCTCCGGGACCTGGAGACCGGGACCGAGACGCAGCTCACCACCGATGGCGTGGAGGACTATGGCTACGCCACGAACAACGCCGGGTGGGTCCGGCGGGACTCTCCGGTTCTGCGCTGGTCTCCCGGGGCGGACAAGATCGCCACCTTCCAGCACGATGCCCGGGGGGTGGGGATGATGTACCTGGTGAATACCCAGGTCGGGCACCCCGAACTCGAAGCCTGGCGGTATCCCCTCCCGGAGGACTCGGTGATCTTCCGGGTGGAGCGGGTGGTCATTCACCTGGACGAGCCCAGCGACGCCGGGGCGCCTGCCGGGGCCGTCAGCCCCCGTGTGGTCCGATTCGACATGGACCCGGACCCGCACCGATCCAGCATCTGTGACCATATCGCATGCGGGGGTGAGTTCTCGGATACGGAATGGAGCCCCGACGCCCGCCACATGGCGTTCCTTTCCAACTCCCGGGATCACAAGGTCGCGACCCTCCGGATCGCCGACGTGGAGACGGGCGAGGTACGGACGATTCTGGAGGAGACGGCCGAGACCTTCTTCGAGTCGGGGGTCGACGCCATCAACTGGCGGATTCTCTGGGATCGCGGCGAAGTCCTCTGGTGGTCCCAGCGATCGGACTGGGGACACTTCTACCGATACGACCTGGAGACCGGAGCCTTCATCGCGCCGGTGACCAGCGGGAACTGGGCCACACTCCAACTCCTGCATCGCGACGGTGGGGATTTGTACTTCACCGGGGGCGGGCGAGAGCCCGGGGATCCCTACCTGGAGCGTTTCTACAGGGTGAGTCTGGAGGGTGGGGATGTTCAGCTCCTCACCCCGGACAGCGCCCACCACACGATTCAGTTGGCGCCGTCCGGTGAGTACTTCGTCGACCAGTTCTCCGCGCCGGACATCCCGCCACGGAGCGTGGTGCGGGACATGGACGGCCGGGTGGTGGTGGACCTCGAGGAGGCGGACGTCTCCCGCCTGGTCGCCTCGGGCTGGGTTCCGCCCGAGCCCTTCGTGGTCAAGGCCAGGGACGGTCAGACCGACCTCTACGGTCTGATGTACCGGCCGGCCGGGTTCGATCCGACCAAGAGATACCCGGTCGTCAACTACCTGTACCCGGGTCCCCAGACCGGCAGCATCGGGAGCCGGAGCTTCAGCCCGGCCCGGCGCGACCATCAGGCCCTCACGGAGCTGGGATTCGTCGTGGTCGAGGTAGACGCCATGGGCACGCCCGGTCGGTCCAAGTCGTTCCATGACGCCTACTACGGCAACATGGGGGACAACGGGTTGCCCGATCAGGTCGCGACCATCCGCCAGCTGGGCGAGCGTCACCCGTGGATGGATCTGGACCGGGTGGGAATCTGGGGCCACTCGGGCGGTGGCTTCGCGTCCACTGCGGGGATCCTGCGATACCCGGACTTCTACAAGGTCGCCGTCTCCCAGGCCGGCAATCACGACAACCGGAACTACGAGGACGACTGGGGCGAGAAGTGGCAGGGTCTGCTCGAGGAGTACGAGGACGGCACCACGAACTACGACAACCAGGCAAACCAGCTCCTGGTCGGAAACCTGAAGGGCAAGCTTCTCCTGGCCCACGGCACCCTGGACAACAACGTCCCGCCGTCGAACACCATGGTGGTCGTGGACGCGCTCATCGAAGCCAACAAGGACTTCGACCTGATCCTCATGACCAACCGGCGTCATGGGTTCGCCTTCGAGCCCTACATGCTGCGTCGCCGGTGGGACTATTTCGTGCGCAACCTCCTGGGATCGAATCCGCCCGTGGAGTTCGAGTTCGGACAGCAGAGGCGGCCGGTGAGCTGAGGCAGCCGCGGAGCTTCCCGGCGGATCAGCGCTCGGTCTGCCCGTCGAGTATCCCGGTTTCCGGGAAGGTCAGGGAGAACCCGTACCATCGGGTGAAGACCTGAAGAGGGCGGTCGGGCCGGGCCCGGACGCCGTCGGCGCCGTACAGGACGCCTTGTTCGATTCGGGAGCCGTCGGAGAGCTGTAGGATCTTGCCGTCCCACTCGAACCCGTCCGCATCTACGTACATGGCTGCCAGGGCATAGGCCGCCGGGTCCAGGTAGACCAGCACCGTCCGGCCCTGGAACGTATCCAGGACCGCATTCTCACCGGCGGTGATCACGTCATAGGGGTAGTATCGGGCCGTCTCGCCCTCCCAGAGGCCCAGCCCCAGGTCCATGGTGGGACGGCGGCCGTCCTCCTCCTTGACGGTGGAACTGAACATCCGGCTGAGGCCGCTTCCCACGCTCGCCAACAGACCGCCCAGGCTTACGCGCTCGTCGGAGCCCATCTGCCGGTCGCTGAGGGCGATCAGGGCGTCCGGGTGCGCGGCCAGGGCCTGCGCCGGGTTGGTCATCTGGACGTTCCGGACCTCCAGGCTCGTTCCGGTCAAGGGACCATATACGGCCTCGCCGGTCATGTGGTCCCAGTAGGTTCCGGACTCCTCGTCCCGCATCAGGAACAGCCCGTCGTAAAGCCCATGCTCGGTGAAGGTGTGCGGCGTGCCGTCCACGCTCGGAGCCATCCAGACTCCCGAATTGCAGACCACTCAGAACGTGACCATCCAGGGCTCTCCGTTCCTGTCCCCCTGGGCCACGTGGTGGTAGGACATCTGGCTGGTGACGAGAACCATGGCTTCGCCGCCCATCTCGAACACCATGACGGGCTGGTCTTCCGTCACCTTGCCGGCCCGAAGCGCCGCTCCCAGAGGCTCCCAGGTCGGGTTCCGGAAGGGTACGAAGTTCGGCTCCTGCCAGAAGATGGCCCGGTCCGGATCGAATCCCTCCTTGTAGGGCATGTCGGGGTCGGCCGGGACCGTAGCCGGCATCTGGCCCTGGCCCTCGATGGGGGAGAAGGCCACGGCGGCGAGGGCGGCCGCGATCAGGAACGCGGCGGCGAGCGACGCTGCCCGGAGGAGGGTGTCGCGGGACTCGGTTCTTGGTGACGGGGTGACGACGGTGGGGGGTTCGGGCCTCGAGGGTCCCATGGCGGCTCCTTCGGCGAGAGTGACCGGGCAACGTCCCAATCCGCACGCGCACCGTCAAGTTCCGATCTGGTGCCCCCCGATGTGGGTCGGTTCCCCAAGGTGGTCGAACCGGAGGGCTCAGTCGGTCCTCAGGGCTTCGACGGGATGGACTCGGGAGGCCCGTAGCGCCGGCACCAGCGCGGCCAGAAGCCCCGTCATCATGACGGCTAGTGCCACGAGAATCAGGGTCATGGGGTCCGAGGGCGCCACGGAGTAGAGCATCCCTTCCAGGAATCGGCCCGCGGCCAGGCTCCCGGCCACGCCGGCCGCAACCCCCAGAGCAAGCATCCCCCCTGCCTGGCGCACCACCAGCGCCACGGTGTCGAGGGCGCCGGCCCCCAGGGCCATGCGCAGGCCGATCTCCCCCGTTCGCTGGGCGACGGAATAGGAGATCACCCCGTAGACGCCGGTCCCGGCCAGCACCACGGCATAGAGGGCCAGCATCACGATAAGGGCCATGTTGAATCGGGGCTGTGCCACCGATGCCGTGAGGAGGGATTCCATGCTCGCCACCTGGGTGAGGGGGAGCTGAGCGTCCATACGCCCCACCTCTTCCCGGACCATGGAGGCGACCGTCGCCGGGTTCGCCGTGGATCGGATCACCAGGTGGGCCTCCGGCAGCGGGAGCTGCACCAGGGGAACGAACACCTCCGGTTCCACCTGGGCCGCCAGACCCTGGTGGCGCACGTCACCTACGACGCCAACGATCTCCAGGTCACCGAGCATGGGCATGTTCAGGAGTGTTCCCACCGGCGTCCTGTCCTGGAAGTACCGGTCGGCCATGGTCTCGTTGATCAGGACCACGCGTCGGGTCTCGATCCCGTCGAGTCGGTCCACCGAGCGACCCGCCAGGAGAGGGATCCCCATGGTCTCGAAGTAGCCCGGGGTCACGGCCCGGTACTTCGCCTGGGGCCGCTCGGAGGGGGAGGCGGCGTCCAGACCCTCGAAGCTGAAGGGGATGTCGAATTCGGTACCCAGGGAGCTGAACGGGAGCGTAGTGACGACCCCGGTGGTGTCGATCCCGGGCAGCTGGGCGACGCGTTCGGCCAGCTCCACGAAGAACTGGCTTTGTTGGGACGACTCTCCGTAGCGGGTCGAAGGTAGGGTGACGGCGACCGACACGACGTTTTCGACCTGGAAGCCCGGATCCACGCTGGTCAGGCGAAGAAAGCTCCGAACCAGGAGGCCAGCGCCCATGAGCAGGACCAGGGCCAGAGCGACCTCCGACCCCACCATCCACTCGCTGAGACGGCGGGTTCTGCGACTGGCCGTGGCCCCCCGACCCGCCTCCTGGAGTGTCTCGGAGATCCGGGGACGCATGAGCCGGATCGCAGGGAGCAGGCCGAATAGGGTACCCGCGAGGACGGTGACGAGGGCGGTGAACAGGAAGACCTGAGGATCCAGGCCGATCTCGGCGGCCCGGGGGATCTCCGCAGGAAGGACCCGGCCGAGCAGGCGAATGCCTCCGAAGGCCAACGCCGTCCCGACGAGTCCGCCGGCTGCCGACAGGAGGAGGCTCTCCGTCATGGATCGCCGGAGCAGGGCGCCGGCTCCGGCTCCGAAAGCGGCCCGCACCGCGTAGTCCCTGCCCGACCGAATGCTGCGGGCCAGGAGTAGGTTCGCGATGTTCACGCACCCGATGAGGAGGACCAGCACGACGGCCCCGAAGAGGACCCAGAGGGTCCGTCCGATGGGTCCCACGTACTGCTCCTTGGCCTGCACCAGACTCACCCCCCAGCCCCGATTGGTCATGGGGTTCTCCTCGGCGATCTCCCGGCCGATGGCCGACATCTCATTGGCGGCCCGGGGGAGGTCGGTCCCGGGGGCGAGACGTCCGATCACCACGTACATGCGATGGGGCCGCACGTTGAGCACGTCTGCGCTCAGGGTGAGTGGGGACCACATCTCCACATCCGGATCGCCCGCGGGGAAGGTGAACCCCTCGGGCATCACACCCACGATGGTGTAGGGTTCGCCGTCCAGGGACACCGTTTCGCCAAGCACTCCGGGGTCCTGGCCGAAGCGGCGGGACCACGCCCCGTGGCTGAGGATCAGGAGGTGCTCGTTCCCCGGGGTTTCTTCGTCGGAGGTGAAGACACGACCCAACTGGGCTTCGGCGCCGAGTAGGGGGAAGAGGGCAGGGGAGGTCTCGATGGTGGTGATGGGCTCGGGGTCCTCCCCCTGGGTGAGGGTGAAGCCCCGGTACCGATACGCCGCCATGGACTCGAACGACTCGGATCGCTCCCGCCAGTCCGCGAAGGTGGCGCCGGATACGTCCTCCTGCTCCACGCCGATCTGGGGGTTGCTCTCCCAGAGGACCACGAGTCGATCGGGGTCCGCGTAGCCCAGGGGCGAAAGCACGACGGCGCTCAACGCGCTGAAGATCGTGACGTTCACCCCGATGATCAGGCCCAGGGTGAGCACCACGATGCCGCTGAAGCCGGGGGATCGCAGGAGGGTCCGCACCGACTCCCTCAGATCACGCAACATGGCCGTCCTCCAGACCGAGAGGGGCACCGATGGGGAATCGGTGCACACAGGGCCGACTCATGGGTGGTCCAGGGTGCTGACCACCGTGGCCATGAGGTCGTTCAGGCGACGTCTCATGGAGCGGGTCGTGGCCGCCCAGATCGCCCGGGCGGTCCCCAGGCCGAGGAGCCCTCCACCGGCGAAGACGCCGGCTCCCAGGAGAAGACCGGTCGGCTCCAGGGACGCTCCCGTCGCCACGCCCGCCAAGAGACCGCCCAGGGTCGAGAATACGACGGTGAGGATGGCTGCCCCGTCCCGGTTTGCCGTAACCCGGACGTCGGTACCCTCGGATCCCGGGACCGCGGTCACGTAGATCTGGCTCACGTCTCCGTGGTTCGACCACTCGAGCCCGGGAGTGCCCGGCAGGACCTTTCCGTGCTGACCCAGCGACGCTCGCACCGCATCCAGGAGCTTGATCTGGTCCTCTTCGGTCAGTCGCCGCGGGATGGTGTGCTCGAGCCGGAACCGGGTCGGACCTCCCGCCAGGGTCGCCATGCGGGATGCCTCCTCCTTCCGGGGGAGCAGGGATGCGGCCCGGTCCACCAGGGCCGGATCGATCCCCACCTCTCCGGCGACGGCTTTGATCTCCTCCAGGGACAGGCCCTCTCCGTCGCCGCTTCCCAGGTGCTTTGGACGCGTCTGGAGTTCCGACGCCTTCGTAAGGATGAGTCCGAACTCCTCCTCGGTGAATCTCCGTTCGGTCACCGAACCATCCCTCCTCATTGCGACCGGCCCATGGCCGTTGAATCATCAGTCGGTTCTGCCCACAACATACGGCCGGCATGTCCAACAGACTCAAGTCCGACGTTCGCTTCGCTCTCCGCCGGGCCCGAAAGGCCCCGGGCTTCAGTGTCGTGGTGATCCTCACCCTGGCCCTGGGAATCGGGATGACCACGGCCATGTTCAGCGTCGTGGACGGTCTCCTTCTGACCCGCCTGCCCTATCCCGACGCCGAGCGGCTGGTGATGCTGTGGCAGGGCCGAAGGGGGCAGGACGTGGACGAGGACTGGTTCTCGGTGGCCCAGTTCGTGGACATTCAGGACGGGACCGATGTATTCGAGGAGCTGACCCTGGCGGTTGGGTTCGGGGCGACGCTGACGAATCGGGGCCCCCCCAGTCAGGTGGGGTACGTGCGGACCACCTCCACGTATCTGCGTCTCCTGGGCGCCACGCCCGCCCTGGGGCGGTTGTTGGACGACGCCGACGACCTGGGTGGGGCCCCCACCGTCGCCCTCCTGAGTTGGGGCCTGTGGCAGAGCGCCTTCGGCGGCGACCCGGATCTGGTCGGGCAGACCGTGACCTTGAATGGCGTGGAGACGGAGATCGTCGGGGTCCTGTCCCGGGACGTCCTTCTGGACAACGAGGTTCTGCCCACGCTGGGCGCCGTGGATCCCCTGGGTGTGGTTCTTTCCCTCCCCCTCTCCGAGGTCCTCCTCGCCCAGAGGAACCGGGAGGACTACAACGTCGTGGGGCGTCTGCGCCCGGGGGTCAACCTCCCCCAGGCTCAGGCCCAACTGGACGCGGTGGCCGCCCGGATCCAGGAGCTCCACGAGACCGACCCGGCGTCCGGCTTCTTCATTCGGGCCATGTCCCTCCAGGACGAGGTGGTGGGTGAGGTGAGGCCCGCCCTTCTCGTCCTTCTGGCCTCCGTGGTCATCCTGCTCCTGATCGCCTGTGGGAACGTGGCGAACCTCCTCCTGTCCCGGACCGCCGAACGGCGCCGGGAACTCGGGATCCGGGCCGCGGTCGGGGCGGGACGGCGGCGGCTCGTGCGCCAGATGCTCACCGAGAGCGCCGTCCTGGCCGGGATCGGCGGGCTGTTGGGGATCGGAGTGGCATTCGGCGGGGTTGGGGTGCTCCGGCGTGTGGGTGCCGTCAGTCTCCCCCGGATCGAAGCCATCACCCTCGATGGTCGAGTGCTGGCCTTTGCCCTGGCGGTGACGGCGGTCACGGTCATGCTCTTCGGGCTATTGCCGGCGTTGGGCGCCTCCCGGCTGAACCTTGCGGAGATCCTCAAGTCGGGGCATCGGGGTGGGGTGAGCGGCGGCCTCTGGGGCCGATTCAACCTCTCCAGCGGACTTGTGATCGGAGAGATCGGCCTATCGGTGATCCTACTGATCGGCGGCGGCCTCCTGGGGCGAAGCCTCCTGGCCATCCAGCAGGTGGACCCGGGATTCGAGTCGCAGGGACGCCTGACGTTCTCCGTCCAGTTGAGCGGCCCGGAGTTTCCGCCGGAACGAAGGAGGGAGTTCGTGAGAGACCTCTCCTCCGAGCTGGCGACCCTTCCCTCGGTGACCGGAGTGGGTGCCGTTTCTCTGATCCCATTCGGGGGAAACCTGGCCTGGACCCCGGTCATGGTGCCGGGCTACGACCCGCCGGACGGGACAAACGGGGAGTTCATCGCCAGCATCCGGATCGTCACACCGGAGTACTTCCAGACCATGGGGATCCCCATCCTCGACGGGGAGACCTTCCGGGCGGAGTACGGTCCCGACGAGCCCAGGGCCATCTTCATCGACGAGAGGGTCGCGGAGGTCTACTTCCAGGGTCGGGACCCGATTGGAAGTCGGATCAGCACCCTCGGAAACGATTCTTCCCGGGTCGCGGGGGTCGTGGGCTCGATCAAGCACACCGGCCTTGACGATCCTTCACGGTTCACCCTCTACCTTGCCTACTCCCAGGTGCCGACCACCCGCATGGCCGTGGTGCTTCGAACCGTGGCCGACCCCCTGTCCCTCGCCGACGAAGTGAGCGGCGTCGTGCACGGCCTCGACCCGGACGTGGCAGTAGTGGACCTGGCGTCGATGGATGGACGGATCTCACGGTCTCTGGCCGAGCGCCGCTTCCTCATGCTCCTCCTTCAGACCTTCAGCGCCGTGGCCCTGATTCTGGCGTCCGTCGGGATCTTCGGGCTCGTCTCATACCGGGTTAGTCAGGGGACGAGGGACCTGGGTATGCGGATGGCGCTCGGGGCCGAGGCGGAGAAGATCCTCGTCATGGTGGTGGGCCACGGAATGACCCTGGCCGCAGTGGGAATCGCGCTCGGGCTCCTGGGGGCTCTCGGCCTGACCCGACTGCTCGGTGGTATGCTGTTCGGGGTCCGGCCCACCGATCCCGGGACCTATGTCGGGATGGTGGTCGGTGTCTTCGTGATCGTCCTCGTCGCGTGTCTGCTGCCTGCCCGCCGGGCTACGCGGATCGACCCCATGGAGGCGCTCCGGGCGGAATGACGCTGCGGGAGAGCTTGCCCGAGGCGGATCTCGTCAGGCCGTGATGAACCACCCGGGCAGGACCGTGTCCAGCACGAGCATCAGGAGGATCAAAGGCGCGACGATCTCGTGGACCCGGGGGGTCTTCGAGAAGATCAGCACGAGGAACAGGAGCGCCATGGGGAAGCCGGACAGGTTGTTCGGCCGCAGGATGGAATCACCCATCGACAGCGGGATGGCAACCGTGCCCATGGCGGTCCCGAAGAGCGCGAACCCCCAGATCAACGGAGCCTGCCGCACATAGTGGGCCCGCATATCCGTGGGCCCAGCGGGGTCGGGAAAGAGCATGTGGGCCATCATGAAGAGCGAGACGGGACTGGCCAGGAGAAGGCAGAGCTGGAGGAAGGTCACCGCGGGCACGTCTCGCAGATGCCAGCTCTCCCACCAGATTTGAAGCATCGCGAATCCCGTCCCCAGGATTACCATGGTGTGGAGCCAGTATAAGTCGACGGAGGCGCGCTCCCGCAGGAGGCGCGCCGAGCCGGTGAGCAACTCGGCGATCGCCAGTCCGACGATGATTGAGACGAGGACCATCAGGAACTCGAACAGCTCCATGAGGGCTAACGCGCCTCTCTCTTTCTCAGCGCCGCGGCGTTGATGCAGAAGCGCAGTCCGCTGGGCTGGGGACCGTCGGGGAATACGTGTCCCAGGTGGGCGTCACAGGTGTTGCAGACCGTCTCGATCCGGCGCATCCCGAAAGCGTTGTCCAGGCGATAGGCCACGGCGTTCACCGCTACCGGTTGGGTGAAGGATGGCCAGCCGGTTCCCGATTCGAACTTCACCTCGGAGTCGAACAGGAGAGTGTCGCAGCAGACGCACGCATAGAGGCCGGGCTCGAAGAGGCTGCACATCTCGGAGCTGAAGGGCCGCTCGGTGCCCCGTTGCCGGGTCACCCGGAACTCCTCGGGGGTGAGCAGTTCCCTCCACTCCCTCTCCGTCTTCTCCACCCGCCGCTCGGGCTTCGGGTTGCCCTTGCGGGCGAAGGTGTCGATGTCGGGCCAGGTCAGCATGGGGACCCCTCAGGCCTTTGCAGTCAGTGCGATCGTGGCGGACTGAAGCCGCCGCCTTCCACCGATTTTGCCGGCTCTTAGGCTACTCGCGACACTCCGGGCGAGGGCCACGGCGATTTCCCGGCGCACCTCTTTTGCCACCGGTCCCGTAAGCCCACTTACGACCTGCCGCATGGCGGTGGGATGATCCCCGAGGCCGCCGCAGCCGTAATAGGTGCGGTCCACCGCCATCCTGCGGATCGATTGGCGCGCCGCTTCACTCAGGGGCTCTTCCTGGTCCAAGGCGCACGCCGCCTCCAGGTCGACTCGCACCTGGGGCCAGAGATTCCGTCGGGCCATGACGAACGCCCGCTGGAAGAGGCCCGCCCGGAGCCGATTCGGCGGCTCCATGTCCGTGTGCACGTACGCTTCGGGGTCCAGATCTCCGTGGAGAGCCGTGAAGATCATCCGGTCGTAGTGGAGCCAGGTCTTTCGGCGCTCCTGGGCCGCAATCGGGTCCTGGGCCGTACCGCGCACCCCCCCGTGCTGCCGGAAGAAGTACGTGGGCCCTCCCGGAACCCGGACCGCCTCGTAGTCGCGGGCCAAGCGAATGGCGAGATCGTAGTCCTGGGATCGGATGAGTCGGGGATCGAACCCGTTGATGGACAGCATCGCGTCCGTCCGGCAAACCAGGGATGCGCCGGTCAGGCAGTTCGCTTCCAGCAGGAGCGGGAGCAATCCGGACTTCTCGAAGGGGGGTGGGTCGGTCACCTGTAGGGACTCGCCGATGCGGCCCTCCGGGGTCGATCGCACTTCCTCGAAGCTGGCGGCGGCGATCCCGGCCGTGGGTTGGCCCTCGAAGGCCGACCTGATCCGGGCCGTGGCATCCGGCAAGGCCACATCGTCGTCGTCGAAGATCCAGAGCAGGCCTCCCTGAACTCTCTCCAGGGAGGCGTTCACGGCCATGGATTTCCCTGCCCCCTGACCAGACATGGCCTCGATCCGCTCTCCGTACTCGCCGAGCATCTCCGGGGTGGAGTCCGTGGATCCGTCGTCCACTACGATGATCTGGGATGGAGGCGCGTCCTGTCCCAGCAGCGCATCGAGGCACTCCCGCAGCATCCCGGAACGATCCCGGGTGGGGATGACGACGGTCAGGGAGAGAGGGTCGGGCATGCATGTCTCTCATCATGGCCACGATGCCCTCGGTGCCCTGGGCCTCTCGAAGCTCGCGCCCCAGTTGAACTGTGCGGTTCGCAAGGGCCGGATCGCCAACGACAGCCTCGAGCTTTCTGCGCAAGCGGGCGAGTCCGGTTCCGCTCTTAGGGTGCCGGAGCCCGGCTCCAAGCAGTTCGACCAGCCGGGCATTGTAGTACTGGTCCCAAGCCAGGGGAATGCAGAGCATGGGCTTCCCGAACCAGATCGCCTCCTGGGTACTGCCGGAGCCCGCGTGGGTTACGAATGCCCTTATGCGGTCATCGCCGAGGAGTGCGGACTGTGGCACCCAGGGCTCCCACCTGATACTGCCGGTCCGGTCAGCTGGATCGACCCTCGGAGGGGGCTTCGGGGAGGCCCATACGGCCCGGATGGAGGTGGCTCGAAGGGCCCGGATCAGGGATTCTGCGGTAGGGTCCGGGAGGGGTACCATGGACCCGAATGCCACCAGGACCGCCGGGTTGTCGTTTGGGGAGGAAAGCCAGTCGGCCAGATCCGCGGGGATCGGTCCGGTGTCCATGGGCGCAGTGGGACCGAAGTCCATCACCTCGGGGCAGGGGCGAATGAGTTCGGCCAGATGTTGGTTCTCGAGGATGCCGATGCCCGCCGTGATCCGGATCAAGGACGGTGGTGCCTCCGGGTACGCCTCGGACAGCGCCTCCCTTGCTGCGGCCAGGGCACTGGACAGGGCGCTGTCCTGCCGAAACTGGTCGGGGCGGGTAACCCGCTGGACCAGCGGAAAGAGCCGCTTCCGACCTCTGGACAGCGCGGTGGACGCCAACCCCAAGGACCTCGGGATCCCCGGGCCATGTCGAGCGACAGCGGGGGGCTGACACAGTCTGTGTGTTCCGGTCGAGAGGTTGGCCACGAGCGGGATTCCCAGTTCCCCGGCAAG
>JBDHCV010000043.1:0-18926 GCA_039591855.1 Gemmatimonadota bacterium | reverse complement strand
CCAGGGTGTCGGGCTTGAAGCTCGGCCGGGCGTTTCCGATGAGAGACACCGACCGGATCCGGACCCGCTCACCGGGGTCGGCCATCCGAATTCTCACGCCCCCCTTCCCCGGGTACTCCAAGTCCTGAATGAGCGCCAATCCGGTGGAATCCAGCTCGATCACCAGGGAGTCGCTCCCCTCGGCCAGCGTGTCCCAGGACCCCTGCCCCAGGGGTGTGACGGACCCGCCTCCCGGTTCGGTCCATGCCTCCTGCCGCGTGATCGAATCCACGGCCATGGTCCAGGTCGCGGTAAAGAAATCCCAGGACTGGGAGAGGGCCTCGGCCACGAGCGTGAGGTCGGAGGTGGGTCGGGCTCCGATGGTGTCCAGTCGGATCACGAGGCGGCCGCGGGGGACGGTGAAGGCGGTATCGACCCGGACGTCGTCCAAGGAATCCGGGGTGATCAGCTCCGTGGGCAGGGTATCGACCCGGATCACGGCGTGGGAGTTGAGGGCACCCCCAAACTGGTTCGCCACCGTGGCGGACCTGAGGTCGGCCGCGAGACCGAATCCCCCGAAGGTCCGGATGTTCGAGCCGAACTCCGACAATGGGATCCTGACCTCGAAACTGGTGGCATCGATGGGGATGTCCCGGGGAAACCCGAATGTAGGAAGCAACTCACCGCACCCGGCGGTGAAAAGCGCCAGCGCTCCTCCGAGGATGCCCAGTGCCTTCGATCCGACTCTATTCCTCACGCGTCTCCCATTTCCTGGTCTGACGACCCACCCTTCGGGTCGAGGCTCTCGCCGCGAAAGGGCTCGGGCAGCAACTCGCTCAGTCGCCAGGACGCCTCTCCGCCGTCGGCCACCGAGACGATTTCCAAGTCCCCTCCGAACTCCATCAGCGCCTGCCGGCATATGCCGCAGGGCGCCACCGGATCCCCGCCGCCGGTCACGATGACCATGCGCCGGAAGCCGGTTTCCCCAGCCGTCACGGCGGCCGCCAAGGCCGCTCGCTCCGCGCAGATCGTGGCTCCGAATGAAGCGCTCTCCACGTTGCAGCCTCTGAAGATCGCCCCGGAGGCACCCTCGAGGGCAGCCCCCACACGGAATCTCGAGTACGGGGCGTGGGCCGCCGCTCTCGCCGCCGCGGCTTCCTCCCGCAAGCCCTGCCCGTCCACCGGACCCGATCGAGCTCCGCGCTCAGCCATGATCCCAGATCCTCGGCATGCGCCCTCCCAGCCCCGTGAGCACCTCGTAGTTTATGGTCGAGGCCAGGCCGGCCACCTCCTCCAAACCGATGCACTCGTCCCCGTCCGACCCGATGATGGTAGCCACGTCGCCGGGGCGAACCTGCGGCGCATCCGAAATGTCTACCACGGTCACGTCCATGGAGATCCGCCCCACGATGGGACAGCTCCGGCCTCCGAGGAGTACACGGCCCCGGTTGGAAAGGAGCCGGGGTAGCCCATCCCCGTAGCCGATCCCAAGCGTCGCCCACCGGGCAGGACCCGCCGCGGAGTGCGTCGCCCCATACCCCACCGTGGCGCCGACCGGGACCTCCCGTGCGAGGAGGACCCGGGCCCGAACCGCTACGGCCGGGACGGGATCCGGTAGTGCCTCGCCTGCCACCCCACCGTAGGCGAAGATGCCCGGCCGGACGGCGTCTGCTGCATACTCAGCCCTCCGCAGCGCTCCCGGGCTATTGCATGCGTGGACCATTCGCCGGCCCTGGCCCGGCCGAAGCCGCTCCAGGACCGCCCTGAAGCGGCGCCATTGTGCCTCGGTCGCCTCACCCGTGGCAACGTCGGCCGAATGGAAGTGGGTGAAACACCCCTCCCATTCCAGCCTCCCCCCGGCGAGCCGCTCCACCTGGGGCAGCCAGCTCTCCAGGCGATCCCAGGGCAGACCCGCGCGCCCCATTCCCGTATCCACCTCCAGTTGGAATCGAACGGGCCCCCCGGAAGCATCGGCCGCGTCGGCCGCGGCCCTAAGACGCTCGAGCCCTTCCACCGTGGAGACCGACAGGGTCAGTCCCGCCGCGACGCCGGATTCCTCTTCACCCGGGGCGGCCGGAGAGAACACCACCACCGGCTCCTCCACGCCCAGGGCCCTGAGCTCCTCACCCTCCGCGACGGTCGCGACCCCGAAGCCCCAGGGATCCAAGGGCCTGGTGCATCGGACCATGTCCTCGACTCCGAGCCCGTAGGCGTCGGCTTTGACCATGGGAATCAGGGCCGCCCGCTCACCGGCCGCGTCGCGAATTCTCCGCAGATTCTCACGGATCGCCGCAGCCCGGATCTCGACCCACGCCCGACTCCGAGGATTCGTTGACATAGACCAAGAAAGATGCGAAAAAGAAGGCCCCGAGCAACCTCGACTCCGAACCGAGCCCAGGCCCCTACCCATGTCCGATTGCACCCCACCGCCGGGGCCCGAGCCAGACGGCGCCCTCCCACCAGTGGACGGTGAATTGGACCGGGCCCTGGCCCTGGTTCAGTACCTGCGCCGGCACTGTCCTTGGGACGCGGCCCAGACCCACCGGAGCCTCGTGCCCTATCTCCTGGAGGAATCCCACGAGACCGTGGACGCCATCATGGCCGACGACGCGGACGGATTGGAGGGGGAGCTGGGTGATCTCCTGCTCAACGTGGCCTTCCAGATCGTGGTGGGCGAAGAGGGCGGTTCCCTGTCCCGACGCAGCGTGGTGGATCGACTCGAAGAGAAGATGAAGCGCCGCCATCCGCACCTGTTCGGCCTCGGCGAAAAGGAGGACTGGGAGGCCATCAAGGCCCGGGAGAAGGCCGGTATGGACGAAGGGGTCCTGGCGAGCCTGGCCCGAGGGCTGGACCCCCTTCTCAAGGCCCACCGGATCCAGGAGAAGGTGGCCGGCGTGGGGTTCGACTGGGAGGACTCCGTCGGGGCCTGGGACAAGGTGGCCGAGGAGTTGGAGGAGGTCCGGGAGGTCATGGAGTCGGGCTCCCCGGAAGCCCTGGAGGAGGAGCTGGGAGACCTCCTCTTCGCGGTGGTGAACCTGACGCGCCTGTCCAGCGTCCACCCGGCGGCGGCCCTGGAGTCGGCCAACCAGAAGTTCAAGTCCCGGTTCGAATCCCTTGAGGCCCTCGCAGCCGAACGGGGCCTCGACCTTCAGTCCGCTTCCCTGGAGGAGATGGACGGTCTCTGGGACGAGGTGAAGTCGGGAGAGTCGTCCAGCCTGGGCTGAGGTCCTGCCCTGGGCGCAACCGCCGAGCCCTAGTACCCGGCCTCGATGTCCACCACGTTCCGCATCTCCTCGGGCTTCCCAGCCAGGAACGCCTCGAGGTTGTGAAGGATGAGGTCCGCCTCCCGACGCCAGAATCGGTCCGTGACCGGGGAGACGTGGGGGGTGATCAGGACATTGTCCAGGGTCCAGAGGGGGTGGTCCGGCGCAAGGGGTTCCCGTGCGAACACGTCCAGACCGGCGCCCCGGAGCCGTCCCGTCCTCAGGGCGTCCACCAGCGCGTCCTCGTCGGCGATCTTTCCCCGAGCCACGTTGACGAACACGGCGCCCGGCTTCATTCGCTCGAAGGCCTTCCGATCCATCATTCCCCGGGTCGCGGGAGTATCGGGAGCCGTGACCACGACGAAGTCGCTCTCCTCCAGGAGATGATGGAATCCCTCCTCCCCGAAGACTCCCTCCACCCCCTCCGGTACGCCCCCCGGGGTCCGCTTGAGCCCCAGGATCCTCGCCCCCAGCGGCCGGACCCGGTCGGCGACCTCCCGTCCGATGCCGCCCAGGCCCAGGATCCCCACCGTGCTGCCGGCGATCTCCCGGAGGGGAGAATCCGAGGCGTAGAAGGGCGCCGTATCCCAGGTTGTCCGAGCCTGGCTGCGCACGGCCAGATCGAACCCCCGGGAGAAGTGGAGGATCATCCCCAGGACCGCCTCGGCCATGGGCGGTCCGTGAATCCCGGCCGAGTTGGTGAAGACCAGGTCCCGGGACCGGAGCTCGGGTGTGAGCGAGCTCCCGACCCCCGCTGAGCCGGTGTGGACCCAACCCAGGGCGGGACCGGCGGTCAAGACGTCGGGGGAGATGCCGAAACCCATATAGACCCGGGCGTCCGCTACCTCCGCCAGGACCTGGGGGTGGGCGGCCGAGGATCCGTCGCCCGTGCCCTCTGCGGGCGTATCCAACACCGCCACGGACCAGCCGGCGGGAAGGACGTCCCGCACCTCGTCACCGAGCCATTCGGGCCGGCCGAAGATGGGGCGTAGATCGTTGAGGTCCAGGACGACGTGGGCCATGGGACGGCGGTCGAGGAATCAGGGGTCCAGGCGATTCATGAGCCTGGGATAGGGAACCAGCTCCCGGATGTGGTGCTGCCCGGTGATCCAGGCCACCGTCCGCTCCACCCCGAGCCCGAACCCCGAATGGGGGAAGGTCCCGTACCGTCGGAGGTCCAGGTACCAGCCGTACGCCTCCTCGGGCAGGTCCTCCTCCTGGATCCGCGTCCGGAGCCGATCCAGATCGTCCTCCCGCTGACTGCCGCCGATGATCTCCCCGTAGCCCTCGGGGGCCAGGAGGTCGTTGCAGAGCACGGTCCGGGGGTCGTCCGGGTTCTCCTTCATGTAGAAGGCCTTGGCGGTCTTCGGATAGTTGTACACGAAGAGCGGCAGGTCGAAATCCTCGGTCAGGGCCATCTCGTCCGGAGCGCCCAGGTCGCTTCCCCACTCGATATCGCTCCCCTTCGCCTGGAGTCGCTCCACGGCCTCGGTGTAGCTGATCCGGGGGAAAGGCGCGGACACGCGCTCCAGCTTCTCGGTGTCCCGTCCCAGCACCTCCAGCTCGGTCGCGCAGCGATCCAGGGCCCGGCCGACCACATACGAAACGAAATCCTCCTGCAGGCGCATGTTGTCCTCCGAGTCGGCGAACGCCACCTCGGGCTCGACCATCCAGAACTCGGTGAGGTGCCTGCGGGTCTTGGATTTCTCGGCCCGGAAGGTGGGGCCGAAACAGTAGACCTTCCGGAAGGCCGGGCAGGCCGTCTCCACGTAGAGTTGCCCGGTCTGGGCCAGAAAGGCGGGCCTGCCGAAATAGTCGGTCTGGAACAAGGTCCCGGCGTGCTCCCCGATGGAGCCGGTGAGGATGGGGGTGTCGATCCGGGTGAAGTCGTTCTGGTAGAAGTAGTCGTGGATCGACTGCTCCACCTCGTGCCGGACCCTAAGTCCCGCCCGCTGCAGAGAGGAGCGGAGCCAGAGATGCCGATGATCCAGGAGGAACTCCACCCCGTGCTCTTTGGGCTGGATGGGATACTCCTCGCTCGTCGCCATCACGCTTAGATCCGACACCCCCAACTCGAACCCCCCCGGGGCCCGTGCGTCCTCCTTCACCTCTCCCGTGACCGCCAGGGTGGATTCCTGGGTGAGGGCGATCCCCGCCTCCCAGACCTCGTCCGGGAGGGCCTTCTTGACCAGGACGCACTGGCAGACACCGGTCCCGTCACGGATCACGAAGAAGGCGACCTTTCCATGGACCCGCACCGTTTCCACCCACCCGGTGAGGGTAACCTGCCCACCCACGTGGTCGCCCAGGTTCTTGATCTCTGCGGTGGCCCGAAGGGTCATGATTCCTTTCCGGTGAGGGTCCAGGAGGGGAAGGCGGCTGGTCGCGCTTCCACCCGGTCAGGAAGGTAGAGGCCCCCCAGGGTCATCGGAAGTGGGGCACGGGCCGGAGTCACCCCACCTGGAAGAACCGGAGTCGGTCCGACCACCGGGATTCCAGAAGGTCCCGGATTCTCTGGTTCCGGGGATGGGTGAGATCGGGGTCCTCTTCGATGACCTCCCGAGCCAGTCGCTGTGCCCGAACCAGGAGGTCTTCGTCCCGGGTCAGGTCGGCGAATCTCAACACGGGGTCCCGCCCGGACTGGGCTTCCCCGAACAAGTCCCCCTGACCCCGGATCTGGAGATCCGCCCTCGCGATGGCGAAACCGTCCTGGGTGGAGCGGAACACCTTGAGCCGCTCCGCCGCCAGCTCGCCCGGTTCCGACACCAGGATGCAATAGCTGGCGTCGCCCCCCCGCCCCACCCGTCCCCTGAGCTGATGGAGCTGAGACAGCCCGAAACGCTCGGCATTCTCCACTACCATGACCGAGGCGTTGGCGACGTCGATGCCCACCTCGATCACTGTGGTAGCCACCAGGACGTCCAGATCGCCGGCCGCGAAGGCCTGCATGACCCGGTCCTTCTCCTCGGAGCGGAGCTGTCCGTGGATCAGCCCCACCTGCCGGTTTGAGAACACGGACCCGGCGAGGCGCTCGTACTCCGCCGTGGCCGCCCGGAGGTCCACCTTCTCCGACTCCTCCACCAGGGGATAGACGATGTAAGCCTGCCTGCCCGCTTCGATCTCGGCCTCTACGAACCGGTAGACCTCCTCCCGGTTGGCCGGACGCTTCAGGAGGGTCTGCACGGGCCGGCGCCCGGGGGGAAGCTCGTCGATCACGCTCAGGTCCAGATCCCCGTAGAGGGCCATGGCGGTGGAGCGAGGGATGGGGGTCGCGGACATGACGAGCATGTCGGGCCTGGGTTCCCGGTCTCCCAGAGCCATCCTCTGACGGACGCCGAACCGATGTTGCTCGTCCACCACCACCAATCCCAGCGAACGGAACTCCACGGCCTCCTGGATCAGGGCGTGGGTGCCCACCACCAGGGGCAGGGACCCCGAAGCCAGACCCTCCAGGACCCGGCGCCGATCTCCCGTCGACAACCCGCCCGTCAGGAGGGAGACGGTGGTCTCCACACCCTCCAGCATCCGAGCCAGGCGACGTGCGTGCTGCTCGGCCAGGAGTTCCGTGGGAGCCATCAGCGCCGCTTGATACCCCGATTCCAGGGCCAGAAGCATGGAGAAAAGGGCCACTACGGTCTTACCGGACCCCACGTCTCCCTGGAGGAGCCGACTCATCCGTCGAGGGGAGGTCATATCGCCGAAGATCTCGCGGAGCACACGGGCCTGGGCCTCGGTCAACTCGAATCCCAGGGCCTCGTGGAGCGGGCGGATCAGCTCGTTGGAGCGACTGAACACGATCCCCGGGTGGGCCAGGGTCTGCTCGTACCGGCTCCTGGCCTGCACCAGCTGGAGGAAGAAGAACTCGTCGAAGGCGAGGCGCCGCCTGCCCCGTTCCACGTCGGCCATGGAGGAGGGCCGATGCAATTCCGACAGGGCCCGGCGAACGTCGGGCAAGCCCAGGGCTTCCCTGAGGCCGGACTCCAGGTATTCCTCCTCGTCCAGCGCCGGAAGGAGCTCGTCCAGGTTCCGGGAGTAGACCCGCCGGAGGACCCACTGGGGAAGGAACTCGGACGCCGGATAGGAGACGAAGATGGTGCCCTCGGGGAGTCCGCCTCGTGGGGGGTCGACGGTATCCCGGGCCAGGACCGCGAACTCCCGGGGGTGGAGCTGTCTGCCCTGGTAGAACCGGACCGTCCCGGTGGCCAGGATCAGGTCGCCCTCCCGGATCTTCCGCTCGAGCCAGGGCTGGCCGGGCCAGGACACGGTGATCATTCCGGATTCGTCCTGGATCACGGCCTGGAAGATCTTGAGCCCCTTCCGGGTGGGCAGCACCCCTTTGCTGCGAACCCGCCCCACCGCCGTGCCGTCCATCCCCACCTCAAGGGAGGCGATGGGACTCACAGTGGACGCGTCGTCATACCGCCTGGGGACGTGGTAGACGAGGTCCCTGGCGATGGCCATGCCCATCTTCCGCAGGGCGTCGGCGCGTGACGGGCCGACCCCCTTCAGGAACTGGACCGGCTTATCCAGGGCGGTGAGGTTCATCCGTCCTCGAACACCCCCTCGAGGAACGCCTCGACGTCGAAGCCGTCCAAGTCCTCCGCGCCCTCTCCCAGCCCCACCAATTTCACCGGGATCCCGAATTCCTGCTGGAGGGCGACCACGATTCCTCCCCGTGCGGTAGAGTCCATCTTGGTGAGGATCAGGCCCGTGGGCTCCACCACTTTTCCGAACTCCCTCAACTGGGCGACGGCGTTCTGGCCCACCGTGCCGTCGAGAACCACCAGGGTCTCGTGGGGGCCCCGCCCCAGCTTCCGGCGCACGACCCGGTCCACCTTCTGCAACTCCAGCATGAGGTCGTTCCGGGTATGGAGCCGGCCCGCGGTGTCGATGATCACCACGTCCACCCCGCGATTCTGCCCGGCTTCGATGGCGTCGAAAGCGACCGCCGCCGGATCCCCGCCCTTCTGCCCTCCCACGAAGTGGGCCCCGACCCGCTCGGCCCACTTCTCCAACTGGGCTACGGCCCCGGCTCGGTACGTGTCGGCGGCTCCCACCAGGACGCTGAGCCCCTCGGCCCTCAGGCGGTGGGCCAGCTTGCCGATGGTCGTGGTCTTCCCCACCCCGTTGACTCCCACGACCAGATACACGGTAGGTGGCGATTCGGCGAACTCCAGGCCAGTGTCGGCTTGGTCCCCGAAGATGCCCCGGACCTCCTCCTCCAACGCCCGACGCAGATCGGCGCCCTTTCGGACCTTACCCCGGCGCGCCTGCTCCTCGACGCGATCCACGAGGCGCATGGTCGCGTCCACCCCGAAGTCCGCAGCGATCAGGCGCTCCTCCAGGGTCTCCAGGGTCTCGTGGTCCATCCCTCCCACGGCAACGCGAACGTCGGTGAGGGCGAGGTCCACGACCTTGTTCCAGAGGCTCTTCCGCTCCCCGGAACGGCGAAACAAGCGGTTGACTGGCATTACGGCAGATTACTCCAGGCCGTGATCCCGGAGCGCAGGCCCCGAATCCGGCGGGATCAACTATCTGAGGCCCTCTCGCCGACGGACGATCCACTCGGCGCAGAGGAGCGTGATGACGAGAAGATAGGGAAGCGGAAACTGTCGCAAAGGCCTACCCGATCCCCTCGCCACGGATTCCGAAGCCCCCGCTCCGGGGAGAGTAGCCAGGTCCACCCGGGGATGGGCCATCTCCCCACGGGAGGAAGGTGCCGCGGGCTCCTCCGGCGCCTCGGGCGCCCCGGCCCCGGTCCGCTCGGCCGGGCCCGCTCGGTCCATGGCCAGGAGCCAGCCGGTCACGCCACTCCACAACCGGGCGTAGGTGCGCCGGGCGCTCCCCTCCCGGGCGTCCCAGCGCCAGAACCCCCTGGCCAGCACCACCACGCCCCTCTCCTCCCGATCCCCGGTGAGTACCACCACCGGCGCGGGGGCGCCTCCGCCGGCCCGAGCGGCGTCCAGGATGGGAGTCGACCCGCGGCCAGCGCTTCCTGGAGGCGCTCTGTCCGCCGCCAGGAGGGGCAAGGGGTCCTCCAGAGGCGGCAACTCCGACCAATCGGCTCCGATCAGAGACCCGAGGATCGGGGAGGCGGGCACTTCCGCAGCCGCGTACCACTCCCCCGCCAGGGGCTGGCCGGTGGCGACGCCCGCCAGGTCGGCCTCCTCCCGATCCGCCACCACGAAGATGGTGGGCAGGGGGCGGGACACGGCGTTCAGGAGCCATTCGTCCGTATCGGGACCGATCCCCTCGAAGATCACGAGTTCGGCCGCTCCCAGGGCGGCCTCGACCACACTGCGCCCCACCACTCGCGGCGGGGTGCGATCCGTCTCGATGGTGAGAAACCGGCCATCCCCCATGCGGGCGAAGCCCCGGCCCGTGAGCCCGGCCGACCGCGTCACCACCGGTAGGAGCCGCTGGGCCTCCCAGCCCGGCCGCAGCGTGACCATCACCACACCCCCCCTCGGGCGCCCCACCTGGACCTCCAGCGTCAGGGTGTCGTCTTGGGGAAAAGGGTCGAAGCCAAGCTCGCCCCGAGGCCGCGAGCCCACTCGAACCCGCAGGGAATACGAGCCCGAGTCCGGAGGCAGGACCATGGAAAGGGCCGCCACCGTCCCGCGGCCCGTGGAGGGAGCTTGGACCGACGCCTCCGCGGAGTCACCGCCCTCCAGGACCGCCACCACCGTGACAGAATCCAGCCCCTGGCCGAACACCGTCACCTCCAGGAGGGCCGTGTCGCCCGCGGCCAGGGACCCGCGAAGATCCGCCTCCAGGATTCCGGCGTGGCTCAAGTCCTCTCCCACGTCCACCCACTCGACGGCGAGACCGGAACCCGAAAAGACCTCGGCCACCGAGCCTCGGTCCGCGATCCGGCCGTCGGTGACGATCCTCACCCCCGGCGCTCCGAGCTCCGTGGCCAACCGCACGGCGGGGGCGAGCCGGCTTTCGGTGTGAAGGGGCGGGGAGGGCGGTAGGCTGTCGGGTGAGATTCTGCGTGCCTCCGTCCCGAACAGGACGACGGGCGCTCCAGAATCCCCATCGGAGCGGAGACCCAGCAGGGCCCGCTCCCACGGCGTGCCGTCGAAGCCGCCGGCGGACATGCTGGCAGACCCGTCCAGGAGGACCCAAGGCGCCGCTCCACCGCTCACGGTGGGGCCCGGAACGGCTGGGTTGCCCAGCAACGCGATGATGAGCACCAGGGCCATCGCCCGGAGAGTCGCGAGGAGGATGCGCTTGGGGACCGGGAATTCGCGGCGGTAGTAGACCCACCAGGAGAACGCCACGGCTCCCGCCACCCCGGCAAGGAAGAGGACCGATCCGGGCCCGCTCATCGCACCTCAGCACAAAGGCCCGCGGATCGCGGGCCTTTGGAGAGGAAACACCACCGAACCCCGGTCGGGATCAACGCTCTCCCTCTTCCTCCTCGACGATGGAGGTGGTCAGGGCCATCCGGGTTTCGGACGGCAGGGGAAGCTCGCCGATGAGAGCCGCTCTGTGGAGGCTTTCCTGGAGCCAGCGGTCCCAATCGTCCTGGGGCACGGGGTCGCCGGCCGGCAGCTGAATGGTGAGGGGATCCTTGAACCTCCCCCCCTGGAGCAGCTCGTAATGGAGGTGTGGACCGGTAGCCAGACCGGTGGAGCCCACGTACCCGATGATCTGCCCCTGCTGGACCCGGGAGCCGAGCCTTGCGCTGGACGCGAAGCCGCTGAGGTGGGCGTACCGGGTGACGAATCCGTTGGCATGACGGATCTCGATCATGTTCCCGTAGCTGCCCTTCGAGCCCCGATGGGTCACGGTACCGTCCGCGGTGGCCCAGATGGGCGTCCCCGTCTTCGCCGAGTAATCCACCCCGTTGTGGGACCGCCACCGCTTGAGGATGGGATGGAATCGATTGCTCACCACCCCTGAGATCCTGCGGAACTCCAGGGGCTTCTTGAGGAAGGCCCGGCGCACCGACTTCCCCTCCAGATCGTAGTAGGTCCCCGATCCGTCGCCGTTGGGATCGAACCAGACCGCGTCCACCGGCGCCCCCGCATTCACGAGTTGGGCGGCCAGCACCGTCCCGGCCCGCATGGAGCCGTCGGGCCGGACCTGCCGCTCGATGGCCACACGGTAGTAATCCCCCTCCCGGATCTGCCGGGAGAAGTCCACCTGCCACTGGAAGATCCGATCGAGCTGATCCACGATCTTCCCCCTGTCCTCCCAGGGGACATCCTCCAGGTAGGGGTTGGTCATGGCGGACGTCCAGAGGTTGTCCTCGATGACCCCGGCCACGTAGAGGGTGTCCGTCCAGGTCGGGGTGGTGACCAGGGAGGAGGCCCAGCCCAGATCGGATCGGGCCACCCGGACCGTCTCGTCCTTGGACAGCGTCACCTCGACGGCCCTGATCCCTCCGCTCTTGGCGTTGCGCCGAACGGTCACTTCGGTGCCGACCCGCAGCCTTCGCGGGCTCGCATGCTCCTGGAACGCCAGAAGAAGGGCCTGCTGCTCGTCGGCCGCAATGTCCACCGCGGCCAGGAGCTCACCGAACGTAGAACCCCGCTCCAGGGTCCGGGATTGGACGGTCTCGGCGGGCGCCGCGAGGATGGGCGAAAGCGGTCCGACGTCGGGAGGCTCCCCGTCCGAGAAGGCCATGGCCGCCACCGCCAGAACCAGAATACCCCCGGCTCCGAGAACGACGCCTACGGGAAGCCCGTCAGACCGCTTCATACCACTCCTCTTTGGCTACCGCCGAGGCCGGGCCAAGCCCGGCCCCGAAGGGCTTGTTCGTTTACTCGCTCAATCCATCTGCCGCCGAATGAAGGTGGGGATGTCCAACTCTCCCAACTCCTCTCGGGTGACCACTCGCTCCGGCATCCGTGCCGCCGGCGCCACGCTGGGCGCCGGAGCGCGGTTCCCGACCGTGATCGGGTTCCCCCCGCCCACGGCGACCTTGGGCTGCCGGACCAGGGGCTCCGGGGTCTGAGTGATCCTGGGACGGGACGGGCTCAAGCTCCGCCCACTGAAGTCCCCGGCAATCACCTTACCCGAATCCTGCTCTGTTCGGTCGAAACCCGTGGCGATGACCGTCACGCGAATCTGACCCTCGAGGTCGGGATCGTGCACAGCGCCGAAGATGATCTCGGCGTCGTCCCCGGCCTCCTCCTGGATAATCGTAGAGATCGTGTTCACCTCGTCAATGGCGAGGTCCATTCCTCCAGTGATGTTGATGAGCACGCCCTGCGCACCCTGGATGGACAACTCGTCCAGGAGCGGCGACGAAATCGCCTCCTGGGCGGCCTCCACTGCCCGGTTGTCGCCCTCCCCGAATCCGGAACCCATGAGGGCCGGACCCCGGCAGGCCATGATGGTGCGCACGTCGGCGAAATCGACGTTCACCTCGCCGCTCACCCGGATCAGGTCGCTGATGCCCTGGGTGGCGTGGAGGAGCACCTCATCCGCCTTCTTCAGGGCCTCTTTGAAAGATGTGCCCTTGGGGACCACCGAGAGAAGCCTGTCGTTGGGGACGACGATCATGGTGTCGACGCTACGGCGAAGCTCGGCCAGGCCCTGCTCCGCCTGCTTCCCCCGCTTCTTTCCCTCGAATGAGAAGGGCCGGGTGACGATCCCTATGGTGAGCGCCCCCACTTCCCTGGCGATCTCTGCCACGATGGGCGCGGCGCCGGTCCCCGTGCCTCCGCCCATCCCCGCCGTCACGAATACCAGGTCGGCCCCTTCGAGGACCTTCCGGACCTCGTCGGCGCTCTCCGCCACCGCCTGCCTCCCGATCTCCGGGCGGGCGCCGGCCCCCAGGCCCCGGGTGAGCTTCTTCCCGAGCTGCATGGTCACCTGGGCCCTGGAGGACTTCAGGGCTTGGGCGTCGGTGTTCGCGGAAATGAACTCCACACCCTCCAGGTCCTCGTCGATCATGCGGTTGACGGCGTTTCCGCCGGCGCCGCCGATCCCCACGACCTTCATTCGCGCGTTTTGAACCGGGGTTTCCTCGAACTCGAAAATCATCATGGGATGGCCTCCTCGATGTATGGGCCGGCTCCCGAAGCCGACCGCCGTGTGGGCGCCGGAGTCTCTCCGGCGACTAGAAAAACTCCTTCAACCAGGCAACGACCCGGGAGATCACCGAGGACCCCAGGGTCGATGCGCCAACTCCTGTCTCGTGAAATCGGTCCGCCCCGTAGAGGGCCAGTCCGGCGGCCGTGGCGAACTTGGGCCGGGATACGGAGTCGGAGAGCCCCGTGAGGCCCTCGGTGGGGACTCCCACGCGGACAGGCGCCGCGAAGACCTGCCCCGCCAGTTCCATGATCCCTTCCAGATCCGCCCCGCCTCCGGTCAGGACGATTCCAGCCCCCAATCGTCCGGCCAGCCCCTGTCGCTCCAGTTCCGACTGGACCATCGCGAAGGTCTCGTCCAGACGCTGCTCCACGATGTGAGCGATGAGTTCTCGGGCCACCGTACGACGCTGTCCCGGGCTGGGCCCGGGCACCTCGATGGTCTCCTGGGGATCCACCAGCTGGGCGAACGCCACCGCATAGCTCTCCTTCGTGCGCTCCGCCTCGGCGAAGGGAATCGACAACCCCTTCACCAGGTCGCTGGTTACCGTGAGCCCGCCGACGGGGAGGATCGACAGGTGCCGGATCTTCCCCTCGTAGTAGACCGCCACGTCGGTGGTCCCACCACCGAGCTCCACCATGGCCACGCCGACTTCCTTCTCGTCTTCCGTGAGGACCGCCCGGGCCGAGGCCAGCGGCTCGATGACCATGTCCTGGACCCGGTATCCGGCTCGAGCCACGGCCTTCCGAACGTTGTTGGCCGCCGTCACACCACAGGTGACCAGGTACAGTTCGGCCTCGAGACGAACAGCGGCCATTCCCACCGGGTCCTTGATGCCCGGCTGGTTGTCCACGATGTAGTCCTGGGGAATGGCGTGGAGGAGTTCCCGGTCCGGGGGCAGGGCCACGGCCCGGGCCACCTCGTGGACCCGATCCAGGTCGCTCACCCTGATCTCCTCGCCGGAGACCTTCACGATCCCCTGGGAGGTGAAGGACTGGACATGCTCTCCCGAGAGCCCCACGTAGACCCGGTCCACGCTGACTCCCGCCATGAGCTCCGCCTCTTCCAGCGCGCTTCGGACGGTCTCGGTTGTCTCGTCGATGTGGGTCACGACCTCGCGGCGCATCCCGGAGGTCCTGGCCTGCCCCACCCCCAGGATGCGGAGTTCGGGGCGGCGGCGCGGCTCCCCGACGAGCTCGGCCACCACGGCGCTGGTCTTGGTGCTCCCGATGTCCAGGCCCGCGATGAGTTGTCCTCGCATCCTAGCTCCTCCCCGTCCGTGCCAGCCGTACCACCACCTGCTCCTGGAATCGGAGGTCGACGGCCCGGACCTGGTCTTCAGGGAACCGGGCCATGGCGTCGCCCAACGCGTCCATGGCCTGGCGGAGCCGCCGGTGCGGCAGCGGGGCCGTGAACAGCACATCCACCTGCGGCTCGCTCATCCGGGCCACGATCTGGCGGTCCGGCCCGAGGGTCATCTGGGACACCTGAGCCATGAAGCGGGGCTCGAGGGCCGTGAGCCTCGAGGTCTCCGCCGCCAGGACGCGCCGCTGATCCGGTGTCAGGAACTCCCCGGGACGTCCGCCGATCTCGGGATCCAGAATGGGGAGGTCGAGCCCCCGGTTCGTCGGGTCGATGGGCAACACCTGCCCGGACTCGTCCACCGGCTCCAGCGTGGTCATGGGGAAGAGGGCCACGGGCGGGTTTTCCACGATGGTGACCACCAGGGAATGGGGGAGGGACCGACGGACCTTGGCGTCTTCCACCAGGGGATGGGCACGTAGGGTCGATTCCCATTCCCCCAACTCGTCCCAGACCGAGGCGCCCGGGGCCAGGTCCAGGACCTGGAGCGCCACGTCGGCCTCCAGGAATTCCAGTCCTCTGAACTCCACCCGCTCCACCTGGAAGAGCGCCAGCCGGGACAGCACCGCCGGCAACCCGGAGACACCCTTCACCACCATGGCCGCCAGAACGAGCCCACCGACGATGGTGACCAGCCGGCGGCGGGCGGGGCCGGCCCCGTGCCGATCCCGGCGCACTTTCCCCCTCCATCGTCCCGAGCGTCTAGGCATGGATCGATTCCCCCAGAGGCTTCCCGGACCTGGACAGTTCCTCGAGGATCGCGGGTCCGATGGCCTCGATGGACCCGGCCCCCAGAGTCACGACCAGGTCCCCGTCCGCCAGGGCACCGACGATTCGCGGCACCAGGTCGTCAAGAGCCTCCACGTAGCGGACTTCGCCGCCGTTTTCGGCTCCCATGGCATCGGCGACCAGCTTCCCGGTGACGCCCGGGATCGGCGCCTCCCGGGCCGGATAGATGTCGGTGACCCAGACCAGGTCCGCAGCCGCGAGGGCCGTCCCGAGCTCCCCTGAGAAGTCCCGGGTCCGGGAATAGAGGTGGGGCTGGAATACAGCCACGAGGCGATGGTCCGGGAACGCGGCCCGGGCCGCAGCGAGGGTGGCCCTGACCTCCGTGGGATGGTGGGCGTAGTCGTCGATGACGGTCACGCCATGAACCGATCCGAGGCGCTCGAACCTGCGGCTCACACCGGGGAACGAGGCCAGACCGGCGCGGATGGCCTCGAACCCGACCCCGAGGCACCGGGCCGCTGCGGTGGCCGCCAGGGCGTTGCGCAGGTTGTGCACCCCGGGGGCCATCACGGTCATCTCCCCGAGAACCCGTCCCTCCTCCACCACCGTGCAGACCATCCTCCCCGGCTCGACCCGCACGGCCTCGCCTCGGAGTTGGGTGCCGGCGGAAAGCCCGTAGGTGAAGGCAGCTGACCCCACCGACGTCACCAGGGAGGCGGCACCGTGATCGTCCGCACAGAGGACCACGCGCCCGTTGGGTCTTAGCCCGTCCAGGAACTCGAGGAAGCCCTGACGGACGCCGCTGGCCGACCCGTAGATGTCGAGGTGGTCGGCATCCACGTTGGTCACCACGGCCACGTCGGGTGACAAGGCGTGAAACGACCGGTCGTACTCGTCCGCCTCGACGACGAAGAGATCCCCCGCCCCGGCTCGGAGATTTCCTCCCCAGGAGGACACCCGCCCGCCTACGAAGGCAGTGGGATCCAGATCCGCCTCGGCCAGCACCATGGCGGTCATGGCCGTGGTGGTGGTCTTACCGTGGGTCCCGGCGATGGCGATCACGCGACCCTGTGCGACCCACCGACCCAGGGCCTCGGCCCGCTTCATCACCGTCGCCCCCCCACGCCTGGCCGCCTCGATCTCGGGATGGTCCGAGGGGACCGCGGAGGTCATCACCAGGGTTCCGATTCCCGCGGCGTGGTCTGGCGAGTGGCCGACGGAAACCGTGACCCCCAGCGCACCCAGGCGCTGCGTGGCGTCGCTCTCCACCAGGTCGCACCCCGTCACCGCGAGTCCCGCCCGGACCAGGGCCTCGGCCAGGGCGCACATCCCTGCCCCCCCCACCCCCATGAGGTGGACCGGCTCTGCCAGGTCGGCGACAGCCCAGTGGGCGTCCTGAGGACTCATGCCGCCTCCCGCCGTCCCGACCGGGTGAGCACGGCGAGGCTCTGCGCAATCTCCCGAGCCGCCCCGGGACGTCCTCGCTCCCGAGCTCTCCCGGCCATCTCGCTCCGGGCCTCGGCGTCCGTCAGGATGGGGAGTACGCGGGCCCACAGTCCCTCGCCGTTCAGCCCGGCCTGGGGCAGGTTGAGGGCCGCGCCGGCGCTCTCCAGGGCCTCTGCGTTGAGCCTCTGGTGATCCCCCGCGGCCGTGGGAAGCGGAATCAGGACAGCCGGGACACCCCATGCCGTGAACTCCGACGTGGCCATGGCACCCGCTCGGCTTATGGCCAGGTCCGCTGCGGCCAGGGCCTTGGGCATGTCGTCCAGGTACGGCGCCGGGGCCACCCACTCGGTGGAGGGCAGTCCGGCGAGCGCCTCCATGACCTGGGAATGGTGGCCCGGCCCGGTCGCCCATAGACAGGTGATGTCTCGGGGTCGGGGGAGGACTCCCTCCCCTACCCCTCGGACCACCTCCAACATGATCTGGTTGAGGGCGATCGATCCCTGACTCCCTCCCACGACCAGGAGCACGGTACCCGACGGGGGTAGTCCGAGCTCGGCCCTGGCCTCGGCGAGGTCCACGGCCACCGGCGGCCGCACCGGATTCCCCGTCACGACCGCCCGCTTCCTGGCCGGCCCCGGCAGCCGGTCCCGGGCCTCGGGAAAGGCCAGGTGGATCTGCCGTGCCACCAAGCTCAACGCTCGAGTCGTGACCCCGGGGGCGGCGTTCTGCTCTTGCAGGGCCAGGGGCACGCCCATGGCGGCGGAGGCGAGACCGGCCGGGCCGCCCGCATACCCACCGGTGACCACCGTGAGGCTCGGCTGGAGATCCCGGTAGGTCCCCGACACTTGACGCAGCGAGCGCCACAAGTTGGTCAGCAGGGACCGATTCCGACCCAGTTCTCCTCGGTGGAATCCTTCTACCGGAAGGAGCAGGTGGTCCACTCCCCTCTGGGGGAGGACCCGCGCCTCGATCCCACGGGTGGCTCCGATGAAGAACGGTCGAACCTCGGGTCGCTCCTCGACCAGGGCCGCGGCCAACGCCAGGGCCGGGTAGAGATGGCCGCCGGTTCCACCGCCGGAGAAGACCACCACTTCGTCTCCCGCTCCGGGAGTCGCGCCGCTAGCCACGAGACCCTCCGGCCAGAGGACGGGAGCCGTAACCGAAGAACCACTTCAACGCCGCGAATCGCCCACCCGCACTGCCGACCTGGGCCTTTTCCCAGAGGAGATCGATCTCGCCGGTCCCCTGGCAGGGGCGCTCGTCCACCTCCTGGCACCCCCGAGCGACGGAGAGGAGAATCCCCAACCCCATCAGTGTCACGATCAGGTTCGTACGGCCATAGGACACCAGGGGCAAAGGCAGGCCCGTCGGAGGAACCAGAGCCAGGCCGACGGCCATGTGCAAGAACGCGTGGATCGCGATGAAGCTCGAGAATCCGATGGCGAGGAGACGGCCGAAGAGGTCGGGCGCACGGCTCGCGACGCGGAATCCAACGGCCACCAGGGACAGGTAGAGGACGGTCAGGAAGCTGACGCCGAGAAGGCCCCACTCCTCTCCCACCATCGCGAAGATGAAGTCGTTCTGCGCCTCGGGCAGGAATCCGAACTTCTGACGTCCCTCCCCGAAACCCAGGCCGGTCAGTCCTCCCGACCCCACGGCGATGAGGGACTGGAGGACCTGGAAGCCCGCCCCGTCAGCGTGATCGGCAGGGTTCAGAAAGGCCAGGAGCCGCTCCCACCTGAATCCCACACGGAGCTGGGCCAGGAGCACCGGAGCGCCGAGCAGACCCAGGAAGAGGAAGTGGCCGACCCGGGCTCCGCCGGCGAAGACCACCACGGCCCCGAGCATCCCTATGACGGCGGCGGTGGAGAGGTCCGGCTGAAGGAGGACCGGGAGCAGGAGGGCCGCCCAGACCACCAGGAACGGCGCCAGGCCCCTGGAGAGCCGCTGGAACTGGGGCGCCTTGCGGATACACAGCGCCGCGCTCCAGACGATCATCGTGATCTTGGCCAGCTCGGAGGGCTGGAAGGACACCCCGAGCCGCAGCCAGCGGCGGGCGCCGTTCACCTCCGGCGCGATGGCCTGGGTTCCCGGGAG
>JBDHCV010000042.1:0-20160 GCA_039591855.1 Gemmatimonadota bacterium | reverse complement strand
AGGAGAGATCGTAAAAGCCTGGGTGGTCTTGGCCGAAGGGGAGAGCCTCTCCTCGGCCCAGGTGCGAGCCCACTGTCGAGAGCATCTGACATCCTACAAAGTCCCTCGGCAGGTAGAGTTCCTGGAGGACCTGCCGAAGTCCGCGGTAGGAAAGGTGCCCTGGACCTCGTGGGGAGAAGCGAGCGGCGGTGCCCAAGCAAGCCGTCTGAATGGCCTCACACGCTCCTCGTGGGAGCAAAAAGAAACCCCGCCCGGTCCCATGAGACCAAGCGGGGCATCCCCTTCCGAAAGTGGGCCTGGGTAGACTCGAACTACCGACCTCACGCTTATCAGGCGTGCGCTCTAACCACCTGAGCTACAGGCCCTGCTCTCCGCGCGAACTCGCCGCATCGGAGCAGAGAAAAGTACACAGGGCCAGACGCCGGTTCAACCGCAGGCTGGGGTATGCGAGATCGGCTCCAGTCACGGGGTCCGCGACCCCCCCGACGTGGGACCGCGCCGCCCCCACCGCCCTGCGGGGATCCTATGGCGCCCAGAGCTTCGAGAACCCGACGCCGAACACCAGGTCCGGCGCAGCGTCGGTTGCGGGCAGGGAGAACGCCGCGTCCACCTGCATGTCGTTCCGCAGCAGCCAGGAGAAACCGAAGTCCCAAAGGCCCAGGTTCCCGCCGTGCTCGTCTCCGGCCATCAGGGGGAGGGCGATCTCGGCGAAGGCCCTGCCCCGCTCCGCGACGGCGACCCCCACCACGGCCCCGAAGATCCCGGCCCAGAACCGTTCCTCCGACCCGCTCTCGTAGACCGCCCCCACCATGCTCCCGATTCCGATCCCATGGGGCAGGCTCCACTCGCCCACGGCCCGGAGGGAGGGTCGTGCACCGTCACCCCGGAAGGCCCCGGTCCCCGTGGGCAGCGCCACATGAAGGAGCAACGCCGTCGATGGAACGAGCCCTCGGTTGTCGGCAGCGTGCCATTTGACCCCCAGGGCCACATCGGCGAGACCGAAGTCGTCGTCGGCCTCGGCGCCGGGTGATGACCCCTCGGGACGGGACCAATTGAGCAGGCCGGTTTCGAGACGAGCTTCCAGGTTTGGCAGGAATCCCCAACGCACCAGCGTGGGCGTCGCAAAGACGTTGACGGCCTCGTCGTCCACCCATCCCAGGCTGGTCTCCAACTGCCAGGCCCGGTGGGGTACGGTCAGCGACGACTCCACGAAGTCCGGGCGGTCCGTGGCGATCTGGCCCTGGGCCCCCTGGGGGAATATCCAGAGAGCGAGGACGAACCCGGTCGCAATGAGGGAGCGGATCGAGAGAGATGGTGACATGCGGGCCCCGGAAGCGGAGTTTAGGCTTGACTCAACCTCGAACATCGGCCTGGGACGACGCCATGGCAAGGCTCCAAATCCCGGTGTAGGTTATGCCACGGCGCCGCAAACGAACCCGAACCAGAGCCCAATGCCGCCCCCACTCCTCTCCAACTCGCGAAGGATCGCCTTCGCCCTGGTCCTCCTCGCTACCGCGGTCGTGTACTACGTCCGCTGGCAGGAGAACACCGCGGTGCAGCTGGTGATGGGGGCTGGAAGCTCGGACGGAGACGGCTATCGCACGGCATTGGCCATCGCCGAAGTCGTGCAGCGACACCACCCGAGAATCCAGATCGTGGTGGTCGAAACCCAGGGCTCACAGGAAAACGCGGACCTCCTGGGGTCCGGCCGACTCGACCTCGCCCTGATACAGGCGGACATTCGGACATCCCCCACGGCCCGCCTAATCGCCCCACTGTTTGCCGATGCCTTCCAGTTGCTGAGCCACGGTGAGTCCGATGTCAACTCCCCCGGGAACCTGAGGGGCAAGACGGTCGCCATTCCTCCCATTGGATCCGGAGGGAACGCCTCCTTCTGGGAGGTGGCCACCCACTACGGCCTCTCGGAGTCGGACCTCACCGCCCTTCCCATGTCACCTGAAGCCGCGGTGTGGGCCCTGGGCAGCGGAGCGGTGGACGCGGCGTTCCATTCCCGCCCTCCGGGATCCAGCCTCGTTCGAGATGCCGTGTTGAGGAGCGGGGCCTCGCTGGTCCCCATCGAGCAGGCTGCCGCGATCCGCCTGGGACAGCCCGACATCGAGCCCGGGGTCGTGCCCAGGGGCTCCTACCGGGGCGACCCTCCGGTCCCCCCGATCGATCTCCCCACCGCGGTGGTCCAAGTGCTCTTCACAGGAGACACGGGTCTGGACGGTTCGGTGGTCTACGACCTCACCAGCGTGCTCTTCGAACGACGCCGGGAACTGATGGACCTGGCTCCCCTGGCGGGCTTCATCACGACGCCCGACAGGACCGCCGGCACCTTCATGCCCATCCACGAGGGCGCCCAACGGTATTACAGTCGGGAGCAACCCAACTTCCTCCAGGAAAACGCTGAGCTCATCGCCCTTCTCCTCTCAATCGTGGCCCTGTCGGTCTCCTCTCTGTTGCGGATGGCCGACCAGGGCCGCCGTCGCCGCCTGGAATCCTACAACGGAGAGATCCTCGGGCTCTACAGCGCGGTGAAGGACTCGGACGACCCGCGGGCGGTGGCCGCCCAAAAGGACGAGATGCTCCAGGTCCTGGTCAGGGTCCTGGACGACGCCGAGGAGGGTCTCGTGACCGAGGAGGGTTTCCAGGTCTTCTCCCTCACGTGGCAGGCCGTCTACCAGGCCCTGCGGGATCGACTCACCATGCATCGGGATCCGGCCGGGAATGGTGACGAGCTTTCCGGCCCCTCCCTCGATTCGGAGGACGTGAGCCCATGAGTCGGATCCCCATGACCGGAGTAGGGCGTTTCGCCGCGGTCACGGCGGTCATCGTCTTGGCGGCCGTCCTCCTCACTTGGACCCGCCACGATGCCCGGCAGGCTCAGATGTTGAGTCGTCTCTCTCTGGTTTCTTCACTGAGGTCCGGGGGGATTCTGGCCGAGCTCAGCAGCGCCCGCTCCGACGCGGTACTGTGGAGCGGGTTCGGGAACGTCCGGCGGCGGCTGGCGGATCTCGACGACGCGTGGGGAGCGCTGGGGCCGAGCGCCCCCGAGCGGGTGCAGAGGCTCTACCGCACGGAGAGCCCCTACCCCGAGGGAGAGCGCCACCTTCTGGCCGATGCCCGGGACGGGTCCCGCTATTCGCGAATTCACGCGGACTTCCACCCGCGAATCGGTGAGTTCCTGACCGTTCACGACTACTACGACCTCTTCCTCGTGGACCCGTCCGGGCGGGTCGTCTACAGCTTCTACAAGGAAGAAGAGTTCGGATCGGACCTCGTCGGGGGCCCGTGGAACGACACCGGGGCAGGCAGGGTCGCGAGGGCGGCCCGCGTCCTGGGGCCGGGTCAGACCGCGGTGTCGGATTTCGAGCCCTACGAGCCGAGCCAGGACCGGTGGGCCATGTTCGTCGCCGCTCCCATCACCCTCTCCGACGGTCCAGGGGACAAGGGTGCCCTCATGTTCCAGCTCGACGCCCGGCGGCTGGGCGTCCACCTGGCACGGATCTCGGGTAGGGCAACGCGTCTCGAGACGGTCCTCCTGGGAAGTAGCTACCGCATCCTGGGCCAGGCCCCGTGGATAGAGGCGACGGAAACCGAGGGATCCTCCCTCCACGCGACGGTGCGCGCTCGGGCCGTGGAAGGGGGAGAGGGACGGGCCCTGGTGGAGACCGAGTCCGGCGACCCGGTCCTCGCAGCCTGGACGCCCATCTCCTTCGAGGGTCTGAGCTGGGTCGTCCTGACCACCATCGACGCCTCGGAGGTCTGGGCGGACGGATCGTCGGAGCGCCGGGCCATCGCGCTCATATCCCTCCTGATCTGGATCGCGGGAGGCGTACTGACCCTGGGCCGCCGCCGAGGCGATCCCCTGGGACAACACTCCATCTGAACGCCACTATCGGGGACACGGGGAGTTACCCGTCGTCCTCCTCAGGGCCGACGGCCTCGAACGCCCCCTGGCCCCGTGTTGCTCCCGCCACCTCACGTTCCAGCCCCTCCAAGGCTTCGGCAGGAACCCCGGCCTCGAAGCAGACCTGGGCCCCGTATTCCTCACCCCGCATGACGATACCCGGCCCTTCCAGAAGCCTCCTGACGGCGTCGGCCACGGCGTATTCCAGCACGATCCGCACTCGAACCCGCTCCACCCTGGCCACCGTGGGGACGGCCTGCAACGCCAGCTGGACCCCGGACGAGTAGGCCCGGACCAGCCCGCCCTTCCCCAGCTTCACCCCGCCGAAGAAACGGGTCACCACCGCCACGACCTCACCGACCTCGGCGTGGAGGAGCACGGTAAGCATGGGTCGGCCCGCAGTGCCGTGGGGCTCACCCTCGTCGCTCATCCCGATGAAGGCAGTGTCCCCCGGAGGCCCCGCCACGTAGGCCCAGCAGTTGTGGCTGGCGTCCGGGAACTCCTCCTTGACCGTGCGCACGAATTCCCGGGCCTCCTCCACGTCCCGGGCTCGACCCAGTGTGGTGATGAACCGGCTTCGCTGGATGACCTCCTCCACCCGGTGCCGACCTGAGGGGACCCGATAGGTAGCGCGCATGAGGGAGTATAGTCCGTCGTCCCCTCCCGTCCCGAAAGAGGTTCGTCCCGGGGATCTTTGGTCCGGCGGCGGGTATTCAAGCTTCCGCGCTTGACGGTCCGCGCATGGCCCCCATGCGCGGACCCGCCGCTCGCCGAACCGCCGAAGGGAGCATCGAAATGTCGGACCGCCCCATCACACCCATCGAAGACCGGGGCTACACACACCCGGACATGCTCGTCTCCACCGACTGGGTCGCGGACCACCTCCACGATCCCAAGGTCCGGCTCCTGGAATCCAACGAGGACGTGATCCTCTACGACATGGGCCACATCCCGGGCGCCCTGAAGATCGACTGGGTCCTGGACCTCAACGATCCTCTGACCCGAGACTACCTGGACCGGGACCACTTCCAGTCCCTCGTTGAGAAGCTGGGGATCCACGACGACACCACGGTGGTCTTCTACGGGGACCAGAACAACTGGTGGGCCTGCTACGCGCTCTGGGTATTCCAGCTCTTCGGCCTGAAGAACTTGAAGATCATGGACGGGGGCAGGGCCCGCTGGGTGGCCGAGGAGCGGCCCCTCTCAGAAGAGGTGCCCGCCGTATCCCGGGGAACCCTGGTGGTGGGAGACCGCGTGGACGATCCCATCCGGGCGTTCCGGGACCAGGTGAGGGCCCACCAGGAGGCGGGTGGTCAGATGGTGGACGTCCGCAGCCCCCAGGAATTCACCGGTGAGCGCCTGCACATGCCCGACTATCCCAACGAAGGGGCCATGCGGGGCGGACACATTCCAGGGGCCAAGAACGTGCCCTGGAGCCGGGCGGTGGACCCGGAGACCGCCACCTTCCTGACGGCGTCGGAGTTGAGGGCCATCTACCAGGTCGAGCAAGGGCTCAGCCCGGAGAAGGAGACCGTCGCCTACTGCCGAATCGGCGAGCGATCGTCCCACACGTGGTTCGTGCTGACCTACCTGTTGGGATTCCCCCGGGTGCGGAACTACGACGGATCCTGGACAGAGTGGGGGAATCTGGTGGGGGCCCCGATCGAGCGGTAGGCTCGGAGAAGCCCCTCAGTCCCAGTCGTCGTCCTCGTCGTCGCCGTAGTCCAGGTAATCGTCTTCCTCGTCGTCGTAGTCGTCCTCGTCGTACTCGTCGTCGAGGTCATCGTCCTCGTCCAGATCATCGTCCTCGTCCAGAGCGGTGGGCGGGTCGAGATCGTCGAGCCACGGGTCACCCCGGGTGTCCCAGCCGGCGGGCTGCTCGAAATGGTCCCGGTCACCCCATCCTTCGACGCCATCGTCGAGGAAACCCTGGTCGGACCCGGCATCGAAGGCGATCGACAAAGTCCGGAGATTCGAGTAGGCCATTTTCAGGTCCCCTGACACGGTGTGCATGAGGTATTGCCCCCAGGGCAAAGTGCCTGAATCGCGAAGCTAATTCGGCGCCTCCGCTTGTCAAGCATCCTCTGCGGAGCCCACCAGGGCGGATTTCAGCAGGATGGGCCCGGCCAGGATATTCCCGATCACCACGGCCATCCCCAGCGCCACCACGTCCTCGCCCAGCGAAGGGAATTCGTCGGCGAGAATCAGGAGCAGACCCAGGGACACGCCCCCTTGGGACACGAGCCCCTTCCAGGTCTTGGAGCGGACCTCGGAATCCGAGCCGGCCAGACGCGTTCCCAACGCAGAACCGGCCACCGTGAGCACCAGGCGGGCCCCGAAGATCACCACGGCAGCGAGCCAGAACTCGGAGATCGCACCCAGATCCAGGGCCGCACCGGCGAGTGCGAAAAAGAAGGCGAAGATGACCACGCTCACGGCCCGGATCCCGCCCAGAAGCCACCGGCCGGCCACCGACGCGTTCTCGACCACGAAACCCGCTGAGGCACCCATGAGGAGTAACTCCACGTGGAACTCCTCCGCCACGACCACGAGCAGATAGGCAAACAGGAAGATGGCCAGGGGCTCCCGACCGCCCTTCGCCTCCAGGTACCGGGCCAGGACCCATCCCAGGATCGCTCCCAGAACCAGAGCGCCGCCCACCTCCTGGAGCACCATTCGGACCGCGCCCTGCCCCCCCTCGCCACCCACCCCGATGAGTGGGGCCGCAACCGAGAGCATCACGCTGAAGAGGATGATCACCAACAGGTCTTTCACGATGGTGATGCCCAGGATGACGTCCTTGAGCTGCCCCTCCGCCTTGATCTCCTCGATTACGGCGACCGTCGCGTCCGGGGAGGAGTTGGCCGACCACACGCCGAGAAGGAGGGCCACCCCAAGGGCTACCGAGAGGGGCTGGTCCGCCAGGAAGGGGATCGTGCCCCGGATCAGGACCACCGCGGCAGCCACGCCGGTAGCGGCGACCACGGTCACCGTCAGGGTGGTGGTCAAAATGGCACGCAGCGCGGGCTTCAGGTGCTTGAGATTCAGTTCCGCTCCCGCCATGAGGGCGATCAGCGCCAGCGCGAACTCGTCGATGAGCTGGAAGTCCTGGATGGTCTCCGTGGTGAGGACCCCCAGGAGCGATGGGCCCGCGACGATTCCCACCACCAGATACCCCGTGAGCCGAGGCAGACGGGTTTCCGTCGCCAGGTTGCCCCCCACGTTGGCCACCAACAGAAGGAAGCCCATGAGGACGGCGAGCTCCGCACCGGCGAAGGGAGCCGGGGGGGCCGAGAGCGCGACGAAGGTCACTCCGAAGAGGAGGACCAGCGTGACGGAGAGATTGACGAGTCTCTGCAACTCGAGGAACCTGTCTGAACGGGGCGGATGCGAGCCCCGGAAAGGTACGGATCAGCCCGGGCAAGCCGCCATGACCGATTTCAGAAGCCGTGTGTACGAGACCGTTTCCCGGATCCCCTTGGGAAGCGTCTGCAGTTACGGGGGAGTCGCCGCCCTGCTGGGCAAGCCCCGGGCCGCCCGAGGAGTGGGGGCTGCGCTGTCCGCCCTGGACGAAACCGAGGAGATCCCGTGGTGGCGCGTCGTGAACCGGAACGGTGAGATCTCCATCAGCGACCTCTCCCTGTCCCGACGCCTTCAGCGTGTCCTCCTGGAACGGGAGGGCGTGGAGTTCGACCCGCGAGGCCGAATCGACATGGAACGATTCGGTTGGGAGGGGGCCGAGGGCCCTACCCCCGCCCTGCCCCCCGACCACCCCAGACGGGACTAGTCGGACCTCAGCGCCCGCATGGGCTCCACCGACGCCGCTCGCCTGGCGGGGACGACGATGGCGACGAAGGCGACCGTCGCCAGGATGGCGGGCACCCCCAGGAACGTGACCGGCTCAAGAGCTTCGACGCCGTAGAGCACCCCGGCGGTAAGGGTACTCACACCGGCGGCGGCGGCCAGCCCCAGAACGAGGCCCAGACCCACCAACGCCATGCCGCGGCGGATCACCATGGACAGGACTTGTCCCCGCCCGGCCCCAAGCGCGACCCGGATCCCGATATCCCGGGTCTGCCGCGTGACGCTGTAGGCCATGACTCCGTAGATCCCGACAGCGGCCAGGATCATCCCCAGGACCCCGAACAAACCCAGGGTGATCCCGCCGAGCCGCGCCGGGAACAGGATGATGCCCAGGGCATTCGTCATGGTTCTCAGGTCGGCCACCGGCATGAGAGGATCGAGTTGCCGGACCTCCTCTCGGACCAGGGGGGCCAGTTCAGCCGGGTCCCCCGAAGTCCGGATGTGGACCGTCATGCCGAAGGTCCATAGCTGGGATCGCGGGAAGTACATGTAGGCCCGGGGATCTTCCCCCAGGGTCGAGTACCTCCCGGTCTTCGCGACCCCCACCACCGTGCGCTCGATCCCCCCTGTGACCAGCGTCTTTCCGACGGCGTTCTCACCGGGCCAGAACCGGTCGGCGAACCGCTCGTTCACCACGAGGACGGCCGGGCTCTCGGCAGAATCCTCGGACCCGAACTCCCGTCCCGCGAGAATCGGTATGGCCATCGCCCGAAAATAGCCGGACCCCACCTGGTTGTAGGAGATACTCATGTTCTCGTCGGGCGACGGTTCATAACCGGGGATCTCCACCCCTCGGTCCGAGCCGGTCAGAGTCAGGGGTACGCGAGCGGCAAAGCTCACCGCCTGGACACCTGGCAGGGCCTCGAGCCTCCCACGCAATTGTTCGTAGAACGCCTCGGCTCGCGGACGATCGTACCCCTGGAGCCCAGGGTCGACGGAAGCCAGAAGGAGGTTGTCCTCCTCGAAGCCCTTGTCCACCTCGGTGGCGGCCTGGAGCCCGCGGACGAAGAGCCCGGAGGTGATCAGCAATACGACGGATAGCGCCGTCTGGGCCACAACCAACCAGCCAGCGACCCGAAGCCCGCCGCGTCGCGAGAGCCCGGAATCTCCCTTCAGGGCCGTCACGGTCTCCGGGTTGGACGCCTGGAGCGCCGGAACGAGCCCGAACAACAGCCCCGTGAGGAGCGCCACCCCCAGGGTGAACCCCAGGACGGACCGGTTCATCTCCAGGTCGAAGCTCACGGGAAAGTCGATGGGTAGCGTGAGGTTGTTCACGAATCCGACGGCCCAAAATGCCAGGAGGAGACCCACTCCTCCGGCCAGGATCGAGAAGAGCAGGCTCTCGGTGAGGAGTTGAGTCACCAGCCGACTCCTCCGGGCGCCAAGGCTGAGCCGGATCCCCATCTCCCTGCGTCGCTCACTGGCGCGGACCAGGAACAGGTTCGCGACGTTGATGCATGCGATGAGGAGGAGGAAGCCGACGACCACCATCGTAACCGCGGACATCCCCACCTGGGCACTTCGCATCTCAGGATGGATGCCGGCCTCGGTCTGGGGCACCATGTGGATGCCCGAGTCATCGTAATGGTCCGGGAACTCCTCACCCACCTGCAGCAGGAAGGCATCGAGGCTCTCCCGGGCCCGCCCCACTGTGGTTCCCGGCGCCAGGCGAGCCACCAAGTTCAGCCAGTTGTTGCCTCGCGCATCGAGGAAGTCGAATCCGGGCAGGAGCTCCCGCTGCATCATGAGCGGAGCATAAATAGGTGGATCCATGATCGGCAGGGTGCCCCGGAAACCCTCGGGCGCGACGCCGACCACTGTGAAAGGCCGCCCGTTCATGTCGATGTCCCGACCGACGATGGAGGGATCGCCTGCGAATCGGGTCTGCCAGAAGGAGTGCCCCAGAACCACCACCGGGTGCCCTCCGGGATCCCTGGCCTCCTCGGGTAGGAAGCCCCGCCCCAGCGCCGGCACGGTCCCCAACACGTCGAAGTAGTTCGCCGACACCATGTTGCCGAGTAGACGCTCACTTCGACCGTCCGCCGCCAGACTCAGCGTGACGAAGGTCCAGGCGGCGACCTGGCCGTCGAACGCCTCGACGCGGTCCCTGATGTCTTGGTAGTGGGGAACGGAGTTGGACCCGTAGAGGACGTCCCCGGGCCACGACCGGTACAGCTGGACCAGCTCGGAGTCCTCTCTGACCTGAGGCAGGGGCCTGAAAAGAAGCGTGTGGACTGCGCTGAAGACCGCCGCGTTCATCCCGATCCCCAGGGCCAGCGTGAGGACGGCCGCCGACGTGAACAGGGGGTTCTTGAAGAGCATCCTGACAGCGAAGCGGAAGTCCTGACGAAAATGACCCATGTCCGAATCCGTCTCCCTGTGGGGGCACCCAGCCGACACGCTCCTCCCCCTACGGCGCCTTCCGAGGGACGGTTTCGGCCTGCGACATGCAGTGACACCCCGGCACTCCCCACACGTATGTTCTAGCCTGAGGGAATACCGTCCGCCTCGGCGGTTGCTGGCCCTCGCCTCCTCGAATTGGGTATTTTCCTGGGTAGCCTGAAACTCGAACCCGACAGAGCGAACCGGATATGTGTAAGCAGTCTCCCCTTCTGATCGCCATGGCCTGCATACCCCTCGTCACGGCATGCGAAAAGCCGGGAGCCTGGGGCGACGTAAACGCTCTGATCATCGGATCCCAACCCGAGGTCTGGACGGCGCTGGAGGAATCGGTGGAGTCGGCCCTGGAGCCGAGGGTCTACACGGTGCGTGACGAGAAGACCTTCCGCGTCACCCACGTCGACCCGGCGAGCGGCGACTGGGGCAATCTCAGCCGATTCGTTCAGGTGGTCGTGATCGGATCCGAGGACGAGACCTTCATCCAGGAGGCCCTGGAACGGCGACGGGGCGAGGAGCCTCTCGCGCCTCCCCAGATTCTTCAGGTCCACGACGTGTGGGCCCGAGGGCAGCAGGTGACCGTACTTCTCGTTCAGCCGGGTGAGTGGGACCAGGCCCTGGAACTCCTGGATCCCCTGCAGTCCATCCTGGACGAGCAGTATCGACAGTGGGCCCGAAATCGGATGTTCCTGTCCGGAGCCGACACCGCTCTCCAGCGGGGCCTCATGGCGGAGGCGGGCTTCTCTCTCCTGCTCCCGGACGTCTACCAGTGGGAGGCCCGGGATTCGGTCTACCGCTTTCGCAACGACAACCCGGATCCCTCGGAGTTGATCCGTGAGGTGGTGGTGACCTGGCGCTCGCCCATCCCCGACGTTCCGGGGCGGGAGTTCTTCCTGGAGTGGCGCGCAGACCTCGTGGCGGAGGCATACAACTTCCCCCAGGTGGTTCCCGTGGACGGCATCCTGGCGTCTCCCGGGACCGTGGGGGATCGGGAGGCGTACCAGGTCCAGGGGATCTGGGAGAATCCCCCTGGTGAGTTTCCCGCGGCCGGCCCGTTCATTCTCCGCGCAGTCGAGTGTCCTTCCCAGGACCGGCTGTACCTGTTGGACGCCTGGCTCTACGCTCCTGGTAAGGACAAGTACGAGTACATGCTCCAGCTCGAGACCATCCTGAATTCGTTCAAGTGCGCCGACTGAGAGCAAGGCCAGGCCTAGGCCTGACGGCCCTGGCCCTGGTGCCTGCGACGCTTTCCCTCTCTTCTGCTGGAGAGGCGCTCGCACAGGGGCTACCGATCCCCGAGATCCGCTTACAGGGAGGTCAGGAGTTGCGCCTTCCATTCAGCTCGGTCCAGGCCCTCGTCACCCTCCCGGATGGCGGTTTCCTGGTGGCGGACCTGCTGGAGCAAGCCCTCTATCGATTGAATCAGGACGGCACGCGTCGCGCCCAGGTGGGGCGCAACGGCAACCGACCCGGGGAGTACCTGTTGCCCACCGAACTGCTGCCCTTGGCCGGGGACAGCGCGCTCCTCTTCGACGGCGCACAGGCCCGATACATCGTGATCCGACCCGATGGGACGGTGGGCACCACCTTCCAGCTACGGGGAGAGGGAGCGGCATTCGCCGACAGGACCCCCTGGGGCACCGATCGGCGGGGTGGGATCTACTTCCGGGCCGAGGGCCCCCCGGACTCCGCCCTGGCGGCCTCAGGGCCGAGCGACCGGGCGTTCATCCTCCGGTACGACCGCCGGAACGGGCGGGTTACGCCGGTCACCAGCGTGCGGTCGGCACCTCTTCCGTCGGTGCTGCAACCCCGGGGGAACTCTCCGGCCGCCGAGGCGCTCGCCCAGGTCACACCACCCCTGCCCCTCCCAGAGCCCTTCCTTCTGGAAGACGCCTGGGGCATCGCCCTCGACGGTCGTGTGGCGGTGGCCAGGGTGGAGGAGGACCGGGTCGAGTGGCACGGTTCCGGCGGCGCGGTCATGGAGGGACCGGACCTGCAGTCGGAAGTCCGGCGGGTCCGGGTGCCCGACATGCGTCGCTGGCTGGCGGACTGGCAGCAGGCGAGGCTGTCCGAGGGGTATCCCCCGCAGGAGATTCTCCGCTTCCGCATCGACGACGTCGACTGGCCGGTGTACTTCCCGCCGTTCAGCGGCGGCAGGATGCCGGTGGACCGATCCGGTAACCTCTGGCTCCTCCGCTCCCACCCCAGCGAGCCCGAGGCGGTCTACGAGGTGATCGACGGGCAGGGAGTCATCAGGGCTCGCATCGTCCTGCCCCCCAACACCCGGCTGGAGGGCTTCGGCGAGGGGGCGCTCTTCCTGGTGCGCCGAGACGCGCTGGGGCTGCATTGGCTGCAACGGTATCCGTGGCTCGACGGCGGCCGCTGACCCACCTAGGCGCGTCCTGGACGGGAATCAGGCGCTAGCCCTATCCCTTGGGCATGGCCCTCTCCCGAACCCCAACATGATGGGGCTCGGGTCCGGCTCACGGCCCCCGGGCGGGGCGTCGAATCCGGACCGCCGGCGACGCCCGACACCGGGAAGCCCCGTCGTTCCGCCATCGCCTCCGGCGAGCCCTTGGCACCCCCGCCCCGACCCCGTATACAATTGATGGTCCACCCGCCGGACACCCCTTGAACAGATCCGTCGAACCCCATCCCGGACCCCGTCCGGTCAGGCCGCGTTTTCGTGAGCTTCGTCCATCTCCACACACATTCGGAATACTCTCTTCTGGACGGGGCCAACCGGCTCGACGACCTGGTTCGCCGCGCGGCAGAGTACGAGAACCCGGCCCTCGCCCTCACCGATCACGGCTGCATGTTCGGTGCGTGGAGCTTCCAGAAGATCGCCCGGGCGAACGGGGTCAAGCCCATCATCGGGATGGAGGCGTACGTGGCTCCCGGGGACCGTCGGGACCGGACCCGGGCCGGACAGGGGGAAAGAGCCTACTTCCACCTCGTCCTCCTGGCCCGGGACCTCCAGGGATACCGGAACCTGGTCAAGCTCTCCTCCATCGGGTACACCGAGGGCTTCTACCACAAACCCAGGCTGGACCGGGAGGTGCTTACCCGGTACAACGAGGGCCTGGTGGTCTCCTCCGCCTGCATGGCGGGCGAGGTGCCACGGGCTCTCATGGCCGATGACTGGGACGCCGCCCGGGAGGCCGCCGCTTGGTACGCCGAGCTGTTTCAGGACCGGTATTACCTGGAGGTTCAGGGGCACGACTCCGAGGGACAGGAAGGCCTCAACGCCAAGATCCTCGAACTGGGTTCGGAAATGGGGTTGCCGGTCGTCGCCACCAACGACGCCCACTTCCTCTCCTCGGCCGACCACGAGGCCCATGACGTCCTCCTCTGCATCGGACTGGGCAAGGACCGGGAGGACCCCAACCGGATGCGCTATGACGGCGGGCTCTACTTCAAGAGCCCGGACGAGATGGCCCAGCGCTTCCCCGAGAATCCGGAGGTCCTGGAGAACACCCTGGCCATCGCGGACCAGGTGCAGGAAGACTACTTCAAGAAGCAGTACTTCCTCCCCGAGTTCCCCCTTCCCGAGGGGTACACCGACGAGAACGAGTACCTGGTCCACCTGTCCCGGGAGGGGGCCATCGCACGGTACGGCGAGCCCCTGCCCAAGGAAGTACAGGACCGCCTCGACTACGAGTTGGGGGTCATCCTCAAGACGGGCTACGCCGGGTACTTCCTCATCACGTGGGAGTTCATCAGCTGGGCCCGTGAACACGACATCCCGGTGGGGCCCGGGAGGGGGTCGGCAGCGGGATCCCTGGTGGCGTTCGCGCTGGGCATCACCAACCTGGACCCCCTGGAGTTCGACCTACTCTTCGAGCGGTTCCTGAACCCCGAGCGGATCTCCATGCCCGACGTGGACATCGACTTCTGCTACGAACGTCGCGGGGAGGTCATCGAGCACGTCCGCCGGAAGTACGGCAGGGACGCCGTGGGCCAGATCATCACGTTCGGAACGATGAAGTCCCGAGCGGTGATCCGTGACGTGGGGCGGACCCTGGGGTTCGAGCCTGGGGAGACCGATCGAATCGCCAAGCTCATCCCCAACACCCCCGGACAGAGCTTCACGGTCCAGGAGGCGGTGAGCCAGTTGCGGGAGGTGAAAGCCCTCTACAAGCAGGACGAAAGGCACCGCCGGCTCTTCGACTACTCCATGACCCTGGAGGGGCTCAGCCGGCACGCCTCGGTCCACGCCGCGGGCGTGGTGATCGCACCGGGACCGCTGGACGAGTACGTCCCCGTCTGCATTCAGCAAAGCAAGGGAGCTGGACGGGGCACGGGAACCAACGGGAACGGTTCAGCCGTCCAGCGACCGGCGGCAGGCAAGTCGGAGGACGACGGAAAGGTGGTCGTCACCCAGTACGACATGGTGTGCCTGGAGGAAGCGGGCATGCTCAAGATGGACTTCCTGGGGCTCAAGACCCTCACCGTCATCGACGACGCCGTGCAGATGGTCCGAGACAAGCACGGAAACCTGAGGCATCCCACCTCCGGAGAGGTCTTCCCGTCCATGGACCACGTTCCGTTGGACGACCAGGAGGTCTACCGGATGCTGGCCCGGGGCGGCACGTCGGGGATCTTCCAGTTCGAATCGGCCCTGGCTGCGGACAAGTTGCGGGCCATGCGCTGCGACCGGTTCGAGGACCTGATCGCCACCAACGCTCTAATCCGGCCGGGACCCCTGGACTCGGGGATGACCGACGTCTACATCCGGCGGAAGCTGGGGCAGGAGAAGGTCAGCTACCCCCACCCCGACCTGCAGTCCATCCTCGAGCCTACCTATGGGGTGATCGTTTACCAGGAACAGGTGATGCGAATCGCCAACGTCCTGGCGGGCTTCACCCTGGGGGAAGCGGACGTGCTCCGGAAGGCGGTGGGCAAGAAGAACGCCGAGCTCATCAAGGAGCAGCTCGAGGCCTTCGTCTCCAAGGCCGTCGAGCGGGACGTGGACCGAAGGGTCGCAGAGGACCTGGCGGTGCAGATCGAGACCTTCGGCCGATACGGCTTCAACAAGTCCCACTCGGCCGCCTACTCCCTCCTCTCCTATCACACGGCCTGGCTCAAGACCCACTACCCGGCGGAGTTCATGGCCGCGCTCCTGTCGTCGGTCCTGGACAAGACCGACGACGTGGTGAAGTACATCGGCGAGTGCCGGGATCTGTACCGGTGGGTCCCCGGGCTGGAGGAAGGCACCGAGGTCCTGCCTCCCGACGTGAACGAGTCCGGTTGGAAATTCACGGTGACCGACGAGGAGAAGATCCGCTTCGGGCTGGGGGCGGTCAGGGGCGTGGGCGCCGGCGCGGTGCAATCGATCCTCGAAGCGCGCTCGAAGGGAGGACCCTTCACCTCCCTCTTCAACTTCCTGGAGCGCATCGACATCCGGGCCTTGAACAAGAGGGCCTGCGAAGCGCTGATCGCGGCCGGAGCCCTGGATGCCTTCGGGCCGCGGGCTCGCATCGCCGCGGGTCTCGACCGGGCCTATCAGGAAGTCCAGGCGCGGCTCGCCGAAGAGGCGGCGGGGCAGGCGAGCCTCTTCGGGGGCGCCAATGAGGCGGCCAAGCGACCGGATCCGCCTCTTCCCGAGGTGCCGGATTGGCCGGAGCCGGACCGCCTGGCCAGAGAGAAGGAGGCGCTGGGGTTCTTCATCTCGGGGCACCCGCTGGATCGAATCCGGGACGTGGTCCAGGCCTACGACGGATCCGCGAACTCCCAGACGCTGAGGGACCAGCCAAACGCCTCGGTCGAGCTGGCCTGCGTCGTCACCCAGGTGGCCCGCCAGATCTCTCGACGGGACAGCTCGGAGTGGGGCAAGATCACGGTGGAGGATTTCCACGGCACCGCCACGGTACTCGCCTTCAAGGAGTCGTGGGAGAAGGCGAGGGACATTCTCCAGCAGGATGCCCTGGTCCTGGTCCGGGGCAAGGTCTCAGGCCGGGAGAGGGACGAGGACGACCCACCCGTCTTCCTGGACTCGGTGGAGCCCCTGGAAGCGGTGCCGGATTCGGGTCGCTTGGCCGTTCAGATCGTGATGGATCTGGAGTCGGACCTTCCCGAAGAGGCGTTCGACGAGGCCCGGACCATCCTCCTGGCCCACCCCGGTGCGGCGCCCCTCATGCTCCGGTTCGGAAAGGACAACGGCTCACCGGCGCCCCGTTTCCGGTCCCGCTCCCTGCGGGTGGCTCCGGACGCCGAGACGCTCTCCGAGTTGAAGCGGGTTTTCGGGAGGGGGAATGTCCGCCTGGTCCGGGCTCAGGTGCCCACGTCGAACGGCGACCAGGACTGGTAGACCCGCGGGAGGGGATCCCGCGGAGACCCCGGGGCGGGCGTTGGAGCGCGCCCCGGGGGTCCAGCTAGGCCCGGATCAGCCCTCGATGATCGGGATCTCCATCGCGAGACGGAGGTCGAGGAGCATCTGGACCTGGTTCTCGATCTGGTAGAACTGACCGGCGACCCGTCCACTCACGTCGTCGCCGATCCGCTCGAAGTAACGGGCCAGCAAAGCCTGCTGGTCCATCCGCTGCCGGATCGCCCGGCGGCCCAGGGTCATGATCTGGTCGTCGGTCAGGGTCTGGTATTGAATGGCGAAGTCCTTCAGCAACTCCACCCGACCGGCGGTGATATCCTCCAGTTCCACGAGGTACTCCTCGTAGATCGCCCAGAAGGTCGAGGCTGTCCCAGGCTCGAGCTGGATCGTCGTCTGCATGGCATCCATGCGGAGCGTGCTGATGTCCTGCTGAAGGGCGGCCATGAACTCCGGAGGAATCTCCATGTCCATGGTCTGCTGCCCGAGAACGCTGCCGGGCAAAACGGCGAGAGCCGCCATGATGGCGAGCCACTTGAAACGCTTCACGATTGTTCCCTCTCGATTCAGGGGCGGAGTCCAGCCGCCGGTAGAATGGGGGCCTCCGGGGCCCCGGTACGAAGAAAATTAAGGTAATCTCAACGGAGCCGGAGGGGGAGATCTCGCCCCGGTCGTGGGCACACCGGAAACCTCAGGCGCCCAATCCAACCCGGGGGAGAACGCGCAGGATCCCGACCATGGACGCTGCCGCCACCACCAGGCTCGCCACGCCGGGAAGTGTATTCCCATAGAGGAGGAACCCGGTTCCGAACAGGGCTCCATACACGGCCGCCAGCCCCAGGAACCAACCGGCGAAGGCCGCCGTGAGACTCTCCCGCCCCGGCGTGTCCCGAGCCAACGCCTCCAGGTCGGGCTGCCCCGCCACCACCACCGACCAACCCGGGCCCAGAGGGGTGATGTGTCGGTAGAAGGTGCGGAGACGCTCGGGGTCGGCGGGGGGGGTGAGCAGGGTCACGGCCAGCCAACCCACCGTGGTGATGGCCACCCCGATCACGAGCTTGGTGGAGGGATCCATGGGCTGGAACCCGAGCCCAAGGTGGAAGAACTCGAAATAGACCGCCACCAGAAAGCTCAGGACCATGGCCGATATCTCGCTCCAGGCGTTGATCCGCCACCAGAACCAGCGCAACAGGAACACCAGGCCCGTTCCGGCCCCGATCTGAAGCAGGATCTGGAAGGCCTGCATGGCGTTCTCCAGCCACACGGCTACTCCGGACGCGAGGATGATGAGGCCGAAGGTGGATAGGCGCCCAACCTGCACGTAGTGATGCTCGCTTCGCTCGTGAGCGACGAACCGGCGGTAGAAGTCGTCGACGATGTAGGAGGCGCCCCAGTTCAGGTGGGTACTGATGGTAGACATGTAGGCCGCGGCGAGCGAAGCGACGACCAGGCCCAGGAGGCCCGCCGGCAGGAATACGAGCATGGCGGGATACGCCAGGTCGTTGCGGACGATGGACGGATCGAGTCCGGGGAACGCGGCCTGTATCGACGCCAGGTCCGGGTAGACCAAGAGGGAGGCCAGCGCCACCACGATCCATGGCCACGGCCGCACGGCGTAGTGGGCCACGTTGAACCAGAGCGCCGCCTTCACGGCGCCGGCTTCATCTCGCGCGGCCAGCATCCGCTGTGCAGAGTACCCGCCCCCTCCGGGCTCGGAGCCGGGGTACCAGGTAGACCACCACTGTACGGCCACCGGAATGATGAAGATGCCAGCGGCCGTCCTCCAGTCGGTGAAGTCCGGGAGCAGAGCCAGTTTCCCCTGAAGCGCGGGGTTTGCGATCATCTCCCGAAGACCTCCCACCGCCGGCTGGCGCACGGCGTATACCGCGGCGGCGACGGACCCCACCATGGAGATCACGAAGAGGAGGAGATCGGTGACCACCACCCCCCAGAGTCCCGACGTGGCCGAATAGAGGACGGTGATCGTCCCGGCGATGAGGACCACCTCCCACTTCCCCACCCCCAGGAGCACACCCCCGATCTTGATGGCGGCCAGGGTGACCGTGGCCATGATCATCACGTTGAAGAACACGCCCAGATAGATACTCCTGAACCCTCTCAGGAAGGCGGCGGGCCGTCCGGAGTAGCGCAACTCGTAGAAGCCCATGTCCGTGAGCACGCCGGATCTCCGCCAGAGCTTGGCGTAGAAGAACACGGTGCACATCCCGGTGATCAGGAACGCCCACCAGGCCCAGTTCTGCGCCACGCCCCCGGACCGGACCAGGTCGGTGACCAGGTTGGGGGTGTCCGTGGAGAAGGTGGTGGCCACCATGGAGGTGCCGAGGAGCCACCAGGGCAACTGCCTTCCGGCCAGGAAGTAGTCCTCCGTCCCCCGACCGGCCCTCCGGGCGAAGTAGAGGCCCACCCCGAGGGCGATGGCCCCGTACGCGACGATGACGAGCCAATCCAGAGTCGTGAGCTGCATGGGGACCCATTGGAACCGCCCGACAGGCTCAGGTCAAGGCGGTCCACTGCCGGGAGAATTCCTTGCCTGGCCAAGCGGGGGGCCGAACATTAGGTGAGCCGAAGCTCGGTTCCATCCACCCGCGCGGGGCCATGACGACTGACCGGCGGAACGGGAGCCAGGACCCACAGGCGACCCGCTCCAGCATCCTCCTCCGCGGGGCCGTCGCGTACCTGATCATCGGGGCCGCCCTGGCCCAAGGGGCCCTGCTGCTGATCCGGGGCCTGGGCTTCTCTCCGGTCCTCTTCCAGGCCGTGCTGGTCCTGCTCTTCCTGGGCCTTCCCGTGGTGATGGTGGGCATCATGGCGCTGGAAGGACGCTTCGGCCCATCGGCCGCGACCCACGCCATGGACAAGAGCGTTTGGACGTCGGCTCCCATGGTGCTGATCCTCGGTGCGGTGGTCCTCCTCGCCGGCGCGGGAGGATGGGACATGCTCCCCGGACCCCTCAACCCCCTGGGACCCCTGCAGGCGCGACAGGCCTCCCTGGGATTCCTCCCTCCCCAGGTCTTCTCGTCGGACCCCGGAGACGCGAGCCAGGTAGGGACCCTTTCCAGAAGGGTGCGATCCGCACTTACAGGGGTCTCCGGGATCACCGTGCTGCCCGACTCCCTGATCGACCTGTATCGGAGTCCGACTCCGACCCGGACCGAATCGGCGATCCTGCTGCAAGAGACCTTCCGCCGCGCCGAAGGAGGGACCGTCCTGGCCATCGACCTGCTCGACGCCCGGACGGGGGAGAGCCTCTGGCGTAGCACCATCGAGGGGCCGGCCGACGGACAGCCCGGCGCCTTCTCCGAGGACGAGGTTCGAGGGGAGATGGACGCGCTCATGACTTTCCTGGAGGAGCGCCTGGACCTGGATCTCCCAGAGGTGAGATCTCCCTAGACGGTCCCACGGATCGCGCCTCATTCCCCTTCCGGTTCCGGGTCCTCAGGCAACCCCCGGCACCCACAATGGGATCAGGGGTAGGGGTGGAAGGCTCGGTATGTTCCCGCGGCCTCCGCGTTGGATTAGCTTTGCCCTACCTAATCAGAATCCGTTCCTATGGAGGGAAGATGAGTATTGAAAGGTCAGCGCCCAGCCGGCACCGTGTGCGCATCGCGGCCGTGGCGCTTCTGACCGGCACGATCGCGTG
>JBDHCV010000041.1:0-19287 GCA_039591855.1 Gemmatimonadota bacterium | reverse complement strand
AGATGGAAGTGGAGTTGATCACGCCGATCGCCATGGACCCGGAGCTTCGGTTCGCCATCCGTGAAGGCGGACGGACCGTGGGCGCCGGTGTCGTGACTGAGATCATCGATTAGGCAGAGAAGACCAATGGCCGGAAGGATTCGTATCCGACTGAAGGCGTTCGACCACTGGGTTGTGGATCAGACCGCTGCGGACATCGTTCGCACCGCGCAGAAGACCGGCGCCGAGGTGAAGGGGCCCATTCCCCTTCCCACCCGTCGGCAGCGCTGGACGGTCCTGCGTTCGCCTCACATCGACAAGAAGAGCCGTGAGCAGTTCGAGATGCGCACGCACAAGCGCCTCATCGACATCACGGAGAGCCGCCCGGCCACCATCGACGCCTTGACCAAGCTGGATTTGCCGGCGGGCGTCGACGTGGAGATCAAGGTCGACTAGGAGATCTGGAGATGGCTGGACTCATCGGAAAAAAGGTGGGCATGACCCAGATCTTCGACGACGAAGGTCGGGTGGTGCCGGTCACCGTGGTGGAAGCCGGGCCCTGTCCCGTGGTGCAGGTGAAGACCACCGAGACGGACGGTTACAGCGCGGTGCAGCTCGGGTTCGGAGCGCAGAAGGACATCCGCGCCTCCAAGGCCGAGAAGGGCCATGCCGGCAAGGCCGGCGTCGAGGTGGCTCCGCGCCTGCTCAGGGAGTTTCCCCTGGGCGAAGGCGAGGAGTACGAACTCGGCCAGGAGGTCACGGTCGAGGTGTTCGAGGCCGGCGACAACGTGAAGGTGACTGGAACGGCCAAGGGTCGGGGATTCCAGGGCGTCGTGAAGCGCTACGGCTTCCGGGGACGTCCCGCGACCCACGGTCACCCCATGTCCCGGACTCCGGGTTCCATGGGACCGGGAACCGATCCCTCTCGGGTCATCAAGGGGAAGAAGCTTCCCGGCCAGATGGGTGGGAATCGGGTCACGATCCGGAACCTGGAAGTGGTGAAGATCGACGCCGAGAAGAACCTCGTGTTCTTGAAGGGCGCCGTTCCCGGGGCGAAAAACAGCTACGTCCTCATTCGGAAGTAAAGATGTTCAAGGCACGCTACTACAAAACGGACGGCAAGAAGGGCAAGGCCAGGGCCCTTCCCGACGACCTCTTCGACGGGGTGGTCAACGAGGGAGTCCTCCACCAGGCGGTGAAGGTCTACCTCAGCAACCAGCGCCAGGGAACGGCCGCAGCGAAGAACCGTTCCGCGGTGGCCGGTGGAAGCCGGAAGCCCTGGCGGCAGAAGGGGACCGGCCGGGCTCGGCAGGGGACCATTCGTGCGGCGCAGTGGACGGGCGGCGGACTCGCTTTCCCGCCCCAGCCCCACAGCTGGCGCCAGAAGTTGCCCCGGAAGGTCCGGTCTCTCGCCCGGCGCTCGGCGTACAACGCCCGGGCCGAGGCGGAGCGGGTGATCCTGGTTGACCGGTTCGAGTATGAGGCCCCCAAGACCGCACGGCTCCGGGACTACCTGGCCGGCATCGACGCGGGTGCCAAGGTCCTGATCCTGACCGACGGCGTGAACGAGAATCTCGTCCTCTCCGCAAGGAACCTCCCCACCGTCGAGGTGAGGCAGTTCGGCCAGGAGAGCGTCTACGACATCCTGTGGGCCGGCAACGTGGTAATCGAGCGCTCGGCGTTCGAGAGCGCGGCTGCGGCCGAGAAGGCCGCTGATAAGGGAGAGGAGTCCGAGGATGCGTGAGCCCTGGGACGTGATCGTGAGGCCGGTGGTGACCGAGAAGTCCACCGAGGCCATCGATCGGGAGAACGTTTATGCGTTTGTGGTGAACCGGGACGCGAACAAGATCGACATCGCTCGCGCGGTGGAGCAGATCTGGGACGTCAAGGTGAAGCACGTTCGCACGATGGTATACCGCGGGAAGATGAAGCGGTCCTTTCTGGGCCGCCTGAACCGTAACTGGAGCTTGGGTCGTCGTCCCTCCTTCAAGAAGGCCATTGTGAAGTTGGCCGAGGGCGACACCATCGAGCTCTATGAAATCGGCTGAGGTCTAGACCGATGGCGATCAAGAAGTTCAAGGCAATGACCCCGGGCACCCGGTTCCGCGCCATTACGGCGGGGACCGAGATCACCCGCAGAGGTCCGGAGAAGTCCCTGACCGAGTCGCTCTCTCAAAAGGGCGGCCGGAATCACCACGGCCACATCACCATGCGGCGCCGGGGTGGGGGGCACAAACGCAAATACCGGAAGATCGATTTCCGCCGGGATAAGTTCGGTGTGGTCGGACGGGTCGCCGAGATCGAGTACGATCCGAACCGGTCCGCGAACATCGCGCTGATCCACTACGAGGACGGAGAGAAGCGGTACATCCTCCATCCCCGTGGCCTGGGCGTGGGAGACACGATCATTTCCGGAGACGGCGCGGACATCAAGGTCGGGCATACGCTCGCCCTCGGCGCCATCCCCCTGGGAACCGTCGTCCACAACGTGGAGATGAAGCCCGGGAAGGGTGGCCAGATGGCCCGTTCCGCCGGCGCAGGGGTCCAGATCGTGGCGAAGGAAGGCGACTACGTCACGCTCCGTCTCCCGTCCACCGAAGTCCGCCGCATCCGCAAGGAATGCATGGCGACCATCGGACAGGTCGGGAACGAGGACCACGAGCTCCAGAGCCTCGGAAAGGCGGGAGCCAACCGCTGGCGGGGACGTCGTCCCAAGGTCCGCGGTGTTGCGATGAACCCGGTCGATCACCCCCTCGGGGGTGGTGAGGGTCGGACCTCCGGGGGTCGCCCGCCGGTTTCCCCCTGGGGAACGCCGGATGGGAAGAAGACCCGTAAGAAGAAGAAGGATTCGAGCAAGTACATCGTCCGTGGGCGCAAGCGGGGTAAGGCGACCCGCTCGTAAGCCCGCGGGCTACGTGCCAGGACGGCGACTCAAAGGTCGAGAGATATGCCGCGCAGCGTAAAGAAGGGCCCCTTTATCGACGCGAACCTCCTCAAGAAGGTCGAGGAGATGAACGCACGGGGTGAGAAGAAAGTGATCAAGACGTGGGCCCGGGCGTCCACCATATCCCCCGAGTTCGTGGGGCACACCGTGGCGGTGCACAACGGGAACAAGTTCATCCCCGTCTATGTGACCGAGAACATGGTGGGCCACAAGCTCGGCGAGTTTTCGCCCACCCGGCTCTTCCGCGGACATGGCGGAAGGCTGGCGGACAAGCGGTCCGGTCGCTGAGCCTCGGAGACGAAACGATGCAAGCAAAGGCCATTGCAAGGCAGATTCGCATGAGCCCGCGGAAGGTCCGCCTCGTGGTCGACCAGGTCCGTGGACTGCCCGTGAACGAAGCCTATGCGATCCTGGAGTTTTCCAAGAAGTCCGCTTCCGAGCCGGTGTCGAAGACGCTGAAGTCGGCCGTGGCGAACGCCCAGTACAAGGCTGAGGAGTCCGGAGAATTCCTGGACGCCGACGACCTGTACGTCGCGCAGATCTACGTGGACGAGGGACCGACGATGCGCCGATGGCGTGCCGCGGCCCAGGGCCGCGCCGCCCCGCGGCGGAAGCGCTCGAGCCACATCACCGTGGTCGTGGACACCAAGGAGTAGTTGAAGGATGGGACAGAAGACACATCCGTACGGGTTCCGACTCGGGATCGTCAAAGACTGGAAGTCCCGGTGGTACGCCGAGAGCAAGGACTTCCCGCGCCTCCTCATGGAGGACGAGACGCTCCGCAAGTACCTCCACCAGCGCCTCGGCCACGCCGCCATCGCGAAGGTGGAGATCGAGCGGAAGCCCTCCAAGGTCGTCGTCACGATCCACACCGCCCGTCCGGGCGTGGTGATCGGGAAGAAGGGCTCGGAGGTGGACAAGCTCCGGGACGAGCTCTCCGTGGTCACGAACGCCGAGGTTTCGGTGAACGTGGAGGAGATCAAGCGCCCCGAGATCGACGCCAGGCTGGTGGCCGAGAACGTCGCCCACCAGATCCGGCAGCGGATCTCCTTCCGCCGGGCCATGAAGCGGGCGGTCCAGTCCGCCATGCGAGCCGGTGCAGAGGGCATCAAGATCCAGTGCGCCGGGCGCCTGGGCGGAGCTGAGATCGCTCGGACCGAGGGATACAACGAGGGCCGCGTGCCCCTGCATACCCTTCGGGCCGACATCGACTACGCCTCGGTTGACGCGAGAACCACCTACGGCACCGTCGGCGTGAAGTGCTGGATCTTCAAGGGTGAGGTGGTCGAAGAGCGGGCCGGCCGCACCTACTCTACCGGCTCCTGAGCGAGAGGACTGAACGATGCTTGCACCGAAGCGAGTAAAGCACCGCAAGGTCCACAAGGGCCGGATGCGGGGAATGGCCCAGCGGGGCAACAAGGTGTCCTTCGGAGCCTACGGGCTCCAGGCCGTCGAGTGTGGCTGGATCACGAATCGGCAGATCGAGTCGGCTCGTGTCGCCATGACCCGCCACATCAAGCGTGGTGGGAAGGTCTGGATTCGGATCTTCCCGGATAAGCCACTGACCAAGAAGCCCGCCGAGACCCGCATGGGTAAGGGTAAGGGTAATCCCGAGCAGTGGGTCGCCGTGGTGAAGCCAGGGCGGATGATGTTCGAGATGGAGGGCGTGACGGAAGACATCGCCAAGCGGGCCATGGAGCTTGCCGCGGCGAAGCTTCCCCTCAAGTGCCGGTTCGTCGTCCGCGAGACGCAGTTGGGAGCATAGAAATGAAGCCTCAGGACATTCGCGACCTCACGGACGAAGAGATCCAGGATCGGATCAGGGAGCTCAAGGAGGAGCAGTTCAAGCTGCGCTTTCGCTCCGCGACCCAGGAACTCGAGAACCCGAAGGTTATCAACGCGATCCGCCGGGACATTGCCCGGATGAATACGATCCTCCGCGAGCGTGAGCTCGCCCAGCAGAGTAGCTGAAGGAAATGGCAGAGACTGAGAACACGGGCGTCGAGACCCGCCAGCGCCGGAAGGTGCGTGTGGGCGTGGTGGTCAGCGACAAGCCCGACAAGACCGTCGTGGTCCGGGTGGAGCGGAGATTCCCGCATCCCCTTTACGGGAAGCAGGTGACCCGTACCAAGCGGTACCACGCCCACGACGAGAACAACGAATTCCAGGTCGGCGACACGGTCCGGATCATGGAGACCCGCCCGCTGTCGAAGATGAAGTCCTGGCGGGTGGTCGAGCTCATTGAGCGGCCGGCGTAAGGGGAGGACGAGATGATTCAGCAGGAATCGGTTCTCCGCATCGCGGACAACACAGGGGCGAAGAAGGCCCTCTGCATCCGGGTCCTGGGTGGCTCCAAGAGGCGGTACGCTTCGGTGGGGGACGTGATCGTCGCCACCGTGAAGGACGCCATCCCCAACGCGGGCGTGAAGAAGGGCGAGGTGGTCCGGGCCGTCGTGGTGCGCACCGCCAAGGAGATCCGCCGCAAGGACGGATCCTACATCCGCTTCGACGACAACGCCGCCGTGCTGATCAACCCCCAGGGCGAGCCTCGGGGGACCCGGATCTTCGGGCCCGTCGGTCGTGAACTGAGGGAGAAGAAGTACATGAAGATCGTCTCCCTGGCGCCGGAGGTACTCTGATGCCGAACGAGAATCTGAAGAAGCACGCCCCCCGGTCCACCCACATCGTCAAGGGAGACCGGGTGAAGGTGATCCGCGGGAACTTCCGCGACATGGAAGGGGCCGTCCTGGAGGTGCATCGGGGCGAGGGCCGGGTGGTGGTCGAAGGGGTGAACATGCGGAAGCGTCACACCCGTCCCTCCCAGGCAAACCCCGACGGTGGGATCCTGACGTTCGAGGCGCCGATCCACATCTCCAACGTGATGTTGATCGACCCTGCGACGGGTGACGCGAGCCGGGTGCGCATGCGCCTGGAAGACGATGGAACCAAAGAGCGGATCGCGGTCAAAAGCGGCAACCCCATTCCCAAGGCGTAGCGGCCGACCGCGGCAGCCGTAAACGGATTGAAGAATTCGATGGAACCGAGACTGAAGAAGCACTACAACGAGAACGTCCGGCCGAAGCTCCAGGAGCAATTCGGTTTTGCGAGCCCGGTCCAGATTCCCACCGTGACCAAGGTGGTTCTGAACGTAGGGGTCGGGGACGCCTCCAAGGAGCAGAAGCTGCTGGAGTCCGTGGTCGAGGAACTGGGGGTCATCTCCGGTCAGAAGGCGGTGGTGACCCGGGCCCGGAAGTCCATCTCGAACTTCTCCCTTCGCGAGGGGATGCCCGTGGGCGCGTCGGTCACGCTCCGGGGTGAGCGGATGTGGGAGTTCCTGGATCGCCTCATCGGGGCAGCGATCCCCCGGGTCCGCGACTTTCGCGGCCTGAACACCCGGTCCTTCGATGGACGGGGGAATTACACCATGGGGGTGAAGGAGCAGATCATCTTCCCCGAGGTGGACTACGACAAGGTGGTCAAGGTCCACGGCATGGACATCACGGTGGTGACGTCAACCGACAAGGACGACGAAGGGCTGGCACTTCTCCGGGGACTGGGCTTCCCGTTCCGAGGCGAAGTGCCGGTTGCAGTCGGCGTCGCGGGCTGACGGACTCGAGTACACGGATCACGATTGGAACTGGATTAGGGGGATTTGAATGGCTCGCAAGGCGCTCATTGAGCGAGGCAAGCGTAAGCCGAAGTACAGCACGAGGACCAAGAACCGCTGCAAGCGCTGCGGTCGGCCTCGGGCCTACATCCGGAAGTTCGGCCTCTGCCGAATCTGCTTCCGAGAGATGTCGCTCCGCGGGGAGATTCCCGGCGTTCGCAAGTCCAGCTGGTAAGGGGTCGATAGACACATGATGACGGATCCTATCGCCGATATGCTCACCCGGCTCCGCAATGCGGGGACGGCGGGACATCGGTGGGCCGATATGCCGGTCTCCAAGCTCAAGATCGAACTCGCGAAGATTCTCAAGGAGAGCGCCTTCGTCTTCGACTACAAGGTCCTGGACGACGGTAAGCACGGCGTTCTTCGGGTCTACCTGAAGTATCACGAGGGTCGCCCCGTGATCCGGCACTTGGAGCGGGTTTCCCGCCCCGGCCGCCGGCACTACGTGGGCGTGGAGGACATCCCCCGGGTCCGAAACGGTCTCGGAATGGCGATCCTCTCCACCTCCCAGGGCGTGGTCTCCGACAGGACCGCACGGGCTCAGGGCGTGGGTGGCGAGTTGATGGCTCTGGTCTGGTAGACGGGCCTCGGCCACAAACAACGGACAGAAGCGAAGATGTCTAGAATCGGAAGACAGCCGGTCGGAGTACCCAGCGGCGTGGACGTCAAGCTGGACGGCGTTCACCTGGTGGTGAAGGGCCCAAAGGGTCAGTTGGAGATGGACGTCCATCCGGAGATGCAGGTCTCCGTGGACGACGGCGAGGTGAACGTGACCCGGCCGTCGGACAACAAAGAGCACAGGGCGCTCCACGGACTCACCCGGGCGCTGATCAACAACATGGTCACCGGCGTGACCGACGGCTTCGAGCGCAAGCTCGAGATCGTCGGTGTCGGGTACCGGGCCGAGGCGAAGGGGAAGGGACTCACCCTGAGTCTGGGGTTCTCCCATACCATCGACTACCCGGCCCCGGAGGGAATCGAGTTCGAGGTGCCGCAGCCCACGAACATCGTGGTTCGGGGGATCGACAAGCAGAAGGTGGGTCAGGTCGCCGCGGAGATTCGGGCGTTCCGGCCCCCCGAGCCGTACAAAGGCAAGGGCGTTCGGTACGCCGGCGAGCACGTGCGTCGCAAGGCCGGTAAGGCCGCGGGCGCCTAGAGGATTCTGAGAGACGGACGATGATCAAGCAATCGAAGCTTAGGAAGAGCCGCCGGCTGCAGCGCATGCGGCGTCATGCCCGGGTTCGGGGCAAGGTGACGGGAACCGCGGAGCGGCCGCGCCTCGTGGTGTTTCGTTCCTCCAAGCACATGGAGGGGCAGCTCGTGGACGACTATGCCGGTGTCACCATCGCCGGCACCTCCACGTTGACGCTGAAGGGGTTCGAGGCGGAGGGCCAGAATCGGAAGGTCGAGATGGCCCACGCTGCCGGGAAGCGCCTCGCGGAGTTGGCGAAGGAAAAGGGCGTCGGGTCCGTCGTGTTCGATAGGGCCGGTTACAAATACCACGGTCGGGTCAAGGCATTTGCCGATGGGGCCCGCGAGGGAGGTCTGGAGTTCTGATGGCCAAGGACAGCAGCAGGAAGCCGCGCCCCCGGGATCGGGAGTCCGATCTCGTCGAGAACGTCATCCACATCAACCGGGTGGCGAAGGTGGTCAAGGGTGGACGGCGGTTTGCCTTCACGGCCCTGGTCGCCGTGGGGGACAAGAAGGGCAAGGTGGGGATCGCCCTCGGGAAGGCCAACGAGGTCGCCGAGGCCATTCGCAAGGGGCTGGAGAAGGCCCGGCGAGAGATGGTGGAGGTCCCTCTCGTGAACGGGACGCTCCCCCACGACATCACGGGACATTGGGGAGCGGGTCGGGTTCTGATGCGCCCCGCGGCACCCGGTACTGGCGTCATCGCCGGTGGGCCGGTCCGTGCCGTTCTCGAGGCTGCGGGCGTCACCGACGTCCTCAGCAAGAGTCTGGGCACCAACAACCCCATCAACGTCGTCCGGGCCACCCTGAACGGGTTGGAGAACCTGGTCACCGTGGAGCAGGCCGCTCGGGAGCGCGGCGTCTCCGTGGAGTCCCTGGGAGGATACCGTGGCTAAGAAGGCTGAAAAGAAGCTGAAGATCACCCAGGTGCGGAGCGGGATCGGGCGGCCCGAGAAGCACCGTCGGACCCTCCGGGCCCTGGGGATCAAGCGGCACCAGCAGTCCGTGGTTCAGACCGACACCCCGGCAATCCGGGGCATGATCGAACAGGTCAGCCACCTCATCTCCGTCGAAGAGACGGACTGACCTGTCCGAAAGGAATCGAGCAATGGCGGAGCTTCATGATTTGAGTCCGGTTCCCGGTTCGCGCCGGGACCGGAAGCGGAAGGGCCGGGGTCCCGGTTCAGGGAACGGCAAGACCGCGGGGCGGGGAGAGAATGGACAGAACTCCCGGAGCGGCGGAGGCGTGCGCCCCGGCTTCGAGGGTGGCCAGATGCCCCTCCAGCGGCGGATCCCCAAGCGGGGGTTCCACAACAAGTTCCGGGTCGAGTACCAGGTCGTGAACGTTCGTGACCTGAACCGTCTCGACGTGGACGAGGTCACTCCCGAGGTCATGCGTGCCAAGGGACTGGTCTCCAGTGCCCGACTCCCGGTCAAGATCCTGGGATCCGGGGAGGTCGAGAAGGCGTTCAATGTCACCGCCCACCGCTTCAGCGGTACGGCACGTTCGAAGATCGAGGCGGCCGGGGGTTCTGTTTCCCTGGTCGGCGGGGAAGAGGGTTAAGGCGGCCACGGGATGTCGAACCCGATCGCGAATCTGTTCAGGATTCCTGAACTCAAGAACCGGATCCTTTTCACCCTCCTGATGCTCCTGGTCTACCGGGTCGGTGCACACATCACCGTGCCGGGCCTGGACCAGGGGGCGCTACGGGAGCAGTTCGGTGCCCTCCAGGGCACCTTCCTGGGCGTCTACGACATGTTCGTGGGGGGAGGGCTGAGCCGGGCGACCGTCTTTGCTCTGGGCATCATGCCCTATATCTCCGCCTCCATCATGTTCCAGCTCCTGGCGGCGGTGTTCCCGACCATCGAGAAGCTCCAGAAGGAGGGGGACGAGGGGCGGAAGAAGATCACCCAATGGACGCGCTACACCACGGTGGGCCTGTCCATGGTGCAGGCCTACGGCTATGCGGTCTTCCTGGGTAGTATGCCGGGCGCCGTCCGGACCCCCGGGTTCGGATTCGTGTTCACCACGGTCCTGGCTCTGACGGTGGGAGCGGTGTTCGTCATGTGGCTCGGCGAGCAGATCACCGAGGACGGGATCGGGAACGGGATGTCCCTCCTGATCTTCTTCTCGATCATCCAGGGCTTTCCGGCCGCGGTGGCCAGGACCTGGGAGTCGCTCATGCTCGGCGAGATCGGGCCCTTCGCCCTGGTCGCGCTGCTGGTGGTGTTGGTGGGTGTGACCGCGGGTGTGGTGGCCATGACCATGGCGGCTCGAAGGCTACCGGTTCAGATCCCCCGCAAGGTGGTTGGCCGGGGTCGCATCCAGGAGGGTCAGAAGAGCTTCATCCCGATCCGGCTCAACTCGGCCGGCGTGATGCCCATCATCTTCGCCCAGTCCTTCATCGTGGTACCGGGAACCGCGGCTGCCTTCAGCCGGTCGCAGCTGCTCCAGGACATTTCCCAGGTCTTCCAGCCGGGCAACTGGGCGTACTACATCACCTATGCGCTCTTGATCCTGTTCTTCACGTATTTCTACACGGCGATCATCTTCAACCCCATCGATCTCGCCGAGAACCTGAAGAAGCAGGGTGCGTTCATTCCCGGAGTGAAGCCGGGGAGCAGGACCGCGGAGTACATCGACCGCATCCTGACCCGGGTCACCTTGCCTGGGGCGTTCTATCTCGCGGTGATCGCTCTGGTACCGTTCTGGATCTTCGACATCTTCTCGATCCAGACCTTTTTCTTCGGCGGCACCAGCCTGCTCATCGTGGTAGGTGTGGCCCTCGATACCGTCCAGCAGGCTCAGCAGCACCTGATGCTGCGCCACTACGACGGCTTCATGAAGAAGGGTCGGGTCAAGATGCGAGGACGCCAGCGCTATATGTAAGGCCCGTGTGACGAAGGTGGCCCGGGTGGGGACTCCCACCCGGGCCGCGTTTTCGTCTCTGGCGGGCGATCTTTTCGATTCGGTCCGTGGCGATGAGTATTGGAATGGTCGTGATTCTCTTGGGCCCCCCAGGGGTCGGGAAAGGCACACAGGCGGTGATCCTGGCCGAGGGGCTGGGATGGGCTCACGTGTCCACGGGCGATCTCCTCCGAGCAGCCCGTCGGGAGGGGACGGACCTGGGTCGCCAGGCCCAGGCCTTCATGGACCGGGGTGAGCTGGTGCCGGATGAACTGATCCTCGCCATGGTCGAGGAACACCTGGCGGGCCTTCCTTCGGAGCGGGGCGTGCTCCTCGATGGCTTCCCCCGGACCGGGCCCCAGGCTGAAGCTCTGGACGGGATCCTTCCCGGGCTCGGGCGCCAGGTGGATGCCGTGGTCCTGTTCACGGCACCCGACCAGGTCCTGGTCAAGCGGATCAGTGGGCGTCGTAGCTGCCCCGAATGTGGTGCGGTCTACAACGTACACTTCAACCCGCCGGAGCGGTCGGGGCGATGCGACCGGTGCCCCGACGTGGCCTTGGTGCATCGGGTGGACGACGAGGAAGAGACGGTGGTCCGGAGGCTGGACGTGTATCGGGAGCTCACCGAGCCCCTGATCCGATACTACGAGGAGAGCGGGACCCGCCTCGTATCCGTGGATGCCGACCGGGACGTCGAGGAAGTCCAGGCGGATGTGCGGAGCGAACTGTCGTGATCCATCTGAAGTCCGCGTCGGAGATCGACGCCATGGCTCGGAGCGGCTCGATCATCGGCGCCCTGTTTCAGGAGCTGGCCGGCCAGGTCCGGCCCGGCGTCTCCACGGAGGAGTTGGATCGGGTCTGTGAAGCGTTCATTCGCTCGCACGACGGCGCTGTGCCGGCATTCCAGGGTCTTTACGGTTTCCCGGGTGCGGTCTGCATCTCGGTGAACGAGGAGGTGGTGCACGGCATCCCCAGGGCCGACAGGATACTGGCCTCGGGAGACATCGTGTCGGTAGACGTGGGGGTGCGCCTCGACGGGTGGTGCGCCGACTCGGCGTGGACCTTTCCGGTGGGGACTCCCGACGCCGAGACCCAGCGGCTCCTGAGGGTGACCCAGGATTCGCTGGACGAGGCCGTGGATGCGGCCACGGCCGGCAACGCGGTGGGCGACATCGGCGCTGCGGTGGAGACACGGGTTCGGGGGACGGGATTCGGGATCATCCGGGATCTGGTGGGCCACGGCATCGGCCGCAGCGTGCACGAGGATCCCCAGGTGCCCAACTACGGGGAATCTGGGACCGGAGAGCCTCTGGTGCCCGGCACGGTTCTGGCCATCGAGCCCATGCTCTCGGCCGGGACCTGGGAGATCAAGACGCTGGCGGATCGGTGGACGGTGATCACCGCTGACCGGAGTCGTTCGGCGCACTTCGAACACACGGTCGCGGTGACCGAGAACGGGCCCCGGGTGCTCACCCTCGCGCCCGCGGGCGCGGGGACTACGGCATGAGACCCCCACGGGTTGAACGGCCCATGGGCCACGGTTATACTACAAAGCTCTGCAACGAACGAACGGGACGGGATTGAAATGAAGGTTCGAAGCAGCGTGAAGCCGATCTGCGAACACTGCAAGGTGATCAAGCGCCGCGGTGTCGTTCGGATCATCTGTAAGCGGAACCCTCGCCATAAGCAGCGTCAGGGCTGAGGCTTCCTCGAGATCACGTAAGGATCGGATAACACGCAATGGCACGTATCGCTGGTGTTGACCTCCCCCGCAACAAGCGGATCGAGGTCGCTCTCACATACATCTACGGGATCGGTCCCGCGCGCTCCAGTCAGATTCTGGAGGCGTGTGGGGTGAGTCCCGATGTCCGGACCCAGGACCTGACCGACGACGACGTCAATCGGATCCGCCGGACCATCGAGGGTAACGTGAAGGTGGAGGGTGCGCTTCGCACCGAGGTTTCCATGAACGTCAAGCGTCTCATGGACATCGGTTGCTACCGGGGCCTCCGCCACCGCCGGGGCCTGCCGGTTCGGGGGCAGCGGACCCACACGAACGCCCGTACCCACAAGGGGAAGCGTCGGGCGATCGCCGGTAAGAAGAAGGTCACCAAGAAGTAGGGATCGAGGTCCCGGGGCTCCCCCGGGAGTTCACTTCAAACCCCGGATGCGGCCCGAGACGGGAAGTCCCCGTCCCTGCCGCATCTTGGTTGTTCGCGCATCGGAGGTTGGAAGCCAGTGGCAAAGGCGAAGACGACTCGCACACGCCGGACCAAGAAGGTCGTGGAGGCTGAGGGCGTAGCCCACATCCAAGCGACGTTCAACAACACCATCATCACCATCGCCGACCCCCAGGGGAACACGGTGGTCTGGGCCAGCGCCGGGAAGGCAGGGTTCAAGGGCTCCAAGAAGTCCACGCCCTTCGCCGCGACCGTCGCCGCTGAACAGGCCGGCCGTGAGGCTGTGGCCATGGGCGTCAAGCGAGTCCATGTGCGGGTTCAAGGACCGGGGTCGGGCCGCGAGTCGGCCATCCAGGCCCTGGCCAGTGCCGGACTAACCATTCGGTCGATCATGGATGTGACGCCGCTGCCGCACAACGGCTGCCGGCCTCCCAAGAAGCGTCGCGTTTAAGAGGGTATCCTACGGATGGCTCGTTACACTGGACCAGTCTGCAAGCTCTGCCGCCGCGAGGCGCAGAAACTCTTCCTCAAGGGCACCAAGTGCTATACGGAGAAGTGCCCCATCGAGCGGCGGGCCTATCCTCCCGGCGCCCATGGCCCGGCCCAGGCCCGGCGGAGGAAGCAATCGGATTACGCCGTGCAGCTCCGCGAGAAGCAGAAGGTGAAGCGGATCTACGGCCTCGCCGAGAAGCAATTCCGGTCGCTCTTCGACAGGGCGGCCCACCAGGATGGCGTCACCGGTGAGAACCTCCTCATCGCGCTGGAGTCCCGCCTGGACAACGTGGTGTTCCGGATGGGCTTCGCCGCCTCCCGGAGCAGCGCTCGGCAGATGATCCGTCACCGTCACGTGGAAGTGAACGGTAGGGTGGTGGACGTGCCCAGCTTCGCGGTCTCCGTGGGAGACGAGATCGCAGTACGGGCCAAGTCCCGGAACCTGCTGGCCGTGGAGCAGTCCCTGGGCTCCCGGACCCGTCCACAGATGCCGGAGTGGCTGCTGCTCGACGAGAAGAACCGAGTGGGCCGCATGACGCGCCGCCCGACCCGCCAGGATATTCCGCTGGCGGCTCAGGAGCAGCTCATCGTGGAGCTCTACTCGAAATAATGACACACCGGTGCGGCGGCGTGGGACCCCTGGTCCCGCAGTCCGTCGCCTACCGGAAGTTCCGCCGGAACTGACATTCGAATGCGTTTGGAGGAGTCGTGGAGATAGATCTGACTGGACTGGTTCTGCCCGAGCGAGTGGACATCGCCGAGACCTCAGAGGACGGGCGGACCGCCAGGTTCGTGGTCGAGCCCCTGGAGCGGGGTTTCGGCTACACGCTGGGTAACTCGGTGCGTCGGGCCCTCCTTTCGTCTCTGCGGGGTTCGGCCGTTTGGGCCTTCCGCATCGACGGGGTGGTCCACGAGCACCAGACGATCCAGTCCGTGGTCGAGGACGTGCACCAGGTCATCCAGAATCTCAAGGCCCTCGTCGTCACCATGGACGACGACGTGGACGAGGCCGTTCTGGAGATCCACGTCTCCAAGGCCGGCCCCGTGACGGCCGGACAGATCAAGGCGCCTGGTGCGGTCGAGATCATGGAGCCGGAGCATCACATCCTGACCCTCCAGGAGGATCGGGATCTGAATATCGAGCTTCATGTGAACAAGGGTCGTGGGTTCGTGCTTTCGGACCAGCACGAGGTTCCCAAGGGGGCGCCCGTGGACCTGGTCCGCATCGACTCCCTCTACAACCCGGTGCGTCGCGCGAACTTCCAGGTGGAGGAGACCCGTGTTGGGCAGCGGACCGACTTCGACCGCCTGACCATCACCGTGGAGACGGACGGCTCGGTTTCTCCGGATTCGGCCATGGGCTACGCGGCCCAGCTGGTCCGCCGGCACCTGGAGTACATGCTCTACTTCGGCGAGGGTGGAATCCCGCAGGTCGCCCCGGAGGGAGCGGTGGAGGTCTCCGAGAAGTATCAGGAGCTGTTCCGGCGGCCCATCGAGGATCTCGCCGAGCTCTCCGTGCGGTCCAGGAACTCTCTCCAGAAGGAGACGATCCGCACCTTGGGCGACCTCGTGCAGAGGACCGAGGACGAGATGCTCGCCATTGAGAACTTCGGGAAGAAGTCTCTCAAGGAGATCTCAGAGTTCCTCGAGGCGCACAAGCTCCGGTTCGGGATGAAGCTGAAGGAAGACGAGGGTGGCCGGCTGTTCTTCCTCGATGAAGAGGGCGGTCAGGATGAGGAAGAGAACTGAGGATCTGACGACCGATGCGCCATCGTAAAAAGGGACGCCAACTCTCCCGCACGGCGAGCCACAGAAAGGCCGTTCTCCGGAACCTGGCCACTTCTCTGTTTCGCCACGAGCGGGTGGAAACCACCCAGGCCAAGGCCAAGGAACTACGCCCATTCGCCGAGCGTTTGATCACGCTGGCCAAGCGAGGCGACATCCATGCTCGCCGCCTCGTGGGGCGAAAGATTGCGGACCGTGAGATTCTGGGTAAACTGTTCGACGACATCGGTCCTCGATACGAGTCCCGGCCTGGCGGCTACACGCGGATCCTGAAGACGGGGTCCAGACGTGGAGACGGTGCCGAGATGGCGTTCATCGAGCTGGTGAAGTAGAGCGAACAACTAACCCAAGGGTTTGGCGATCATGCGGAAGCTCGATTCCCGGCGAGGCGCGGCGGACTCCGTCACTCTCATCCTGATGGTGGTCTCCTTTCTGGCGATGGTCGGACTCATGTATTGGCTCAGCCAGAACGCGGAGCCGACCCAGGTCGAGATCCTCGACGACGAGCCCGAGAGCCGTACTCCGGTCGTTTCGGCGTCGGAGTTCGGGGTCGACCCGATGGCTCACACGGTGAGCGACATTCGGATTCCAAACCTCGAGGTGGCCAGCCGACTCGGAGACATGGCGTTCTGGGTCCAGATCCCCGTCGAGGCTCCGGACGGCTCCATCCTCAACCAGCCCTACCTGGTGAAGATGGACTCCACCGTGTCCGCCACCGTCGAAGTGCGGTTGCGGCCCGGCGATCGCGTGACCCTGGAGGGGGTCGTGTTCGAAATGACGGACAGCATCCTCAGCGACTGGGAGGCGGCCGGCGCCATCAACCAGGGGAACCGGATCGAGGCGGAGTTCGCCACGGATTTCCTGGAGGCGCACCTCGTCGAGGTGTCCGGTCAGGCTCGAGGGGCTGCCCCTGGAGCTGCGGCGAACTGACGGCTCCTCGGACTCCGGTCCCTGGGGTACTGACCCACTGCTGACTGAGAGATAGAGCAAGATGGCTAGAGTGTGCTATGTGTGTGGCAAGCGCCCCTCGACGGGGAACAACGTGAGTCACGCGCACAACAAGACGAAGCGGCGTTGGCTGCCCAACCTCCAGACCGCCCGGATCCTCGACGAGGCCGGGGCGGTGCGGAAGGTGCGGGTATGTACCTCGTGCATCTCTGCGGGGAAGATCACCAAGGCGCCGAAGGGCGCAGGAGCCGCGGGAGCCCCCACGGGCTGATCCGGCTCCAGGTGTTTCCGGCTCCGGTTCTGGGGAGCCCGGGGTAACGGCCTGCTCGTTTCGGCGAGCGGGCCGTTCTGCGCTGACGGTCCCGGTTCCCTGGTGACGCCTTTCGGGATTCGGGCACCTTGGCGATAATCTCACGGCTGGACGACAACAACCGGGCGTTGGGCCGGTGTCGGCCTCCCGAACCTCGAAATCAGGCAGACGCTCGAATGCGCGAAGGATCCTCGGACTTCAAGCTGGGAATCATCGGTCTCGGCTACGTCGGATTGCCGTTGGCGGTGGAGGCGGGCCGAGGTGGTGTGGCCGTCCTCGGACTCGACGTCAACGAGGCGGTGGTGGAGGGAGTGAACGCCGGTCGCTCTCACATCCAGGACCTTACGGACGGGGACATCGAAGGACTGGTGAGGATCGGCCTCCTGGAAGCGACCACGGATCCCTCCAGGTTGTCGGAGTGCGATGCCGTGTCCATCTGTGTCCCCACGCCCCTGTCCAAGACCGGGGACCCGGACATCTCCTTCGTATCCGAGGCTACCAATGCGGTGGCTTCGGCCCTTCGCCCCGGCCAGTTGGTGGTCCTGGAGTCCACGACCTATCCGGGGACGACCCGGGAGGTGCTCCTGCCCGCGCTGGAACGAAACGGCCTGGAGGTGGGGAAGGACTTCTTTCTCTGCTTTTCCCCTGAGCGGGTAGACCCGGGCAACGAGGTCTGGGGCACCCGGAACACGCCCAAGGTGATCGGTGGGATCACCAGTGCCTGCCTCGACCGTGGCGTTCTGGTCTACGGCCGATTCATCGACCGGGTCGTCCCGGTGTCGTCTCCGGAAGCGGCGGAACTGACCAAGCTTCTCGAGAACACCTTCCGGGCGGTGAACATCGGACTGGTGAACGAGGTCGCCATGATGGCCGACCGATTGGGGGTCGACGTCTGGGAAGTCATCGACGCCGCCGCCACCAAGCCGTTCGGGTTCATGAAGTTCACGCCGGGTCCGGGGCTGGGAGGACACTGCATCCCCATCGATCCCCACTACCTGTCGTGGAAGATGCGGACGCTGAACTACAAGACCCGGTTCATCGACCTCGCGGCCGAGATCAACGCCGAAATGCCCATGTTCGTGGTGGGGAAGGTGAGGGAGGCCCTCAACCGGGTGCAGAAGGCGGTGAACGGGTCGAAGATCCTGGTCCTGGGCGTGGCATACAAGCCGGACATCGATGACATCCGAGAGTCCCCGGCCCTGGACATCATAGGCGTTCTGACGGCGGACGGAGCGACCGTGGTGTACCACGACCCTTTCATCCCGGAGATCTCAGAGGACGGGAGGCGATGGGGTTCCCAGCCACTCACGGACGAGCTGCTGGAATCCGTGGACGCGACCGTGATCGTCACCGATCACGGCCAGGTGGACTACGAGCGGATTCTGAGCCACTCCGCCATCGTGGTGGATACCCGAAACGCCACCCTGGGCCTGGAGAGAAGCCCGGCGGAGGGGCATCTCGGGAGTTGGATCGTCAAGGAGACCGCGGCCAAGTCCTGATCCCTGGCCCGGACGGGGCGGTCCCCTTTCTGAGAGGGATGAAGTGAACGTTCTCCTCACCGGCGGTGCGGGCTTCATCGGGTCCAACCTGGTCCGTTGGATTCTCGAGCGGAGGGATGCCTGGAGCGTCTTGGACCTGGACCTCCTCACCTATGCCGGGTCCATGACGAATCTGGAGGGGATCCTGCACCACCCGGCCCACAGATTCGTCCGAGGGGACATCTGCGACCGAGAACTGGTTCGCTCCCTCGTCACCGGCCGGCACCCGGACGCCTTTGGACCCGTGGAGCTCGTGCTCAACCTCGCTGCCGAGAGCCACGTGGATCGGAGCATCGCCGAAGACGCGCCTTTCGTCCGGACCAACGTCGTGGGCACCCAGACGCTGCTCTCCGAGGCCCGGGCAGCCGGCGTAAGACGATTCGTCCAGGTGGGCACAGACGAAGTCTACGGCGAGCTGCCCTGGCGGGATCCGGGGGCGACGGAGGTCGGTCCCCGGGGCGAGTCTGACCGGAGTCCCGATGGTGGCTCCGACGGCATGGGTGAAGGCGGTGCGTGGCGCGCCGGGGCCGATGGCCGAACACCTGCGCACGACGGATTCAGAGAGGAAGACCCGCTGCGGCCCGGCTCTCCCTACGCCGCGTCCAAGGCGGCCGCGGACCTCCTGGCCCTGAGCTACCACAACACGTTCGGCTCCGCCGCCGCCCCGGTGGCTCCGGATCCCGGGGACGGAACTCCGGGCGGTATGGACGTCCTCGTAAGCCGGTGCTCCAACAACTACGGCCCTCGCCAACATGCGGAGAAGCTCATCCCGACGCTCATAGGATGCGCTCGAAGGGGGGCGGATCTCCCGCTGTACGGCGATGGCCTCCACATCCGGGACTGGTTGCACGTGGACGACCATTGCGTGGGTCTGGTGGCGGTCGCGGAGCAGGGGGTGCCCGGCCGAATCTACAACTTCGGGGGCGCGGGGGAGCGCACCAACCGACAGGTGGCCCGGGCGGTGCTCGCGGCTATGGGTACCCACTGCGCACCGCCCATCCAAGGGGTCGGAGACCGGCCGGGTCACGACCGTCGGTATTCCGTGGATTTCACCCTTGCCGGGAGCACGTTCGGATGGGCTCCGACGGTGACCTTCGAGGAGGGGCTCGCGGGGACCGTGGCGTGGTACGAGGCTCACCCCGATTCCGGGGGAACGGAAAGGTAGCGTACCGATGCAACTCGTTCTATCATAGAAAGTTAATCTTCTCGTCCCGCTTGGGACCTTGAATCCTGATCGGCGTTCGTGCCGCCCACATCCCCAGGCCTCGATACCCGCGCCGCCAACCCGTCCCGCAGACCAACCTTGCCTGAATTCGACCACCTGAAACACCTCGAGTCAGAG
>JBDHCV010000040.1:0-19786 GCA_039591855.1 Gemmatimonadota bacterium | reverse complement strand
CTCCCATCCGCTCGGGCCCACCCGGACCATGAGTTCGTCTCCCGTGATCCCCACCGCCATATGGCCACGAACCATGAAAGCACGGCCACCGAACATCTCCTTCTCCACGACGCCTGAGGTCGCCGCCAGGGCACCCCGCAGTCGCTCGGCAAGTCCTTCGTCATATGCCACGTTCGTCTCGCTCCCCTGGGCCAGGCTACCGTCCCCGGTCGTAACTCCCCCGCTTGGTCCACACCACGAAGATCCCGCAGGCGAAGCTGCCTCGGCTACCGAGGTCCACCCGCCACTGGGGCGGAGCGGTGGCGGGATTCGCGTGAACCTCCACCGCCGCCACGTCCTTGGGGGACACCACCAGGTTCATCTCCGCCGTCGAACCGGAGATGAGCCCGTCCACGATGAGCAGGCCCAGGCACTGGGACGAAGCCCGCACGCCGCCGCCTTGTCCCCGCTTGGAGGGATCGGCGTCGTCGGCGGTGGCCTGTCCCCCGGCATCCGGCGCACCCCAGAAGCCGAGGGCCTGGGACCGGGTGACCAGCGGAACCCCCCGATCCACCTGGACCCCTCGGGCCTGGCGAAAGTAATCCGACGTGGTGACCGCCCGGCGCTCGTCGGTGATTCCAATCTCCTTGAAATACCCCGTGGAGCCCCGCTGGCGGTTGTAGAACCCCACCAACTCCAGGTTCCAGTTGATGGGCTCCGCCGTGACCGTCACCCCCTCCACCTCGATGGCCTCGGGCTGGAGCGCGATCTGGGTCGTGATCGTACGGCCCTGTTCGAGGTTCACCCGGAGCGTGTCGGCGGCTGGATACCCCAGGCGCTGCACTGCCACCATGTAGACCCCGGGCCGGGGCGCGGTCAGATACACCCGCCCGTCCCGGTCGGAAAGCATGGCCTTCACCACCCCTCCGTTGGGGCCCAGGAGCTGGACCTCTGCGTCGCGGATGGGACGGTTGTTGGTGGCGTCCACCACCTTCGCCTGAATCGCCTGGGCGCTCGCATCCTGCACCGCACCGCCCCCGAGGGTCGCGGCCAACAGCAAGAGGCCCATGCGCCCAAGACGGACTCGCAGCTGATCCGATCTGATCGTGGCCGACGTCGACATACCCCAAATATCGCCCACGGGGGACCGGAATCCCAGCACCACACAACCCAAGAGCCAACGCATCCTTGCGGGATCGCACGGAGCCACCATAAATAGCTTACCCGCAAATCTCTTCCCTCTTTCACCGGGATCCCGCCATGCCGAACCTCACCTCCCTCTCGGGAGCCCCCACACCCGTGCCCGACGAGCAGGTACAGGACCTCGCCGACGCCATCGCGGGCCGAATCCTCCATCCTGGCAGCCCTGATTACGACGACGCCCGCACCATCTGGAACGCAATGATCGACAAGCGGCCCGGACTGATCGTGGCCTGCGCCAGAGCCCAGGACGCCGTGGAAGCCGTGCGCTTCGCGGCGCGCCATGAGCTCCTCACCGCCATCCAGGGAGCCGGCCACAACATCGCCGGAAACTCGATCTGTGACGGGGGCATCGTCATATCCTTCCAGGACATGAGAGCGGTCGAGGTCGATCCGAACTCGGGGAGGGTCCGGGCACAGCCGGGGGCGACCCTGGGCGACATGGACGCCGCGACCCAGGTCCACGGCCTGGCGGTCCCCACGGGGATCAACTCCACCACAGGGATCGCCGGACTCACGCTGGGAGGCGGTTTCGGCTGGCTGAGCCGCAAACACGGCATGACCGTCGACAACCTGGTCTCGGCAGAGGTGGTCACGGCGGGAGGAGAGATCGTCCGGGCCAGCGAGACCGAGAATGCGGACCTCTTCTGGGGTCTCAGGGGCGGAGGAGGCAACTTCGGTGTGGTCACGTCCTTCGAATTCCAGGCGCACCCCGTGGGACCCGAGGTCCTCTCGGGTCTGATCGTGCACCCATTCGAGGACGCAGGAGATGTGCTCCGGGCCTATCGGGATTTCTGCGCCCAGGCGCCCGACGAGGTCACCGCGTGGGTGGTGATGCGTCACGCGCCACCCCTTCCCTTCCTGGACGAGGCGGTGCACGGCACCCGGGTCGTGGTCCTGGCCGCCATGTACGCCGGGGACATGGCCGACGGGGAGGCCGCGCTGGCCCCTCTGCGAGCCATCGGGAACCCTCACGCGGACGTCATCGGTCCCAACCCGTTCGCGGGTTGGCAACAGGCATTCGATCCGCTCCTCACCCCCGGGGAACGCAACTACTGGAAGACCCACGACTTCACCGAGATGAGCGACGGCCTGATCGACACCGCCCTCCGTTACGTGGAGGGGATTCCGGATCCCCAGTGCGAGGTGTTCTTCGCCCAGATGGGCGGCGCGCAAGGCCGAATACCCGAAGACGCCACGGCCTATCAGGGCCGGAAGGCCCAGTTCGTCATGAACGTGCATGGCCGTTGGAGCGACCCCTCCCAGGATGATACCTGCATCGCCTGGTGCCGGGACCTTTTCAACGCCTCGGCCCCCTACGCCACCGGCGAGGCGTACGTGAACTTCATGACCGAGGAGGAGGCCCATCGCGTGGCCGACGCTTACGGCTCCAGCTACGAGAGGCTCGTGGCCCTGAAGGACAAGTACGACCCGACCAACCTCTTCAGGCTCAACCAGAACATCCCACCCAGCGGTAGCTGACACTCCTCCATCCGCCCCCCGACCCCGGGCCGACCTCACGACCCCGGGTTGGGGCGGCGATGGTCGGGGGCGGGGTCCGAGCCAGCCCGCATTTCGGGTCCCGATCTCCCGCCGGCCCTCGGTGATGCCATGCGGCACGGGAGGTGCATGAGGACGGATCCAGTTCAGCGATCCCGACCCCACCAACCGGCGGCACACACATGAGCGGCTTTTTCGGCGTGGTTTCCCGTAGCGACTGTGTCGAGGACCTGTTCTTCGGCACGGACTACCAGTCCCACCTGGGAACCCAGCGCGCGGGCCTGGCGGTTCGCAACGGCGCCGGGATCCAACGCTTCATCCATGACATCCGCAACGCCCAGTTCCGCTCCAAGTTCGACGAGGACGTGACCAAGCTGCAGGGCGGCACGGGAATCGGCATCATCAGTGACTACGAGGACCAGCCCATCCTGGTCAGTTCTCATCTGGGGACCTACGCCATCGTCACCGTCTCGGTGATCCACAACGCCGACGCGCTGGCGGCCCGGGCTTTCCGGGACAAGAAGACCCACTTTTCCGAAATGGCGGGCGGCTCGGTGAACCCCACAGAGCTGGTAGCCACCTTGATCAACGCGGAGGACACCTTCACCGACGGGATCACCCGGGCCCTGGAGGAGATCGAAGGCTCATGCTCCATTCTCATCCTCTCGGACCACGGGATCTACGCCGCCCGGGACCAGTGGGGCAGAACCCCGGTCATCCTGGGCACCAAGGAGGGGGCGTGGTGCGCCTCCACCGAGAGCTGCGCCTTCCCCAATCTGGACTATGAGCTCGAGCGTGACCTGGGCCCTGGAGAGATCGTGCTCATGACCCCCGACGGGGTCGAGGAGAAGCGCCCCCCCGGGGACAAGATGCAGATCTGCTCGTTCCTCTGGGTCTACTACGGCTACCCGTCGAGTTCCTACGAGGGGATCAACGTGGAGGACGTCCGCTATCGCTGTGGGGCGGCCCTGGCCAGACGAGACGACGTGGAGGTCGACCTGGTGGCCGGCATCCCCGACTCCGGCACCGCCCACGCCATCGGCTACGCGAACGCGGCGGGGGTGCCCTATCGACGGCCCTTCGTGAAGTACACCCCGACCTGGCCGCGGAGCTTCATGCCTCAGGACCAGTCCATCCGGGACCTGGTCGCCCGAATGAAGCTGATCCCCATCCGCGAGCTCATGGCAGGCCAGCGCATGGTATTCTGCGAGGACTCCATCGTCCGAGGCACCCAGCTGCAGGACATCGTGCAGCGCGTATTCGACTACGGCGGGCGAGAGGTGCACATGCGCCCGGCCTGCCCACCGCTGGTGTTCGGCTGCAAGTTCCTGAACTTCTCCCGGTCCCGCTCCGTGCTGGATCTCGCCACCAGGAAGGCCATCCGGGAGATCGAGGGAGACGAGAACACACCGACGCCTGAGGCGTACGCGGACCACCGCTCGGACAAATACCAGGAGATGGTCCGGAGGATCGGCAGCAGGCTCAGGCTCACGTCCCTCAAGTACCAGGAACTCCCCGATCTGGTGGAGGCCATCGGACTTCCCAAGGAGCGGCTCTGCACGTTCTGCTTCGACGGATGTGAAGGGTGCGACTAGGGGGGTACCGCCGCCTCATTCCCCCGTGATAGGTTGGACAACCTTCGGATTCCTTCAGGTCCGGAGTTCATCCATGCACGACTTGAAAAACGGAGGGGTAGCGGTGGCCGGGATCATGCAGACCTTGGACGTGATTCGGTTCGCGGGAGGCCCGCGGCGGACCGTCGGACTTCCCGACGAGACGATCTGCAGGTTCGCCGAGATCGACCCCCAACTGCCGGAGGCCGTGGAGAGGGCCGGGGAGGAGTTCGAGCGGCTGAGCGCGGAGTTTCCCGGGTTCATGAGCCTGCGAGAGAAGGAACAGATCGATTCCATCCAATCCCACCTGGTGAACTTCTACGCCGCCGATGCGGTGAACCCCTACGTGGCCCTGGCGGCCCAGGGCCCCTGGATCGTCACCACGAAGGGCGCTGTGGTCCACGACAACGGCGGGTACGGGATGCTCGGATTCGGTCACTGCCCCGATCCGGTCATGGACGCCATGACCCGCCCTCAGGTCATGGCCAACGTCATGACGTCCAACCTGGCGCAACTCCGCCTGGTCCAGCGCCTGGAAGCAGAAATCGGCCAGACCCGGGAGCGCGGGTGCCCGTTTTCACATTTCCTGGCCATGAACTCCGGTTCGGAGTCGGTATCCGTAGCCACCAGGATCTCGGACATCAACGCTCGCATGCTGACGGCGGAGGGAGGGCCCCACGCCGGGAAGCCCATCAAGAAGCTCTCTCTCGCCGGAGGCTTCCACGGCCGCACGGGCCGGCCCGCCCAGTTCTCCGACTCGACCCGGGAGGCCTACCTGAAGCACCTGGCGACCTTCAGGGATCGGGACGATCTCATCATCGTCCAACCGAACGACGTGGACGGATTGCGTCAGGCTTTCGCGACCGCCGATCTGGAGGGGGTCTTCATCGAGGCGGTGTTCCTGGAGCCGGTGATGGGCGAGGGGAACCCGGGTGTCGCCATCACCCCTGAGTTCTACGCCGCGGCCAGAGAGCTGACGGACGCTCACGGGGCGGTGCTCCTCATCGATTCCATTCAGGCGGGCCTGCGCTCCACCGGATATCTGTCCATCGTGGATTACCCGGGCTTCCAGGGCCTGGAGGCCCCGGACATGGAGACGTTCTCCAAGGCCCTGAACAGTGGGCAGTACCCACTCTCCATTCTGGCCCTGAACGACACGGCGGCCGGCCTCTACCGGACCGGCGTCTACGGGAACACCATGACCGCCAACCCCAGGGCCATGGACGTGGGCACGGCGGTTCTCGGGATGGTCACTCCCGAGGTGCGGGGGAACATCGTCGCCCGGGGAAGGGAATTCCTGCAGAAGCTCGAGGAACTCGCCAGGGAGTTGAACGGACCCATCACCGACGTCCAGGGAACCGGCCTCCTCTTCTCCTGCGAGTTGGACCCCTCCTACAAGGCGTACGGGAGGGGAAGCTCGGAAGAATACATGCGCTTCCATGGGATCGGGGTCATCCACGGAGGCGAGAACTCCCTGCGCTTCACGCCGCACTTCGAGGTCACGTCGGCAGAGGTGGATCTGATCGTGGACCACATCCGGGACGCGCTGATGAACGGACCCCGGGAGGGGAGCCGGGGGGCGGGCCACTGATCCCAGCCTCGGATCGCCATCCAGGGCACGGCGCTCCGTTCGGGTCAGTGCATGGTGTCCAGCTGGGCGTTGCGCGCCTCGATGGCGTCGGCCGCGTCCATGGCCCCGCGGACACCGCCTGCCCCGGGAACCGGGAGCTCCGAGACCAGACTGTCCCGCTGGCGGCGGCTGAGCGCGTCGGCGCCCGCTGCATCGCCCCCTCCGCCGCAATCCCCCATTCCCAGGAGTGCGAGGGAGAGGATCCCGAGGGCGGGGATGCGGGCTCTGGGCTTCATCGGTCCATCCCGGTTGGAGAGGGGCGGGGCGGAGCAGACCCAACCCGGGTTTCCTTCAAACCTTGCCCCGCCTATCCTGCCACGTAAAGCGAATTCATATTCAGGTCTCGAACCTCCGAGGGTCTCCATCATGCGGTTCTCAAGCGTTCTTCTCCCGACCCTTCTCCCTGTCCTCGTCGCGGTCGGAGCCCCCTTGGCCCAGCCCGAAGCTTCCAGCGCCCAGATCCTTCCGACCACGGACCCGGTCATCCGGGCCATGTGGGATCAGGGGATGGGGGAGGGCTCCGAGGTGGAGTCCCTGGCGCAAGCCCTTCTCGACTCCATCGGGCCCCGCCTCTCGGGCAGTCCCCACCTGGATCGGGCCAACGAGTGGGTCCTCCACATGTACGACCAGTGGGGCGTGGAGGCCCGGAAGGAGCAGTACGGCACATGGATCGGATGGGACCGGGGGTTCACCCACATCGACCTGGTGGCGCCCAGGAAGCGGACCCTCAACGGGATGATGCTGGCCTGGAGCCCCGGGACCGACGGACCGGTGGAGGGCGAGGTGGTGGCGCTTCCGTCCTTTACCAGCGAAGAGGCCTTCGCCCAGTGGGTCCAGGGGGTCGAGGGGAAGTTCGTGGCCTTTTCCTTCCCGGAGCCCACCTGCCGGGCGCCCGAGAGCTGGGAGGAACTGGCGACGCCCGAATCCTGGGAGCGCATGCAGGCGCTGCGCCAACAGACGATCCAGGCCTGGGGCGAGGGGCTGCAGGCGGCCGGCGGGCACCGCGCCGTGATCCAGGCCATCGAGGAGTCCGGTGCCCTGGGAATGCTGACCGCCCGATGGTCCGCCGGGTGGGGCGCCAACAAGATCTTCTCCTCCCAGACCCAGACCATTCCCTCGGTGCATCTGAGTTGTGAGGACTACGGACTCGTCCATCGACTGGCGGCCAACGAACAGGGGCCCCGGATGCGGTTGGATGCCGAATCGGAGTTCCTGGGCGAGGTCCCCATGTACAACGTCATCGGGGAGCTGCGGGGAACGGAGCTTCCGGACGAGTACGTGCTGCTCACGGCCCACCTGGACTCCTGGGATGGGGCCTCCGGTGCCACGGACAACGGGACCGGGAGTCTCATGATGCTCGAGGCCATGCGGATCCTGAAGGAGACCTATCCCAACCCTCGCCGCACGATCATCGTGGCCCACTGGGGCGCCGAGGAGCAGGGTCTGATCGGCTCCGGAGCCTTTGCCGAGGATCACCCTGAAGTGGTGGACGGACTTCAGGCGGCCTTCAACCAGGACAACGGAACCTGGAGGGTGGACTTCGTACGCATGCAGGGCTTCCTCGGCGCCGGGGAAAGCTTCGGACGCTGGTTCAGCCAGATCCCCGACGAGATCACCGGGCACATCGAACTGGACATCCCCGGGATCCCCGAGAGGGGGGGGAGCGACCACATGTCCTTCATCTGCCGAGGTGCCGCCGGGTTCCGGCTCCAGTCCCACTACCCGGACTACCGCCAGTACACCTGGCATACGGACCTGGACACCTACGACAAGATCGTGTTCGACGATCTGCGCAACAACGCGACGTTGGCGGCCATGCTCGCCTATCTTGCCTCCGAGGATACGGAGCGGGTGGGCACCGAACAGCGCGTCCTCCCCGACGGCCAGGAGTGGCCGGGATGCGGCACCCCCCCGAGGTCCTCCGGCAGCTAGAGACGGAGCGCCGCCGGGCCGCCCGCCAGGCAGGTCCCCAGGTCGGAACCTGCCCGGTGGGTGGTGGGGTCCGGCGGGTGGCGGGCTAGCGTCCCGACGCGGCGAGGGCCTCGTCCAGCATCTCGACCAGGGCCTCCCGGTCGTAGCTGAACGCGTGGTCCTCGTTCAGCTGCACGAGTTCCTCGACCATCTTGCGGATGGTCACCTCCGCCTCACGCTGGTTCGGCACCACCAGGTAACGACGCTTGGGAGCGTCCGACGACAGAAAGTCCAGAACCGCCTCGGACACGTCGTCGGGTTCGGGGTACTGGGAGCGATCCGCCGGGCCCTGGAACATCCTCTCCAACCGATCCCCGTAGAGCGACGGGTTTCCCGCTCGCTCCTGGGCGGCCATGCGCTTCCTCATGCTGGCTATTAAGTCGGAGCGGTAGTTCCCCGGCTCCACCACCGCCACCTCCACGCCGAACCCCTGCATTTCGGCGGCGAGGGCGTCCGTAAACGCCTCCACCCCGTGCTTGCTCATGCTGTAGGCGCCCAGGAACGGCCCGGAGAGGATCCCGGAGATGGAGCCCGTGGTGATGACGCGCCCGCCGGACTCGATGAGCAGTGGGGCGAACGCCTTCGTCACCCGGTAGGGGCCGAACAGGTTGACGTCGAGTTGGAAATGCATTTCCTCCTCTTCGGTCTCGATGAGGGGTCCGATCACCGCTACCCCGGCGTTGTTGAAGAGACCGAAGAGCCCTCGGCCCTCTGCCTGGATCGTGCGAACCGCCGTGTCGATTTCCTCCTGGATCGTGACGTCCAGGCGGACCGCCCGGACGTTCTCCATGGCGTCCAGGCGCTCCAGGTCCTCCGCCTTTCGCGCTCCGGCGTAGACGAAGTATCCGCGAGCCGCCAGCATTTCCGTGGTCCGCAAGCCGATCCCGGAACTGGCTCCGGTGACCAGGACAGCCCGCTGGCCACCGGTTTGGGGGGACGCCTGGGGGGTCTCCTGGGCCCCAAGGGGATCGGGGCCCAGCCCGATCGGCCCGGCGACCACCGCCAAGGCAAGCCATAGGGTGAAGGTGGACGGGGCCATCGTCATGGGGCGGAACGTGCGGGTCATGTCTCACTCTGGTCGCAGGGGATTCCACGTCGTACGGAGCGCGTTGCCCGGCAAGCTATCGCCCGGTGGTGCCTCCTCCTAGGGTCCGACTCCAGCCCCGGTTCCCTGCCCCGCCCGCCCGGGCCGGGCCCAGCGCTTGCCTCCGCGGGCCCCAGGCCAGACTGTGGTCCTCGACTCCTGAACCCATAGAGGATGTGTCGATGAGTACCCATTCCACCGGTACCGTCCCGAAGAAGCTCCCCTCCACCGCCTACGAGCTGAAGGAAGGCGAGACCTTCACGCCCCTGACCCAGGGGCAGGACCTCACCGAGTTCACCTTCAAGGCGGCCCTGACCGGCATCGTGCTGGGAATCATTTTCGGCGCGGCCAACACCTACCTGGGGCTCATGGCGGGGCTGACCATCAGCACCTCCATCCCCGTGGCGGTCCTCACCGTGGTGAGCTTCCGGGTGTTCTCGGCCATGGGACTCAAGCACAGCATCCTCGAGTCGAATATGTCGCAGACGGTGGGCTCGGCGAGTTCGTCCGTGGCATCCGGCGTACTGTTCACCATCCCGGCCCTGTTCATCTGGGGCATGAACCCGGCTTGGGGGCAGATCACCCTGCTGGCCATGGCCGGCGGCGTGATCGGGGTCCTGGCCATGGTCCCGCTGCGCCGATACCTGATCAAACGAGAGCACGGGAACCTACCCTACCCCGAGGGGATGGCCTGCGCCGAAGTCCTGGTTGCCGCCGAAGGGGGCGGGAAGCAGGCCCAGGGAGTCTTCTGGGGCCTGGGCGCCGGGATGCTGTTCCAGTTGATCACCCAGGGCTTCAAGTTCGTGCCCTCGGTGTTCTCCGTGTCCCTCCCGTTCAAAGCCAGCCTCGCGGCCAGGGTGAACGCGCCCCTCCTCGGTGTGGGCTACATCCTGGGAATCCGCATCGCCTCGGTCATGGTGGCCGGCGGCGTTCTCTCCGCGGTGATCCTCATTCCCCTCATCAACCTCTGGGGGCAAGGGCTGACGACCCCGGTCTTCCCGGAGACCGAGCTCCTCATTCGGGATATGACGTCCCAACAGATCTGGGATCGGTACATCCGCTATATCGGGGCGGGGGCCGTGGCCACAGCGGGATTCATCACCCTCATCAAGTCCATCCCGACCATGGTGGAGTCCTTCAAGCTGGGCCTCGGCCAGATCGGGCAACGGGCAGGGCAGGCCCTGCGAGCCGTGGACCGGACCGACGACGACCTTCCCTTCCAGGTCGTTCTCCTCCTGATCGGGATCGTCCTGGCGGTCCTCACCTTCGTCCCAGGCATCCTGGGCTACCTGGACTCGGTGGCCATACGCGCCATCGCCGCCCTCATGATCGCGGTGTTCGCGTTCTTCTTCGTCACCGTGAGCTCGAGGATCGTCGGGCTGGTGGGCGTGACCTCGAACCCGACTTCGGGCATGACCATCGCCACGCTGCTTGGCACCAGCCTCGTGTTCTACCTGTTCGGATGGACGGACCTGGCCGGAAAGGCGACCGCCCTCATGGTGGGAACCGCCGTGTGTATCGCCGCCTCCATTGCCGGGGACACGTCCCAGGACCTGAAGACCGGATTCATCCTCGGGGCCACGCCGCGCCGCCAGCAGTTGGGGGAGTTGATCGGTGTCCTCACTTCGGCCGGGTTCGTGTGCCTGGTGATCATCGTCCTGAACCAGGGCACGCCGGGCGGTCTCGGCGGACCGGAGCTGCCGGCACCGCAGGCCGTCCTGATGAAGCTGGTGGTGGACGGGGTGCTGGATCAGAACCTCCCGTGGACCCTCATCTACATCGGGGTGGGGATCGGCCTGGTGGCCGCCATGTTCAAGGTCCCGGTGCTCCCATTCGCGGTGGGGGTCTACCTCCCGCTCTCCACCATGGGGGCGGTGTTCCTGGGTGGACTGCTCCGTTGGCGGCTGACCCGGGATCAGCCCGACGAGGTGGCCGAGCCCAGACGTGAGAAGGGCGTCCTGTTCGGGTCCGGGCTGGTGGGGGGTGGGGGCCTCACCGGGGTGATCCTGGCGGTCTGGGTGGTCGCCCGGGGAGGGGAGCCCATCCAGGGATTCCCGCCGAACCTTCCGGAATGGGGAATGATGGGGCTGGCCGCCCTCACCATCCTGGCGATCCTCCTCTGGATGCGGTCGTTCGCATTGAGCAAGGACTAAGGGGAACACCGTGGGGAAGATCCGACGCTACGAGAGCGACGAAATCATCGTCGCGTACGATGCCTCCCGGTGCATCCATGCCGCGGAGTGCGTGAAGGGACTGCCTCGGGTCTTCAACCCGAAGGCCCGGCCGTGGATTCGTCCAGAGGGAGCCGAGAACGAGAGGATCCGGGAGGTGGTCGCCCGCTGTCCCACCGGAGCCCTGTTCATCGCCGGCGAATCGGGGACCGAACAGCCTTCGGTCGATCCCGCCGAACCCGCCTCGATCCAAGTGTCCGACACCGGACCGCTGTTCCTGCGCGGGTCCTTCGTGATCGTAGACCACGATGGCAACGAGGTCATCCGCGATTCACGGATCGCCCTGTGCCGCTGCGGGGCCTCTGCGAACAAGCCGTTTTGCGACGGCACCCACAGCGAGATCGGCTTCCCGGGCGACAGCGGCTGAGCCCTCGCAGGGGGGGCGTGGCGAAGAAACGAACGGCCGGCCACCCTTTTGGGTGACCGGCCGCTCTTGCCGTCCGGGTTGAACGCCCCGGACCAAAGCCCGGAGCCCTAGCCCCACCTAACGCCCGATGGCGATCCCCACCTGACCCATGATGGACCAGTAGCGCCACTTGATCTCGTCGACGTCGGGCTCGTCGGGAACGAGGTTCGTGAACCCGTAGTTGTAGCGCGCATCGACCCCGAACTCGAAGATCCCCAGGTCCAGGTCCACAGCGGCACCGACGATTCCGGCCCACAGAGTAGAACTGGTGGCGTCCTCGTCGATCAACTCATCGCAGGTATCCTCCGGGAGACCCTCCAGCGTGATTGTACACTGGGTCTCGAAGGACACACTACCGCCGGCATAAAGCTGCGGCTCGATCAGGCCTGTGAGGAGGCGGTAATTCAGGAGCAGGGGGATCTCGATGTAGTCGGTCGCGAACTTGGAGGCCTCCGAACCCGGATCGGTAAGGGTCGCGGCTCTCTGCGAATAGAGAAGCTCCGGCTGGATCCCGAACTTGCCCCCGAAGCCGATGAGGGCGTAGGCGCCCCCCACGAAGCTGGTCTCACGGGCGGACTGCCAATCATCCGCCACGTTCGAGAGATCTGAGAAATTGGCTCCACCCTTGAGCCCCAGCGTGATCTGCGCGTCGACATCGGCCGGCGCCATCAGCGCCGCCATGAGAACGGCAACTGCACCAACGACGAATCTGGTCTTCATGGCCACTTCCGGTTGGGTTTTGGAGTGCTTTCCAGTGGTACTGAAAGTTAATAACCATTCACTCTCCCGATCCAGAAGAAAGATCCGGCCGCGCCTCGATCTTAATCTGAAACCCTGATAAAACTTGTTTCGTAGGGATTACGTCTTTAAGTTGGCTCCACGCAATCACCGGCCCCGGCACCCCGCATCATGGGGGGCACCCGGCCCAAACGACTTCCATAGGTCAGACCGATGGGCGAGAAGCATCCTACAGACGTGGAGCAGCAGATCCTCCTGGCCGTGTGGCGCCTGGAGGACGCCGCCTATGGCGTTCCCATCCAGGACGAGCTGGAACGCCTGACCGGACGGGCCGTCACCGCGGGGGCCCTCTACACGACCCTGGTTCGCCTGGAGGCCAAGGGGTGGCTCCGGTCCTCCATGGGCGATCCGACGCCGGAGCGGGGCGGCAAGGCCAAGCGATACTTCTCCATCACACCCTCCGGCGCCCGCGCCCTCCAGGTTGCCCGGGAGGCGATGGACCGCCTCTGGGATGGCCTGGACGCTGCCGCCCTCGTGAACGAAGGGTGAGCTTCCCCCGTCCGCCCCGGCTCGCCCGGTGGGTCCTGAAGCTCCGTGTGTCCGGGGCCCTCGGGGACGCCATCGCCGGCGACCTCGCCGAACGCTTTCACCGCGACCGCCTCCGCGGGGGGCGGTTCGCGGCCCGATCCAGGTACTGGAGGGAGGTCCTCTCTCCCTCCCTTTCCGAAGTGCAGGACCAGGCGAGGCGGCTCGATCCGTCCCCTGGTGCTCCCGTCCGCTCCACCCGTAGAGAAGCCATCATGACTTCCATTCTGCGTGACATCCGATACGCCTTCCGAGTCCTGGCCAAGTCGCCGGGCTTCACCGCCATCGCGATCGTATCTCTGGCCCTGGGAATCGGCCCCAACACGGCCATCTTCTCCATGGTCAACGCGACCCTGCTCCGAGGGCCTGACGGCGAGAACCCCGAGACGCTCTTGGACGCCTACAACCTCGGAGACGAGGGGACGTGGTACTTCTCCTCATTCTGGGTCGTCGAGGAGATGCGCGAGGGAACCGGAAGCGTCTTCGACGGCGTGGCGGCCTGGGTGGCGAACCAGGCCGCGGTCGAGGAGGACGGAGTCGCCCGGCCCGTCCTCTATGAGCTCGTGACCGGGAACTACTTCGACGTCCTGGGAATCCGTGCAGGCCAGGGCCGCTTTTTCGCGCCGGAGGAGGACCTTACTCCGGGCACCCACCCGGTGGCCGTCGTTTCCCACCCCTACTGGGAGACCCGGCTGGGGTCAGACCCCACGGCGGTCGGCTCGGAACTCCGGGTAAACGGCAGGCCGTACACGATCATCGGCGTGGCTCCGGAAGACTTCACCGGGAAGGCCCTTCCAGGTGTCCAGACGGACATGTGGCTGCCCTACAACATGTACCCGCACCTGCTTCCCGGGCAGCCCAGCAGCGGCAACCTGGGGATCACGGCCCGTCTCGCGGAGGGAACGGAGATCGGGACGGCCCTTTCGGCGGTGGACGCGCTCTCGACTCGCATCGACGCCGAGCGGAAGGCCCGGGGCTCTGAAGACGACTTCGTGCTGCGCGCCTTCCCGTGGTCGGACATGTACCTCCACCCGTCGATGGACAAGCCGATGGTCGCAATCGCGGCGCTGCTGGTGGTGGTGGTCGCTCTCGTCCTCCTGGTGGCGTGCATCAACCTGGCGGGGTTCCTCCTGGCCCGAGCAACGGACCGGCGCAGAGAAGTAGCCATGAGGCTGGCCCTCGGCGCTACCCGGCAGGACATCGTCCGGCAACTCCTGACCGAGTCCGTGCTCCTGGGTCTGGCTGGGGGAGCCCTGGGGTTGGGACTGGGGATCTGGACCGCCCGCATGCTCACCGGAATCGACCTCCCGATTCCGCTGCCCCTGACCGTGGACGTTGGCCTCGATCCCGCTGTCCTGGCGTTCACCGCGGGGGCGAGCCTGCTCGCCGGCCTGGCCTTCGGGATCACCCCAGCCCTCCAGGCGTCCCGCAGCCCCGTGGCCACGGTTCTCCGGGACGAGGGCCTCTCGGTCTCCGGAAGCCGCCGCAAGATTACCCTGAGAGGTGGCCTGGTGGTGGGCCAGCTGGCCGTCTCGGTCGTGCTCCTGGTCGGGGCGGGTCTCTTTATCCAATCACTTCGAGCCGCCACGGCGCTCGACCCCGGTTTCGATACGGGCCCGGCGACCATCGTCCAGGTTTCAGGAGGTGCGTCCGGCTATGAATCGGTGGACGAGTTCCTCCCGGTCTTGCGCCAGGCGATGCAGGGGATCGAGGCACGGCCGGAGATCACGTCGGTCGCGGCCACGGGCAGGATGCCGCTCGAGCTCGGAGTCTGGGTGGACTTCTTCGATGTTCCCGGTGTGCCGGCGCCCGAGGGGAGGGACGACCACAGGATCGAGCTCACCCCCGTGAGCCCGCAGTACTTCCCGACGATGGATATCAGTATTCTCGAAGGGCGCGGTTTCGAAGTGCAGGATCGTCAGGACGCGCCCCCCGTGGCGGTGGTCAGCCAGGCCCTGGCCCGCCAGTTCTGGCCCGGGGAGTCCGCTGTCGGGCGCACCCTCATCCCCACCGACGACCCCGACAACCCTCTCACGATCATCGGGGTCGCCGAAGACGTGAAGATCTGGAGCCTCGAGGAGCCTCCGCGGCCCTACATCTACAGGCCGTTCGAGCAGCGGCCCTCCACGTACGTGCGGGTCGTGGCGCGTGGGAGCATGCCGCCGGAGCGCCTCGGGCAGCTCGTCTCCGACGAGTTTTGGCGCGTCGACCCCCAGATGTTCCTGCCCGAGGTCCAGACCATGGAGGACCATCTGGCCTATACGCTCTTCCTCCCCCGGATGGGCGCATCCCTGATCGGGGGCTTCGCGCTGCTCGCCCTGGTCCTCTCGGTGATCGGGCTCTACGGGGTGGTGAGCTTCGGGGTGGCCCGCCGTACCAGGGAGATGGGCGTTCGGATCTCCCTCGGTGCCACCGGAGGCGAAGTCATGCGCATGGTCGTCGGGAACGGTCTGAAGCTCGCCGCTGTCGGCGCCATCCTCGGGGTCTTCGGCGCGGTCGCGGTCTCCCGACTGGTGGGCGACTACCTGATCGGCATCTCGGCGCTGGATCCCCTGACGTTGATCGGGGTGCCGTCCGCGCTCCTGCTGGTTGCCGCCGTCGCGGCCTACCTTCCGGCGCTCCGCGCAAGCCGGGTGAACCCGATCGAAGCGCTCCGATCCGACTGAACGGTCGGCCCGGGTCCGAGACCTCCATCTTTCCCGACTCGACGCTCATCGGCAAAATCGTCCAGCGATCCGTCATGGACGATTCCATATCTTTCCTTGGACACCGGCTCAACAAGATTTCGACTAGACTTGCAGTTTTGAACGAATATTGTATCTTGGGTGTACAGACGATGACAGCCGGCCATGTGGGCCGACTCGACAACCGATCAACGGAGTACCCTCAAATGCGCATCAACGACTTTCGCCGCAGCGGTCTGGTTCGAGCCCTGGCCCTTACCGGACTGCTTGCCTTCGGACTCGCCGCCTGCGACGACAACGACGACGGGCCGACGAACCTCCCGGCCGACAACACCATCGCCGATCTGGCCGGCGACACGCCCCAGCTCAGCACCCTGAACGCGGCCCTCGAGGCGGCGGGCCTCGACGAAGCGCTCGCCGGCGAAGGGCTCTTCACCGTATTCGCCCCGGTCGACGACGCCTTCGCGAATCTCCCGACCGGGACGGTCGAGGCGCTGCTGGCCTCCGGGAATGAGGAGATCCTCACGGACCTCCTGACCTACCATGTGGTCGATGGAGCCGCCGTCACCTCCGACATGCTGACCGACGGTCAGGTGGTCACCACCGCCGAGGGCGATGTGCTCACCATCGGCGTGTCCGAGAGCGGCGTGACGGTCAACGGTGCCAACGTGATCACCGCCAACATCGTGGCCGACAACGGCGTGATCCACCTCATCGACGGTGTCCTCACCGAGACGCTGGACGCGGTCCAGCGGGCGACGATCACTCCGGACCTTTCCACGCTCGTGACTGCGGTGGTGGCGGGAGGACTCGTCGAGACACTCCAGGGCGACGATCCCTATACGATCTTCGCGCCGGTGAACTCAGCCTTCGCGTCGCTCTCGGAGGCGCAGCTGGCGGTGCTTCTGGATCCTGCCAACCAGTCCCTACTGCAGAAGGTCCTCACCTACCACGTGATCCCGGGTGACATCCGGGCGGCCGACCTCACGGACGGCGCCACCGTCACTACGGTCGAGGGTACCGAAGTCACCATCGACCTCTCCATGGGGGCCAAGGTGAATGGCGCCAACATCGTCGCCACCGACATCGTGGTTTCCAACGGCGTGATCCACCTCATCGATGGTGTCCTCACCGAGAACCTGGACATCGTGGATCAGGCGATCCTGAACGGCTTCAACACCCTGGTCGGAGCGGTGGGAACGGCCGGCCTCGAGGACGTTCTTCGGAGCGACAACGGAGGGGATGGTTACACGGTCTTTGCCCCCACCGACGCTGCGTTCGCGGCCCTGGAGTCGATCCCGACGGATCCGACGGTGCTCTCCCAGGTTCTCCTTTACCACGCGCTCGGATCCACTGTGCTGTCTACCGACCTGTCCGACGGCCAGATCGTCCCCACGGCTCAGGGCGGCTCGCTCACCGTGAGCATCATCGCCGACGCCGTGTTGCTGGAAGGGGCTCAGAACACGGTCCAGGTGACCGCGACCGACGTACTCGCATCCAACGGCGTGATCCACGTCATCAACGCGGTCCTGCTGCCGCCGACGCCGTAACCAGGCACGGAGCCAAGCTCGGCCGGGAGGGTCCACCTCCAGTCCGACGAAGATGTGAAGAAGGGTCGGGGGATCGCTCCCCCGACCCTTCGCCGTTTCGGTAATGCGAGCGCGGCCACACCTGGTGCCACCCAGGAGATCCCCTACCGCCGCATGCGCTCGGCGCAGCGCCAAGAAGACCCCTCGGGCCACACGACCAGGGCCGAGTCTCCCTTCATCCAGAAGGATCTCCCGAACGGTCCCTCGTACCGGGCCCCCGACGCCGCCGGTACCAGAAAGAACGTCTCGGTTCCATCCCCCCGCTCCACCCGGGTGGAAGGGGGATCCGTGGGAAACAGCGTGGTCACGAACTCGTTGGCCTGATTCCCCTCGCACGCCCAGAACACGGTCCCTTCAGGCTCCACGAGCCTGAACTCCGCTTCCAGGGAAGCGATGCGAACACGGTACGCGTCCCGAACGCAGGCCCGGAGATCCTCCGCCTTCCAGCAATCGTCCCGCCCGGAGATCCATCCCCGCTGGTAGGCGCGGAAGGTCGCGATCTCCTCCCGGGCGTTCGGAGCGGCGGAGAGGTTCTCCATCGCGAGACCGAAGACCTCGGCGAGACGGCGGTCCAGGGCGGCGAGCTCCGGATCACGGCACACCAGTTCCTCGGCCGAACTCTCGGCACGGGCACAGTCGAAGGACGGGGAAGCAGCGGCCTCGCCGTCCTTTCAGTGGTTCCGCGTCACCTCCTGGCGCGCCACCGGCTCCAGCCGGAGGATCGGCGTGGGGTCCCCCTGTCGATGGTCTACGGCCAGGTAGACGAACCCATCCGGCCCGACACGAACGTCCCGGATCCGTCCCCGATCTCCGACCAGAGTTTCTTCCCGGGTCACCGACTCCCCGTCCATGTGCAGGAGGACCAAGCGCGTTCCGTTCAGCCCACCGGACAGCAGGAAGCCATCCCAGTTGGGGAAGGCGTCGCCGGCGTAGAACGTGAGCCCCGACGTTGCGATGGAGGGCACCCACACCCAGGAGGGCTGCTCCATGCCGTCTCGACGGGTGCCCTCATGGATGGCCGCTCCGGAGCCGTAGTTGACGCCGAAGCCGATGACCGGCCACCCGTAGTTCGCGCCGGGCTTGATCAGGTTCAGTTCGTCCCCACCCTGGGGACCGTGCTCCGTGATCCAGACGGCACCCGTGCCCGAGTGGATCGTCATGCCCTGAGGATTCCGATGTCCGTAGGAATAGATCTCGGGCAGCGCACCCTCCTGTCCCACGAACGGGTTGTCGTCGGGAACGCGGCCGTCGTCGTGGAGCCTGATCACCACGCCGTGATGGTTCGAGAGATCCTGGGCGGGATGAGCCTCCAGGTCCCCACTGGGGGAAGCCTGGCGGTCACCCACCGTGATGAAGAGGTACCCGTCGTGGAAGGCCAGCCGTGAGCCGTAGTGCCCCCGACCCCGGGTGTCCGCCTCGAAGACCTCCTCCACGTCCGCGAGCCGATCGTTCTCGAAGCGACCCCGCACCACCGCCGTCGTGGACTGCTCGTCCCCCAGGGGCTTGGAGTAGGACAGATAGAGCATCCGATTTGAGGAGAAGTCGGGGTGGGGCACCACGTCGAGCAGTCCGCCCTGGCCCTGGGCAAACACCTCCGGGACCCCGGCCACCGGGTCGGAGAGCAGCGCCCCGTCTCTTACGATCCTGAGCCGGCCGGGCCGCTCGGTGACCAGCATATCCCCTCCGGGCAGGAATGCGATGGACCACGGGTTGACGAGTCCCTCCGCCACGGTAACCACCCTGAAGTCGTGATAGGCGGAGTAACCGAACTCCTGGGCGGGGACATCGTCAGCGGCCAGGCACCCCACGAGGGCCAGCGTCGTGGAAGCCAGAAGCGAGAAACGCACGGGCGGGACTCGAATCATTCTCGGAACTCCTTCGGGAAAAAACCTGTTCGGCTGTGCTCAGGGGCCTCTATGATGTCAGCGAACATGCGCCCCTGTCGAGGCCAGCGCCTCGGCAACGACCTGAGCGCCGAGGAGTTGGACCCCCTTCTCGAGCGTGGATGCGAGCGCTGACCCATCCATCCGGACCAGAGATTCCCGTGACCAAGCCACGCTTCAAAGTCCCCCATACCCTCGTCCTCCTCTTCGGCATGGTGGTCCTCGCCCAGGCCGTCTCCTACATCCTGCCCGCCGGCGCCTTCGAGCGCGTGGAAAACGCCGCGGGCCGGCTCCAGGTCGTACCCGGCAGCTACCATCTCACCCCGGAGGTGGGGAATCTCCCGTGGTGGTCCATGTTCACGGCCATCCCCAAGGGCCTGAGCGAAGCCCACGAGATCATCTTCTTCGTCTTCATCATCGGAGGGGCTTTCGCGGTGCTTCGGGCAACCGGCGCCGTGGATTCCGCCCTCGGGGCCCTGCTGCGGCGCCTGGGCCACCGACCCTTCTGGCTGGTGGCCGGGGGCATCCTGGTATTCGCCCTGGGGTCGAGCACCATCGGGATGGCCGAGGAATACCTGCCGTTCGTGCCGGTCTTGATCGCGCTGGCCCTGGCCCTGGGATACGACACGGTCACCGCCGTGGGCATCATGTGCGTGGGGTATGGGATCGGATACGGAGTTGCGGCCGTCAACC
>JBDHCV010000039.1:0-19891 GCA_039591855.1 Gemmatimonadota bacterium | reverse complement strand
AGACCCACCGGGCACTGGACCGCCCCGCTGTTGCAGAGATCGCCCTTGAACGAAATCCCCGACGGGGTCAGCACGGTGTTCGGGTCCAGGTAGGTCACCTGGGACCGATCGTAGACGAGGCCGCCGAGCCCAGGAGTCAGGGGGATGATGGTGTCATCAGTGCCGAGTCGTACCGAGGTTTGGAAAGCCCCGTCGGTGATCGCCTCGACCAGGGTAGCGTCCGAAGTCGTGGTCGTGACTAGTCCACCACCGACGCTCACCGTCTCCACTCGACGCAAGAAACCACCGCTCTGAATCCCCACGAGGATGTCGCCCACCTCGATCTCGGGGGGCGTGGCGCCCCCTAGAACCTCGAACCTCAGGTCCCCATTGGCCCGCTCCGTAGAGTCGCTCAGCAACGAGAGCACGGTCGAGTCCACCACCACCACTTCGTCCGCGATGGCCCAGGGGTGCACCGTGACCTCCGTCGTGTCGGCCACCGCATCGGCACTGACCTGAATCTCGGCGTCACCTGCCGTGTGGGCGGTGAGGAATCCACTCTCCGTCACAGAGAGCACTGAGGGGTCTGTGCTCGTCCAGGTCACGGCCCGGCCGGTGAGCTCGTTGCCCCCGGCGTCCTTGAGCACCGCCGTCAGCGTGAGCGTGTCGCGAAGCTCCAACTCCTCGGGCGCCTCGACGATCTCGATGGACGCGATGGGCCTGAGCGCTACGGCGATCGCCTTCTCGTCCGAAACCGACCCGATCGCTGCCCTTACCGAGGCGTTGCCGGCGCCTGTGGCCGTGAGGAGGCCGGAGGGGCTCACCGAGAGGACCGCGGAGTTCGTGCTGGACCAAGTCACCGCGCGACCGGCCATCACTGCGTTGTTCTGGTCCCGCACCGTGGCCGTGACCGTAGCCGTGTCGCCCACCTGCAGGCTCGCAGGGGCCCCGCCGATCTGAATGGAGGTGACGGTGGGGCCGGTGGGTCCCGTCGGGCCCGTGCCTCCACCGCTGTCCCCTCCGCAGGAGAGAGAGACAAGAGACAGCACTGCGATGACCGCGACCGGTACGCGGCCGCGAGCCCAGAGACCATCAAGCATGCATGAACTCCAGAGTCCGACGGAACCGCCTCGAGAGGGCCCCGGAGTCCGGGCAAAAAGGCGGCGAGAGTTAGCTAGTGTTCAGGGTTGGAGGACCCCGGGTCAAGGATCCTCTGGTGGCCGGCTAGCTCGCATCGGGCGCCGGGATCGACGAAGCGGACCCCGCGACCGGCACACTTTTTGAGGGTTCTCCATCCAACACCCCGACAGAAGAGGCGCTCGTCGCCTCGTGGATTCCCAGATCGACCCTGGCTTCAGCCCCGACAGCGGGGGGCCCGGCCCGCCACCGGACATCACCCGTGAGCTTTCCCTGGCTTCACAGGGGGACGCGGAAGCAGCCCACCGCGTCTGGATGTCGCTCTACGCCGAACTTCGTCGCTTGGCTCATTGGAGACTGAGCGGAGAAAGCCCCGGTCACACCCTCTCCACCACGGCTCTCGTGAACGAGGCCTATGTGAAGCTCGCCGGGGGTGACGGCGTGGCGGCCGCCAGTAGGTCACACTTCCTCGCGGTGGCGGCGAGAGCCATGCGACAGATCCTGGTAGACCACGCCCGGACCCGGAGCCGCCAGAAGCGCGGCGGCGGGAGGGTCCCGCTCCCGTTGGAGGCGGCCGACTCCGGCATGAGTCCGGTGGGTCAGGGGCTGGTGGGCGACCCCGACGTGCTTCTCTCGGTGGACGAAGCCCTCTCCCGCCTCGCCGAGTTCAGCCCTCGCCTGGCTCAGGTCGTCGAGCTCCGGTTCTTTGGAGGGCTCACCGCCTCCGAGTGCGCCGCGGTTCTCGAGGTCACCCCCCGGACGGTGGAGCGGGACTGGGCGAAGGCCCGGGCCTACCTCTACAGCCTCCTCTCCCCAGAGGAGTCGAGGGCCACGTGACGGGCTTTCCATTCGATCGGCTGGAGGAGCTGGACGACCTCCTGGACCGAGTCCTGGACCTCCCGGAAGATGAACGGAAGGCCTTCCTCGATCGGGAGTGCCCCGATCCTGAGATACGAAGCGCGCTGGAGGGCCTGATCTGGGCCGAAGCCACCTCCCGGAAGCTTTTTGACGGCTCGGACGCGGGGTCCTGGCTGGGATGGGAAAACGAGCGCGCCTCGGGAACACCTTCGGTAGGGGATCAGATTCGGGACTACCGCCTGGTGGAGGTCCTGGGGGTTGGAGGGTCGTCCACCGTGTTCCGGGCCGAACGGATCCAGGGCGGGTTCGAGCAGGAGGTCGCCCTGAAGGTCCTGGACGCCTCCTCCCTCTCCGCGGGCGCCATGGAGAGGTTCCGACTGGAGCGACAGATCCTGGCGGGTCTGGAACACCCCAGCATCGCCCGTCTTCTCGGGGGGGGTGTCACCGACGGCGGGCGCCCCTACATCGTCATGGAGTACGTCGACGGGGTGCCCATCGACCGCTACTGCGACCACCATCGCTTGACCGTCAGCGATCGCATCGAGCTCCTGCGCACCGTGTGCGGCGCGGTCCAGGCTGCGAACCAGAAGCTGATCGTTCACCGGGACCTGAAGCCGGCCAACGTCATGGTCACCCGGGAGGGGCGGGTAAAACTGCTGGACTTCGGGATCGCCAAGCTTCTCGACCCCGGAGACGAGTCGGAACTCGGTGTCGACACCCAGACCGGCGTGCACCCCATGACGCCGGCCTACGCATCACCGGAGCAGGCCCTCGGCCTTCCCATCACGACCGCCACGGACGTCTACCAGTTGGGGCTCCTCCTCTACGAACTGCTCTGCGGCCGTCGACAGAGGACGGGGGGCGCTCGGAGCCTGGACGAGATCCGAGAATGGCTCGGCCAGCAGGCGGTGCAGCCACCCTCCCGGGCTCTGCGACGGGATCTCGGAGCGTCCGTCGCGAACGGGACCGACGACAACGGACAGGCCACTCCACCCGAGGAGATCGCCCGACGCAGGCGAACACATGTGGATCGGCTGCACTCCAAACTCCGCGGGGACCTGGACCAGATCGCGATCAAGGCGTTGCAGGTCGAAGCGGACGCCCGCTATGGGTCCGTGGCGGAGCTCGAAGCCGATCTGGGCCGCTATCTCGCAGCACGCCCCATCCGTGCGCGCCCTCCCGCACTGGGATATCGGATCCGCAAGTTCCTCGCTCGACACCGAGTCGGCTCGACTTTGTCGGTCGCCGCTCTCGCCATCATCGCCTATCTCGGCACCGGCCTCGTTCGCCAGTATCGCGCAACCGTGATCGAGCGAGACAAGGCCCAGGCGATCTCCGATTACATGACGGGCATGTTCACCCGTGCGAACCCCTGGCAGGGGGCCAGGGACACCCTTTCAGCCATTGCGCTGCTGGAAGAGGGAGCCGTCCGGCTTGACTCGGACCTGGCCGGCGAACCCCTGGTCCGTGCCGCGATGTCGGAGTCCATCGGGCGAGCCTTCTCCGGGCTCGGAGACTGGCAACGAGCCGGCCCCCTGGTGGACACCGCCCTCGCCATCCGGAGGAGAGTCCTACCCGCCGATCACCCCGACCTGGCCTCGAGCCTGGTCACCCGAGCGCAATGGCTCCTGGAGGCGGGACGCGTAGCCGAAGCCGAGGAGACCTACTCCGAAGCCATCGGCGTGCTCACGGTCGCAGGGGGTCCGGAGAGCCAGGACCTCGCCGAGGCCATCGCCGCGCACGGATACACGCAGCACATCCAGGGACGGGTCGCGGAGGCCGAGGGGAGCTATGCCGAAGCACTCCGACTCTATGCCCTGCCCAACGTGGGGCCCACCGACAAGACCGCCGAGACCATGTCGAATCTCGGCTGGCTACTGAGCGCGCAAGGGCGGCTGGAAGAGTCGGAGGAGTGGATGCGGCGGGGCTACGAGCTCCGGCTCGAGCGATTCGGAGCGGATCACCCCTACACCGCCAGCAGCCTCAACGGGCTGGCCGCGGTGACAGGCTCTCAGGGCCGATGGGAAAGCTCCCTGATGTTGGCCGATCGTGCCCTCCGGGTCCGGCAGGCCTACTTCTCCCCCGACCATCCATCGGTGGGAGAGGCGTGGATCGCCGTGGCTCGGGCGCAGAGGTATCTGGGACAACTCTCGGCCGCGGGGGCCAGCTACCGGGAGTCGATCCGGATCACCTCCGCAGCCCGTGGGCCCCGCTGGGCCGGGCTGGGGCTGACCTGGAACGACCTTTCCCTCGTCCTGCGCCAGATGGCACAGTTCCGGGAGGCGGAGGTGGCGGCCCGCGAAGCTATGGCGATCTATTCGGAGACTCGGGGTGAACGTCACCTATTCACGGCCATCGCCGCCCACAACCTCGCGTCTATCCTGGCGCCTCTGAACGAGGTGGACGAGGCGGAAGGCCTCTATCGATTCTCCCTGGAGGCGAAGCTCGAGTCCGGTCCGGCCAACCATCCGGGGGTTGCTCAAACGCGGTCGGCACTGGCGGGTCTCCTTGTGGACATGGGGCGTCACGCAGAAGCCGAGACGGAGCTTCGCAAGGCATTGGATGTCCAGGTCCCGGCCCTTGGACGGGGCCACTGGCAAACCGGCCTTTCGCTGGTCTACCTGGGTGAGGTCATCGAGGACCAGATCGGCGGCGGGGCCGGCAGGGCTCTCGTCGTCGAGGGCTATGAGGCGGTCAAGGCGGGGCTCGGACCCGACGACGTCGAGACGTTGTCCGCGGAGGCCCGGCTTTTCCGGATGTTGGAGAGCGAGTTCTAGGGGGCCCCTGGTGCAGGGACCGCCGTTCTCCCCCACTCCCCGCACATCCCCACCACCCGGTCCACCTCCTCCTCGGTGTTCCAGATGTGGAGGGAGAACCGGAGAATCCCCCGGCGGATGGAGAAGCGCACGCCCCGCTCGGACAGAAAGGCGTGGAGGTCGTTCATGGCGGGATCGTCGGCCGAGTAATGGCGGCCACCTCCGGTCCGGCCCACCGCCACGATGTGGGCCTGTTCCGGGCCGGGCATGCCTTCGGGCAGAGGGAGGCCGAGCCCCTCCAGACCCTGGGCGAGGCGTCTGGCCAGCCCCCGACAATGGGCCTCCACCTGGCCCATCCCCAGAGTGCGGAGAAGCTCGATGGACGCCCCGGCCGCCGCCGCTCCGAGGTAGTTGTAGTTGCCCAGGTCGAAGCGCCGCGCCCCCGGCTGAAACCTGAGATCGCCCAGGTCCTGGGCCGTCTCGTGGGCGTCCGCCCCCAGATCTACCCCGAACCGCGCCAGGGATGCCGGTCGCAACCGCTCCGCCCACTCCCGGCGGCAGTAGAGGAAGCCCTGGCCATAGAAGCTCAAGAGCCCCTTTTGGGTCGCCACCGCCAGGGCGTCCACACCCATGGCGTCCACGTTCGTCTCCAGGACACCCACCGACTGGGCCGCATCCACCAGGAAGAGGGCGTCGTGGGCCCGGCACGCCTCCGAGAGGGGCGCCAGGTCCGTGATGAAGCCGGGTGAGAAGGTGATGGTCGGTACCGTGAGAATCCGCGTCCGCCCGTCCACCGCCGCGGCCATGGCCTCCGAAGGGATCCGCCCCCCCTCCGCGGGGACGATGCGCACGTCCACCCCTCTCCTCTCCCGGAGGTTCAACCAGAGGTAGACGTTGTTGGGATGCTCCAGCTCGGGGCACACCACCACGTTGTCCCCCTCCTGCCATTCAATCGCCCCGGCGATGTGGTTCAGGCCTTCAGAGACGTTCTTGGTCAACGCGATCTCGTCGGAGGCGGCCCCGATGAGAGCCGCAAAGGCCGAACGGGCGGATTCCACGACCTCTCGCATCCCGTCCTTGGTCCCGTCCCCGAACTCCCGCAGGTCCATGTGGCGCTCCGCGGCGTCTCGGACGGGTTGAGGCAGCAGCCCTCTCACCGACACGTCCATGTAGATGCGCTTCTCGGCCCCGGGGAAGAGGGCTCGCACTTGTCGAATGGCTTCGCTCATGGTCCTCGGAGGTGGGCCAGGGCCCGGTCCATCAGGATGACGTAGTAGTCGGAGTGGTCGTCCCGGGTGACCGGCACGTACTCGTCCACCTCCGACGGGGCGCCCTCGAGGATCCGGCCCCCGGGCGTGAGGGTGTGCCCGATGTCCCACATGAACTCCACCACCGGCGACCCGTCGGGGAAGGTGAGCACCTCTTCCCACTCCCACGTGTTGCTGTACCCTCCGGCGGGCATGCCGATGACGTGACCCAGGTCGTTGTCCACCACGATGGAAACGAACTGGTCCAGGTGCGATCCGCCGAAGGGCCCCAGGAAGACCACCAGAGGCCCGCGGAAGTGGACCGCGGCAGGCTGGATGATCCCGTCCGAGTCCCGGGGCGCGTGTGCGTTCTTGAACGGGACGTTGTTGGTGTACGCATCACCCCGCTCGACGGCCGGAACCACGTCGTGCCGGAGCCAGTCCATGAGCCAGGTACCATCATCGATGATCCCGCGAAGGGACTCGGGGTGGTCCGGGTCCACGCCCCGAGCCAGCCGAGCCTCGACGAACGGCAGAGTCACGTCGCTGATGCGCAGGTTGCCGAAGGTGGTCTTGAAGGGCATCGGCTGGATTCGCTGGATCGTGTAGGCGCCGTTCGACCCGCCCCCGCTCCGCGTGGCGTCGAAGATCACGGCGTGATCGAGAAGGTCGTGCTCCTGAGCGTAGGCCATGAGGGCGTCCATGTCCTGGATCATGTGCTCCCGAAAGCCGAACCACTGGATGACCACGGCCTCGGGCCCGTCCTCGGCGACGTAGAAGTCGAACGTGGGCGTCTCCATGACGCGGGTGAACCCGGGATAGGCCGGCTCACCGACGCCCCCCCAGCGAAGGTCGGCGGGGCGCACGTACGGTAGACTGGCCGAGACCGTGGACCCGTCCGGGTTCTCCAGGACCAGGTCCAGCGTCGGACGATAGATCTCGGGGGGGAACTGGAGGCCCTTCTGGGGGAGCCAGAGCGCCAGCTTGTTCCAGAATCCGTTGGTGGTGGAGTAGCGGTGGTACGGCTCGACCAGGGAGAAGTAGTCGCCCGCCGGCATTCCGTTCACGCGGACGACCTTTTGTCCGGGCGCCGCGGCGTCCCGGCCCCCCGCCACCTCAGCGATGTCCGCCGTCTCAGCCATGTCCGCGACATCCGCCACGAACAGGAAGTAGGCTCCCGGCTCGGAGTGGTCCACGGCGAACTTGATCGGGACGTGGGGGACGGCGGTCTCCGGATCGGGATAGTTGTCCAGGCCGATGCTCGCCGCGTCGGGTGTCGCGATGCCTCCCTCGGCCGGCCGGACCCGGAGGTGGCGGTCCTTGCGGGCATTGGACGTCTTCAGAAGGGCGTAGAAGAGGGCGTGGTCGGTCTCCGCCGCGATGACCTCTTCACGAAAGGACTCCATATTCGCCAGGGGCTCGTTCTGGAGTCTGCGGTTCTTCTCGGGAGAGAAGGCCTCCCGGCGGGCGGTCCGAGCCATGATGGTGTCGAACAGCGCCTCGCGGTCCGAGGCCGTGTGGCCAGCGTTGGGCGCGTTCCCGTCGGACCCCGCCCCACAACCGGCCCCGACGAAGGCAGAGAGGAGGACCACGACGCCCGCCAGAGCGCCCGCCCGGAATCCCTCGAACCGATTCATGAACTCTTCTTCTCTCTCCGACGCCTCACAAGGCGAATCCACATGGGATAGCTGAACCAGGAGAGCTCCCAGAGGATGGGGAAGAAGGCGAACGGAACCGTGAAGAGGGCCGTGGCCGGTTCCGCAGTGATCCGGTCGCTCATGCTCCTGGCCGCATCGTCGGACATGTCGTCCGGGAGCAGGCGGCGGTCCTTGATCGCGTATGCCCACCCCCAGGCGCCCGAAATCCCAACCATGGCCGCCGCGATTCCCTCGAGGGCCCGCATGCCGGGAGACGGATCGAAGGCCACCCCCATGACGATGACCCGGAGGAATATCAGCAGAAAGAAGAGTTGGAGGATGACCAGGAGCGTATGCCGCCCATCCGTCTTCTCGAGTTGGCCCAAAAGAGCGTTGCTCTGGAGCCAGTAGATCACGGTAAACGCCAGGCCGATCCCCACGGCCAGGAAAGCCGGCCACTCCGCGGCGAAGAAGGCCCCCACCCCTCCCCAGCTCCAGTCGCCCTCAATGGGATTGGGCAGAATCATGAAGGCTCGCCAGATCACGATGGCATACACCACATCCGTCAGCGTCTCGAGACGATTGAGCTGGAGAATCGTACGTCGCTGCTCAAGCGTTGCACCGTCGCCGGTTCGCTGGCCCTGATCGTTGAGCATGGACCCTGTCCTTGTCTCGAGGGGTGGCAGGCCGGGGCCGACCCGCTCGGATCTGCGTCCGGAGGGGGAGCAATATACGCACCCTTCGTCCTGCCCCGCAGCGGCTCCTTGACCCCGCCGGCGCCCGGTCCCAATCTCGGATCCCGCCTTCACGCAGATCGGAGACTCTCCATGGCACTCCCTCCCCGGCCCGGCACCAGCGCCGCGCTCTCCTTTGCGTTGCTCGCCTTCGCCTCGCTCTCCTCACTCCCGTCGCCCACGTCCCTCCAGGCCCAGTCCACCGAGCAGATCGTCCAGGATCTGGTGTGGCGGAACATCGGACCCGCCAACATGGCGGGACGCGTCACCGACATCGACGCGGTGGAGGGCGATTTCTCCCGGGTGTTGGTGGCTTCGGCCTCGGGCGGGGTGTGGAAGTCGGACAACGCCGGCACCACCTGGGCCCAGATCTTCGAGGAGTACGGCACCGGCAACATCGGCGACGTGGCCATCTTTCAGCCCGACCCCGACATCATCTGGGTGGGAACCGGCGAGTCATGCACCCGAAACTCGGTGGGTTGGGGCGACGGGGTCTACAAGTCCACCGATGGGGGCCGCACCTTCGTGAACGTCGGCCTTCGAGATTCCCACCACATCGGCCAGGTCATCACCCACCCCACCGACCCGGACATCGTCTGGGTGGCATCCCAGGGACACCTGTGGGGCCACACCGGAGAGCGGGGGCTCTTCAAGACCACCGACGGCGGCGAGAGCTGGGTCCAACTCACCGACGGCCTGCCGGACGACGGCCGAACCGGCGCCACCGACCTCGCCATGGACCCCCGGGACCCGGACGTACTCTACGTGGCCATGTGGGAGCGGGTCCGCATGCCCCACAAATTCCTGAGCGGAGGGCCCAACGGAGGACTCTTCAAGTCCGTGGACGGGGGGGAGAGCTGGACCCGGTTGGAGAACGGCCTCCCCGAGGGCGATATCGGCAAGATCGGTATCGCGGTCTCCCGGTCGAACCCCGACGTGGTCATGGCCATCGTCGAGCACGGCTTCCAGCCCACCCAAGGGGACCCGGCCTACGAAGACATGACCCAGTTGGGCACCGGCATCTACCGTTCCGAGGACGGCGGGGCCAACTGGTCCTACCAGAGCCGTTACAACAACCGGCCCTTCTACTATTCCCACATCTACATCGACCCCGGCAACGACGAGCGGGTCTATGTGCTCGCGGGCTCGGCTCAGATCTCCGAGGACGGTGGGAAGACCTTCGATCGCTCCATGGAGGGGATCAGCGGTGATTTCCACGCGCTCTGGATCGACCCCGAGGCCCCCGACCGGTTCTACGTGGGGAACGACAAGGGCTCGTACGTGACGTTCGACCGGGGACACCACTTCGTGATGTTCGACAACATGGACATCGGCGAATTCTACGCGGTCACCGCGGACAACCGGGACCCCTACTGGGTCTACGGCGGGCTGCAGGACAACGGCAACTGGGGCGGGCCGTCCAATTCCCGGGACTGGAACGGTGTCCTGAACGACCACTGGTTCAAGTTCCATTCGGGGGATGGATTCCACACCACCGTGGACCCCAACGACTGGCGTACGGTCTACACCGAGAGCCAGGGCGGGAACATCCGAAAGCTCGACGCGGTGTTCCGCCAGCAGGGTGGGAGCATCCGGCCCTCCCCGAGCAACATCGTGAACTTCGCCGAGGTCGTTCCCGACTACGACCCACCGGCGGAAGGAGCGGGCGGCCAGGGCGGGTTCGGGGGGGGTGGTCCCGGGCTGCCGGACGACCAGTTCCGGTTCAACTGGTCGTCGCCCCTGACCCTGTCGCCCCACGACTCCCACACCCTCCTCTTCGGCGGCAACTACCTGTTCCGAAGCACGGACCAGGGCACCACCTGGGAGATCATCAGCCCCGACCTCACGACCAACGATCCCGTGCTCACCGACCCGGAGAGCGGAGGGCTCACCCGGGACGTCACCAGCGCAGAGACCCACGCGACGCTCATCAGCATCGCCGAATCCCCCCTCACTCCCGGGGTCATCTGGACCGGATCGGACGACGGCCTGATTCACGTGACCCGGGACGGCGGTGCAACCTGGACGGAGGTGGGTCGCAACATGCCAGACCAGGTCCGGGGACTGTGGGTGAGCCGGGTCGAGCCCTCCCGGTTCCAGGAGGGGGTCGCCTACGCCTCACGGGATGGTCACCGCAGCGACGAGTTCGGAGCGTGGATCTTCCGGACAACGGACTTCGGCAGGAGTTGGGAACTGATCTCGGGCGGGATCCCGGAGGGAAACCCCATCTACGTGGTGCGTGAGGACCCCCGGAATCAGGATCTCCTCTATGCGGGGTCGGAGTTCGACGCCTTCGTATCCCTGGATCGGGGGGCGACCTGGGCCTCCCTGGGGACCGGGCTGCCGACGGTGGCCGTGCACGACCTGGTCGTACACCCCCGGGAGGGGGACCTCATCGCCGCCACCCACGGGCGGAGCGTCTGGATCCTGGACGACCTGACCGCCCTGCAACAACTCACCCCGCAGGTGTGGGCGTCCGACCTGCATCTGTTCGAGCAGAAGACCGCCACCCGCTGGAACGGAATCAGCCGGGGAGCCACCCGGGGCCACAAGCTCTTCATGGGTCGCAACCCCCTGACCATCGAGCAGGTCCCACCGGGCAACTCCCCCAACGAGTTGGAGAACTCGGCGGCGATACACTTCTGGATGGGCAATGGAATGGCCGGATCGGACGGGAGCGCCCAGGTCCCCACCACCCTCGAGATCGCCACCCTGGACGGGTCCAGGGCCGTGACCCACCAGATCGAGGCCCACGCCGGGCTGAACCGGTTCCACTGGGACCTGCGCTGGGCGCCCAGCGACGAGGAAATCGCACGGTTCGAGGCACGCATGGAACGGATCCGGGCTCAGTTCGGCGGAGAGCTGCCGGCCTTCTTCGAGGGTCAGGGCCCCCAGGGCCCCGAGGTGGATACGGGCACCTACCGGGTCCGCCTCACCGCCCACGGGCGGACCGTCGAGGGCACGGTCAGGCTCCGGGCGGACCCCGGGTTGGAAGGCGTGCTCCCCAGCGTACGCTAGAATCGAAAGCACCAAAGGGGATGCCGCGGTTCCGGGAGAGAATGCGGCATCTCCTTCCAGTCGGTATTTTTGGCGACTGGTTCACTCCGATACGCCGAACCCCCGACTGACATGAAGCCGCAACCTGGTCGTCCCTTAGTCTCCAGAAACTCCCGTGTCACCACCCGTGTGACCGCCTGCCCGCACATCCGCCTCAACGCGGGATTCGGATCGGCGTTCCTCGTCTTGACCGCGGCCGTCCTCGGCCTGGCCGTCGCCAGTCCGGCGCCGCTGCCGGCCCAGGACGTCGCCCTGGACTCCGCCTTTCTCGCCGGGTACAGCTGGCGGAACCTGGGTCCGGACCGGGGAGGGCGCTCCATCGCCGTTTCGGGCGTGGTGGGTGAGCCGGACCTGGGCTACTTCGGTGCGGTCGGGGGCGGCCTGTGGAAGACCACCAACGGGGGTGAGGACTGGGTGCCCGTCACAGATTTCCAGATCACGTCCGCCTCGGTGGGAGCCGTGGCCGTGGCGGAGATCGATCCCAACGTCGTGTTCATCGGGACCGGGGAGACCTGTATCCGGGGCAACATCCTTCCCGGGGACGGCGTCTATCGCAGCCGGGATGCTGGGGAGACCTGGGAGCACGTGGGGTTCGAGGACTCCCACGGTATCTCCAAGATCCGAATCCATCCCACGAACCCCGAGATCATCTTCGTCGCGTCATTCGGGAAATACTCCGCCCCCTCGGAAGAGCGTGGGGTGTTCAAGAGTGTGGACGGGGGTGAGACCTGGCGGCGGGTCCTCTTCAGGAACGACGAGACCGGTGCCATCGACATCGTCATCGACAGAACCAACCCCGACGTGATGTACGCATCCCTCTGGGAGGCCTTCCGGAAGGAGTACACCATGTCCTCAGGCGGGCCCGGGAGCGGGATGTTCAAGAGCACCGACGGGGGCGAGACCTGGGTCGAGCTCACCCGGAATCCCGGCATGCCGCGGGAGGGTGTGGTGGGCCGGATCGGGCTGGCGGTCTCGGGGGCCGACCCGAACCGCGTGTGGGCCCTGTTCGAGCACGCCGACGGGGGTCTGTTCCGGAGCGAGGACGGCGGGGACACCTGGGCGCTGGTCAACGACGAGCGACGGATCCGGCAGCGGGCCTTCTACTACACCCACGTCTTCGCCGACCACCAGGACGAGAACGTCGTCTACGTCCAGAACACTTCGCTCTTCCGGTCGGAAGACGGGGGCGAGACCTATGAGGTCATCAACAACGGAACCCACGGGGACTTCCACGATTTCTGGATCGATCCCGACGACCCGGGCCACCTGATCGTCGGCAACGACGGGGGCGGTGCGGTGAGCTTCGACACGGGCGACCGCTGGACCGACCAGGAGTTCTCCACCGCCCAGTTCTATCACGCGGTGACCACGGCCCACATCCCCTTCCACGTCTGCGGATCCCAGCAGGACAACAGCACCTTGTGCCTGCCGTCGGATTGGAACGCGGGACGGGGACGGGGCGGCGGCGGACCCGGGCGGGGGTCGCGGTCGATCACCGAGGGCTCCATGAACGTGGCCTACCGGGCCGGCGGCGGAGAGCCCGGGTACATCGCGCCGGACCCGCAGGACCTGGACATCTTCTATTCCGGGACCAACAACGGGCGCTACCTGGACAAGTTCAATCGGCGCCTCGGCACCTCGCGGGAGGTGAACCCGTACCCCTGGTTCTACTCCGGAGAACCGGCCCTCGACATGGTGGAGCGGTGGCAGTGGACCTTTCCCATCGTGTTCTCGCCCGTGGACCCCAACACGCTCTACACCTCCTCTCAACGCCTCTGGCGAACGACGGACGGAGGCGCCACGTGGGATCGCCTGAGCGACGACCTCACCCGAGCCGACCCCAGCACCCTCGGCCACTCAGGTGGACCCATCACCGGGGACATGAATGGCCCCGAGGCCTACGCCACGATCTTCGCGGTGGGACCGGGCAAGGTGGACATCGAGGAGATCTGGACCGGCTCGGACGACGGACTGGTCCACGTCACCCGCGATGGCGGTGCGACCTGGACCAACGTGACCCCGCCCGATATGCCCGACTTCGGCCGGGTGAGCCAGATCGATGCGTCTGCATTCCATGCCGGGAAGGCCTACGTGTCAGTGCGCCGGCCCCTGCTGGACGACATGGCGCCCTACATTTGGAAGTCCGACGACTTCGGGGCGACCTGGACGAAGATCGTGGACGGGCTCAGGGACGACGCCTACGTGAACGCGGTCCGGGAAGACCCCAATCGGGAGGGCCTCCTCTACGCGGCCACAAACCACGGGGTCTACATCAGCTACGACGACGGCGCCCACTGGCGTGACCTGAACCCCGGGCTGCCCGATCTGCCCATCACGAACCTGATCGTCGAGCACGACGAGCTGGCCATCGCCAGCCACGGCCGGGGGTTCTGGGTGCTGGACAACGTGGCGCCGCTCCGGCAGGTGACGGCGGACATGACCGAGGCGCCGCTGCGGCTGTTCGACCCACCCGTGGCCTTCCGTTCGGCGAACGGCGCGACCCTGTCCTGGTGGCTGGCGGAAGCGCCGGAGGAAGCGGTACTCGAGATTCTCGACGCCTCGGGAGCGGTGATCCGGACGGTGGAGCCGGAGGACACCGCAGTGGAGCGGGACCGCTGGAGTCCCGCCTCCCTTCCCGTCGAAGCGGGACTGAACCGGCTCCGGTGGGACCTGAGGATCGACCCGGCTGCCACCTTTCCCGGCATGATCCTCTGGGGTGTGCGCGCAATGGCGCCCGTGGTACCGCCAGGCACCTACACGGCTCGGCTGACCGTCGACGGGACGACCGAGTCGACCGAGATCGTGGTGGCGCGCAACCCATGGATCGACGACGTTACCGACGCTGATCTTCGCGCTCAGTACGCCTTCGGCGTGCGGGTCCGAGACAAGGTGGACGAGGCCAACTCGGCCGTCATCGCCATCCGGAGAACGAAGGTGCAGCTGGAGCAGCGTCTGGCCCTCTCCGACGACGCCCGGCTCGCTGGCGCGGCCGCGACTCTGGAGTCCAACCTGTCCGACGTGGAGGGGCAGATCTACCAGGTGCGGAATCGAAGCGGACAGGACCCCCTCAACTTCCCCATCCGGGTCAACAATCGACTTGCGAACCTGCTCTCCATGTCGGAGCGTGGGGACGGGCGGCCCGGCAACAACATGGAAGAGATCTTCCAGATCATGGTGGATCGTCTCTCCGGGTACACGACACGCCTGGATCAGATCTGGATGACCGAACTCCCGGCAGTGAACCGGGAGCTGGAGCGACTGGGGCTGGATCCCCTGGACCCCATGGACGAGACCACGGTACTCACGGCGCCGGCCGGCTGAAGTCCCGGCAGGCCGGAAACGAGGAGGAGAGCGGAACATGATCACACGTCGCGATTGGCTCAGACTCATGGGGATGGCCGGCGCCGGACTTACCCTGAGCCCGAAGGTGCTGCAGGCCATGAGCACCCAGGAGCTCATGACCCGGGCGATCCCCTCCACCGGGGAGCAGATCCCGGTGGTAGGTCTGGGCAGCTCGGCCACCTTCTCCCGGGTGGCCCGCAGCGAGGACTTCAGCGCGTTGCGGGACGTGCTCAGCGCCCTGGTGAACAACGGCGGCAGCGTCTTCGATACGGCGCCCAGCTACGGCGCTTCGGAGGAGGTCGCCGGACAGATCGCCCAGGAGTTGGGAATCACCGACCAGATCTTCTGGGCGACCAAGGTGAACGTTGCCGGGCGTGGCGGCGGTCCAGCAGATCCCGACGAGGCTCGGGCCCAGATCCACCGGTCCTTCCAGCGATTCGGGGTGGAGACCATGGACCTCATCCAGGTCCACAACCTGGGGGATCCGCCGACCCAGCTCGGCATCCTGAAGGAGATGAAGGCAGCCGGACAAGTCCGATACATCGGGATCACTTCGACGAGCCAGAGCCGCTATCCGGACCTGGCCGAGGTCATGCGCAACGAGCCCCTGGACTTCATCGGGGTGGACTACGCCATCGACAACCGGAACTCCGCGGAAGAAATCCTTCCCCTGGCCCAGGAGCGGGGCATCGCGGTCCTGGTCTACGTGCCGTTCGGGCGCAGCCGGCTGTGGAGCCGGGTCGGGGACACGGAAGTCCCGGCGTGGGCGGCGGACTTCGACGCCCACACCTGGGCCCAGTTCTTCATCAAGTTCTGCCTCGCCCACCCGGCGGTGACAGCGGTGACGCCCGCCACCAGTCAGGCCCACCACATGGTGGACAACCTGGGCGCCGCCATGGGACGCCTGCCGAACGAGGACGAGATCAAGCGGATGATCGAGACTGTGGACGCCCTACCACCGGCACCGAGCCGCGGGTAGTTCCGATCCGGGGGCGGGCCCAGACGCGAGCGGCGGTCGGGCCGCGGTCCCAGGGGGGTCAGCGCCGGTACTGCCAGCTCGCCCCGTAAGCGTCGAAGTCGGGCCCCTTCTCCAGGCGAACCCCGCTCAGAAGGGTGAATCGCAAGGTGTGTGCGGCGGCCACCGGCAAGGCCAGGGTGGCTCCGAACCGAAACGTCGAGATCCGGTTGTCCCGCTCCACGCCGGAGATCGTGCCCTGCCCCCCGACCCCGTAGCCCAGGTCGAAGGCGAGCCAGCGTCCCTTGTCGAACAGCCGAATCAGGTGGGTCTTGGCGGTTAAGAGGGGAGCTTGCTCCGCCAGGTTTCCGCCGAAGAAGTCGGTGTTGTCCCCGAAGAGCCAGGCGCCGGCGTACCCCTCGACGATCCAACGGTCCACGACCTTTGACGCTCCGAGGGTGGCCCGAGCGGTCCAACGGTTCGAACCCAGATTGATCAACTTGCTCGGATCGTACTGTCCCAGGGGCGCGATGATCTGAAGACTGGCTCCGACCACCGTCTCCTGGATGTAGCTCCCGAATTCCTTCCGCTCCATGGCCGGCGCGCCGACGAAGGCCACCGAGAGGCGCACTCGCGGATCCCCCAACCCCGAGACGGAGCGGGCACTGTCACGACCCTCGACGATGCCGGTCCAGTCTCCTGTTGCCAGGGGCACGACCACGTCGACCTTGCTGGACACTCCGGCCAGGCTGAAGCTGTGGACGAAGGCGCCCACCAACGTGTGGACTCGCGAGTCCAGATCGTCGATTGAAATGGCCGGGTCCAGCAGGATGTTCCCGGTCGAGTAGGCGTAGCCCAGGATTCCGAAGTTCATCCCCTTCGGCACGTTCGAGAGGAGGCGGGGCTCCAGTTCCTGGGCATGCACGGGAGGCGATCCGGGTGCCGCACCAAGAGCGATGACGGCACCCAGTAGAAGAGCGGGCTTCAGCTTCTTCATTTCACCCTTCGCTCGCTCCTGGCCTCAACCGCCGGGCGAATACCAGATGGGACTCGTGCGGGCCCGCTCTTGATGGCTCAGCGGGACCTGCGGCGGCATCTCGATGCCGAAGTAGTTCGCATCGTAGGCCTGCCAGGTCGGCGTTGGCATCTCCAAGACCCGGACGTAGCAGACCGCGCCGTGGGCAGCGTCGAAGTCGGGGTCGGTCCATACCGCCCTGAGCTCGGCGTCGCCGATGTTGTTGAGATAGGTGGCGTTGGCCTCGTCGACGGTATTCCCCACGTCCCCATCGCATCGATCGTTGCTGATTCTGCGTCCGTCGGCGCAGGCGATGTCGTAGATCTTCTGTGCCGACGGAACTGATGCGGAATCAGGACGGATCTGTGCCTCCGCCTCCGGGGCGGCGGGCCCCATTGCGGCAAACCCAAGGCCCATGGCGGTGGCCCCGAGTACAGTGGCGCGTCTTCTCAGTGATCGATTCTCAAGTTCATGGAACGTCGCGGTCGTTGGTCTTTGATCGGTGGATCACCCCACCGGAATCGTGTAGGTCACGTTCACCCGGATCGAATTCTTGACCGCCGGTCCCGGATAGTCGTTGTAGATGGCTGAGGTCTGGTACTCGCCGTAAAAATTCCAGCTGCCCCTGTCGGTCACCTTCACCCATCCAGTGCGCACCCCGATCGGCAGGAAGAACTTTCCCGAGTCCCAGTCGTAGAGGGCGACCATATCGCCGTTGCCGACGTAGAATCCGCCACCCAACCGGTAGTTCAGGAAGGGCGCGATCCCCAACGGATTGGTATCCGACGTGCCCGGAGGCAGCGCCGTGGGATCGACGGAACGCCAGGACTGGGTGAGCAACACGCCGTAGAACCACTTTCCGGAGGTGTTCACGATGGCGCCGGCCAGGCCGTAGCCCCACTCGTTCCTGGCCACCGCCGAGTCTCCCGGCACCGTGACCAGCGGCCCGAGCCCCATGCGACCGGTGCCCCAATCCAGCGCCCGCGGAATGACCAGCGCGAAGATCTCCGTGTTGCCGATCCCGGACTCTCCCTGAGCGTTCTCGTAGTGGCGCAGCGTGACACGGGGGAGGATCGTGAGTTTCTCGAAAGCGAGGGGCGCAACGATACGAAGCTGCAGATAGTCGTTTGACCCCGCCGGGCGGGTGGACCCGTCCTCAAGCATGTCCTCGTGGTACTTCATTCCCTGCCACGCGAACTGGAAACTCCACTGGGTCGCCGTTGAATCCAGCGCCTTGGACTCGTCGTCCTGGCCGCCCTCGCCCTCCGAAGCCTCCTGGGAATTCGCCATCGACGGTGTCAATGCCACCAGGACCAGTACCGCTAGCGCACCCCACCCCATCCACGATCTCACGAGCCGCACGCCCATTGGACCCCCTCTCTGTCGCGTTGCCCCGATCCGCGGCGGCAGTTTGGTTTCCCCGATCGGACTTTAGGATCATTTCATGTAAGCAGGATTTGCGCCACCTACGTCCCGCATCTAGCCTTCGCCCCATGTGCGGAATCGCCGGGGTCCTGATCCCCTCCCAGACCATCACGCCGGGCGTTCTGGAGCCCATGGCGGAGCGCCTGGCCCACCGTGGGCCGGACGGGCGGGGTTTCTTCACCGAGGGGCCGGTCGGCCTGATCCACACCAGGCTCTCCATCATCGACCTCGAGGGCGGTCAGCAGCCCATTCTCACCGAGGACGGGCGCATGGCCCTGGTGGCCAACGGGGAGATCTACAACTACGTGGAGCTGATGGACGAGCTCCGCTCCCGGGGCCGGTCCTTCTCCACCCACTCCGACAGCGAGACCATCCTCCAGGCCTACGCTCTGGACCCCGCAGGCTTCGTGGACCGGCTCCACGGCATGTTCGCCTTCGCCATCTACGACGAGGTGCGGAAGAAGCTGGTCCTGGGTCGGGACCGGCTCGGGATCAAGCCCCTCTTCTACGCCCACCTGGCCGACCGGTTCGTGTTCGCCTCGGAGATGAAGGCCATCCTTCCGCTCCTCGGTCGGGCCCCGGCCATGGACCCGGAGGCGTTCTCCCAGTACCTGCACACCCACTGCACCACCGGAGAGCAGACCATCTTCTCCGGGATCAAACGCGTGCGCCCGGGGGAGGTCCTGGAGGTGTCCCTGGACCTGGACGTGGAGCGACGGCGCTATTGGACCGCCCTCGACGTGCCTCCACGGAGTCTGACCCAGGGAGAGGCGGAGGAGGAGTTCGAGCCGCTGTTCCACCGGGTCATGACCGAGCATGTCCGATCCGACGTCCCCTACGGCCTGTTCCTCTCCGGCGGTAACGATTCCGCCATCATGTTGGCTATGCTCAGCCGGCTCCAGGACCAACCGGTCCGGACCTTTTCGGTGGGCTACGACGACGCGGACTTCAAAGACGAGCTCAGCGACGCCCAGCGGGTCGCCGAGATGTTCGGCAGCGAACACATGGAACTCCGCCTGGATCGGGCCGCCCTCTTCCGCCGGATCCCGCACCATATCTGGGCGGCCGACGACCTCATGCGCGACTATGCCGCTCTGCCCACCTCAGCCCTGTCCGAGGCCGCGGCCAGAGAGCTCAAGGTCGTGTTCAGCGGCGAGGGGGGCGACGAGGTGTTCGGAGGGTACCGGCGCTACCGCCAGCCCGGCCTCGTCTACTTCGCGCGGAACCTCGCGGCCCCCGGGTCCGGTGGATTCCGCACCCGAAGCGAGTGGTGGCGCCGGCGTTCGAGGAACGCGTTCGGGCCCAGACTGACGGCGCTCCGACCCCGATTCAGGCACCCCTACCGCGACGCCTGGAGTGAGACTCCGGCCGAGTGGAGTCACCTGCAGCGTTGTCAGTACACGGACATGGTCACCGACCTCACCGACAGCCTCCTGCTGAAGGTGGATCGGATGATGATGGGATTCTCCCTGGAGGGGCGGGTTCCGTTCCTCGACCACGAGGTGGTGGAGTTCGGGCTCGGACTTCCGGACGCCCTCAAGACCGGTGGAGGCCAGACCAAGGCATTCTTGAGAAAGTGGGCGGAGCGCTACCTGCCCAGGGACCACCTGTACACCAAGAAGCGGGGCTTCGGCGTACCGGTGAGGGAGTGGCTGAGCGGGGGGGTGTTGGACGCCCTGGAGGCGAAGCTGCTGGCCAACGCTGCAGTGGCCGAGTGGTTCGACACCGACCGCCTACCCGCCCTGATCG
>JBDHCV010000038.1:0-20746 GCA_039591855.1 Gemmatimonadota bacterium | reverse complement strand
AGCTCACGCCCGTGACCGGAAGAGCTTCCTGTCCCCGCTCGGGCCGGCCGAGCTCCCAGGTGGCGGGCCCGGGACGCCCCGTGGCGTCCTCGAAGCGCTCCACGGCTTCGGACCAACTGAGTCGGCGACCGTCCTCCACGAAGTCGTGGGTCCAGAACTCTTCCCGCTGGTAGCCCCCGGCTTCGACGAACTCCCCGAACTGCTCGTTCGTCACCTCGTAGCGGTCGATGTAGTAGTCACCGTAGGGCAGCTCGACGAGGGGACCGATGGAGGTGATGAAGCCTCCGGCCCTGCCACCGGGGACCCGAACCATGCCCTCCGGAACCGAGCCCTGCGGTTGCAGCGACCTTCTGATGTTGGTGCCTCCGCCGAAGCCCGAGCTTCCGCCTCCCGTGACCTCGAACGACTCGTACCCCTCCAGCTCGACGCGCCAACGCTTCAGGCCTCGTGGCACCCGGAGGGCCGACAGGGGGGTGAGGCCCACCTCGACCCACGGCCCGTCCGGGTCGGAGTACTCCTTGAAAAACACCGTGGCCCCGGCCGGTTCGGTCTCGATGACCGGTGCCTCCGACACCACTTCCAGAAGACTGTCGAGCACCGGCAGGCCGGGGAGGATTGCGAGGGCGCGCTCACTCACCTCGAGCGCCGCGGTGAACTCCCCGGCGTCCGCCCGATTGCCGATCTCCAGTACGGCCTCACCCCGGGCCCAATAGCGATCCAGTGCCCGGTTCACCGTCCAGCCGATTCCCACCACCAGGGCGAGGACCACGGCCACGGAGACGACGGTCCATGCGGTGCGTCCCCCGGCCGACTGGGGTGCCGCCGCCTGAGCCTCCTGGGTGCTCTGCGATGGCCGCCGGACCCACGCGAACACCACGACGACCGGGAAACCGACCGCCACCAGTCCGACGACCACCCGCAACGGTGTCAGGGGCCACTCGAACACCTCCCACAGGAGCTGGAGCACCTGCAGGCCAACCCACGAGACGGCCAGATACCCGATGGCCCACTGGGCGACCTTCCGCTCCGAGAATCGGTCGCTGAATGTCGTCATACTCGGGTCACCGGGGTCCGACGGTGTTCGCCCAATGTCGACCTCCACTGCGTTAGGTGAGCGCGCGCTACTCGTTCCAGCCAACGGTTTGGGCCTCGGCCGCGGACCAGGATGCCTCGGCCCGCCCGGGAACTCAAGGGGGGCGACGGCTCAGGTGCGAGACTGCAGGTGGTACCGCGAGTGGGGGCAAGCCACGGCTGGCAGGCCAGCGTTGACACCGAGTGGGGATCGGGTGAGCTATGTCTCTTCCTTCCCCCCCACCAAAGTAGGCGACATGAACCGAGAGACCCCCGATACCATCGTCCCGACGTGGATGGAGAGAGTGTGGAATCAGAGCGACGCGAGCGCGCTCGACGATCTGCTCACCGAGGAATCCATAACCCATGGCTTGGGCGATCCGATGGTGGGCGTCGAGCCCTGGCGGCAGTTCCACGCTGTCATCTGCGGCGCGTTTTCCGACATCCACTTCGTGGTGGAGGGGCAGCTCGTCAGCGGCGACCAGGTGGCCGCTCGGATCAAGGGGGACATGGTTCACCGCGCGACCGGAACGCCCGTCACGCTGCATGCCATGCTCATGGGGCGGGTGGTGAACGGTCGGTTCGTCGAGGCCTGGAACTCCGCCGACTGGCTCCCGGCCCTGACGAAGCTGGGCTTGGCTGGGGAGGACGCGGTTGCCCGGATGTTGGGCCTGGCCTGAGCGCACGGGTGGTGACGCTCCTGATGCACGCGTCCTCAGTGGCGAGCTAACACGCGAAATCAAAGGGATGATGAGGCGGGTCTGCCCGGAACACCCAGTTCGCCTGCCCTCGATTCCACCGCCAGGTTGCCCAAGCGGCGGCGCATGCCGCAAGTGAGTGATCGGTGGTGACGAACTCGCACTCGACGCCGCCAAGACCCCGGCGTTCGAGCCACCGCACCAGTCGATCCCGGTCGGCTTGGGAATCTTTGAACCCTCGGACCGCGTCGACCGGCGCCCCTCCAAGGGCCAGGGCAGCACCTGGGTGGGTCTCCACCACTCGCAGGCGTCCCGGTCCGGGCAGGAGCTGCATCCCACGTGCGACCGCCAGGCCCCGAAGCGTGAGATAGGCCATCCGGGGGGCCGTGGGGGCCATGATCGAACCCGGGAGAAGGCCGGCCTGGATGGCTTTGGCCCGCAGCGCTGCGTCCGACTCTCTCTGACCTCCTTTGCTTCCGTAAGACAGAGGTGCGTCGAGCCCCACACAGACATCCGCGACCGCGAGTCTTCGCTGGATCTCCTCGAATAGGACCGCGTCCGTCGCCGAGGAGAGCAAGGCCTGATACTCCAGGCGTTCTCCTTGGTCCTGAAACACGGCTACGGCTGTGTCGTCCGGGTTGGCCGGTCCCGAGAGATCCACCCCGACCACGTACATCACAGGTCCTTCGTCATGCGGAATAACACCGTCGGCAGGAGCCAGGACTCCGGCCACTCCGAGAACTCGACCATCCCACGGCGCTCGTACAGCTTGCGGGCGCCCATGTTCTTGGCGGCTACGTCCAGGGACAGACGGGTCGATCCAGCGGCACGGCCTCGCTCCTCCACATCGTCCATGAGGAGCGAGCCGACCCCCTCGCCCCGAAGCTCCGGCTCCACGGCGATCCCGAGAAGGTAGAAGTCACGCTCCTCGACGGTGTCCAGGACGCGCCAGAGCGGCGCCAGGAAGAACCGCACGAGCTTCATTCTCAGGGCCCTGCGCCCGGCGGCACGCTCCAGGGGCTCGTCCGAGAAGCCACGGTGCTGCGCCCCCGTGTACGCCAGACTCATGCCGACGACCGCACCCTCTCGCTCGGCGAACATCACGTGCTCGAAGGAGAGCGCGTGCCCCGTCTCGAGAAACGCCGAAGCGATGATGGCCTCGGAATTCGGGCCGAGCATGAAGCCGTAGAACCCGTCGGCGGCCTGATCGATGTACCGAGCGAACAGGGATCCTTCGTCTAGCTCTGGCCGGGCCGGGCGGAGCAGCATCGCCGGGTCTCCTTATTCCTCCTGGCACGCGAACTGTGCGAACCGGAATCTAACGGAGCCAGCGGCCACTGCTCGTCAGGTGGCTACCGACCTCAGCCCACCTCACCTACGGGCCTCTCCACAGTCAACACTCCCCTCGCCGCCCCCCGCGACGCCGACCGGCGCGAGGCCAGAGCCACGGCACCGAGACCGAGCAGCCCCAGGACCACCCCGGCGCCGATGATTCGCACCTCAGTCCCGGGAGGGAAGGTCGACGCAATCCCGCCCGATGCCGCGAACGACATCATGTTGAACACCCAGTGGACCGCGATCACGGTCCAGATCGTCCCGGCGGCGATCCGCACCGCAGCGAGCATCAACCCTCCACCCGCCGCGAAGCACACCATAGCCCACACGACGGAGTTCGGGACGGGCCCGCCCAGCCCGGCCGCATGGATCATCCCGAATCCCAGGGATGTGGTGATCGCGGTGAAGTAGGGGCCTCGGGCGGCCACGGCCTCCCACATCACGCCTCGGAAGATGATTTCCTCGCCCAAGACGCCGATCGTCACGATGACCGCATAGCCCACGAAGGCGCCCGCATCCATGGTGGGGGCCACGCCCCCCGCCAGAGACCCCGCGCCAAGGAGGAGGAACGGGGCGGCGTAGAGGACGGAAGCCGGCCGCACGGGCCGGCGGAATCCCACCGCAGCCCAGTCGGTGGATCGCAGGATCACCACCGCGATCCACGCGAGGGTGACCCCCTTCAGGACAAGGTATCGTTCAATCTCGGAGGCATCCGGCCGAATCGCGCCCCATAGCGGACCGATGGTCCATTGCACGGCCAGGAATCCCACCAGGATGGCGATGAGCATACGGGCCCAGTTCGGGGAGCGCCGCTCACTTGTCTCGATTGGGTCGATGTGTTCCATTTGCGAATCTCCGTTCACGTTTTAATGTAATGTGAATAAGAATTCGCTTTTTGGCAAGGGGGGACCCCCGTGACTGCGAAGACGGGTGCTCTGACAGCGAAACAGGAACGGTCGAGAGAGACCCGGCGGAAGCTCGTCGCGTCCTGTCTCGAACTCGTCGATCGCCAACCCTTCGACCAGGTGACGGTCGCCGATATCGCGAAGGGGGCGGGTGTGTCCGTCGGGAACTTCTATCGACGGTTCACGAGCAAGGAGGGCATCCTCCCCGACCTGTACGCCGCCTACGAGGAGCGATTCGCGGATTTCGGCGAGGCATTCTCGGGGGGGGATGCGATCGAGGCGAACGATCTCCGCGGGCACTGGGACTTCCTGATCGACCGCACCCGGGCCTTCATGGAGGACAACCGGGGCCTGATCCAGGCCCTTCACCTTCACGGCCGGCTGCACCCGCAGATCGTACCCCCCACATCCCACGATCGGCGCCGCTCCCTGTTTGCCCAGGTGAGTGCGCTATTCCCGTCGGCGAACGAGACCCGGGCCCAGACCATGGGCCAGGTCGCCATCCTGGTGATCGTCAGCACCCTCACCGAGCAGATCATCTACCCCGAACACACGCCGGCCGTCGCCTCCGGCGTGGGTACCGCCGAGCTCGCGGAGGAACTGGGTGGAATGATGGCGGCGTACGCGGCCACGGCCAGGTAGGGCTCGCGCCCGAAACCGCCTCCACCTACTCTCCCGGACCCATCGAATCACTCACCCGTCTGGGAGCAGTCCCATGGCCCGTTCGACCTCGTGGCGCCGGAGCGCCCCTCGCACATCTCTGCCGTACCTGATCGCGGCGCTGGCCCTCCTCGCGGCCGGGCCCCTCGGCGCCCAGCAGTCCCGGGACGAGGTGCTCGAAGGCGCATCCACCGACGAAGGCCTCTTCGATCTTCACCGGGTGGGCGATCAACTGATGTTCGAGATTCCCGACGACATGCTCGGACGGGACATGATCATCATGAGTCGGTTCCACCGGGTCCAGGAAGGCCAGACCAACGTGGGCGCGAACATGGCGCCCAACATCGTGGTCCGTTGGGAGCTCCGGGACGACCGGGTGTACCTGCGGGCCGTCTCCCACTCGAACACCGCGGACCCGGAGGACAACATCTCCATCGCGGTGGAGAACCAGAGCTTCGCGCCGATCCTCAAGTCCTTCGAGGTGGAGGCCCGGGGCGACGGCACGTCCATCGTCGACGTGACGGACCTCTACATGGGCGACACCCCCGCATTCAGCCTGCCGAGCAATCAACGCCAGCGCCTGGGCGTTCGCCGGTTCGACGCGGACCGGAGCTGGATGGAGTGGTCGAAGAGCTTCCCCATCAACGTGGAGGTCCGGGTCGTTCGCACCTACGACGCGAGCCAGGCGCCCTCGAACGCCCGGGGCGGGACGCTCTCCTTCGAGGTGAACCACTCCATGGTGCTCCTCCCCGAAGAGCCCATGATGCCCCGCCTCTGGGACGAGCGTGTGGGCTTCATCAGCCTGCAGCGCACCAACTACTCCAGCTCCTTCCAGGGCGTGCGGCCGGAGCGGTACGCGGTCCGCTACCGCCTGGAGCCCTCGGACACGGCGGCCTTCCTCCGGGGTGAGCTGGTGGAGCCGGTGAAGCCGTGGGTCTGGTACATCGACCCCGCCACGCCGGAGGAGTACGTGGCCTACATCGAGGCGGGCATCCTGGAGTGGAACGCCGGCTTCGAGGAGGCGGGCTTCCGCAACGCCATCCAGGTACGCCGGGCCCCCACCGAGGAGGAGGACCCCGAGTTCAGCCTCCTCGACGCCCGCTTCAGCGTACTCCGGTATGTGGCCAGCCCCACGCGCTCGGCAAACTCCGGCGGCGACGTGGTGGACCCCCGCTCGGGCGAGGTGATCCGGGCGCACACCAACTTCTATCACGGGGTGAGCGAGCGGATGCGGTGGCAGCTCCTCAGCCAGGTCGCCACGGCCGCCGACGACCCCCGTTATCGGGACGACGAGCTGCCCGAAGACCTGATGGGCGAGGCGATCCGGTACGTGGCGTCCCACGAGACGGCCCACTCCGTCGGTCTGCCCCACAACCAGCGGGCCAACTTCGTCTTCCCCGTCGATTCGATCCGGGATCCCGACTTCGTCAGCCGCTGGGGCCACTCGGGCTCGTCGGTGGGTCGGACCCGCTTCAACTACGCAGCCCAGGCCGGCGACCACGTGCCGCCGGAGCGGCGCATGGGCGTGTGGGACGCGTGGGCGATCAAATGGGGCTACACGCCCATCATCGGCGCCGAGACCCCCGAGGACGAGTCCGAGACGCTGAACGCGTGGATCCTCGAGCGCCAGGACAAGCCGTGGTTCCGTTTCGCGTCGGCCCTCTTCGGGATGGACAACGAGTGGGACCCGTACCGGATGACCGAGGGAATCAGCGACGATCCCGTGGAGGCCGCCGAGCTGGGCATGATCAACCTCCGGGTCATGATGGACAGCATCATGCCCTGGGTCCTGGACGAATACGACGACTACTACGAGCTCGAAACCAACTACCTCCAGGCCCTCACCCAGTGGAATCGCTACGCCGAGCATGCGGCCAGCGCGGTGGGTGGGTCGTGGACGCATCCGAAGCGCTACGGCGAAGAGGGATGGGTCTACACGCCCATCGAGAGGGACTATCAGGTCAAGGCCATGGCCTTCATCGACGAGCACGTGCTCCGGACGCCGACCTGGGCCCTGGACATGGACGTGCTGCGCCGGCTGGAGCACGCGGGGGCCGTGGAGCGCATTCGCGCCTACCAGGAGCTGGCGGTGCAGCGCCTGCTCAACCACGCCCGCCTCGCCCGGATGATCGAGCACGAGACCTTCCTGGGCGACGAGACGTACACGCCCACCGAGATGCTCGACGACACCCGGGAGATCGTCTGGCGCGAGATCGGGTCCGGAGGCCCCATCGACACCTACCGCCGGAACCTGCAGCGGGCCTATCTCGCCCAGGCCCACTACCTGCTGACCGAGGCCGAATCGGACCACTGGAGCCCGCCTCGATCCGGGAACCTGCGTGTGGGTCGCAACGACGACCCTCCCCTGAACGCCGACCTGCACATCGCCCAGTCGGATATCCGTCCGCTCATCCGGGAGCAGCTTCGCCTGCTACGGGACGAGATCCAGGCAACGCTGGACCGGGGCGTGAGCGACCGCAACACGCGGATTCACCTGGAGGACGCGCTGATCCGGATCGACGGGACGCTTTAGGGGATCACCGCCTCCCACCGCCTCGCTCCCGGGCCTCCAGCACGGCCGCATGGGCATCGGCGAGCCCGTGGCCGAACATGTTGTCCTTGCCCGGATCTCCCAGGTCCCGGGCGGTGGACTCGATGACCTCCCGGACCCGCCAGACGCTCATTTCGGGGTGCTCGGCGAAGATGAGGGCCGCGATTCCCGCCACCTGCGGGCCCGAAAAGGAGTTCCCCCGGATGCGGACGCTATCGGTGTCGATGTAGCCCCGGTCCTCGATGCCCAGCACGGGAAACCCCTCCCCGGGAAAGGCGACCAGATCGGGCTTCGTGATCCCCTCCGGCAGCGGGTAGTCCCCGTAGAGCGCCACCGAGCTCCACTCGGCGGGGCCCATGCTGCTGAAGGGTCGGAGCACACCGAGGGTATCGATGCCTCCCACAGAGACCACCGACGGCACGTCCTTCGGGGATTGGTGCTGGACCGGGATTTGTGCCGTAGTGCGAAAGTTGCCCGCTCCTCCCACCAGGAAGAGCCCCGCGGCCACGGCATGGTCACTCATCATGCGCCAGAATCCCCGGAGGTTGCCGAGATCGGGCAGGCTGAAGCTCATGCTGAGGATGTCGGCGCCCTGCTCAATAGCGTACTGGTAGGCGATGGCGGCACCGACGGGTCGGTTCCCCGCAGCGTCCACGTTTCCGCCCGTGATCTTCAGAAGCATGAGGCTGGCCCGGGGTGCCACGCCGGTGACGATGCCCGAGCTGCCGTCCCCCACCGCGATTCCCGAGGTCATGGTGCCGTGTTGCCGGCCCCTGCTCGTGGTCGTGTCCCGGACGTTGGGGCTCATGGAGCCGAAGTCGTAACCGTAGAGGTCGTCCACCCACCCGTTCCGGTCATCGTCGATCCCGTTGTTCGGAACCTCCCCGGCGTTGCGCCACAGGTTGGAGCGGAGGTCGGTGTGAGCGTAGTTGGCGCCGTTGTCCAGGACCGCCACCACCGCTCCCCGCCCCACGCTGCCCAGCTCCCGCCACGCCCGGGGGGCATTCAGGTGCTCGACACTCCAGGCGACCTGCTTGCCCTCCGCGGAGAAGGTCGGCGGCTCCCCGGGGGGGATCACCAGGATCGGGTCCTGAGATGCGCGGGGGCCCGGGGGAATCACCTCGCCCCCCGCGTAGATGAACGACACCTCGTTCAGGCCGCTGGCGCGGCGGATCTCCTCGGCGCTGAGCTCCATGGACAGAGCGTTCAGGATCCAGAGGGCTCGATCCGCGCTTCCGCGGCCCAGGGCCTCCAGGATCAACGCCTGCTCCGCCTCGGCGTTCTCCTTGAGGGTGGCCACCACCCGGCGGCGCAGCTCCCGTCGATCGTCCCCGGCGTGCTCGAGTTGGAAGCGCTCCAGACCACCCACCGGTTCGAATAGCTGCGCACGCCCCACCACGATGACACGGGCCGATCCGCCGGAGCGAAGCACGTCCAGCAAGGGCGGATCGAGCTTCTGCTCGGCGGCGATCTCCTGGGTGACCCGAGCGGAAGCCTGGCTCAACCCCGAGCTCGCGGTGAGGAGCAGGAAGACGGCAGCCAGCCACGCGAACAGACCGGGGCGAGGGCTGGCAACGAGGTGCGTCATCATCCCGTCTTCTAGCTGAGAGGTCGCGGACTTACGGGCGAGAACGGGTAGACCCATCTACGCCGCCCCTCTCCGGCAGCCCCATTCGCTCCAGAATCGCCCGAAAGCGCGGATCCGAATACGTGGCCTCGCACCACGGCTGTACCGAGCACCCTACCATGTAGGGCATCGCCGGATCCCACCCCGCCTCGCCCCGGTTCAGCCAGTCCAGGGCCCGTTCGATTTCGCCCGCCCACATGTGGGCCTGAGCGATCAGGACCGGCGACACGTACGCGACCTCGGCGCGGGCCTCCAGGATCGCCGCCGCTCGGGCATACGCTTCCCGAGGGTCACCTTCATCGAGCCCTTTCAACAGGGCGTTCGCGAGGGCGGTGTCCCCCATGGCCTGGAAGAAGTCGGCGTCTATGCGGACCGCCTCCTCGAACCGCCCCAAACCGCGCAAAGACATGCTGATAAGGTGGTGGGCCACCGGCTGACTCGGATCCAGCCGGAGCGCCTCCCGCCCAGCCTCGAGGGCGAACTCGAACTCGCCCAGGTGTGCGAACGTGCCGTTCGCCACGCCCAGGATCAGTCCGCTGAAGGGGTCTCCCGTCCGCGCCAACTCCGCCTGGGCCCGGGCCTCGTCGAACCGCCCCATGAAGATCAGGTAGTGGGAGTAGTAGGCCCGAGCCTCCCAGTTGTTGGGGTTGAGCTCGAGCGCGCGCTCGAACTCACGCCCGGCGGCCTCCCAATCCCACTCGACCCACGTCAGGATGATGGCGTTGGACGCGACCAGTGTGGGGTCGTTCGGTGCGATCGCCAGTGCCCGTCGTTGATAGTCCCGGATCAGCGGCCGGGCCTCGGCGGGATCGGCCAGACCGAACTGCTGGCGCCCCGCCCAGACCCACGCGAGACCGCCGAGCGCCAGCGCGTTCTCGGGGTCGATTTCCAGGGCCTGGTGAAAGAGGCCCTCGGCGATCTCCAGATCCTGCGGGGTCAGGCGGCGCAGGTGGTAGTTCCCTCTCGTTGCCAGCTGATGAGATTGGGGGTCCACCTCCCGGGGCGTGGCCAGCCGCTCCGCGGCGTCATCCGTGAGCTGCAGACCCACCTCGTCGGCGACGGCCCTCGTCGCCTGGCGGTAGAGGGTGATCACGTTGCGCGCCGCCTCGGCGAAGCTCCCGCTCCACTGCGCGGCTTGCGTGAGGCCGTCGCTCATCGTGAGGGTGATTCGGACGGAGTCTTCCCCGTACTCGGCTCGCCCTTCCAGCACGGCGTCGACACCCAGGGAGTCGGCGATCGTCCCGATGGGGATCGGGTTCCCCAGATAACGGATGACGGATCGCCGTCCGATGACCTCCAGCCCGGCCTGCTGCATCTCTCCGATCAGGGCCTCGTGCATACCGGCCAGGAGCGGGGCCTGCTCCGGGTCCGTGCCTTCGTTCTCGAAAGGGAGGAGAGCCAGGCGCTGATAACTCGGACCCGTCAGTGCACCCACCGCCCACCAGCCCGTCAGTCCCAGCAGGGCCGTGACGGCCGCGACCGCCATCCCCTGAACGGCGCTGCGACGGCGTCGCCGAAGCCCGGCCGCCTCGATCTCGCTGGCCGTCAGCGCAGTCTGGAGCTCGGTCACGAATTGCCGGGCGTCGTCGGGCCTGTCCGCAGGATCCGGCGCGAGTGCCCGTTCCAGCACCGGTGGCAGCGTCTCCGGCAGCTCGTGGGCTCGGGTGAGCTCCGGCAACCCTCCGGTGATTTTTCTCGCGAGCACCGCCTGGGGCGTCTTCCCGGCGAACGGACGCAGCCCCTCCAGCATCTCGAAGAGGATGCAGCCCAGCGAGTAGATGTCGGACCGACCATCGACCTCCCGGTCTCCCACAGCCTGCTCCGGACTCATGTACGCCGCGGTCCCGATGGCCACCCCCGTCCCCGTCAGACGGGTGTCGGTGCTATCGCCGGTCGCCAGGGCGATACCGAAGTCGGCGACCGCCGCGTGGCCCGCCTGGAAGAGGATGTTCTCGGGTTTGATGTCCCGATGAACCAGTCCCCGCTCGTGGGCATAGGAGAGCGCATCGGCGATCTCCGAGGCCACCGTCACGGCCTCCTCCAGGGGCAGGGAGCCCTCCCGATCGAGCCGGTCGCGAAGGCTTTCGCCCTCCACGTAGGGCATGACCAGATAGAAGAGCCCGTCTGCCTGCCCCGAGTCGAAAAGGGGCAGGATGTGGGGGTGGGAGAGCTTCGCGGCGATGTCGATCTCGCGAAGAAACCGCTCGGTCCCGATGGACTCGCCCAGCTCGGGCTTCAGGACCTTGAGCGCAACGTCTCGGCCGTGCTTCACGTCGGTGGCGAGGTAGACCTTCGCCATGCCGCCTTCGCCGATTTCCGACTCGACGTGATAGCGGCCCTGCAGGGCCGTGTTCAGGCGGGCGACGGGATCGAGGTTCATGCGTGTCACCTGGACGAGCAATCCGCGGATTGACGGATCTGGGACTCCGGGATGCGGCCAAGATGCACTATGGGCGGCCGGGGCGCGAATCCCGCCCTCGGGACCCGGGACGCAGAGGTCCGGGCGACAAGACCTCCTACCGGGTTACGACCTCCACGTCCGGGAGTACGAAGGACTTGTCGAACACCGGCTCCTCAGGGCCATAGAAACGGAATAAGAGGAAGAAGTCCTCACCCGCGGTGGGGATCCAGTTCGACTCCAGATCCGGTGGTGCGGTCTCGCCAAAGTAGATGTCGACCGAACCGTCCCCGTTCACGCTCATGGTCTCCGCGTCGTAGGACGACAGGCCGACCCTGCCGAGATCGTTATAGATGAACGCCTTCGTGTCCATGCTATACGCGATCACGGACCAGAAATCCCTGGCCGGGACGTCCGCGGGGACGCGCAGTCGATACTGTCCATCCCCGGAGAGTAGTGCACCGTCACTGTCACGCATTGACGCGAGGTACGCCGAAGCCCGCCCCAGATTGCGCGGTATGAAGGTCGCCCAGTTGAAGAGACTTCCCCGCTCGTCGAGCAAGAGATAGTCGCCCTCGTCGAAGACGAACCCCTCCTCGGAAGGCTGCCTCGGCCACTGCCACTGGCGGTCCGGCCAGTAGACTTCGAGTGAGTACCCGGGAGTCTGGAACGTGTAGTCCAGATACTCCTTCGCGTCCTGGACGGCCTTCTCGAGCGCCTCGAGGACGACACCGGTCGGTTCGAAGGGGCGGCCCTTCTCGATGCCGATGGAAGCCAACATGCCCCCCATCACCTTGTCCCGCTCCAGGAGTGGCTCTTCCTGGACGAGCTGGGCGATGTGCTCGTAGAAGGACAGGTCGTACTCCGGTAGGGTCGGCAGATGCTTCCCCGCCATGTCCACGTACTGCCCGTCCGGCGGCGAAGCGGCCTCGCTCAGAGGGTAGGCGTTGATCTGCTTGGAGTACTCCCCGGCCTCCGCAAAGGTGGCGTCGCCCAGCGGAATGCAGCGAAGCGCGACGTAGACGTCGTACAATTCGAGTTGCACCGGCAGGAAGCCGTCGGGGATCTCCCCATCATATCCCGGCGGGAGGAAGAGATACCGCCCCCCCCGTCCTTCATCGGCGCCCGCGGGCCCGATATCCGCCACGGGGACCTGGAAGACGTCGACCGCGCTTCCGAAAATCGCGGTTCTCTCGGAAGCCGGCGGGATATCCAGGACCGCCGGCCCCTCCCTGGTGCTCAGGTGCACGGACACGTAAGGCGTCTGGTTGTTCGGAGTCAGCGCCTCTTGCAGGGCCGTGGGCACGTCGGAGAGCCAGTAGACGGTGTTGTAGCCCCCTCCGAGTCCGAAGTTCGCCTCGCGCAGCGCGAGCATGCTGACGGCCGGCATGGCCCAGTTCACAGCCTCGACGCCGCGCTGATACGCGATCTGATATTCCCAGTTTGTACTGGTGTCCTCCCCCGCGTTCGAGGTCTGACCAGTGCAAGCACCGGAAGCGAGAATCAGAACCAGAGTCAGTTTTCTTCCGAGACCCCGAGTCATTGGAGCACCCCTTTCCGCGGACAGCCAACGCACTCCACCGGGAATGCGACTTTGCCAAGCGGTCAGGCTGCAAACTATGGGCCGGAGGCGGGGGGCCACCTGGTGTTCACGGCCCTGGAAGCCGACCAACCCGGGCCACTCAACTCGCCGGCGTCAGGAACCGCCCTCAATCACGGGGCGCGTCGAAGGACTCCGGAGACCCGATCCCGAAGCCACATCAAGGCCAACAGCACCACCGTGACCATCGTCGCCATTGCACCGCCGAACTTGACCGCAGTCACCAGGGGCAGCGCCTTGACCACGGAGGCGGGCTCCGGGTAGGCGCCAATCCCCATGGCGATGATCAGATTCTCCAGGAGGTCCGCGGCCACCAGGGCGACCGGGAGTACCAGGACGAGCCGCCAGGCGGAACCTGCCCGTCGGCTCCGCTTGAGAAGCCAGCCGAGTAGCATCGCCCCGGCAGCTCCAATCAAGATGGGGTTCAGTAGATCCCACACCTGGAATTGCAGATAGGTCGCTCTTCCCGCGACGCCGAGCGCTTCGAGAATCGCCGCGAACCGATCGGGAGAAGTGATCGTCTCTTCAGGGAGACTGGCACCGTCCAGCTGGCTTTTGATCGCCTCGTATGGACTCAGCCGGAAGAGCAACGTGCCGCCCAGGCCAAGTGCTGCCGCGGCCACCACGGCCCTCGCCCCGGTCGCCGCCTTGAGGATGAGATCGATCATAGGGGTTCCATCTGTCCTCCTGACGGTTGTGCTGCGCAGCCACTATGCCGACCCCGGGCCGCGAGGTGCAAGCCGAGTGGCCAGGGGTCCCTCGGGACCACGGCATCGACAGAGAGGTCTCGTCAGCTGGGACGCTCTCGAGATTCGGCTTTCCAACAGCTACAGGCCTGGAGCTACGAGGTAATGGCGGATCCGGACCTGAGCCATCTCTTCCAGCGTGGGGCTGCGACCGACGATTGGAGGGGGTTCTCGCCGCCGGAGGTCTGGGAGCGCAACTGTCAGGTCTTCTTCGCCTACGCCGTGCAACCCGGAGACGGCGGAGTCATCCCTCTCCTCGGATCCCTCGCGTTCATCCAGAAAACCAGGCGAGACCGTCCAGGAGCCAGCTGAAGAAACCGCCTAAGGAATCACCTCCCGTCGCGACATACCCAATCAGAAGGATCACCAGGAAAGCGATCACCCCGAGAAGGGTGACCACTGCCTTCGCGGCCTCGAACGCGTTGCTCGCTGCTTTGAGCTTTTCGGACACGCCTTTCCCCCCGATGAGTGGCTTCCATACGGCCATGGGACTTCGCTGCGCGGCGAAGATGCACGTCGAGCGCCGGATGCGCGAACCCTGGTGGTCTTCCGTGCCAACAGGAATGGAATGTTAGGCCGCCGCCCTTCCCTCAGCCCGGAATCAACGCCAGATAGGCCCCCACCGGATCGCGAATCGCAGCGTACGCCAGTCCTCCGTCGCTCCCCTTCCTGGCCTCGAGGACCTCGCCACCGTTCTTCCCCACCTGGGCTAGGCTCTGGACGAGGTCTCCAACGGGAAGGCAGATCAGCCACACCGGCGGAAGGCCCTGGTTCACCCCGCGGGCGTGGCAGACCCCGGCCACCGCTTCTCCGTCGGACGCGCACATGGCGTAGTCCGAGTACCGCCCGCCCGCGTCCTCCATCTCGACATCCTGCACGGACCAACCCACCACCTCCCGGTAGAAGTCCCGAGTTGCCGATGCGTCGGAGACCGTCAGATCGAGCCAAGAGATCTGTCCCACGACCCCTGAGTTGAGCGGAGGGGTCGACGGCGAAGGCACGACGGGGATGATTCCGAAGGCGACCCCATTGGGATCGAGCAGCACGGCCCACTGACTGTGCCCACGGTCGTCCTTATGGTGCATGAGCTCGCGCCCACCGCGGGCCAGCGCGTGCGCGGCACTGGCAGCGACATCGGCCACCTGGATGTGCGGCATCCATTGGAGCGGGATGTCGGCATACTCCGGGATTCGCTCCCCGAGGCCGATGATAGGCACGCCCATGTTGTTCATCAGATCCTCGCGCCACAGGGGCTTCTCCCCCGTGGTCAGGATGCGTGAGTAGAACTCCAGCTCTCGTTCGTGCTCGGGAACGGCGATGTCGGCGCTCACTACTGCACCGACACGTGGGGCATGGGAGGCGGCCACAGTTCACGTCCTTGGTTCAATCCGCGGGGACCCGGCCCCGGCCGGGAGGCGGCCTAACGGCTCTGGAATCCTGTTGCGCGACTACAATGCTCACCCCGAGCTGCGAGGTGCAAGCCGAGTAGCTCCGGGGACCCAGCTCGCCCGCGTCAACAGCAATTCCAGGTTGGGCAACTTCCTCCGTCGCACGGCTCCTCCGACTTGTCCCACGAGGCCTCGCCGAAGTACCGCTCGCCACCGGAGCTACCTCTCGGACAGGTCTCGCACTTCCCTCGCGAGCTCGTCGACGGTGCCGTTCAGCAGCTCCAGGAACATGAGGTGACGACGCTGGGCAGCAGTCTTGCTGATGACCGCTGCGACCAGAGCTTCGTCCCGCCTAATGGCACGGATCCCTGGCGCGCCCGACCGGGCGGCCATCTGCGGGACCATGTCCTCAGTGCCATCAAGGCCATCGGAGCCGGCTCGCAGTGCATACCGAGCGAGCATCTGCTCGACTCGGATTTGCGCCTCATCGAGCTGTGCCCCAAGCAGTTCAGCCTCATCCACGAGGTTCCGCCAACTGGCCATTCGACTCCGTATGGCCAGGCTCTCCCGCGAGTCCAGTGGCGCGGACTGAAGCAACATCGACGTGGCCTCGAGGTCCCCGTTGAACGACGCGCGACCGTTCAGAGCTGTGAGCCACAAGGTGACACTGTCCTGAGGAAGGTCGAGTAGCTCCTGGTCCGAGGCACGGAGAAAGCGGTCCACTCGATCGAGATATACCTCCAGCCGTCGCAGATTCTGCACGAGGTCGCCCTGGTTCCGTGATAGCTCGTCGGCAACCGCGCCCAATACGGCACTCTCCATGCGGACGGCACTCCGCTCGTCCCACCATGCATCGATCCAAAACGCCGCCAAAATGCTGACCAAGATGACGAATGCCTCACGCAAGCCTGCGCGAACGGATAGCTGCTCGATCATCTGCGCCTCGGGTAAAGGATCCGGTCACCCTACGATCCGGGCGCCGTATCACGCGATGTGGGCGGCACCAACGAATCGCCTCAGGGGAAGTTGCCTAACGGCCTTGGAATTCTGTTGCGCAGCACGATGCCGACCCGCGGCGTGAGCTGCAAGGCGAACGGCGCGGACCGCTAGGCTCGCCCCGTCAACGGCAATTCCTTGTTGGACGGCTGACCCCGGTTCCCGAATCATGCAGCACATTGAACGACCGTTCTCCTCGAACTGACGGAACGGCCGAAGGCCAGCCCTCTCGAAGGCCTGGCGGGCCCGCTGATTTGCGAGATCGGTCCCGACGCCAACTGAAGACACGCCCTCGGCACCGAGACGGCCCGCCGAGCTCTACGTGACGCCTATGGGAGCGTGGGAGCCCCGCCGCATCACTGACTACAACCGGGTGTTCGACGAAATCGCCATCGGGCGGACCGAGGGGATCGAGTGGGACGGGGCGGACGGGCGTGGAGCACCTGAAGGGGCTGGGGATCGTCGACGAGTCCCGTGTCGCGGTGTCGGGTTGGTCCTGCGGCGGATTCATGACCACCTGGCTCGCCGCCCACTACGACGGATGGTCGGCCGCCGTGGCCGGCGCCGCGGTCACCGACTGGTTCGACGCCTACAACCTGGGGGACATCACCGACTACTTCCGCCGGGAGATGGGGGGCTCCCCCTGGGTCGGGGACAACGCCGAGAACTATCACCGCTGGCCTCCCATCACCTACGCTCACCGGATCGACACCCCGACCCTGATCCTGGCCACCATCGGCGACGAACGGGTGCCCATCACCCAGTCCTACAAGCTGTTCCGGGCCCTCCGGGACAACGGGACCGAGGTCCAGTTCATCGCCTATCCCGTCGGGGGGCACTTCCCTTCGGATCCGGTGCACCGGCGTGACGTGGTGCGGCGCTGGACCGACTGGATCGCCGCCAAGTTCGAAGCCGGCTCGAATCCGCGGCGCTGAGCGTCGGGCGGACGCGGCCTCAGTGGAGGTGGGAGCCCTCGGACTGATACTGCTCGAAGCTGGCGGTACCGGGTTCCAGGCCGAGTCGAAGGTCGATCTTCTTGCGCACTTCGCGCCGCACCAGCGGGTTGTAGGCCCAGTACACGCCGGCCCGATAGGGGCTCCGGAGATGGGTCCGGAAGTCGAGGAAGCGCCGAAAGATGGTGAGCGGCCGGCTCCACGACCGGCGCGCCTCGGCCAGCGCCTCGGTCAGCGTGTCCGGATCGATCCTCCGGGGCACGAAGGGAGTCGCATTCACCCGATACTCCGGGTGCAGCCACCATCGGCCGTCGTAGAGGAGCCGGCCCTCCTTCTGGAGGCTCCGGTAGAGCTCGGTCCCCGGATAGGGCGTGAGCACGTTGAAGGCGGCGAAGGCGAACTTGTGGCGGATCCCCCAGGCCAGGGTGCGCTTTACGGTGTCCAGCGTGTCCGTGTCGTGCCCGAAGGTGAACGCCGCCCAGGTCTGGAGTCCGAAATCTCGGAGGATCTCCAGTTGGCGGGCGTAGGGCCGGCCTCCCGAGGAGAACTGGTTCGGATGTCCCTTTCCCATCTGACGGATGGCTTCGGGGTCGAGGCTCTCGAAACCGATCACGTGTCCCAGGCACCCGCTCTCCACCATGAGCGACATGAGCTCCGGGTCCTCGGTCATGTCGATGGAGCCCTGGGAAACCCACCGGATCCTGAGCGGGATCAAGGCCCGGCAGAGCTCCTTGGCGCGCTCGGGGTTGGCGGTGAGGTTGTCGTCCACGAAGAAGACGATCTTCTTGTCGAGTGTGGCGATCTCCGCCACAATCTCGTCCAGGTGCCGATGGTACAGTCGTCTGTCGAAGTACCGGGAGACCGCACAGAACGTGCACGCGAAAGGGCAGCCCCGGCTGAACTGCATCAGGTGGATGGGTAGGTAGCCCTTTCCTCGGTAGAGGTCCCGCGCGGGTCTCACCCCGCCCGATTGGGCGACCCCCGGCGAAGCTCGGTAGATCGGCTTCAGCCGGCCTACGGCCGCGTCGGCCACGACCTCCCCCCACCCCTGCTCCGCATCCCCCACGAAGACGCTGTCCGCGTGCTGCCCCGCCTCTTCCGTGGCCAGCGTGGTGTGGACGCCCCCGAGGATGACCGGTACCCCCCGCCGGCGGTACTCGTCCGCGATCTGGTACGCGCGCCTGGCCGTCCACGTCTCCACCGTGATCCCCACCAGCGAGGTCGGCTCGTCGAAGGGGATGCGCTCCATTCGGTCATCGTAGATGCGCACGTCCACGTCCGGTGGCGTCAGGCCGGCGATCACCGAGAGCGTGAGAGGCTCCATGCGAGCCTCGTCCACGTAGAGGGTGTCATCCGAGGTCCCGATGCGCGGCTTGATGAGTGTGATCCTCATGGCAGGCCCTCCGCGTGGACCGCATGCCGCCGTGATGGGGTGGAATCCGCTCCGGCGCCAAGAAGGGCATCCTGCTTCCGGTGGATCTCCGCACGAGAAATGAGATTGGCGGTGAGAAAGACGCCCAGGTTGTAGAGGCTCGAGAGGTTGGTGCGTCGGTCCAGGGCCCGTCGGGTGATATTGCCCAGGGTGTTGAAGCGCGTCCGGGCCCGGTAGCACCCCTCCTCCAGCTCCGTGGCGGTCATCCCCCGGGGGTGGAAGGTCGCCTGGCCGTATCGATACGACGGATCGAGCCACCACGGATCCCGGATGAGCCGGCCCTCCCGCCGGAACCGCTGATAGAGAGAAGTGGCCGGAGTGGGTGTCAGAGGGTTGAAGTTCGCCAGGAAGAACCTGTGGCGCAGGGCGAACTCCAGGTTGCGCTCGAACGAGTCCGTCGTGTCGTGGTCGTATCCATGAACGAAGGTGCCGTAGATCATCAGGCCGGCGTCCTTGAGGAGCTCGATGGCCGCCCCGTACCCCTGGGCTTTGACGTTCCACGCCTTGCGCATCTGCTTCAGGTTCGCGGGATCCAGGCTCTCGAAGCCGATGAGCACCGCGAGACAACCGCTCCGGCGCATGAGGTCCACCATCTCCGGCTTGCGCGCCACGTCAATGGAAGTCTGGCACACCCATCGGATGCCCAGCGGGACGAGGGCCTCGAACAACTCCGTCGCCCGCGCCTCGTCCGAGAAGATGTTGTCGTCCACCAGGAAGACGAGCTTCCCCTCCAACGCCTCGATCTCCTCAACCACCTCGCGCACCGGCCGCTGTCGCAGGTGCCGGCCATAGAACGCGTGAATGGAGCAGAAGTCGCATGCCCACTTGCAGCCACGTCCGAACTGAACGAGGTGCATCGGGGCGTAACTCTTCCCTGCGAAGATGGACCGGTCGGGAGTGATCCCGGCCAGGGGCGGGGGTTCGGCGTGCCCGTAACGGGGGGCGAGCCGCCCGCGCCGTGCATCCTCCACGACGGTGGGCCAGACGCCCTCGGCGTCCCCCAGCACCAGGGCGTCCGCGTGTCGGGACGCTTCATCGGGGACGAAGGTGGGGTGATAGCCGCCCAGCACCACGCGCACGCCCCGGGACCGATAGGCGTCGGCAAGCTGATAGGCGCGACGGGCGATGTACGTCTCCACGGTCATGGCGACGAGGTCCGTCGGCTCGTCGAGGGGGACCTCCTCGAGTCGCTCGTCGTGGAGGACCCGCTCCACATCCGGCGGCGTCATGGCCGAGACGTACGCGAACGCGAGCGGGGTCATGGCATCCGTCGACCGAAGACCGCCTATGCTCGGCTTGATGAACGAGATGTGCATCCGTCCCCCCTTCCGATGGGATCTTCTGGCCACCGCAACCCAGCCGCAAGCTCCCGGCCGCGGGAGCTTCTGGCATTTGACGCGGACCTGGGGCCTCCTGATCTTGAGGTCCACGTGGCGAGGAGGTCGCGAAGATGCCAAACAAGACCGTGGAAATCACCGGTGCGATGCCGCTTCGCATCGCCCTGATCTCTCCCAAAGGCCCGCTGTATCGGCACCGCGGAGGCATCTGGCGAAAGTCGCTGCGATATCAGCCTCTCACCCTGACGACCCTCGCGGCGCTCATCCCAGAGGATCTTCCTCACACCGTCGACTGCATCGACGAGGGGATCGAGGACGTCCCCCTCGAGCTGGACGTGGACCTGGTGGGACTCACCGTCATCACCGGGACGGCGGTACGCGCGTACGAGCTGGCCGATCACTTCCGTTCCAGGGGGATCACGGTGGTCCTCGGTGGACCACACGTCACCCTGGTACCCGACGACGCCCAGCCGCACGCGGACGCGGTGGTGGTCGGCTACGCGGAGGACACGTGGCCGGAGCTTCTCCGGGACCACCGGGCCGGCCGGCTCCGACCGCGCTACGCCATGGCCCCGGACCTGAGTCTGGCGGACCGCCCCTTCCCCCGGCGGGACCTCCTTCCCGGCCATCGGTTCGTCACCGCCGACGTCTTCGAGGCCACGCGGGGCTGCGCCCACGCCTGTGAGTTCTGCGTGGTGCCCACGGCGTGGGGGCGCCACCAGTTCCAGAGACCCGTGGGTGAGGTGGTGGAGGACATCCGGCGGCAGGGCGCGCGCCGGGCCATCTTCGTGGACCTGAACCTCATTTCGGACCGTCGCTACGCCCGCGACCTGTTCTCGGCCCTAATCCCACTCAGGGTGGACTGGTACGGCCTGGCAACGGTCCTCCTGGCGGACGATCCTGAGCTCCTCGACCTCTGCGCCCGCAGCGGCTGCCGCGGTCTGCTCATGGGGCTCGAATCCCTTTCCCCCGCGAACCTCAGGGGAACACGAAAGGGCTTCAACCGCCCGGAGCAGTTCGCCCGGGTCGTGGAGCGACTGCACGACCAC
>JBDHCV010000037.1:0-41213 GCA_039591855.1 Gemmatimonadota bacterium | reverse complement strand
GGCACGGACTGGAGGGTGAGTGCCGAGCTCAGGACGAAGAACACCCACCCGAAGGCGAGAACGGACCGGCGTCTCCGGATTGCCCACAATGCTGCGATGCATGTGACGAGGACGGTCGCGAGTGCCATGTAGTCAGCAGGCCCGGCAGTCCCCACATGCCGAAGCACGAAGGGGGAACTGAAGGAGGGGTTCAACTCCAGTGTGACAAGCTGGTCCCAGACATAGCGACTCAGAAAGACCGTGGAGGACATGGCCATCCGATCGACCAGTGGTACGGACGGGTCGAAGAATGTCCGGGTTCCGGCCGGTGCCAGGAGCGCCCCGAGTGCCGCGGCGCGGAGGGCCAGGTACGTGATCAGCGCCAGGACCATCGCGAGGAACGCTGGCTTGCGCCCGGGCCTCGGTCGGCCGAACCCCCATTCGAAGAGGAGAAAGCAGGGAAGAAGAAGGACCGCGCTTTCCTTGCTGCCGAGAGCGATGAGGTAGGACAAGAAGACAAGGAGTGGCCGCCATGGTACCCGCCCGCGCTGTGGGCGGAGGGTCAGCCCCCACGCGACCAGGGCAAAGAGGAGGGCTAGAATCTCCTCTCGATGCTTGATGTTCGCGATGACCTCGAGATGGGACGGGAGCACGGCGAACAGGAAGGCTACGGAGAAGGCGAGCAGGCGGTTCTTGCGGCCGTCCTCCCGGTCGATGAGTCCGAACAGCAGCATCGCCACCCAGTAGACGGCCAGCACGCACGCCACGAAGAGCAGAAGGTTGGTCCTGTGGAACGTCCGGGGCTCCAACCTATGGCCCGCCACCTGTAGGTCGAGGGCCAGTGACATCGCCAGAGCGGGTCGATAGAGATTGTTGTTGTCCGCCCCATACCGGGTGTCCTGGTACAGGCCCGAACCCAGAATCCGCAGGTAGTCGGTGTCCGAGGAGGTCACCTGAGGGTTCAACTCGATCGCGACGCGGTCGTCGAGGGTGAAGCCAAAGCGAAGAGAAGGAGAGAACAACCAGACCGTGACAAGGACCAACACCGCCGGGCCCAACAGACGCAGGTCGGGTCTTGTGTTCGGTCGGTTCCCCATGGTTGGACCCCCAGCCTTCATGATTAGGTGAAACCCTCGTCTATCCCTACCGCTTCATCGGACTCAATCGATTCTCGAAGGCCGACCCGTGGGAGGCAACAAGGGGCCGCGGGTTTCGAGACAAGCTCCGGTCGCGATCTTGGGCCGGACCTTCCATCCGGTAGCGCCGAGTGGGCGAATCGGACTCACGGGACGTACCCCCTCACCGTGGCGGCCGGCCCGTGTCCGGTCGGCGTCCCACCTTCAGTACCGCTTCCGCCGCCCTGAGCCGCACGTCGGCGACGTCGCCGGTGTAGGCCTGCCGGAATCCCTCGAACCATCGAACCTCCAGCCGAAGCAACCACCGCTCCTGGTGGAGGTACTCCCCTCCGGCCAGGACCACTCCACTCAAGCCCACCGGAGTGGGATTCCCGTAGATGATCTCCAACTCCCTCGCGGCATTGGTGTTGATCAGGTACTCCAAGGACACACCGGCGCCGAAGGATACCCCCATCGGGTTGCTGAACCAGCGGACCGTGGGAGCCACTAGTGCCACGAGATAGTCGGATCGGACGTCGGCTGGGACGGAGCCGGTGAGCTCACTGCTCAGCTTCGCCCCCCGCTGGGAGTAGGTGGCTTCGGCCAGCACACCCAGCCATGAGGGTGGGGCCGCGACCTCCACGAATGCCCCGATGGCCAACCCCGTGCGGGCGTCCGAAGTCCCGGACGGGCCGATTCCGGCTGACCAGATTTGGCGGGCGGTGTTGATTCCGATCAGTCCGCCGGCCGCCCGGATCTCCTGACCGGCCGCCGGGAGCGGCGTGGCCACGCCCAGGGCGCCCGCGATCGACAGGTAGGCCAGGAGGAGACCGGTGGGCCAGACTCCCTCATTGACCCGTGTCCGGTGCCTCACCCTCAAATCCCCACCACGCTCACGTGGACCGTCCGATCCCGTGGGCGGGTGTCGAAATCCACCAGCACGAACTGCTGCCAGGTGCCCAGGGGGATCCTGCCGTCCACGATGGGAAGCGCGAGGGAGGGCCCCATGGTGGAGGCTCTGACGTGGCTGTGGCCATTGTCGTCGTGCCACGTCTCCTCGTGGAGGTAGCGCCCGTCCCTGGGAGCCAGGCGCTCCATGGCCGCGGCGATGTCGTGGTTCACCAGCCCGGGCTCGAACTCCAGGGTGGTGAGGGCCGCCGTGGACCCCTCGACCAGGACCGCCGCCTGACCGGTGGTCGCCCCCGTCTCGGCGATGGCCGCCTGGAGGGGGCCGGTGAGGTCCACGATGTGGTCGTTCCCCCGGGTTCGGCAGCGGAGGGTGCGGTGTTCGACGATCATCTCGCGCCTGGTGTCTCGTTTGGGTGGCTCATGTCCTGGCGTCCGTCCCGGGCGCCGGGCAGATTGGCCTTGGAGGGCCGCGATCCCCAGGATACGCCCCGCTTTCGGATTTTCCCACTCCCCCACGAGCAAGACGTGAGCGATTCCCCAAGGACCGACCGAGGCACGGGTCCCGTGATCCCGCCGGACCTGGAGCCGGCGGACGCGGAACGCGTCGCTTCGGCCCACTGGGGGATCCCCGGGAAGGCATCGCCCCTGCCCGGAGACAGGGATCGGAACTTCCGCATCGACGGTCCCGGGGGGGATCGCTGGGTGCTCAAGGCGGCGTTCGACAGCCCCGGGGAGCGTGAGGGGCACGAGTCCCAGCGGAGGGTTCTGGATCTCTTGCATCAAGCCTGGCCCGGGGGAGTAGCCCCGTTCCCGAAGGTCGTGGACCCCCGGGCGCCGGGGCCGGTCGTGGAGCCGGACGGGGGCGGCCGGCCGTGCCTGATCCGCATGGTCGAGTTCGTGCCCGGCACGCCTCTCGCTTCCGTCCGGCGCCGCGCGGACTCCCTGTACGGGGGGCTTGGCCGACTCCTGGGCAGGATGCACCGGATCCTGGCCGACGCGCCCGAGGGGCTCGGCCGTCGGGACTTCGATTGGGATCTCCGGACCGCCGGGACCCAGATCGAGAGGCACCGGGCCCGGATCTCCGACCGGGACAGAGGAGCGCTCATCGATCGGCTGGTAAGCCGGTGGAACGATGGGATGGCGGGGTTGGTCGAGGCCCTTCCCATGGCCCTGATCCACAACGACGCCAACGACCACAACGTTCTGGTGGACCTTGGAAGGGGACCGACGCCCGCGGATCGCGCCCCCCGGGTTTCGGGCCTCATCGACTTCGGGGACCTCGTCCGGTCGTGGCGGGTCGGGGATCTGGCCGTGGCGGGCGCCTATCTCGTCCTGGATCGCCCGGATCCGCTTCCTGTCCTGGAGTCCCTGGTCGCCGCGTACCACGACGTCACCCCCCTCCTCGACGAGGAACTCGCAGCCCTGTTCCCCCTCCTCCGGCTCCGCCTGGGCTTGAGCGTGAGCATGTCGGCGTTTCAGGGGGAGGCCCGCCCGGAGGATCCCTACGTCCGGATCAGTGAGACGCCGGCCTGGGAGGCCCTGGCCCGCACCGAGGCCATTCCCGAAGGGGTCGCGGAAGCCCACCTCCGGCGGGCCGTGGGAGTGGAGCCTTCGCCTGGCGGGGCGAGGCTTCGGCGTTGGATGGAGGGGGGGGACCTGAGGCCGGCATCGGTCCTCGCCGGTCTCGATTCGGGAGCGGTCGTATCCCTGGACCTCTCCCCCGGCAGCCTGGAGCTGTCCCAATTGCCCGGCAAAGCCGGCCCGTCCCAATGGGCGGACGTCATCTTCGGGATCATGGGGAGAGCCGGGGCCCGAGTCGGGATCGGGGGGCACGCCGAGGTACGGCGGTGGTTCGATTCACCGGCATTCGAGGTGCCTGGAAACGACGGGACCCTGCACCGGACGGCCCACCTGGGCTTGGACCTGTTCGTTCCTGCCGGCACCCCCGTTCACGCGCCCCTGGACGGGGTGGTCGTTCGGACCGGGCAGGAAGATGGCGCCCCGGAGCACGGTCCGAGCGTGGTCCTGGAGCACCGGATGCCCTTCGAGGACGAGGAGATGGTCTTCCGCACCATCTATCGTCACCTGTCCATGGAGTCGGTGGATCGGATCACCGCCGGGGACGTCGCTCGTCGAGGCGAGCCTTTCGCGGCGGTCGGTGACGCGGAAGAGAACGGGGGCTGGCCTCCCCACCTCCACTTCCAGATCCTTGCGGATCCCCCGGGAGGCGGACCCCGGATTCCTTCGGCCGTCCTGCCCCGGGACCTGGAGATCTGGCGGAGCCTCAGCCCCCATCCGGGACGGCTGCTCCCGGTGGCGGTGCCGGAGCCCGGGCCCCGGCCGGATTCCGGCGGGCCGGCGACGCCGCAAGCCCGGGAGATCCTGGAATACAGGGCCCGACACCTGGGTCCGAATCTGAGCGTCTCCTACCGGCGCCCGCTGCACATCGTACGGGGTTGGATGCAGCACCTCTGGGACGCCTCCGGTCAGCGGTACCTGGACGGAGTGAACAACGTGGCCCACGTGGGCCATTGCCATCCAAAGGTGGTGGAGGCCGTCCGCAAGCAGTCCGGGGTGCTCAACACGAACACCCGCTACCTCCACGGGGAGATGGTCCAATACGTCCGCGAGTTGCTGGCTACCTTCCCCGAACCCCTCAGGGTGGTCTACCTGGTCTGCTCGGGGAGCGAGGCGAACGAGCTTGCTTTGCGCCTGGCCCGGGCCCACACCGGGCGAAGGGACACCCTGGTTCTGGAGGCCGGGTACCACGGCAACACCGGGCTCCTGGTCGAGGCCAGCGGCTACAAATCCCGGGGCCCCGGAGGCACCGGGCCGGGAGAGTGGGTGCACACCGCGCCCCTCCCCGACCCCTACCGGGGCATCCACCGGGAGGGTGCGACCCAAGACGGAGTGGGGCGGGCATACGCCGCGGAAGTGGAGTCCGTCGTGACACGGGCGGAGGGAGCCGGCCGGCCGGTGGGGGCCTTCCTCGCCGAGTCCCTTCCCGGTTGCGGAGGCCAGATCGTATTGCCCGAGGGATTCCTCGCCGGGGCCTACGCGTCGGTGCGTGCGGCCGGCGCGATCTGCATCGCGGACGAAGTGCAGGTGGGATTCGGGCGCGTGGGCGAGAAGTTCTGGGGGTTCGAGACCCAGCGTGTCATCCCCGACATCGTCACCCTGGGAAAGCCCATCGGCAACGGGCACCCCATGGGCGCCGTGGTCACCACGGAGGAGATCGCAGCCTCCTTCGACAACGGTATGGAGTATTTCAACACGTTCGGGGGGAATCCGGTCTCCGCCGCGGTGGGGCGGGCGGTCCTGGCGGTGATTCGGGAAGAGGACCTCCAGGCTCGGGCGGCCCGGGTCGGCGCCACGCTCACGGAGGGACTCCTGGAGTTGGCCGGCCGGCATCCCATCATCGGACAGGTCCGGGGCCTGGGCCTCTTCCTGGGCGTGGAACTGGTCGTGGACCGGGAGTCCCGGGACCCTGCCGGCTCCCACGCCGCCTACGTGTCCAATCGCCTCCGGGATCGGGGCTTTCTGGTGAGTACCGACGGCCCGGACCACAACGTCCTCAAGCTCAAGCCTCCCCTTCAGTTCTCCCATGAAGACGCGACCCGTCTGGTCGAGGCGCTCGATGTGGTTCTGGGGGAGGAGCCCGTTCGGGTCTAGGGCCTGCCAGTCCAGCGTCGGGGGCACACCCTTTGCTGCCCTCTCCACCGGCGGGTTCGCCGCACGGGCGCCCGAAACCTGGAACCCCTCGCCATCCACTCAGGGGGATGCAATGAAGATCCGTTCGTCCTGGAAGTCAGCCCTCGTCCTTGCGGTCCTGGCCGCCGTAGCGGGATCCCTGTCCACGCCGGTGCAAGGCGTTGCCCAGGACGATCTCACGGCCCTCGACGTGGTCATGCTCCGATCCGTGGGTGGCGTCTACCCCAGTCCCGACGGCGACATGGTCGCTTTCACCCGCTCGATCCCCAGAGGACCGGAAGACGGTCCGGGCCGAGGCTTCACCGAACTGCTCCTGATGGACGCCATGCCGGGAGCGTCGGAGCGGACCCTGATCGGGGGCAAGCGAAGCATCGGCGGCGTGTCCTGGGAGCCCGGTGGGGCCGCCCTGACCTTCCTCGAGCGCCGAGAGGGTGACCAGGGCAGGCAGCTGTACGCCCTTCCCCTGAACGGTGGAGAGCCCATGCGTGTGTTCGAGGCCCCCGTGGGGATCTCCCAGTATCAATGGCGCCCGGACGGCGGTGCGGTGGCGTTCACGGCGACCCTTCCCGCACCCGACGGACGCGCCAAGGCCCGGGCTGCGGGATTCGGGCAGCGGGTCTACGACGAGGATTGGAATCCCATTGGCTTGTTCGTTTGGGAGCGGGACTCGAACGCGGTCCGAGCGTTGGAGGTTCCCGGGAGCGTATTCGGGCTGGACTGGTCTCCCGACGGGACCCGGCTGGCCCTGGCCATCGCCCCCCGGAACCTCACCGACGACTTCTACATGTTCAAGCGGATCCACTTCCTGGACGTAGAGTCCGGCGAAGTGACGAAGCTGGTCGACAACCCCGGCAAGCTGGAGCAGTTCGGATGGTCTCCGGATGGGTCCGCCATCGCCTACGTGAGTGCCGTGGATGCCAGGGACCCCCACGCCGGGATGCTCTTCCTGGCGGAGGTGCCCTCGGGTCGGGTGATCTCCTTGACGCCGGAATTCCAGGGCATGGTCCATGGGTTCGAGTGGCTGTCTCCCGAGACCCTTCGCCTCTCGATCAGCCGGGGCGCGGCGAGCGTGGTGACGGACTTCTCCCCAGATGATAGGCAATTCCGGGACCTGCCCGGGGGAGACTTCGCCTTCGGGTCCGTCCACTCCGCGGGGGGGACCGTCACGGCCAGCGTTTCGGGTCCCGGGCACCCCTCCGAGCTCTACGTGCTGGAGGGTGGAGCGTGGGTCCGCCGCACGGTGTCCAACCCCGCTCTCGAGGGGGTTCGCCTGAGCCGGCAGGAGGTCTACAGCTTTCCGGCCCGGGACGGGGTGGAGATCGAGGGTGTCCTCATCTATCCTCTCGACTTCCAGGAGGGCCAGCCGTACCCCATGGTGATGGTCGTGCACGGCGGCCCGGAGAGCCATTACAACAACGGGTGGATGACGGGCTACAACTCCTGGGGGCAGTTGCTGAGCCGCCGGGGGTACTTCGTGTGGTATCCCAACTATCGCTCCAGCACCGGGAGGGGAGTGGAATACGCCAAGGACGATCACGGCGACCTGGCGGGCACGGAGTTCGACGACCAGGTGGACGCCATCGGTCACTTCGCCGACAAGGGGTGGGTGGATCCGGACCGGGTCGGTCTGGGCGGTGGGTCGTACGGTGGGTATGCCGGGGCCTGGGCCGCTACCAGGCAGACCGAGCACTTTGCCGCCGCCGTGGCCTTCGTGCCCATCACCCACGTGGCCACCAAGTACCTGACCACCGACATCCCCTGGGAGTACTACTTCGTCCACTACGAGGAGATGTGGCCCTTCGAGCAGTGGGACTACATGGAGGAGCGGAGTCCCTTGACCTACGCTCCCGACAGCCGGACTCCCCTGTTCTTGGCGGGGGGCACCGCTGACCCCAGGGTCCATCCCAGCCAACCCCTCATGCTCTATCGGGCCATCAAGCAGACCACGGACACGCCGGTTCGATACGTCCAGTATCCCGGTGAGGGGCACGGAAACGGGATGAACGTCTATCGATACGACTACCTGCTCCGGACGCTCCGCTGGTTCGAGCACTACCTCCGACCCGGGGATCATCGGTCGGATCCGCTGCCTCCCATGGATCTGGACTACGGAGCCTGGCTTCGGTAAGGCCAGGGGAGAGAGCCGGAGGGTGGCGGGGCGCCGAGGTCACTCGGCGCCCCGTTCTCGTTGGGGTGCAATACCCTCCCAGCTTCCAGCGTATGGATGTATGATTGCCACAAGTGTTCGATCGAAGTGAGGTTGCTCCATGCACTGGAATTCCGCGGTTCAGAAGGGTCGAGGAGCTTTGATGGGCTCGATCCTTTCCCTGCTGGTCCTCTCATTCGGCCTCCCCGGCCTGGTCCAGGCACAGGAAGTCTGGGCGAAGGTCGTGGACGCGACGAACGACCGGCCCATCCAGGATGCGGAGGTGCAGATCCTCTACAGCTGGGGGGAACTGGTTACGGCGGCCCTCACCGATCGGGATGGTCGTGTCTTTCTCAAGGTCCCGCCTGGAGGGTACCGGATCGCGGTGGATCGCCTGGGCTATCCGGCGACGGACACCCTGGGCATTCACCTGGCCCCCGGACAGAACCTCACCGTTCAACTCAAGCTCCAGCCCGAGGCCATCGAGCTGGAGGGGCTCACGGTCCTGGTGGAGGAGATCGACTGGCACCTGGAGATGGCCGGGTTCTACAACCGGCAAAGGGGCGCCAGCGGATTCTTCAAGGAGATTTCCGAACGGGAGAACCGGACCGCGACGCTGGCGTCCGACTACTTTCGGGGCGCCAGGGGGATCGAGGTGCGGGCCGGGATCCCACTCGTGACCCGGGCACAGCAGCTCCAGTTCTGGGCCTTCGAGGACCGGGGACTCCTGACCCAGTCCCAGTCGGGTTTCGATCCGGTTCGAGGACGGGCGGACGAGGAGCGTAACACCGCCAATGCTTTCAGCCTGGAGCAGGCGGGCCCCACGTGCGCAGGACTCCTCGTGGTGGACGGTCTCTTCGCCGGCTCGACCCAAGAGTTGAACACCCGGGTGAACCCCCGGGACATCGCTGCCATCGAGGTCCATCCCCACGCCAGCAGCGCGCCGGCCCAGTGGCGGGCTGATTTCGGGGGCCGGGGCAGCGCGGCCTGCGGCGTCTTCGTGGTATGGACCAAGCGGGGTCGGTTCGGCGGGGAGTGACCCCCGCCTGACCCGACCCCGCTTGGGTCCAGCTAGACCTCGGTTAGCGGATTCGGCGGATCTCCACGTTCCCTGAGACGGTGTTGATGGAAAGGGATCGGCCTCCCTGGCCGATGGTTCCCTTCATCTCCGTCCCGATCCAGCGCCCCTCGTCCCGCTCCCGTACGTCGATGTCGAAGTCGGATTCGATGTCCCCGGAGAGAGAGTTGAAGTCCACCTCCGCGTCGATGTCGGCGGGAAGGCGGAGGGTGATGTCCCCGGACACCGTGTTGAAGTGCATGTCGTCCCAGTCGGTGCTGGCCATGGACACGTCGATGTCACCGCTCACGGTGCTGGCCCGGGCGATGCCGGAGGTGGAAACGGTGATGTCTCCGGTCACGGTCTTGACCTCCAGGTCGGAGCGGAGGCCTTCGGCTTCGATGTCACCGGTGACCATCGTCCCCATCAGCTCCACGCCGGCCGGGAGCTGAACGACGTACTCGACGCTCACGTCGATGGAGTCGTCCTCCCCGCGGTGGTTGTCATCACCGCTGCTGCGACCGTCGCAGCCGTCCCGGTCGAAGTTGCGCTCGTGGTAGAGGGCGCAGATCACGATCCCTCCCCGAACCTCTTCCATTCGGATCATCACGCGGCCGAAGTCATCCTCGTCCCCGCGCTTCTCGGCTACCACGCTGGCGGTGGAGCCGGAGGCCACCTCGGCTCGAATGGACCCGGTGATCCCCCTCACCTCCAGGGTCTGGCCGCCGTCCATTCGGCCGCTCCATTCGAACGGATTCTCCTGTGCGAACAGTCCCTGAGCCGCCATCGCCAGGGCCATGAGTGCCGCTCCGCTCCCGCGGACCACGCTCCCCTTCATCCTCTCCTCCTCCAGTCGCTGGGTGGTATCGACGACGTTCCCGCCATCCAAGATCAGATGCCGGCGGATGGTCGGAGGTTGGAATCCGGTCTTCCGGAGGGATCAGGCGTCGCCGGTCATGAAGAAGAGGGGCTGCTGGCTGAAGGTCTTGTAGAGGGGGCGGAGGCGATCCGGGCTGTAGTACCGTTCCAGGTCCACCACCTTGCTGCGCCCGCTGATGGCGTCGATGGGGACCGCGTCGTAACGCCCGTTCCGGAGGCCCACCAGGCGGCCGGTGCGTCCTTCCAGGATCGAGTCCAGAGCCAGGTTTCCGAACGCCATGGGGACGATGGAGTCCAGGGCGTCCGGGTCCCCGGACCGGACCAGATAGCCCAGGCGCTGATTCACCACGTTGATCCGACGGCCGTTGTTGAATTCCGGAGATCGCTCCTTCAGGAGAGCCGCAACCCGGTCCCCGATTCCCCCCAGCTTGCGATGGCCGTACTGGTCGGTCTCCTCTCCCTCGAAGGCCATCCCTGCCTGACCGCGCATCGTCGCACCTTCGCTGACCAGCACCACCGAGTACTTGCTAGGGTGGCGCTCCCGGTCCGACACCATCAGCTCGCAGAGGTGGTCGATGTCGAAGGGGCTCTCGGGAATGACGCACCGGTCCGCCGCCCCGGCCATGGTCGGCAGGAGGGCGGTGTAGCCCGCGTACCGTCCGAAGACCTCGATGACGAGGAAGCGCTCATGGGACCCCGCGGAGGTGCGAAGGCGGTGGGTCAACTCGATGGTACGGGTCACACAGGTGCTGAAGCCGATGCAGTAATCGGTCCCGGGGACGTCGTTGTCCATCGTCTTGGGGATGGCGACCACCGGGACGCCCTCGTTGTGGAGCCGGAGGCCGTAGCTGAGGGTATCGTCCCCACCGATGGGGATCAGGTAGTCCACGCCCAGGTACTCGAGCCCTCGGATGATGTCCGGGGTGACGTCGTTGAAATCCTGGTCGTAGCGGTCGGCCAGGTGGGGTGGGAGTGCGCCCTTCGGGAGGCGGCTCGGTCGGGTCCGGGAGGTGTGGAGGAACGTGCCCCCTGTCCGGCCGGCCCGGTTCACCAGGTTCTCGGTGAGTTCCATGACGTTGGCGTCGTTGTTCGCCGCCGGGTCCGGGACCAGGTCGACGAGGCCGGCCCAGCCCCTGCGGATTCCCAGGACCCGGAATCCCTCTCTGGCCGCCCTGACCGTCACGGCCCTGATGGCGGGATTCAGACCGGGTACGTCTCCGCCCCCCGTGAGGATGGCGATGGTTCCCTTGGAAGATGGACTCAAGAGCGATCCCTTCAGTTCCGTGACGTCAAGCGTGAGATTGGTTCCTGCGGAAGCGTCCTACCCAGTAATCCACCACGAGTTCGAGGCCCGGACGGGCTGACACCATCCTATGCGCGATACGGTCAACAAGATCCCATACCTGCCCGAGCGAATCCAGGGCCTGGAGCGGCTGGCCCTGAACCTGTGGTGGCGGTGGGACCGCCGGGCTCGGAGGATGCTGAAGTCCATCGAGCCCGTGGTGTGGTCCGGCACCCGGCACAATCCAGTGGCCATGCTCCGGCGGACCGATCCGGCTCGGCTGGCCCATCTGGCTCGGGATTCCCAGTTCCTCGAACTCTATGACCAGGTCCTCGCGGACTTCGACGATCACGTTTCGGGCGGAGATACCTGGTTCAAGCGGGAGTTCCCCGACGCCGCAGAGGGTCAGATCGCCTATTTCTGCGCCGAGTTCGGTCTCCACAACTCCATCCCCATCTATTCGGGGGGCCTGGGCGTCCTGGCGGGAGACCACTGCAAGTCCGCCTCGGACCTGGGGGTGCCCCTCCTGGGCGTGGGCCTCCTCTATTCCAGGGGCTACTTCGATCAGAAGCTGAACCTGGACGGATGGCAGGAGGATTCGGACGAGGTGTTCGACCCCCTGGTCATGCCGCTGCAGCGTCTCGCCTCGGCCGACGGTTCCCACAGCCTCACCGTGCTCGAGACTTCCGGCAGGCCGGTGCATGTGGGGGCCTGGAGCCTGGACGCCGGACGGGTCCGTCTCTACCTGCTCGACACCAACCTGCCCGAGAACCATCCCGAGGACCGGGAGCTGACCTATCAGCTCTATGGCGGTGGGATCTCCCATCGGCTCAAGCAGGAGTGGATCCTGGGGGTGGGCGGGGTCCGGGTACTCCGGGCCCTGGGGGTCCAGCCCGCGGCCTGGCACGCCAACGAGGGACACGCCGCGTTCATGATGGTCGAGCGGGTCCAGGAGGGGGTCCACGCGGGCCTCGATTTCCAGGAAGCGGTGGGAGCGGTCAGGGCCAGGAGCGTCTTCACCACCCACACCCCCGTGCCCGCCGGCCACGACGTGTTCTCCCACGAGCTCATAGAAGAGGTGTGCGGGGGGTACTGGCGCCACAACGGCTTCGACCGGGAGCTGTTCTTCGATTTCGGGCGGGGACCGGGGTCGGGGGACGACCAGTTCCACATGACCGCCGCGGCCATCCGCCTCTCCGGGGGAGTCAACGGGGTCTCCCGAAAGCACGGGGCCGTGACCCGGGAGTTGTGGGGAGGAATGTGGCCCGGGCGGGAGGTGTCCCACGTTCCCATTGGATCCGTGACCAACGGCGTCCACCTGGGGAGTTGGATGGCCCACCGCTACATGGAGATCCTGGAGGGTCTTTTCGGGGAGCGGTGGGAGCGCTCTCATCTTCCACAGGAGGCGTGGGACCGGGTACGGGACCTGGACGACGCCGAGGTGTGGCGGGTCCATCTGGAGCTGAAGCGCGCTCTGCTGGACTACTGTCGTGAGCAGGCCCGGAATCGTTGGCGGACCCTCTGGAAGGAGTCGGCCCACCTGATCGGGGCAGGCACACTGCTGTCGCCGGAGCCCCTCACCATCGGCTTCGCTCGTCGGTTCGCCACCTACAAGCGAGCCCATCTCCTCTTCCGGGACGAGGATCGCCTCCAGAGGCTGCTCACCGATCCCTGGCGGCCCGTCCAGATCGTGTTCGCGGGTAAGGCCCATCCAGCGGACGATCATGCCAAGGCGGTCCTCCAGCAGGTTTGGGCCGCGACCCGGGACTCCCGGTTCGAGGGGCGCATCGCGTTCGTCGAGGATTACGACCTCCACGTGGCCCATCGGCTGGTCCAGGGCGTGGACCTTTGGCTCAACCTGCCCCGGGTCCCCCTGGAGGCCTCCGGCACGAGCGGGATGAAGGCGGCCCTCAACTGCGTGCCCCAATTGAGCACGCTGGACGGTTGGTGGGCCGAGGGGTTCAACAGCGACAACGGGTGGGCCATCCCTCTGGCCGACGAGGAGCCGGAGGCCGCGGATGCCGCCGACCACGAGGCCCTCTTCACCCTGCTCGAGCGCGAGATCGTTCCGGCCTACTACGATCGGAATGAGAACGGGTTGCCCGTGGATTGGATCCGACGCATGAAGGAGGCGCTGCGCGTGGCCGGGGCCTGGTTCACCACCGACCGGATGGTGGCCGACTACGCTCGGTCGTACTACGTCCGGGCCCTCTCGGGGGAGGGAAACGGCGATGATCCTCCCTTCGAGAATCCGGCGAATCCGGGGCTCCAGGAGGTGTGAGCGTCCGGGTCAGGGCCGTTGGTGCTTCAGGATCAGGACGGCCAGCCCGGGCAGGGGTAGCTCCAGGAACTGGTCCCGGCCGAGGATCTCGCCGGGGCGCGTGTCCAGTTCCTGGGGGACCACCTTCTGGCTCCCCCCGTATACCGGAGCGTCGGAGTTGAACAGGACACGGTAGCGCCCCGGGAAGGGCGCCGGCAGCCGGAAGTCATTCCGTTCCACCGGCGTGAAGTTGGCGACCACCAATACGAAGTCCTCCCAGTCCGGACTCCACCGCAGGAACGAGAGGATGGTTCGTTCGGGGTCGTGACAGTCCACCCATTCGAAGCCCTCGGGTCTGAAGTCCAGGACGTGGAGCGCCGGGTCTGACCGGTAGAGGCGGTTCAGGTCCCGCACCATGTGCTGGAGCCCGGCATGGGCGGGCAGGTCCGTCAGGACCCAGTCCAGTTCCCCGTCGGAGTTCCACTCGGTCCACTGGCCGAACTCCCCGCCCATGAACAGCAGCTTCTTGCCGGGGTGCGTCCACATGTAGGAGAGCAGGAGCCGGAGGTTGGCGAACCGCTGCTCCAGGGGGCCGGGCATCTTCGAGAGGAGCGAGTGCTTGCCGTGGACGACCTCGTCATGGGAGAGGGGGAGGGTGAAGCGCTCGCTGAACGCGTACATCAGTGAGAACGTGAGCCGGTCGTATTGGAAGCGACGGAACAGGGGATCCGTGCTCATGATCTCCAGCGTGTCGTTCATCCACCCCATGTTCCACTTCTGGTCGAAGCCGAGGCCGCCCCGGTCCGTGCCGTGGGATACCCCCGGCCAGGAGGTGGATTCCTCGGCGATCACCATGGCCCCCGGGGTCTCCTGGTGTATGGCGTCGTTCAGTATCGCCAGGAACTCGGCGGCGTGGAGGTCCTCGTTGCCACCCCACTGGTTGGGGGTCCAGGTGCCCTCCTCCCGGGAATAGTCCAGGTAGAGCATGGAGGCGACGGCATCCACCCGAAGCCCGTCCAGGTGGTAGTCCTCGAGCCAATGAAGAGCGCTGGACACCAGGAATGAACGGACCTCCGGTCGACTGAAATCGAAGACCAGGGTGCCCCAGTCGGGGTGCTCCGCCTGGAGGGGATCGGGGTTCTCGTAGAGGGCCGTGCCGTCGAAACGCGCCAGCCCGTGCTCGTCTCGGGGGAAGTGGCCGGGAACCCAGTCCAGTAGGACGCCGATCCCCAGTTGGTGAGCCCGGTCCACGAAGTATCGAAAATCGTCCGGGGTTCCATGCCGGGAGGTGGGAGCGAAGAAACCCAGGGGTTGGTAGCCCCAGCTCTGGTCCAGGGGGTGCTCCAGGATCGGGAGGAGCTCGACGTGGGTGAAGCCCAGGTCCTTCACGTACGGGAGGAGCTCGTCCGCCAGTTCCCGGTAGCTCATCCAACCGGGATCTCCCGCGGCCCTGGCGGGATGCCGGCGCCAGCTTCCCAGGTGCACTTCGTAGACGCTCAAGGGCTCCCGGTCGGGGTCCCGGCCCTGACGTCTCTCCATCCACTCGCTGTCGTCCCAGACGTACCCCTCCGGATCCCAGACCTCCGACGCTGTGGCCGGCCGTAGTTCCACGGCCCGCCCGAACGGGTCGGCCTTTTCCATGACCTCACTGAAGGCGCTGAGGATCTGGTACTTGTAGAGAGCGCCGGTGTGCACGTTGGGCAGGAACAACTCCCAGACCCCGGTGGCGCCCCGGGGTCGCATGGGATGGCAGCGGGGGTCCCACCCGTTCCAGTCTCCGGCCACGTTCACGGCTCTGGCATGGGGGGCCCAGACCGTGAACAAGGTCCCGCTCACAGATTCAGCTCCGCCGTCCTCAAACCGGACCTGCCGGGCCCCAAGCACCTGATGGGCCCGCCTCTCCGTCCCGGCCAGGAAGCCGTGGACCCGCAACTCGTCCACCATGGGCCCGAACCGATAGGGGTCTTCGAACTCCGCCCCCCCGCTCCCGCCCCCGGTGGCTCGGAGCCGATACGCGAAGAAGGACTCCTCGTCGGGGAACCGGGCTTCGAACACGCCGCCCGGGTGGACGCGCTCCATCGCCGCCTCCCATTCCTCGGATCCGGCGCCCCTTCCCTCGCGAACGACCCAGGCCTGATCGGCCCAGGGAAGGAAGGCCCGAACCACGCGTCCGGGGTCCCCGGCATTCGAGAGGGGGTGGATTCCCAGCCAGTCGAACGCATGTTTCGAGCGACCCTCGACCAGGGCCAGAAAGGCGGCCTCCGAATCGTGGTCCCGGTCCTGCATGGCGTCTGTCACTGGGGACCGACCCTTCCGTAACGATCCTCGACGGCGCTCCCGCACGGTGCGCGCGGGAGGGTCCATGCCCCATCTTGGGTGGTCAGCGGCCTGCGGGCCACTATTCCAACTCGATGGATAGATCCATGGCAGACTCCACGGACCAGACCGGCGATCCCCAGATCCTCCCCGGCCGCGAGCCCGGGATGGATGAGACCATCGTGCACCTGGCAGCCGAATACTGGCCCTACGCCAGGACCGGCGGATTGGCCGAGGCGGTTCGGGGCATTGCCCGCTTCCAGGCCATGGCGGGTCGTAACGTGGCGGTCATCATGCCCCTCTATGCCCGTGTCCGGGATCATGCCACGTCCATCGAGCCGGTCGGGGAGCCCTTCCGCTTCGACCTCGGAGGGCGCTCGGAGGAAGGCAGGCTCTTCGAAGACGTGGGACGGGACGGAGGCCCTCGGGTCTATTTCATCGACCACCCCGACTACTTCGACCGGGATGGGATCTACGGTGAGTCCGGAGGAAGCTACGCCGACAACCACCGCCGGTTCGCATTCCTGAATCGGGCTGCGCTGAAGGTGCTGCCGGACGTGGCGACGGGCCCGGTGATCCTCCACGCCCATGACTGGCACGCATCCCTGGCCGCCGTCTACCTGGGTGCCCTCATGAAGGAGCAGGACTTCTTCCGGGACGTCGCCACCGTGCTCACGGTCCACAACGGAGGGTACCAGGGGCATTACGAGGGGCCGGGTGTCCTCTCGGAGTTGGGGTTGCCGGAGTCGCTCTACCACCCCGACTTCATGGAGTGGTACGGCAAGACGAATCTGCTCAAGGGCGGGCTGGTCTTCTCGGACATGGTGACCACGGTGAGCCCCACCCATGCCCGGGAACTGAGAACACGGACCGGAGGCTTCGGGCTCCAGGACACCTTCAACGGCCTGTCCGACCGGTTCGTGGGGATCCTGAACGGGATCGACTACGACGTGTGGGACCCGGCCACCGATCCGGACATCGAGGTGAACTACACCGCCGACGACCTGTCCGGCCGGGCGGTGAACAAGGCGTGGCTCCAGAAAGCGGCGGGCCTCGCCCCCGACCCGGATGTGCCGCTGATCGGGATGAGCGCCCGTCTGGTGGAGCAGAAGGGGCTCGATTTGATCCTCGCACGTGACATGATGCCCCGCCTGGAGGCCCAGTGGTTCTTCCTCGGCGAGGGGCAGCCGCACTATCAGGAGGCCCTGGGGGCCCTTGCACAGCGCTATCCCGAGCAGGTGACTGTACGCTTCAACTTCACCGAGGAGGTCGAACACAAGCTCATGGCCGGCGCGGACCTCCTCCTCATGCCTTCGCTCTACGAGCCTTGCGGCTTGACCCAGATGCGGGCCCAGCGCTACGGGGCCCTCCCGGTGGTGCGGCGGGTGGGTGGCTTGGCGGACACGGTGGAGGACCGGGTGACGGGATTCGTCTTCGACGAGTACCAGGCGTGGGCCCTGGAGGAGGCGCTGACCTACGCCATCGAACTGTTCAGGGATAGGTCCGCCTGGACCTGGCACGTCAAGGAGGCCATGGGCCGGGACTTCAGCTGGCAGCGCTCCGTGGACCTCTATGCCAACGTATACTTCCGCGCCGTGCTCCATCACCTGTCCCTGAAGTGACGGGCAACCCCGGATCCCTTCTTCCTCCTCGCACAGCGCCCATGCGATCCGTCGTTCTCCACGCACATTTCTATCAGCCTCCCAGGGAGGACCCCCGCACCGACCGGGTCCCGAGGGAGCTCTCGGCCCACCCCTTCCACGACTGGAACGAGCGGGTCCTGGCCGAGTGCTACAGGCCGATCACCGAGGCACGCATCCTGGACGGAGATGGTGGAATCCGCCGGATGGTGAACACCCTCGACTGGTTGTCCTGGGACGCGGGCCCGACGCTTCTTCGGTGGATGGCCCGCGAGGCGCCGGAGACCTATAGGGCCTTCATCGAGGCCGATATCCGTTCGGTGCGCCGGCTCGGGCACGGAAACGCCGTGGCCGCCCCCTTCCACCACGTGATCCTCCCCCTGGCCTCCCGGCGGGACAAGGTCACCGAGGTCCGGTGGGGGATTCGGGATTTCCGCCGGCGCTTCGGACGGGATCCCGAGGGTATGTGGCTTCCGGAGACCGCCGTGGACCTGGAAACCCTCGGTGTCCTCGCCGACGAAGGGATCCGATTCACCATCCTCGCGCCCCACCAGGTGGAGGGAGCACCGGCCGACGGCGGGCCCGGGATCGTGGCGCTCCCCGGCGGCGGGAAGATGGTGGTCTTTCCCTACGACGGAGGGCTGTCCCACGGCGTGGCGTTCGGGCAGCTCCTCAAGGACGCCGAGTCCTGGGAGCGGGCGATCCGGAATCCCGGGGACGAGAGCCGACGAGCCCTGGTCACCATGGCCACCGACGGGGAGACTTTCGGACACCATCACCGATGGGGCGACCTGGCCCTGGCCGCAGTGGTGGAGCGCCTTGCGGAGGCACCGGACCTGCGCATCGAGAACCCGGCGTCCTACCTGGCGGCCCATCCGTCCCTGCCTCCCCTGGAGCTGGTGGAGAACACCTCGTGGTCCTGCGCCCATGGGGTGGAGCGGTGGCGGGGCTCGTGCGGTTGCCGGATGGACGTCAACGAGCCGCCGGCCCAGGAATGGCGCGAACCCCTTCGCGAGGGTCTGGTCGAGCTGGCCCATGGACTCCACCGGATCTTCCAGGCGGAGGGACGAAGCTGGACCCTGGATCCCTGGGAGGCCCGGGACCGGTACGGGGACGTGGTGGACGCAGGCCCCGAGGCCCGGGCCCGATTCGCCCAGGCCCTGCTCCCTCCCGACTCGCCGGACGCCGACGTCGGCCGGGTCCTGGACCTCCTGGAGATGGAGCGGGACGCCCTTCGCATGTTTACGTCCTGCGGTTGGTTCTTCGACGACATCGGGGGGCTCGAACCCCTGCAGGTGCTCCGCTATGCGGCCCACGCCATCGACGCCGCGGGCGAAATCTCCACGGATCTGGAGGCGGCGCTCCTCCGGCATCTCGGAGGAGCGACGAGCACGGATCCGGAGGTCGGTGACGGTGGCCGGGTCTGGATCGAGGCGGTCCGGGGCGCCCCCGGAGCCGAGGAGGTGGCGGATCGCCTGGGGGAAGGGGATTCTGGGGTCCCCTCCGCGGACCAGTCCGCCCTCTGGGCCGACATGGAAAACCGCTTGCCCCCGGAGCGGGAGTCGCTGGCGCCCCTGGCCAGGGACCTCGGGTTCTCCGAGGAGGCATTGGGGGCCCGTTCCCTGCGGGCTTCGGGGCCTCTCCGGTTCGTCTTCGGCATCCACGTCCATCAGCCCGTGGGCAACTTCGACGCTGTCTTCGCCGATCATGCCGATTCCGTCTACGAGCCCCTCCTCCGGACCCTGGAGGAGGCGGACACCCTTCCCGTGGCGCTGCACGTGTCCGGCCCCCTCCTGGACTGGCTGGACCGCCACGGACATGGCTATCTGGATCGGGTCGCCAGGCTCGCCGGGGAGGGTCGGATCGAGTTGCTCCTTTCGGGCTTTTACGAGCCCGTCCTCCCGGCGCTGGACCGCCCGGACCGACTGGACCAGATAAGGTGGATGCGGGAATGGATGCGTCACCGAATGGGGGTGGAGGCCACAGGACTCTGGCTCACGGAGAGGGTCTGGGAGCCGGACCTGGCGGGGGACCTGGCCGATGCGGGAGTCCGATACGTGTTCCTGGACGATTGGCACCTGGGGGCCTCGGGGCTGGAGACCCGTGACCTCCACCGGCCCTTCCGCACCGACTGGGCGGGGAAGGGGGTGGACGTGCTCCCCATCGACGAGCGGCTCCGCTACCTGGTGCCGTTCAGGCCGCCTGAAGAGCTTGCCGACTACCTCCTGGATCTGAAGGCCGCGGGGCGGAGAATGGCGGTCCTCGCCGACGACGGGGAGAAGTTCGGCGGATGGCCCGGCACGGCCGAGTGGGTTTGGGGCTCGGGATGGATGGATCGGTTCCTGCGAACCTTGACCCGCCTGAGGGAGAGCGGGGATCTGGAATTGGTCACGCCGTCCCAGGCGCTGGACCAGATTCCGTCGGCGGGACCCATCTACCTTCCCTCCGGTTCCTATCGAGAGATGGAGGAATGGTCTCGGCCCCGGATCGGGGAGGTGGGACGGGGGGGGCACTGGCGCAACTTCCTGACGCGCTACCCCGAATCCAATCGGATGCACAAGAAGGCCCAACGCTTGAGCCGGTTGTGCAGGGATCGGGGCGACCCGCCAGAGGCCAGGAGGGCGATCGGGATGGCCCAGTGCAACGACGCCTATTGGCACGGCGTGTTCGGAGGCCTGTACCTCCGGCACCTGCGGGGGGCGATCTGGGGGCACCTGGCGGATGCTGAGAGGGCGCTCCGTGAGGGCGAGGGCGTGGAGGTCGAAGCCCTGGACCTGGACGGGGACGGCTCCGAGGAACTCTGGATCCATGGGGGCCGCTTCTCCGCGGTCGTGGCACCCCGCCGTGGGGGGGGCATCGAGGAGCTGAGCCTCTTCGCCCGGCGTCGAAATCTCGCCGACGTGCTCACCCGCAGGCGGGAGGCGTACCATCTTCCGGACAAGTCAGAGATCGACCCGACGGCCCAACCCGCGGATGCACTGCCGGACCCCCGTGGCGCGGAGGAGGGGGGGATGCCCTCCATCCACGATCGGGAACGGACGCTGGCCTTTCGGGAGCTTCCTCCCGCCGACCTGGATCTCAGGGCGATTCTGGTGGATCGGGTCCTCCCCGGCGCGATGACCGAGGACGAGTATCGGGAGGGTCGGTGCGCACCGGTGCTTTCCTGGGCTCGTCGAGCCCTTTCCTGGACGGTGACGGAGCTGGACGCCGAACCGGCGGGGGAACGGGCGGAGATCCACCTGTCCTGCGATTCCCCCGGGTCGCTCTCCAAGCGACTGGCTTTCGGGGCCGACGGCTCGGTGGCGGTCTCCTATGAGTGGGATCCCACCGAGTATCCCCGCGACGCCCTGTTCGCGCCGGAGATCTCGGCTTCCGAGGATCTGGATGTGGTCTGGGATCTGGCGCCCGCGGAGGTGTGGCGGTTCGAGATTCGTACGGTTTCCAAGACGGAAGCCGGATCGGAGGAGACCGTCCAGGGGATCTCGACGACGCCGCGATGGCCCGTGGCGCTGGGCCAGGCCAGGTTTACCATACGATCGGGATCGTAGGGGCGGTCCCAGGACAGGGCCGGAGATCCGGTCCCAGCCCAGGAGTCAGTCGCATGTCTGGAGCGGAACCACGGAGAAGCGGTCCCATCACCCGCCGGGAGGCGCTGCGCCAGGGAACCTTGGCGGTGGGGGCCCTGGCGGTGGCCGGGGCTGGGCGTACGGAGGGGTCGGAGCCGTCGGGGCGCGCACAGGAGTCCCGCCTCGGGCCGGCGCCGGAGCATCCGCTCGTCACACCACCAATGGACCGGGTGCGCATCGGCTTCGTGGGCGTGGGCCTCCAGGGCTCTTCCCACGTCCGGAACTTCCTGGCCATCGACGGCGTGGAGATCGTCGCGGTGTGCGACATCGTGCCCGAGAAGGTCCGCAGGATCCAGGACTGGTGCAGGGACGCGGGGCTTCCGGAGCCCTCGGGATACAGCCGGGGCGAGACCGACTTCCGCCGCCTTTGCGAGACCGAGGATCTGGACCTCGTCTTCACATCTACCCCATGGCGCTGGCACGTGCCGGTCTGTGTGGCCGCCATGAACAACGGGAAGCACGCGGTGACCGAGGTCCCGGCGGCCTACACGCTGGACGGTTGCTGGGAGCTGGTGGAGACGGCCGAGGCCCAGGGCAAGCACTGCGTCATGATGGAGAACTGCAATTACGACCGCCCCGAGATGATGGTGCTGAACATGGTCCGTCAGGGGGTCCTGGGAGAGATCCTCCACGCCGAGTGCGGATACAATCACGATCTGCGGGCGATCAAGTTCGAGGACGCCGACGAGGGACTCTGGCGCAGGAACCACTCCTGGGTCCGGAACGGGAATCTCTATCCCACTCACGGCCTGGGCCCAGTGGCGAACTGCATGAACATCAACCGCGGGGACCGATTCGCCCGTCTGGTGTCCATGAGCTCGCCCTCCAGGGGGCTGCAGGAGTACGCCGAGCAGACCTTCCCACCCGAATCTCCGAAGCGGTCCGAGACCTTCGCCCTGGGCGACGTGAACACGTCCATGATCCAGACGGCCCTGGGCCGGACCATCTACCTGACCCACGACACCAACCTTCCCCGGCCCTACTCCCGGATCCACCAGGTCCAGGGGACCCGGGGCATATTCCAGGGATACCCGAACAGAGTCTACGTCGAAGGGCGGAGCCCGTCCCACCGCTGGGAGGAAGCCGAGTCCTACTACGAGGAGTTCGAGCACCCCATCTGGCGTCGACTTCGGGAGCAATCCGCCGGGGCCGGGCACGGGGGCATGGACTTCATCGAGGATTTCCGGCTCATCGAGTGCCTCCGGGCCGGGGAGCCCACGGACATGAACGTCTACGACGCGGCCGCTCTGAGCGCCGTGTGCGAATTGACCGAGATCTCCGTGGCCGCCGGGTCGGCGCCGGTGGAGTTCCCCGACTTCACCCGGGGACGTTGGAAAGAGTGGCCCCAGTGGGAGATCGTGGGGGGGTGAACCGCTGAGTGAACTGGACGCGGTCTCGGCCTTCCGGCGCCGATTCGGCGCCGATCCCACCCACCTGGCCCGTGCCCCGGGGCGGGTGAACCTCATCGGGGAGCATATCGACTACGCGGGGCTGCCCGTCCTTCCCATGGCGCTGGGGAGGGAGGTGCGCATCGCGTTCCGGCCGAGGTCTGACGGGACCGTGCGTGCGGTGAACCTGGACGCTCGATTCCCCGAGGAGGCCTTCGAGCTCGCGGAGCGGATTCCCCGGGGTGAGGAAGGGGGCTGGGGCAACTACCTGAGGGCAGCGGCCCAGGCCGTGGTTGGCGCCCATGGAGCCTCCCGAGGTGTCGATGCCCTGGTCTGCTCCACCCTCCCCGACTCCGCCGGGCTCTCCTCCTCGTCCGCGCTGGTTGTGGCCATGGCCATGGCGCTGCTGGAGGCTGATGATCGTGCGCCGTCCACCCCCGGAGAGCGACTGGTGTTGGCGGACGTCCTGGCCGAAGGGGAGCGGTATACCGGCACCCGGGGCGGGGGAATGGACCAGGCGGCCTGCCCCTTCGTGGTGGTGCACTCGGGTGCGGAGGCCCGCAAGTCGGGGCCCGTGCAGGAGGCCTACAACGAGTGCCGGCGGGAGGTGGAGGAGGCGCTGGCCAGTGTGGTCGCCGCCGTCGGGATGCCCCAGGGGACCGGCTACCGGGCCTTGATGGTGGGGTCGCCACCCGAGTTGGTGGATCTCTCTGGGGAGGTTCTCGATGCTCGTGCTTACCCTCGCTTCCGCCACGTCGTGGGCGAAGCTCTGCGAGTGGAGGCGGCCTGTCATGCCATGCGTGACGCGGACCTCCAGGGATTCGGACGGCTCATGTTGGAGTCCCATGAGAGCCTTCGAGACGATTTCCGCGTCAGCACACCGGTCCTCGACCGGATGGTGGAGGCCGCCATGGCCCAGGGAGCAGCCGGAGCTCGGCTCACTGGGGCGGGCTTCGGAGGCTGCGCGGTAGCGCTGTCCGCCGAGGCATCTGCAGCCGGCGTGCTCGCGGCCATGTCCGTGTGCGCCCAGGGGCGGCCGGATGAGCCCCCGGTGGGGTTCGTGTCGATCCCGGGGGAACGAGCGGGGGTGGGCCCGCTGGCGGCCAGCGGTGGTGCCCCCTCCTAGGACCTTCTAAGACCCGGGATAGACCCCCCGGGCGTGCAGTTCGGCGATGGCCTCTCGGACTCCTGGCAAATCCCCGGGGTAGGTGAGGCCAAACCATCGATCCCCGGTCTGGAGCATCTTCACTCGCCCCCGACCCTGTGTGATCCACTGGCCCACCGCCTCGGGCAGCCGGAACTCCCCCGAGTTCGGGTCCGGCGCCGCGCCTTCCTCCAGCATCGCGAACACACGCTCGTCCAATCCCCACAGGTTCATGGAGGAGGGGGCGTGCTCGGGAATCTCCAATCCCTGGCTGTCCCGGATCACTCCGTCCTCTTCCCGCCGGACTTGAACGGCCTCCCGGATGTAGGCGAGGGTCCCATCGGGGTTTTCGACGCAGAATCCCCTGGACACGCCGCCATGGGGCGATAGGGTCCGGCCGATGGCGTAGCACACGAGGGCCCAGGCATCGGTTCCCGACTCTTCCCCGAGGTGCGCCGCGAGTCGCTCGAGGGAGGAGCGCCCGTAGAAGTCGTCCGCGTTCGCCACCGCGAAGGGGCCATTCACCAGGCCCCTTGCGGACAGCACGGCGTGGCCGGTGCCCCAGGGGCCACGGTCGGGATCGCCTGCCTGGTCTACGAGCGCGATCGTCGTGGGATCCAGGTCCGACGCGCCCTGCCAGCGATCCGGCGTGCGGGAGAGATGAGCCTCGAAGGCCGTCCCCATCGAGGGGCGGATCACCACCGCAAACCGCTTGAATCCAGCTCTCCAAGCGTCCAGCAGCGTGTAGTCGAGGATGGCCTGTCCCCGGGGGCCGACAGGCTCCAGTTGTTTGGGTCTTCCGAACCTCGAGGCGGCTCCTGCTGCAAGGATCACCAGCGTCGGGTCAGCCCTCTCTGCGGCCTCCCGGGTCCTGACGAATTCTGCCTCGCCGGGGCCGAATTCACTTTCCATGCTTTCGATCCAATCTGATCAAAGTCTCACATGTCTCTCTGCCGCCCCCGATCTGCAAACTAAGACGTCGGGACACGAGGAGGAGAGCGCTTTGCCGACGCCGAAGGACCCTCCTTCTGCCGGTTGCACTTGCCCGGTAGGACTGTACGGCCCCCTCCCTGAAACCCCCGGCGACCGCGGCGCGTAGGGCTCGGAGTATTGCCTCACTTGCTGAGGTCACACATACTGAGGTAATGAATCGGCCGACCGGAGTCCGGAGGGCCGCACATGGAACCTGGCCTCGACGAGCAAACATGAGCACCAAGGAACACGCCATCATCCCCGGCACCGTGGACCTCCTCATTCTGCGCACCCTGCGGGACGGCTCTCTCCACGGATTCGCCGTCTCTCGCACGCTTCGGAGGCGATCCGAGGGTGTGGTGATCCTTCAGGACGGGGCCCTCTACCAGGCCCTCCACCGCATGGAGCGGGAGGGCTGGATCGAAGCTGAGTGGGGGCTCTCGGAGAAGGGGAAGCGGGCGAAGTTCTACCGACTCACCTCGGCTGGCCGCCGTCAACTGGAGTCGGAGACGTCCAGGTGGCGGGCCTACGTGGACGCCGTGGCGCGGATTCTGGCTCCCACGCCCATGGCAGAGGTGGGCACCGAAGTATGAGGGACTTCCTCCGGACCTTCCGCCTGCCCATCCGCTCCCGCCGGGACATACGCCGGGCCGTGGACGAGGAGCTGGCCTTCCACATGGAGGCCGCCGAAGCGGAGTGGATCGAGAGCGGACTGTCCGCGGAGGAAGCCGCTGCCAGGGCGCTTACGGAGTTCGGAAGCCTTGAAGACACCAGGAACTACTGCGTCGGCCAGGGGACGCGACGAGACCGACAGGAGCGACGAGCAATGCGATTCGAGGAGTTCATCCAGGACCTGACCTATGCGGGCCGCACCCTTCGACGGAGCCCCGCTTACGCCCTGGTCGTGGTGACCACGCTGGCCGTGGGCATCGCCGCGAACACCCTGATCTTCTCGATCTTGAATCCGTACTTCCTCCGTCCGCTGCCCTACGGGGAGGCCGAGGAGCTCGTCCAGGTAGGCCAGACGCAGGAGACCGGCTGGATCTGGGGACGCTTCTCCCTGGCCCAGATCGAGGACTGGGCGTCCCGATCTCAGGCGGTGGAGGAGTGGGCCGCCTACTACTACTCCGCAGCCAACGTGACCGGCCCGGAAGGCCCTGAGCGCATCCAGTACGGCTGGGTGACGGACAACCTGTTTCAGACGCTCCAGGCGCCCGCGGCCCTGGGCAGGACCATCCAGCCGGGGGACGGGGGACCGGCCGGAGAGGACGTGGTGGTGATCGCTCACGGTCTCTGGCAGCGGCGGTACGGTGGCGATCCCGGTATCCTGGGACGCACCATCGCCGTGGACGGAGTCCAGCGGACCGTGGTCGGGGTCATGCCTCCGGACTTCAACTTCCCCTTCGGCGACATCTACATGTGGCTTCCGGATCCGGCGTCAGCGGGTAGCGAGACCCGGGATCGGACGGCCCACATTCCCATCGGGCGGCTTGGACCGGGGCAGACTCCAGAGTCGGCCCAGGCCGACCTGGCCCGGGTCCAGCGGGAACTGTCCGGTCTGTATCCCGACGTGGACGGCCGCTTTCAGGGCGTGACGGTGAAGCCGATCCGGCAAGCGCTGAACTTCGCGTGGGATCAGCTCCAGATCGGGTTCGCCGTCCTCCTGGCCGCCGTCGGCCTGGTGCTGCTTATCGTGTGCGTGAACATCGCCGGTCTCACGGTGGCCCGTGCCTCGGGCCGCACCCGAGAGCTGGCGGTCCGGGCGGCCGTGGGCGCCGATCGACGGCGACTGATTCGCCAGCTGCTGACCGAGAGTCTTCTCCTGGCCCTCGTCGGGGGAGCCCTGGGTGTGGCCATCGCCTACGCCACCAGTGGATTCCTCGACACGCTCCTTCCCCCTGGGCTGTTCAAGGTAGGGGGCGTTGCCCTGGACGGGCGGGTCCTGCTCTTCACGGCGGCGGTCACGGTGGCCACCCCGCTCTTCTTCGGGCTTCTGCCCGCACTTTCGTCGGCGCGTACCGATCTTTCCGCCGCGCTCCGAGAGGGTGGGCAGGGCAGCGGCCACGGGAAGCGGTCCATGCGCAAGCGCCGGATCCTGGTGGTTTCCGAGGTGGCGCTGGCCATCGTGCTGGTCACGGCCACCGGTCTCATGGTCCGGAGCTTCATGGAGGTACGGGGCCTGGACCTGGGCTACGACGCCGCTTCGGTCCTGACCGTGGAGATGCGACTTCCGGACTCGGACTACCCGGAGACCGCCGACTTGCGGGAGTTCTACGGCGGGGTGGGGGAGGAACTGGGGGCGCTCCCTGGAGTCGAGGCCCATGGCCAGGTCTATCCCATGGTCATGAACCACGAGTCCATGGTGGCCGAGTTCGCCCGTGCGGGCGTCCTCCCGCCCGGGGATCGTTGGCCTCAAGCCCTCACGACCTGGTCCGACGGAGGCTACTTCGGAGCCATGGGCATTCCCATGATCATGGGGAGGACCTTCGAGGAGATGGACGGTCGTGAGGGTGACCGGGTGGCCATCATCAGCGAGGGGATCGCCCAGCGACTCTGGCCGGCGGAGTCCCCCCTGGGGCAGACCCTGGTTCTGGACTCCGAAGCCCGCACCGAGTACACCATCGTCGGTGTGGTGGGAGACGTGTACCACGACGGGTTCGACGGGCAGGGTCCTGACCTCCACGTCTACCGTCCCCTTGCCGAGCGGGAGTTCCGACGCCGCTTCGCGGTGATTCGCGCCGCAGGTCCGCCCTCCGCCCTGGTCGGAGGTGCCCGGCGGGTACTGGCCGACGCCGACCCGACCCTTCCGGCAGACTTCAGGCCGCTCGGAGAGATCGTGGCGGAGAACGATTTCCCCTGGCGCCTCGGGTCCATCTTCCTGGCGGTGTTCGGGGGCGTGGCCCTCTTCCTGGCGGCACTGGGGATCTATGGCCTCATCGCGTACTCGGTGGCCCAGCGCCGGAAGGAGATGGGACTGAGGATCGCCATGGGCGCCACTTCGGGTCAGATCAACCGGATCATCGTCGGAGAGGGCCTTCGCCTGACGGCTCTGGGTATGGCCGTGGGACTGGTCCTCGCCCTGGGTGTGGCCAGACTGGCCCAGTCCATCTTCTACGGGGTGAGCGCGTCGGACCCCACCACGCTCCTATCCGTGGTGGCCCTCTTCCTGGTGGTGGCCGCAGCCGCCTCGTTCTTCCCGGCCCGGCGGGCCGGACGGGTACACCCGGCGGTGGTGCTCCGCTCCGAGTGAGGCCTCGCCTTCAGGGGAGGCGGATCTCGGGGCTTTCGGGGAACGGGCGGTAGAGAACGATCGTGCGCCCGATGGTCTGGGCTACGTGGGTGTCGGCGATGCCCTCCACGATGCGATCCCCCGTGGTGCGGGGATCCTCCGGTGCATTCTCCAGGACCTTCACCTTGAGCAGCTCCCGGGTGTTGAAGGCGTCGCCCACGCTCGCCAGAAGGGCCTCGGACACGCCTTCGTTTCCCACGTGAACCACCGGCTTCAGGTGGTGGGCCATGGATCTGAGGAAAGCCCGCTGCTTTGAGTTCAGGGAATGCATGATCGGATCCCCCGTGGGAGTGGGTGGGCGGAGCGGCTTCTCTGGTTCGTTGGATCCACCTTAACGCTCCGCAACCCGCGCCGCATCTTCGGCCCTCCAGGTCGGCCCGGCACCCTTTCTGCTGTGATCGCCGCGGCGTAAGATCCAGGCTCCTCGTCCCGTCGAACAGGGCCTCGAGCAGATCCCCTTCGCGTCCAACAGGAAAGCGAAAATGCAACACAAGACCGTTCGTCGAATCTCCGTGCCGCTTGCCATGCTGGCTGTGGCCCTCACGAGCACCCTGTCCGCGGATGCCCAGCGGGCCGGGAGTGCAGGGGACGGGGCATCCGCCGCCGTCGAAGTCCCTGACATGATCCGCTCGATCACGCCTCGCTCCATCGGACCGGCGGCCATGAGCGGCCGGGTCGTAGACATCGCGGTGGCCTCCTCCCACGGCGCTCGCGGCGGTGAGCTGGGAACGGTGGTCTACATCGCTGCCGCGTCGGGTGGAGTCTGGAAGTCCACCAACGGCGGCACGTCCTGGGAGCCCATCTTCGACGACGCTGGCGTGGGGTCCATCGGGGACATCGGGATCGCTCCGTCCAACTCGAACGTCGTCTACGTGGGGACCGGTGAGGCCAATAGCCAGAGGAGCTCTTCCTATGGGGACGGTGTCTATCGGAGCCTCGACGGTGGAAAGACCTGGGAACACGTGGGTCTTCGCGAGTCGCAGCACGTGGGACGGATCGTGGTGCACCCCGAGAATCCCGACGTGGTCTACGTGGCGGCGGTAGGCCCGCTCTGGGCCGCGGGGGGGCAGCGCGGACTCTTCAAGTCGGTGGATGGGGGCGCCAACTGGAACGCCGTCCTGACCTTGGACGAGCATACCGGGGTCACGGACGTGGTCATGGATCCCAGCAACCCGGACGTCCTGTATGCGGCCAGCTACCAGCGCGAGCGTCGGGCCTTCGGGTTCATCGGCGGCGGGCCCGGGAGCGGAATCTGGAAGTCGGCGGACGCAGGTGAGACCTGGACCCGGTTGACCCGGGGCCTGCCCGAGGGTGACATGGGTCGCATCGGGTTGGACATCTCCCTCAATCACCCGGCGACCCTCTATGCGGTCACCGAAGGATCGGACGCAGGGGTCTATCGCACGGACGACGGGGGGCTGAACTGGCGTCAGACCGACGACATCCAGTCCATTCCGTGGTACTTCGGCCAGATCCGGGTCGACCCCGTGGATCCGGACGTCGTGTATCACCTGGGCGTGCCTCTCATGCGCTCCCAGGACGGGGGGGTCACGTGGGAGTCGGTGGGACGGGGCGGGGTCCACGTGGACCACCACGCTCTGTGGATCAACCCCGAGAACCGGAATCACCTGATCCTGGGCAACGACGGCGGGCTCTACGTGACCCGGGACTACGCCGAGACCTGGGACTGGTCCGCGGACCTTCCCATCTCCCAGTTCTACGCCATCGGATACGACATGCAGGAGCCGTTCTACGGGGTGTATGGCGGATTCCAGGACAACAACACCTGGGGTGGGCCCAGCCGCACCCGGTACGCCATGGGAATCCCCAACTCCTTGTGGTTCGTGATGGCTGGAGGAGACGGATTCTATGCGGCTGTGGATCCCGGGGACCACACCATCGCCTATGTCGAGTCCCAGAACGGGGGCATCGTTCGCTACGACGGGCGGACGGGGGATCGGAAGAGCATCCGGCCCAATCCGGCGCCGGGGGAGATGCCCTACCGCTTCAACTGGAGCGCGCCGATCCAGATCTCGCCCTTCGACCCCGCCACGGTCTACTTCGCGGCGAACTACGTGTTCAAGAGCACGGACCGAGGGGACTCGTGGACACGGCTCGGCGAGGATCTGACTCAGGCCATCGACCGGGACAGCCTGGAGATGATGGGCGAGATTCCCGGACCCAACGCCGTGTCCCGACACCAGGGCGTGGCGGTGTTCAGCAACATCAGCTCTATCGACGTGTCCGCCCTGCGGCCCGGGCTCCTGGTGACCGGCTCCGACGATGGTGTCATCTCGGTTTCCCTGGACGACGGCCAGTCCTGGACCAAGCGCATGCGCTTTTCCGGCGTTCCCGACACCACGTACGTGAGCAAGGTGCGCTGGTCCAAGCACGACGAGAACGTCATCTACGCCACCTTCGACGGCCACCGCTCCAACGACTTCATGCCCTATGTGCTGAGGAGCGACGATCAAGGCGAGAGCTGGACGAGCATCGCCAGCGATCTCCCGCCCTTCGGAAGCGTGCGGGCGTTCGCCCAGCATCACGAGAATCCGGACCTCCTCTTCGTCGGTACGGAGATGGCTCCCTACGTGTCGATCAACGGGGGCCGGAGCTGGGTGCGGATCGCGGGAATGCCCCCGGTCCGGATCGACGACATCAAGGTGCACCCCCGGGATAACGACCTGATCATCGGGACCCACGGGAGGGGCATCTACATCGTGGACGACCTGATGCCCTGGCAGGTCCTGGCCCAGGCCGAGGCGGCGGGCGAACCGTTCATGATGCCGGCGGCGGAAGCCATCGCCTTCGTCCCGGATCCATCCCAGTACAGCGGTCTTCACGCCGCCCGTGACTACGCCGGCGAGAACCCTCCGGTGGGGACGACCATCCGCTACCTGCTCCCGGGAGGGGTCGGCGACGCGAAGCTGGAGATCCTCGACGGAAGCGGTGAGGTGGTGCGGAATCTGGACGCGCCCTCTCGGGCCGGATTCCACCACGTGGCCTGGGATCTGCGCATGGACACCCCCTGGAGCGGCCCTCCCGAGGAGGCCCAGCGCCAGCCCGTCGGCTTCGGAGGCGGCTTCTTCGGCGGCGGCAACCGTGGGCCCCTGGTGGCGCCGGGTGCCTACAGGGCCCGACTTACCCTCTCCGACGGTGACGAGCCGGATCAGGTGATGGAGGCGGAGATCAGCGTCCTTCGGGACGAGAACATGCGCCTGAGCAACGCTCAGTTGGCCCAGCTCCAGGACGTGCGCCTCGAGTACCTGGAACTGAACGCCAGCCTGCAAATGGCTCTCGCATCTGCCGACGAAATCGACGCGTTGTTGGACGATGCCACCGCCGCCGTCGAGAAGGGTCGTGGCGGGGATGACCTCTCCGATCAGGTCGAGTCCATCCGGGACGAGGTGGGCGAGGTTCGCAGTGCGCTCAGGGCTTCCCGGGGATTTGGCGGTGGTGCGAATCGGCCAACGCCGAACCCTGCTCCGGTACAGAGCCGGTTGCAGCTCGCCTCGGGGATCATGCGGGCCACCGCCATGCCCACGGCCCAGGAAATGGAGGCCCTCCGGAGCGTCCCCGCCGACCTGGCTCGGGAGATCGAGCGACTCAACGTCGTGATCTCGGCGCGGGTGCCTGCCCTGGTGGATGCGCTGGACGCGGCGGGGATGCCCTGGACCCCGGGGCGGATGCTGCGCCCGGTGGGAGAGTGATGTCGTAATCCCGAGGAGTGGCAGTCCGGATGGTACCAGCCCCCCCTCGACCGACCGGTCGAGGGGGGGCTGGTTTTCGGAGCCCTGGCGCTTGGGGTGGTAGGTAAGGCCGATCTCCGGGTGGCCCCATCGGGCCCCCGCAGTCCGTTAATCGGCCGGGAAGGCGCCGGAGGGGCCCCTGGAGACTCTCCTGGGTTGGGGGGGCGTGATACGAGTCGGCGCGACCACCTCGTCGCTGGAATCCGCCGGGATTCCGAAGATCCGCTCGAATTCGAGGGCGTGCTCGTCCCGGAGGCGCTCCACGCTCATCTTTCCGGTGAAGATGGTGGTGTCCAGGGGGAAGATCTCGGGACGGAGGATCACTCCCCAGCTGTGCCAGACCACCACCACGAGCACGGCGAACGTGCCCTCCAGTCCGTGGATGGTCTTGGCGATGGCCAGGATCATCCCGGGGAGGATCTGGGTGAGAAGGTCCGGGAAGAGGAGGATCAACCCGGTGGCGGACATGGCCATGCCACCGAGGAAGAGCCCCCAGTATTCGAATTTCTGGTCGAAGGCGAACTTCTTCATCTTCGGCTTGGGCGTTCCGGAGATGTGGTGCTTGATCGTGTCGATGGCGTCCTGGAAGTCCTTCCTCTCCGGCGCGATCTCCGGGAGCCGACGACGTCGGATGGCGTTCGTCACACCACGAATGACATGCCCGGCCATGAGCAGCACGAACACCACCCCCGCCGCCCGATGGATGTAGCGGGTGATCTGGATTCCTCCCAGGGCGCCGACGATCCAGCCGGCGAGCCCGTTCTGGGGATAGATCTGGGGGAGCCCGGTCACGACCAGGGCCACGAAGGTCAAGAGTGAGCCGGCGTGTTCCAGGCGCTCGATCTCGTTGAACCGGACCACCGCGGCGATCTCTTCCCCGCGACCCTTGAGCCGGTCCCTGAATCGCTTCACCCCCTGTGCGTTGGACATCCGGGCACCGTGCTTCCGTTGGTGGAAGAGGTGGAACAGGATGTTGAGGGTCAGACCCCCGAGCATGAAGGGGATGAGGAACATGTAGAAGACCCGGATGACCCACACGATGGGGGCGTTTCGGGGGCCGATCCTATCGTGACCCAGCCAGGCGCCCGCCAACAGGACCCCGGCGTCCTCATGGCACTCCAGACACACATCGGAGACCTCGGCCGGCTCCAACCAGGCGACACCGTGAGCGCCGTGGCAGTCGGAGCATACCATCACGGCCGAGGTCCGATGCTGTGTTTCCGGGTGCTTCCAGAGGAACTGGAGGGTCTGGCCGTGAAAGTCCCGGTTGAAGGAGCTGGCCAGGCCCGGAGTGAGGTCGTAGCTCTCCATGAGGAGATCGTCCCCGTGGCACTCCAGGCAGCGAACCGTCGCCGCGAGCCGAGTGGGCAGACCGGCCACCTCAGGGTCGGGATGGGCCGCGTGGCAGGTGGTGCAATCGGGGACGTCCCGCTCGCTCCCCGCCATGGTGAGGCCACGGGAGTGTCCTCCCGATGCGAACTCCTCCGCCTGGTCCTCGTGACAGGCCTGGCAGCGACCCGAGATCAGGTGCCCGGAATCCTCCACGGAACCGTCTTCGTGGAACGAATGGCAGTCCGCACACGTCGGTTGATGAGCGCTCACGCCCGCGTGACTGGGGTGGACCTCCTCGTGGCACGTAGCGCAGCCCGTGGAGATGGCTTCCGCCGACGGCGCGGTCCACGCCTCCTCGGTATGGACCGCGTGACACGTCATGCAGTCCGGCGTGATCCCCTCGGGACCCAGGTGCACGCCCCCTGCATCCTCGTGACACGAGACGCAGGCCTCGGCCGGGGCGGTCGGTTGGTGTTCGGAGTGACAGTCGCCACAGCCCGGACTCTCCGATTTCACTGGGGCATGCCCGGGCAGCAGGTCCGTGTGACAGACGCCGCAATCGCCGGCGAGCACCGCCCCGGAGGGTTCACCGACCTGGTCCGGGTGGATGGTGTGGCACCCCATGCAGTCCGGCCTGTCTTCTGCCGCCGCGTGGGAATCGGTCAGATGGAGGCCCTCATGGCAGGAGACGCATTCCTCCAGCCGGCGGGCTCGTGATTCCACCGGATCGTTGGTGAATCCGATATGGTGGCAGGTGTTGCAGGTCTCCACGTCGCCGTGCTCCACGGCCAGTCTCGGGCTGACTTTGCTCGATTCGTGACAGGACCTGCACGCTTCCCCCGTGGAGGCCATTCCCTGGGCCTGCACCCCGCCGGGCAGGGCCAGCAGAGCCATCAGACCCAGGAGGACCCCCTGAGGATTCCACGGTCGGCGGTTGGCCATTTCAGGCTCCACGGCTGAGGATTGCGTCCCGGACGGTCTGGAACCCGACCCACAGCAAGGCGCCGAATCCGATCACCGGGAGGGCCATCGCGAACAGGAGCCCCAGGATCGGGGCCACGATCAGGCCGAACATGACCTCGGCGCTGCTCCTCAGGAGGCCGTGGCTCTCCTCGGCCGCCGCCCTCGCCTCGGAGAGCATGTCCTGGTCCGGGAGGGCCTCGGCGACGGCGGCGACCTGGGCGGCCTCCACCACCTCCGCTTCCTCCTCGGCCTCGTCCTTCAGGAGGCCCAACTGAGCCGCCGCCGTGATGATGGTCGACAGGGCTTCGGGGGAGATGGGCTTGTTGAGGTACTCGAATGCCCCCAACTCCCGGGCCATCCGTTCTACAGCATCGCTGCCATATCCCGTGAGAAGGATGAACCGGGTCTCGGGCCGGTTGGTCTTCACCCAGGACAGCAGATCCAGTCCGTCTGCACCCGGCATCCTCAGGTCGGAGACCACCACGTCCACCGGCTCCTCCTGCAGGGCGCTGATCGCCGAGTTTCCGTCGGAGACGGTCTTGACGTCGAACCCCCTTTCGGAAAGGAACCGATTCCAGCTCAGGCGGACGCCCTCCTCGTCGTCCACGAACATGATCCTGTTGTGCGCGTCCATCTCTTCCTCCTTCACGGTGTGAGAGAGCCTTCCTCTACGCGGTCACCCTGGCCATCCAACCGCCGCGTTTCCTCATCTCGTCCACGAGTTGGGGCAGGAACGTGTCGTTCCCGCTCTCGGCCTCATCGCGAATGATCCGAAACCCGCAGGCGGTCAGGTGCTTGGCCAGGGGCAGGGAGAGGACTCCCTCCATGAGTGCGACTTTCTGCATTCCCGGGTGATCCAGTGCGATCTGGGCGAGCCGTGCCAGCAGGACCCCCCGGGGTGCCGACTTGGTGTGCAGAATCAAGACGCCGACGGATTCCAGTGTTCGGGAGTCCAGCAGCGCTTCCATCGTGGTGAAGCGAATGACAGGTGCCTGACACTGCGACAGCCGATCTTCGAGGAGGGAATCGTCCTCCTCAGTGATCAGCACCGTCGAGTCCGGCTGCCTGTCTTTCACTGTCCGGCCCTCCGCTGGGGACTTCGGTCGCCACAGTGCGTTGCTCCGACGAAGAACAAAGCAACCGGCGTGCCGGATCGGGACTCGAACGGACGGTTTTGTAACTCGTTGTCAACGTGGGTGTTAGAAGAGCGCGGGCGATCGCCATGGACATTCGAGAACTTCGATATGTATAGACGGGGCATACACGCCGCAGGGGCCGACGGCGGGCGTTGACGCGGAAGAAGAATGCTGCTAAGTCCCTCTAGGATTAGGACTTAAACAGTGTGAGGGCTGGCTTTCGGGACCTGAGCGCCGGTCCTCGATCGGGGGCGTCGGCGTGTATCAGCCAGGTATACGGGACCCGAGGGGCGGTCAGATGTCCGCTGAGACCGGTTCCGAATCAGGAAGGGTGATCCCGTGTTTTCGCATGAGGGCATGGAGGTTCGGCCGCTGCATCTCCACGTTCCGAGCCGCCTCCGAGACGTTCCAGTCCGCCTCCCGAAGCGCCTTCAGCACGAACAGCTTCTCCAGCTTCAGGACCGAATCCTCCCGGAGCTGTTGCTTGCGTTCTGCGAGTGCCCTCGCGTCCGAGGGGACGTCCCCCCAGGCCTCGGTCAGGCCGCCGTCCTCAGGTGACGGGATGTCGCCCACGTCGATGAACCGCTCGTCGGCCAGGAGTACGGCCCGTTCGATGACGTGCTCCAACTCCCGAACGTTGCCGGGCCAATCGTGGACCTCCAGGGCCGAGAGAGCCCTGGGTGTGATTCCCTCCACCGGCTTGCCGAACTCTTTCGAGTACTTGTCGATGAAGTGGTGCGCCAAGAGGGGGATCTCTTCGGGGCGATCCCGCAGGGGCGGGATGTGGATGGTGAAGACGCTCAGCCGGTAGAAGAGGTCCTCCCGGAACTCTCCCCGGGCCACCAGTTCCTTCAGGTCGGTATGACTGGCCGCGATCAGCCGCACGTCGACGTTCACGGTCCGGTCAGACCCGACGGGTCGTATCTCGTGCTCCTGGAGCAGTCGAAGGAGGCTCCCCTGCACCTGGGGGGAGATGGTGCTGATCTCGTCCAAGAACAGGCTGCCGCCCCGCCCGGCTTCCACGAGACCCCGTCTGTCCTTCACCGCGCCGGTGAACGCTCCCTTCACGTGCCCGAATAGCTCGGATTCCAGGAGGGACTCGCTCAGGGAGGCGCAATCCGCCACCACGAAGGGCTGGTCCTTCCGGGGGCTGTTGTAGTGGATCGCCCGGGCGATCAACTCCTTGCCGGTGCCGGTCTCACCGCTGATGAGGACGGTGCTGCTGGTGGGTGCAACCTTCGCCACCAGATCCATGACCGCCCGCATCTTGGACGAGGAGCAGAGGACGTTCCCGATACTGTAGCGGGTGTCCAACTCCGAGCGGAGGCGTTGGGTGAGGTCGAGGAGGTGTCGTCGCTCGAGGGCCCGGGCGGTGGAAACCAGCAGCTGTGGGGGACTTACGGGCTTTTCGAGGTAATCGAAGGCGCCGAGCTTGATGGCCTCCACGGCCGTCTCGATGGTGGCGTACCCGGTGATGATTAGGACTTCCGTGTCCGGCGCGATGTCCCGGGCGATGCGCAGGACCCCGATCCCGTTCACCTCGGGCATCATGATGTCGAGCATGAGGAGGTCGAACCGCTCCTTGCGAAGCAGCTCGATGCCCTCCCGGGAAGACGTGGTGGTCGTGACGTCGTACCCCTCGTCGGAGAGCACACGACGGATGCTCTCGCACACCACCAACTCGTCGTCGATGGCCAGGACCTTCGGGGGCTCGGACCAATCCTGATCAGGCTTCATCGGATCGCACCCACCAACGGTGCTACAGGCACGGGAATGAGGATCGTGAACTCGGTCCAACTCTCTCCGTCACTGTCTGCGAGGATCGTGCCGTGGAGCCTCTGGATCAGACCCATGGATACGGAGAGGCCCAGGCCCGACCCCTTCCCCACGTCCTTCGTGGTGTAGAACGGGTCGAACACCCGGTTGAGCGCGTTCCGGTCGATGCCCTCGCCGGTATCCCGGACTCGGATGCGCACGAGTCCCTCGCCGGGATGGGGGTCCATCAGGGCTCCGGCGAAACTCGAGCGCTCCACCACGTCCGCCGAGACCGTGACGACCCCGCCCCCGGGCATGGCGTGGAGGGAGTTCATCATGAGGTTCACCAGCACCTGCATGAGCTGGGCGCGATTCGCCTCCACGGGGGGGAGTTCCGGCTCCAGGTCGATCTCGAGGTCCACGCCACGATTCCTGAACTCCACCTTGAGGATCTTCGCCGCCGACTCCACCACGTCACGGACATTGCAGGGCTCCCGATCCACCGGGTCCGCCTGCTCTCGGGAGAAGTCCAGCAACTGTCGAATGATCCCGGCGCACCGGTTGGCCTCTGCGATGATCATCTGGAGGTCGTCGTGCTCCCTGGAGCCGGACTCGACCTTCTCCTGGACCAGGTGGGCGAAGGTGATGATCGCCATGAGAGGGCTGTTCAACTCGTGGGCGATGCCTGCCGCGACCATCCCCACCGAGGACAGCTTCTCCGCCTGGGCCACCTCCATCTGTGACCTTCGGAGTTCCTCGGCTTTTCTGCTGACCGTGTCTTCCAGGCCCGCAGCCCAATCCTCGAGGCGATTCTGAGAGGTGCTGAAGCTCTCGATCATCTCGTTCAGGGAGCCTGCCAGGAAGTCCATTTCCGCAGAACTGCCGGTGGGGACTTCCGCCTGCAACTCGCCCCCGGCCACCCGGCTCGTGACCTCGACCATCTTTCGGATCGGACGTCGGACGCTCTCCCGGACCAGGAAGAAGATGGCAAGCGTGATGAAGAACACCGCAAAGAACGAGATGGCGATGGCTTCCCGGGTCGAGCGGGCGATGCGGACTTCCGCCGCGTCCAGTTGGACCAAGACGTCAAGGACGCCGAGGATACGTTGTTCGTCTGGGGCGACATGGCACTGGCTTCCCTGGCAACCCACCCGGTTTCGGACCTCGGCGGTGTTCCCCACCACCGTGTGTCCGTGCTCGTCCTTGAACATCCGGGTCCGCTGTCGGGGATCCAGGCTGGCGACGGGGACCGATCCGCTGTGGCAGTCCACGCAGGCCTCGGCCTGCATGTCCACCCTTTCGCCCACCTCCCCGGGCCGGGACGAGAAGGCGATGACGCCCTCGGCGTTGAAGAGGCGGACCCCTTCCACCCACTCGTGCTCGCCGGCCGACTGAACCAGGGCGGCCAGGTATTCCCGCTGGTTGGTCCGGGTAGCGTGCTCCAGGCTGAGCAGGATGGAGCTGGCGATCGCCTGGGATCCAAGGACCGCCTCTTCACGGATCTGCCCCCGCTGTTCCCGCACGAGAACAGTCGAAAGGACGGCGATTCCCGCGACGGTCAAGAGACCGGCGGACACCGCGATCCGGGTACCTAGTGTGCGAAGAGCCAAGGGTGAACCTCGAGCCTGAGCGCCTTTCGGTGCCGCAGAACGGGGCGGGTCCGCCTGCTGGATGATGCGTGTTGCAGGAATCGCGCCTGATCGGGGGTGTCGAGGCGGGAATCCTTGCCGGGTCAGGGGAGGCCGCCCAATAGTGTGGGCGAAGCGGAGCGGGGGGTGGGGCTCGACGACTCTCGGCTGGAGGTTCCATGCGGTTGACCAAGCGGCTCGAACGTGGTGCAGAGGCGGGTATCGCAGGAGGCATGGTCGTCGCCTTCCTGCTTCTCGCTCGAGACGTCCTCCACCTCGATCCGCTCAGCACGCCCGAGGCACTGGCAGCGGGGTTCTTCGGTCCCGGAGGGTACTTCATCGAGATTCCCGTGGTCGCCGGGATCGTGGGAGGCGTGGCCCAGGGAGCCCGGGTGTTGGCGTTTACGGTCCTTCACTTTCTCATCTTCTCGGTCCTTGGTGTGGCAGCTTCCTTCGTCCTCACCCGATGCTCCATTTCCCGGACGGTGTTCGGGGGCATAGCCTTCGGACTCACAGCCTGCACCGCGGTCTTCTATGCGGGCCGACTGTTCGCAGGTTCGCCCTTCCACGTAGACCAGATCTCTGTCACCTCCGTCCTCCTGGTGAACGCGTGCGCCGGCGCGATGATCGCCCTGGTCCTTCAGCTCTGTGCCGAATCGGACGACCGGAAGGCCGTGTCCGACACCTGACCTGACACGGCCGGGGGCCTACCCTTGGTCTTGGGAGGGATTAGACGAGAACTCTTGCGCGGTTCGGCACGAACCTCCTAGGGTTGTCATCGCACGTTATTCGCCGCGAAGGCGGTGGAAGCAGGCCCTGCGGGGGACAGAAGCGCGCTGGCCCTCGTCGGATCCCGTCAGTCCCAGAAGGAGCACGCATGAAGTTCCCGTCCCGCCGGACCGGGGCCCTGCCGGGTCCCGCGAAGTTTCTTGTTGCAGCAGGCCTGTTGTTCGCCTCGGCCTGTTCCGAGGCTCCGGACCCCATCGCTGCGCCTCCGCTCGGCCTCGCTCAGGCCGGCCCCGGCTCCGCAGCCTTCCAGGCCACGAGCGCTTATGCGCCGGGCCGCGTCCTCGCCCGCTTCCAGCCGGGAGCCCGGGCCGGTGACATCGCCGTGGCCAACGGGGCCGCCATACGGGGTGAGGTGGCTTTCGGGATCCAGATGCTCTCGGTACCCGAGGGGCGGGAGGTGGCGGTGAGCAACGCCCTGGGACGAAATCCCAACGTGGTGTGGGCCGAGCCCGATTTCATCCGGACCGTCAACATCCCCTGCGACAACGGGACCGGAAACTGCGGAGCACCGGACGACCCTTATCTGGGATACAAGTGGGATCTCCATAACGACGGGACGATCAACAACTCACTGGGGGACGACCTGGGCTCCAGCGGCAACCCCGACGCGGACATGGATTGGCTGGAGGCGTACGATCACCTCGACGGCGACCACGGCGGCACCGCGGTCCTGGGTATCATGGACACGGGGATCCTGGCGAATCACGTGGATCTGCAGGGCCGGGTCGTGGCTCAGTACGATTTCCACGACGACGATCCGGACGCTACCGACGATAACGGTCACGGGACTCACGTCGCTGGGATCGCGGTGGGTCGAGGCAACGACGGCGCCGGTGTTCCCGGGGTCGCGTGGGGGTCGGGAATTGACCTGGTCATCGCCAAGGTCTGCGGGCCCATCTCCCCCCCGATCTTCGGCCAGAGGTACGGGTGCTACAATTCCAGCACCGCCGCCGGAGTGGAATGGGCGGTCCTACAGGGAGCGAACGTCCTCAACCTCAGCCTGGGCGGAAGTAGCGCGTCCCAGGCCGAGCAGGACGCATTGAGTGCAGCTCGGACGGCGAACGTCCTCCCCGTCTGCGCCGCCGGAAACGACGGTGGCGCGGTGTCCTACCCGGCGGCCCTCGCTTCCTGCGTGGCCGTGAGCGCTACGGATTGGAACGACGACCTGGCCACCTACTCCAATTTCGGGTCCCAGGTAGAACTCTCGGCCCCCGGCGGTGACAGTGAGAGTGCGGACGGCTACAGCTACATCCTCTCCAGCTACAACAGCAGCTCCACGGGCTACGTGTTCATGGCCGGGACCTCCATGGCCTCACCCCAGGTGGCCGGGCTGGCGACCCTCCTGCACGCCCTCGGCGTGACCGGGGCGGAGGCGAAGCTGGACCGCATGAAGCAGACCGCCGACGACCTCGGTTCCAGTGGGGACGACGATCTCTTCGGGGCGGGGCGTGTGAACGTCTATGCCGCCGTGACCAACACCACCGGGGGTGGGGGCGGGAACACTCCGCCCAACGTGGACCCCGTAGCGGCGTTCAGCGGTGGGCCGTGCACGGTGGATGTGGCGTGCGCCCTCACGGACGAGAGCACCGACACCGACGGTTCCGTGGTTGCTTGGGATTGGGACTTCGGCCAGGACCCGACGTACACATGGACGGCTGCCGGGAGCTTCGACGTCACGCTGACGGTCACGGACGACGACGGCGGCACCCACAGCGTGACGCAGCCGGTGACGGTCGAGGCCGGGGATCCACCGCCGACCGGCGGAATCGTCGTGACGCTCACCGCCGACAAGGACAAGGGACAGCACCTGGTGATCGTGGAATGGTCCGGGGCTGCGGGTCCCGTCGACATCTGGCGTGACGGGGGTCTGGTGCAGGAGGGTGTGGGGTCGGGCAGCGGGTCCTATCCCGACGCGACGGGCAACCGAGGTGGCATTACCTACACGTACCGGGTGTGCGAGGCGGGGAGCAACACCTGCACCGAGCAGAGCGTGACCTACTGAGGAACCGGGTTGGCCGCCCACGGCCAGGCCCTGATGGACGAGAAGCCCGGCTGCCCGTTTGGGGGCAGCCGGGCTTCGCTGTCCCTGGAAGGAATCTTGGAGAAGCCCCGTAGCAGGACCATAATGATGGGCTGGCAAGCATCTCG
>JBDHCV010000036.1:0-24087 GCA_039591855.1 Gemmatimonadota bacterium | reverse complement strand
ATGAGGGTGAACGTCCACGTGGGGACCATGTTCACCGATCAGGGCGCGATTGACGGCCGGGCGTGGGAAACCCTGCGGGCCCGGAGATTCCTTTGCCCCGAACTCCCCATCCTGGCCGACGTGATGGTCAAGCACGCCGCGCCTCCGCCGGGCGCTAGCCTGGCTCTAGCCGCCCGGGACAGCTGGCACCGGGGCCTGGCCGACGGCCTCATCGTGTCGGGAAGCGGGACGGGCCTGCCGACCTCCGCCAAGGACCTGGCGGCCGCCCGAGACGCCGTCCCCGACGCGCGACTCTGGATCGGGAGCGGACTGACCGAAGACGGTTTGGCGGACTTGATACCCCTGGCGGACGGAGCCATCGTGGGCAGCGCCTTTCAGCGGGAGGGGCGAGCCGGGATGCCGGTGGACCCCGGGCGGGTCCAGGGATTCATGAAGACGGTGGATCTTCTGCGGACCGCATGACGGCCAGGTAGAGGTCCTCCTCCTCGGCCACCAGATCGCATTGCAGACCCACGCCGGCTGCCATCCGCCGGAGTTGGCCGAAGTCCAGGAACAGCTGCGGGACGGGGTCGCCCCTCTGTCCACGATAGGAGAACTGGTAGTGGAGTTCCCCGGGATACCGGCCGTCGTCCCCCACCGGAACGCCATCCTGGTCGACCTCGGCCTCCCGGACCTCCGGAAGGTTCACCGAATCGAGGAGGATCTGTCCGTTCTCGGACAGCACCCTGACCAGCACCTCGAGGAGGGACGTCATTCCGTTCAGCGTCCCCGCGAGCCCGGCCCCGTTCATCATCATCAGGACCGTGTCAAACCGCTTGCCCGTCCCCAGCTCCGTCCCCAGCTCCGTCCACCGGCCCAGTCGGGCGTCGGTGACGCCCCGGTCCCGCATGACCTCCACGGCCTGGGGCAACGCGTCGACCGCGGTGACCTTCAGACCCCGCGCCTGGAGCGCCAGCGCATGGCTTCCCACTCCGGCGCCCAGATCCAGCACCCGGCCCCTGGCCCGCCCGATGGCCTCCCGCTCCAGGCGGTTCATTTCGGAGACACCCCGGAAGAAGTAAGCGACGGGGAGGGGATCCGGTCCGCCCAGGTCATGGAACACCTCCAGGACACCGTCGTGAACCCCTCGCTGGTACTCTGCAAGGGCCCGCCCGATTGGCTCCCAACCGGCTTCCACGCTCATCCACCTCCTCCGTTGGTCCCCGGGGTCGGTTCCCCGGTCCGCTCAGGCTCGCTAGGTTGTCGGGCCGTTTCAACCCCAAGGTGACGTTCAGGCGAGTCCAAGATGCCCCCCTCCCGACCCCGGCCAACGGATCCTCAGCAACTGGACGTACGCCGCGCGGCGACCCTGCTCGGAAGAGGACTGCGCCGACGGTGCCCGAACTGCGGTTCGGGAGGCCTCTTCCATCGATGGATGGTGATGAGCCGTACCTGTCCCGCGTGCCACCTCAAGCTCGACCGCGGGGAGCCCGACTACTTCCTCGGCGCGTACACCATCAACTTCGTCGCGGCGGAGTTGATCATTGTCACCACGGCAGGAGTGGGGATCTGGCTGACCTGGCCGGACGTACCGTGGAATGGGCTGATGTGGGGCCTGATCATCGCCATGATCCCCGGTCCCATCCTGTTCTATCCCTTCGCCAAGTCCCTCTGGCTCGCCGTGGACCTCATCTTCCGCCCCCTCACCCTCATGGACCTGGAGGGACACGGGGAGAACCTGGATCCCCAGCCAGGCGACGGCGGGAACGAACGCGACCCCCACGCCGGCTCGGGCCGACGCGAGGGTCACTAGCGTTCTCGGGGCGGGACCCCGTAGCCGGGAGCTAGAGTTGGCCCCGCTGCTTCATTTCCTTGTGGACCCGCTCGTTCTCGATCCAGGGCTTCCGCTCGAAGTAGGAATCCGTGAGTTCTCGAACCTTCCCCGAGAGCAGGATCAGGGCGATCAGGTTGGGGATGATCACGATGGCGAGCAGCACGTCACCCAATCCCCAGGCCACCGAGAGGGAGGCCACGGCTCCCAGGAAGTGCATGGTCACGAAGGCGAACTTGTAGGGGAGCACGGCCGCGTGTCCGAACAGGTAGTTCGCGCAGCGGTCGCCATAGTAGCTCCACGCGATCGCCGTGGAGATGGCGAAGAGCAGCACACAGACCAGCACGATGTAATGACCCCAGTCTCCCAGCGGGGCCAACCCCCTTCGGAATGCCACCATGGTGAGGGGAGCCCCGCTTTCCATCGCCGGGCCGTAGAGCGTGGTGTAGGTATTGCCCGCGTCGTCCACAGCCTCCCACCGGGTCGGGAAGATCGTCCCGGTGAACGGCTCGGAGTCTCCCGGCGAAAGAAAGAACCGCTCGACAGGCACGTCGTGCCAGGCAAGCTGACCCACGCGATCCGACTCGTAGACCGGGGCCCCGTCCACCACCTCGATGGAGGAGGGGACCTCCGCGGTGGTCTGCCAGCGGCCGTCCTGCATGGCCACGTACCCCAGGTCTCCGCCCCTGAGCGTGATGGGCGTATCCATCCGATCGTCCCAGACTCCGGTGACGATGATCACCAGGGCCGTCATGGTGCAGATCACGATCGTGTCGATAAACGGTTCCAGCAGGGCCACCACGCCCTCCGAGACCGGCTCGTCGGTCTTGGCGGCGGCGTGAGCGATGGGCGCCGAACCCTGTCCAGCTTCGTTGGAGAAGAGCCCCCGGCGAACACCCCACATGAGTGTCACGAGGATGGCCCCGATGCCCGTCCCGGCCACACCGGCCGTGGGGTTGAAGGCCTCCTGGAAGATCAGGAGGAAGGCGGGGATCACGTCCCCGATGTTCAGGAACAAGATCAGCAGTGCGCCGAACACGTAAAGAGCCGCCATGAGCGGGGCCAGGACCCCGGTGACCTTCCCGATTCGGGTGATACCTCCCAGGATGACGGCGCCGACGACCCCGGCGGTCACCAGGCCACTCACCCATGTGGGGATCCCGAATGACGAGGACATCACGTCCGCCACGGTGTTGGCCTGGACGCCGTTCCCGGTGAGGAACGCGGTGAGCCCCAGAAGGACGGCGAAGAACACCGCCATCGGCTTCCAGGCCGGACCCAACCCCCGCTCGATGTAATACATGGGGCCACCGGAGACCGAACCCTCCCACTTATGGGGATCACGTTCGTCCGCGGCATCCACCTGTCGGTAATGCTGGGCCAGGGTGACCTCGGAATACTTGGTGGCCATCCCGAGGAACGCGGTCACCCACATCCAGAAAATGGCCCCCGGACCACCCCAGTGCACCGCGATCGCCACGCCGGCGATATTCCCGATTCCCACCGTGGCCGAGAGCGCCGTGGTAAGAGCCTGGAAGTGGGAGACGTCGCCCGGTTCGTTGGGATCGTCGTATCTCCCGGTGGTGACGGCGAACCCGTGCCCCAGTCTGCGGATTTGGATGAAACCGAGCCGAAGGGTCAGGAACACCCCGGTGCCCAGCAGGATGATCACCATGAAGGGGAGCTTCTCCCCATTCACCGTGAAGCCCAACTCCACGATGTAGGTGTTCAGGAAGTCGACGATTGCCTGGACGGACTCCATGGGGCTCCTCTTGAGGGCGTATCCGTTTGAAAAGATCGACAACAATGCCCCGAACCCGGGCCGGAAGGCAACCCGGGTCCCGCGGCGGGACCGCTTTCCCGGGGCCTGGGATCGGCCGTGCGGCGCATCGCGCCCAGGGCCGAAACTGCGGCGGGTTCCAGCCCGTAGGGGGTGGGGAGCCCGATCTTGCGGTCGGCCACCCTGAACCGCTTGCCCCCGGCGATCGAATGTCCCCAAGAAAGTCCGCGACCCGGCATCTCACGGCGGCCCTGGCCCTGGCACTCATCACCCTTTCCCAGCCGACCCCGGCGCGGGCCCAGGAGGGGGCCGACCGAGATCCCGCAGGGGGAGGTTTCAACATCGCGGTGGGGAACAACGGCCTGTCGTTCGGGAACTCATCGCGCTTCAACGGACTCCGCATCAACTGGTCCGACGAGTACCTGGAGCGGATCAACGGGGTGAACCTCACCCTCTGGAGGCCGGGAGAGGACGTGGGCGGAACCATCAACGGGTTCGCCCTGGGCGTGGTCCATCCGTACGCCGACGAGGTGAACGGGGTGAGTCTGGGCCTGGGAACCGTGGCGGGGCGGAGGATGCGCGGTATCCACGCTGGTCTCCTCGCCGCGGTGTCCGAAGGGGAGATCCAGGGTGTGGGCGTGGGGGGGCTGGCGGTGGTGAGCCAGGGCCGGGTGTCGGGCGTAGGGATCGGGGGGCTCGCGGTGGTGGGACAATCCTCCCTCAGGGGGATCGGCATCGGCGGACTCGCCGTCGTGAACCAGGGCGACATTGCCGGGATCGGGGTCGGGGGTCTGGCGGTGGTCGGCCAAGGTGACGTGTCGGGCCTGTCCGCCTCTCTCCTGGCCAACGTTGCCCAGGGCGATATCCGGGGCGTCTCGGCGACGGGACTGGCCCTGGTGTCCCAGGGAGACATCTCGGGATTGGCTTTCGGAGGTCTGGCGAACGTGGCGGAGGGAGACGTGACCGGGGTGTCCGCGTCCCTCCTCGCCACGGTATCCCAGGGGGGAATGCGGGGGATCCACCTCTCGGGCCTGGCCCTCGTGAGCATGGGCGGCTTCACCGGCATCCAGCTCGGAGGGCTGGCGGTGGTCTCCGAGTCGGACCCGATCTCGGGGATCAGCCTCTCCCTGGGTAAGGTCCAGACCGACGACGAGATCCGGGGCCTGACCTTCGCCGGCTACAAGGTGGAGGGAGACGGCCTGTCGGGGGCCAACCTGGCCATCGGCTGGCTGGACGCCGACGAGATGAGCGGGCTCAACGTCGGCGCCTATACCCGTGCCAGGGACACCCAGCGGGGACTCAGCATCGGCGTGTTCAACCACGCACAGGTCCTGGAGGGCATCCAGATCGGGCTCCTGAACCACGCCGAGAACAACCCCCCGGGACTGCGCTGGCTCCCAATCCTGAACATCCATTTCTGATCGCGGACCGACGTCTCTGAGGTCCGACCTGACCCATTGCACGGGGGTCTCCCGGTGCATCGGGGAGGTGAGACCCGGGGTTTCGGTGTTCCGAGGACCGTTCGGGTTCTATGATTCAGGACCGGCCGGGAACGGTCGGATTCCAGACAATCCCGGACTCCCAGACCCAGCCAATGCCCGACTCCTCCAATCCCCTCTTGAGGTCCGACGGCCTGCCCGCCTTCGACCGGATCCGTGCCGAGCACGTAGGCCCCGCAATCCGATCCACGCTGGCGGAGGCCAATGAGGCCATCGAGTCGATCGTCGCAGTTCCCGGACCCCGCACCTACGACGAGGTTCTCGGTGCACTCGACAGGATCTCCGAGGTGGTCTCGCGGAGAATCGCCCCGGTCCAGCATCTCCTGGCCGTCGCCGAATCGCCGGACTTGCGGGAGGCCTACAACGAGGTCCTCCCGGAGGTCTCGGCATTCTGGGCACGGATCCCACTCAACCGTGGGCTCTGGCAGGCCATCGTGGACCTGGCCCAGTCCGGCGAGGCCACTTCCCTGGACGGCATATACGCCCGGGACCTGGAACGGACCGTGGCCGAATTCCGACATGCGGGGGCGGATCTGGAGCCGGACCACCAGGACACGCTCGCGGCCCTGAAGGTCGAGCTCTCCCAAAAGGAGCGGACCTTTGGAGAGCACGTCCTCGACGCCACCAACGCCTGGTCCCTGCACCTGGAGGACGAAACCCGGCTGGCCGGGGTTCCTGAGGCGCCCCGGCGGAGGTTCCGGGAAAGAGCCGCGTCGGAGGGCCTCGACGGGTATCTGCTCTCCCTCGACTTCCCCTCCTTCGAAGCGGTGATCAAGCATGCCTCCGACCGATCCCTTCGCCAGGAGGTCCATGGGGCGTACGTGAACCGCTGCCGTGGGGGATCGTACGACAACACGGGACTGATCCGGGAGATCCTGGGCCTTCGGCTCCGGATCGCCAGGCTCGTGGGGTTCGAAGACTTCCCGGACTATCGCCTGGAACAGCACATGGCCAAGACGGGGGAGAAGGCCCGGTCCTTCGTGGCCGACCTGGTGGACCGGACCCGTCCGTACTGGGCCCGGGACATCGCCGAATTGCAGGACCATGCCCGCACGCTGGGGATCGACCGTCTCGAGCCCTGGGATGTGGGCTACGTCTCCGAGCGCCGCCGGAAGGCCCGCTTCGACATCGACGATGAGGCCCTCCGTCCCTATTTCCCGCTCCCCGCGGTCGAGGCCGGGCTGTACGAGTTGGTGCAGCGGGTATTCGGCCTCTCGGTGACCGAGAGGTCGGCCGAGGGCGTCTGGCACTCGGACATTCGGGTTTTCGATATCCACGACGAGGAAGGGACCCACCTGGCGACCTTCTATGCCGACTGGTATCCCCGCCCCGAGAAGCGGCAGGGGGCCTGGATGAACCCCCTGGCCACCGGAGGCCCCACCCCAGAGGGGGGATTCGAGCCCCATCTCGGTTTCATCGGGGGGAACTTCACTCCCCCGGACGGCGAAGCCCCGGCCCTCCTGACCCACCGGGAGGTCCAGACCCTCTTTCACGAGTTCGGGCACCTCCTGCACCACGCGGTCTCCAGGAGCCCGGTCCGCGGACGAGGCGGGCTGAACGTGCCCTGGGACTTCGTCGAGTTGCCGTCCCAACTCATGGAGAACTGGACCTGGGAGCGGGAGGCCCTGGACCTCTTCGCGCGCCACTGGAAGACCGGAGCGCCCCTGCCGGACGAGATGTTCGCCCGGATGTTCTCGGCACGAAGATTCATGGCCGGGAAGTTCCAGATGCGACAACTCTCCTTTGGAAGCATGGACCTGGGCCTCCACACCGAATTCGACCCGGAAGGCGACGAAGACCTGCTCGAGTGGATCGAAGATTGGCTTGCGCCTTTCAGCCCCACGCGGTCCTTCGCCGAACAGAACATCGCCACGGTGTTCACCCACCTGTTCGCCGGGGGATACGCGGCAGCCTACTACTCCTATCTTTGGGCCGAAGTCCTGGAAGCCGACGCCTTCTCGCGCTTCAGGACGGAGGGTCTCTTCAATCGGGAAACCGGCCGCGACTACGTGGAAGCCATCCTCAGCCGAGGCGATTCGGCGGACCCTGGGGTCCTGTTCCAGGAGTTCATGGGCCGGGATCCTGACCCCGAAGCGCTCATCGCCAGGAACCTGGGCGACATGCGAGAGGAGCAGAAGGGATGAGCGACGACGGGCGTCCCGCCCCGGACCTGGAGTTCCTTCACCCCTATTTTCTGGGCCCAGCCGCAGAGAATGACCTCCTGCTGGAGGAACTCCTCGTGGAGTTTCTTCGGGATCACGTCTACTGGCGCCGGAATTTCCACCCTGAGGACGGCCTGCGCATCGGTGCCGGCGCCCGCAACCGACCCGATTTTCTGGCTTTCCAGGCCTTGATGCGGCAGGAGCTCTACGCCCTGAGTGCCGACCTGAAACGGGCCGTCCCCATGTACCACCCGCGGTACGTGGGCCACATGAGCGCCGACCTCCTCCTTCCCGGACTGGTCGCCCAGTTGGTGACCACCCTCTACAACCCGAACAACGTGAGCGAGGAAGCCGCCCCCATCACGCTGGAGAAAGAACTCCAGGTCGGGGAACAGTTGGCCCGAATGTTCGGATACGCGACCGACGACGCCGCGGAGCCCTGCGCCTGGGGCCACCTCACCAGCGGCGGAACGGTGGCCAACTACGAGGCCCTGTGGAACCTGCGATCCCTGAAATTCTATGGCATCGCCCTTCAGACCGCGGTGGCTCGGACCACTTCCGATCCAGGAAACGTGGGACCATGGCAGAAGCCCCTCTCCGAGTACTCCCAGTGGGAACTCCTGAACTTCTCCGTAGACGAGATCATCGCACTCCGACGGGAGGTCGGAGGGGCGGTCCTCGAGACCCGAGGCCGGGAGAGCTTCGACCGCCTGGCGGAGGCGGTCGCGGAAGAACGGGTGGAGTCCATGGGCCTGGCCGGGTTCTACCGCAAGCACTCCCGGCTCGAGCCCCCTGTGGTGCTGGTGCCCGTCTCGGCCCACTACTCCTGGGAGAAGGGCATGAAGGTCCTGGGCCTGGGCCGGGCCAACCTCATCGGCGTAGGCGTCGACGACCACATGCGCATGGACCCGGTCCACCTTCGGGAACGGCTGGAGGAGGCCTTCGAAGCGCACCGACCTGTTCTTGCCGTCGTGGGAGTCCTGGGCAGCACGGAGTTCGGCACCGTGGATCCCATCCGGGCGCTCGTGGACATCCGCAGGGAAATGCGGGGGAGGCGCCTAAACTTCCCCATCCACGTGGACGCCGCGTGGGGCGGCTATCTGGCGTCCGTGTTTCGGGACCCCGAGGGCGCCCTCATCCCCAGGGAAACCGTGGGAGCCTCGTTCAAGTACTTCCCCAGCGAACCCCTTTTTGACGCTTTCGCCGCTCTCCATGAGGTGGACTCCATCACCGTGGACCCCCACAAGCTGGGGTACGTCCCCTATGCAGCCGGGGCGTATGTCGCCCGGAACCGGGAGGCGGTGGACTTCGTCACCCAGGACGCGGCCTACGTGTTCGACGTGGAGGGTGAGCAGGGGGTCAAGCCCCGGAAGCAACGGCTGCGGGACCTTGGGCGATACATCTTGGAGGGGTCGAAACCCGGCGCCGCGGCCGCGGCCGTCCACGTTACCCACAAGACCCTTCCCCTCGACGCCACGGGCTTCGGAAAGCTGCTGGCCGAGACCGTGCGGGCGTGTGAGTACTTCTGGGACACAGCCCGGGAGAGAGCGTCCTCCCTCTCTGATCGCGTCCGGGTTTGTGTACCGTTCGAACCGGACTCCAACCTCATCTGTATCGCCTTGAACCCCAGTGGGAACAGGGATCTGGGCCGGATGAACCGCTTCGGGAGAGCGGTGTTCTCGAGGATGCGCGTGGATCCGGATCAGCCGGTCCAGATCAAGCGCTTCATCGGGTCGTACACGTCCCTCCGAAAGGAAAGCCTGCCCGGCGACCGATCCGAACGGTTGCTGGGAGCCCTTGGAATCGATCCCACCACCTTCACGGCATCGCCCAAGGATACGGCGAGGGAATCGGACCACGTGTTCATCCTGAGGCACACCCTCATGAATCCATGGCTCATGGACGGTCCTGGAGGGCGCCCCTACGTGGACCTCTATTGGGAATACCTGGAAGAGGTCTTCCAGGAGGTCCTGGCGGACGGCGACTGGCGCTGACTCAGCCGGACTCCTCGGGAACCGGTTCCACCGGGACAAACTCGGGCGGCACTCCTGGATAGCTCGGGAGATTGTCCGTGAATGCCGTCCCGTAGATGTCCCAGATGGTGAGGAACAGGGCCGCGATGATGGGGCCGACGATGAACCCGACCACGCCGAAGACGCTGAGGCCGCCCAGGGTGCTGAGCAGGACCATCAGGTCCGGCATCTTCGTGTCCCGGCCGACCAGGATGGGCCGGAGGACGTTGTCCGTTCCGCTCACGACCACGCCGCACCAGATCAGGAGCAGGACCCCCGCGGTGACGGACCCGGTGCTGAAGAGATAGAGGACGGCCGGAATCCAGATCACGGCTGCCCCGATGACCGGGATGATGCTGAGGACCACCATGATGGTGCCCCAGAAGACCGTCCCCTCGATGCCCACGACCAGGAATCCCAGGGCGGCCAGGCCACCCTGTACCAACCCAATCACAAGGGTCCCCTTGATCGTTGCGCGGGCGACCGAGCTGAACTTCGACAGGAGTCTCTCCTCCTGCTCCGTCTCCAGCGGGAAGAGGTACATGATGCGCTTCAGCATCTCCGGACCCGCGATGAGGAAGAAGAAGAGGGCATAGAGGCTGACGAAGAGCTCCAGGAAGAAGCGCGCCGTGCCCCGAGTCGCCGCGGCGAGACTGCCCACGAGGAACCCACCGACGGTGGTGGCGAACTCCCCGAGCTTGGCCAGGAGTTCATCGGGACTCGGCACGAACTCTCCCACCCCCGGCAACCCCTGGAGCCACGCCTCCAGTTGATCCACCTCGGAGATGCGGGATTCCACCCAGGGCGTGACGGAGTCGCTTATGGAAACGGCCTGTGACACGAGCGCCCCCACCAGGAAGAACGCCGGGATCACCACCAGTACCACGAGGAGAAGGACGGTGATCGCCGAGCCGAGCCGATACCGCCCTCCAAGCTTTTCGGTGATCCACAGGTAGGTGGGCCGGAGCATCCCAGCCAAGATGGCCGCCATCAAGACCGCCATGAGGAACGGACTCACCACCTTGTAGAAGATCCAAGAGATCGCCAGAGCCGTGCCCAGAACCACGTACTTCTGGAACGGTCGCATGGGGATATCTGAAGGTCGCTCGTTCATTCACCCTCTCCTGGCATTGTCGCACGACGGGTCGAAAGCCCAGCTGCCCCGCCCGGGGGGGCGTCTTCGGGCGCGGCAGATCGGGGTGAACATGCGGAGTATGCCCGGAAGTGCCAAGAGCGGTTGACCGGGCGGGTGGGGTTTCGGGATCTTCCGCCCGACTCCAAGCCCACTGACCCCTCGTCCTCCAGACCTTCGAACCGCATGAGCGTCCGACCTCAATTTCAGCAGACCGCAGCCACGGCCGCGCGCGCCATCGCCCGGGACGCGCTCCGGACCCTTCTCCTGGCGGGCCTCCTCACAGCGGCCCTCGGAGCCTCGGGGCCCGGCTCCGGGCTGGCCGGCCAGGACCCACCGCCTGCGGAGGAAGACTGGGAGATCTTCGTGGATCTCGGACTGGACGCCGCCGGTGGGAACTCGAACCTGGTGATTCTCCGTTCGGCCCTGGGCCTCAACTTCGTCGGGTCGGAGCGCGTGGAGTTCGATCTGTCGGGCTCCTTCCGCTACGGGGAGGACGACGCGGGCGTGATCGAGCGGCAATCCCGGGCGGCCATCAAGATGGACCTCGACCCCCAGGCGGCCTGGTCACCCTTCGCATTCGGGTCGGGATTCAGGGACGCCATCCGCCGGCGCCTGGACTTCCGGGGGGAACTCGGGATCGGCGTGAAGCACACCTTCATCCGGAGGGAGAGGACCGAAGCCTCCCTGAGCGGCGCCGCGGTGGGAACGCTGGAGAAGTTCACCGAGGTACCGGACCTGGAGACGCCCGACGACCGGGCCGAGGCCCGGCTCAGCTGGCGGTCCCGCCTGGAGCAGGAGATTCGAGACGGCACGGCCCTGGACCAGATCCTGTTCTATCAACCGGTCTGGGACTCCTGGGGCGACTACATCTTCGTGGCTCGGACTTCTCTCCGCAGTCGACTCGTGGGATCCCTTTCGCTGGTCCTCAGTCACGAGTTCGTCCACGACGAGACCCCGGCCGAGACCGTGGCGAAGGATGACTGGACCTTCAATCTGGGCCTTCGCTACGAGTTCTGAGTCCCCGTTTCAGGTGCCGTGCGGCGGGAAGGCGGGGCCTGGGCTGGCGACCCTCCGGTCCGGGTGTCGGGCCGTGGGCTCAGGAGGCGAGCCAGAGCCTCAGCGCGAAGATCACGACCACCAGGGTCACCACGCGTCGTATCCAGGCGTGCCCACGGAGAACGGCGAGACGGGCGCCCATCAACCCGCCGAGAAAACTGCCGGTCCCCAGAGCCAAACCCATCCACCAGTCCACCCGCCCCGCGACGGCATAGCCTACGAGTGCCAGGGGGGTGAAGCAGAGGACGAGCAACACCTTCATGGCGTTGCCCTTCACGAGGTCCAGCCCTGCGGCCGACGTGAGAGCCAGAATCAGGAAGCCAACCCCCGCCTGGATGAACCCTCCATAGGCCCCGACAAGGAAGAAGCCGCCGTAGAGCAGGACTGGGGGAGGTCCGCGCCTCGGTGAAGCGCCGTCCGTCGACGGGGCCGCCCCGCCCGGAGGCCTCCACACGATCCAGAGCGCGACGAGGACCATGACCACGGCCAGGGTGCGCTGGAAGGCGAGGTCCCCCATCCGGACCCCCAGCGCGGTGCCGGCGACCACGCCCAGCAGCGCCGGGGGCAGATAGCGCTTCACCAGCGTCGGCTCGAAGACCCCCTGGCGACCGAATCCCCAGACCGATCCCACATTCTGGATCAGGATCCCCAACCTCAAGGTGCCGTTGGCCACCGTAGCCGGGAGACCGAGGAAGATCATCACCGGGAGGGAGATAAGTGACCCGCCCCCGGCGAGGGTGTTCAACGTGCCCGCGACCAGGCCGGTCAGGAACAGCGCGACGAACGGAAGAAAGGTCTGGAACATGCAGTAGTTCGGGGCTCGGACGATGGACCGCGGAGAAGCTTTCACGATCCCACCCGTTCCACAACATTTGAGTGTCGGGTCCCCTGGGTGTGGGGTCCCGAATCCCTCGGGTTCAAGGCTGTAAGATCCACCATCGCAGCGACAAGGATACCTGTCATGTCCGCAAGTGCGTCCCCTCATCGCCCCTTCGGCGCCGGCCTGTTCTCCGGCGTCCTGGCCCTCACCGTTCTTGCCGGAGCATTCGTGTTTCCTTCCCCGGCGGAGGCCCAGAGCGGGGTCCGGGCCGAAGACCCCATGGCCGCCGGCCGATTCGACGGCGGAAAGATGTGGACCTTCGAGTACGCCCCTTCCGGGTATTTCACGCAGACGTACGGTTTCGAAGCGGATGACGCCTGGTTCGACCGGGTGCGGCTCTCGGTACTCAGGATCCCCGGCTGTTCGGCCTCCTTCGTATCCCCCGACGGCCTCGTGGTCACCAACCACCACTGCGCCCGGGGGGCCATCGTTCGCGTGCAACGTCCCGGGGAGAACCTCCTGGACGACGGCTTCTACGCTCCTACCGTGTCCGAGGAGCGTCCCATCCCGGACTACTACGCCGACCAGTTGCTCCACGTGGAGGACGTCACGGACGCCATCTACACGGAAGTGGACCGCGCGGAGACCGAGGAGGGCCGGGAGGCCGCCAGGGCAGCCGCCATCGTCGCCCTGGAGGGGAGGTTCGAGGAGGAGTTCGGCGGCGGGGCCTATCCGGTTCGCGTGCAGATCATCCCCCTGTACCAGGGCGGACGGTACTCGGCCTACGTCTTCCGCCGGTACACCGATGTGCGGCTCGTCGCGGCGGCAGAACTTCAGTTGGGCTTCTTCGGAGGGGATCCGGACAACTTCACCTACCCCCGCTACGCGCTGGACTTCACGTTTTACAGGATCTACGGAGCCGACGGCGAACCCCTGCAGCCCGACCGGTACCTGGACTGGGGGGTGGAGGGCGTCAGCGAGGGCGATCCCGTCTTCGTGGTGGGGAACCCGGGGCCCACGTCCCGGGGAACGACGATGGCCCAACTGGAACTCCTCCGGGACATCCTCGTGCCCGCCCAGGTCGCCGCTCTCGAACAGAGGCTGGCGGCCATGCAGGCGTTCTTCGAGGCCGACCCGGCCCAGGGCGAGGCCATGGGTCTTCGGAACCGGATGTTCTCCCTATCCAACTCCCTCAAGGCGTCCCGGGGGCGGCTCGAAGCCCTGCACAACGACCAGGTCATGGCCCGCCGGGCGGACGCCGAGGCCCAGTTCGCAGCGGCGATCCAAGCCGACCCGGAGCTGCGGGCGCGCTTCGGGGACGTGATCCCGGCCATGGCTGACCTCCAGCACAGGATGCGGGAATGGGCACCCATCCATGGCGCCTTCCTCTACTGGGGCAGCAATGTGTCCTCCTCGGCCGTGGTCCGCCGGGCGGGGCTGGCCGCGGCCCTCCTGGAAGCCCAGGCCTCGGGGGCGGACGCCGAGGTCACTTCCAACCTGGAGAGACGACTGCGCGGGGTTCCTGACGTCCCGGCGGCCCTGGACCAGGCACTCCTGGAAGCGAGGCTGGATGGATTCGTCTCGAACCTGGGTCCCGACCACCCCATCTCCCAGGGCCTCCTGGAGGGGCGTGAGACACTGGAGGCCGCCCGGACGATCCTCCAGGGTTCCGATCTGCGAAGCCAGGAGAGCACGGCCGAAGCACTGGAGTCCGGGACCCTGTCCATGGACGACCCGGCCATCCAGATGGCAGCGGCACTCCTCCCGGTCCTGGCGGAATACGCCGAGGCATGGGACGCGCTCGGCATCGAGGCCCGGGAGCTCTCGGCGGAACTCGGCCGGGCACGTTTCGCGGTCTTCGGCCAGTCCGTGCCGCCGGACGCCACCTTCTCCCCCCGGATCACGGATGGCGTGGTGAGCAGCTACGAGTACAACGGGACTATCGCGCCGCCCCTCACCACGTTCTTCGGACTCTACGACCGCCACTTCTCCAACCCGGGCGTGCCCGACTGGGGATTGCCCGATCGGTGGCTTCCCGCTCCCGAGGGTCTGGACCTGGGGACCCCGCTCAACTTCGTGTCCACTGCGGACACCTATGGGGGGAATTCGGGATCACCGGCCATCACTCCTGAGTTGGAGATCGTGGGACTGAACTTCGACCGGAACATCCAGGGGCTGAGCCGGGACTACATCTACCTGCCCGAGCAGGGCCGGAACGTGATGGTAGACGTTCGGGCCATCATCGAAGTCCTGGACGACGTGTACGACGCGGACCGGATCGTGGCGGAACTCCTCCGGGGACGGCTCTTCCCCACGGAGGCGGAAGCCGACGCCCTGGGGCGCCTGCGCTAGGGGCTCGAAGCCCGACGGGATGCGGCCCGTCGGGTCACTTCCCGCTATAGGGAACGCCGTCCGTCCACCAGACCGGAGCCGGACCGCCCTTGAGGTGATGGTCGAAGAACGCCTTCATCCGGATCGAGTAATCCAGCTTGTTGGCGTACTTCCTGGGATGGTGGGGTTCGCCTCGATACTGGAGGAATACGGCCTGCTTCCCGTTGCGGCGGAGGCCGAGGTAGAACTCGATGCTCTGGTACCAGGGCACCGCCTCATCCTCGTCCCCATGCATGATCACCAGGGGGGTCTCAACCCTGTCGGCGTAGAACAGGGGAGAGTTCTCCACGTACTCCTGCCGGGACTCCCAGAGGCTACCGGAGAGTCGGCTCTGTGACTGTTCGTATTGGAACTGACGGGCCAGGCCCGTACCCCATCGGATGCCGCCATAGGCACTGGTCATGTTCGACACCGGAGCGCCAGCCACCGCCGCCGCGAAGATGTTCGTCTGGGTGACGATGTACGAGGTGGTGTAGCCGCTCCACGAGTGGCCGTGCAGGCCAAGTGCGTCCGAATCGGCCAGGCCCATGTCCACCAACTTCTTCACCCCCGGAACCACCGACTTGAGGGAGGACATCCCCGGCCGACCCACCTCGAAGCGGACGTCGGGCAGGAACACGATGTAGCCGTCAGAGGCATACATGGGGAAGCTGGGTCGGTGATTGATGACCGGCTGATTGAACTCGTGGAGACGCTGGGAGAAGAACCGGTAGAAATAGGTCAGCACCGGGTAGCGCCGGCCAGGCTCGTAGTTGCCGGGCTTGATGACCACACCTTGCAAGGGGGTCCCGTCATCCGACGTCCATTCCACCAGTTCCGACGTTCCCCAGGCGAAGCGCTCGAGCAGGCCCGGGTTCACGTCCGTCACCCGAGTCGGATTCCGGAAGTCAGGGCCCGATACCCACAGGTCCGGGAATTCGTCGTAGTCCTCCCGGGTGAAGAGCACCACGTCCGCCTGGTCGGCCTTGGCCACCACCCGGAAGCGCTTGGGGGCGACCAGGAGGGGATCGAGACCGACCCGTGAGGCCTGTGCGGACCAGAAGCCGAAGGCCTTGTCGGCCTCGCCGAACGAGGCGAGGTGGATCCGATCGCCTGGAGCGTAGGGCCCTGCGTCCGGGTCGATGCGCAGGACCCGCAGGATGAGGCGTGCCTCACGCCCTTGGCCACCCGTGAGATTCAGGGGCTCTCCGCCGTCGGTGGGAAACTGCCACACGTCGTACTTGTCGTGGATCAGCACCGCTTCGTCCCCCTCCAGCCACCCGCCCACGCCGTGCCCCCCTCGGGGCTCGGGGTAATCGTGATCCGGGTCGTGGAAGGGCACTTCCAGGGCTTCTGTCAGATTCCGGGACTCACCGGTCTCCGCATCGAAGAGGTGCCAGTGATCGTCCTGGAACCACGCTACGAACCTCCCCTCGGGAGATTGGCTTATGGCGGGCGCGAAGACGCCGACCCACTGGCTCGCTGCAGACGTCCCGCCTCGGAATGCCTCGGCGAACAACCGGCGCTCCCCGTCCCGGAGAGAGACCACATAGCGGTCCTCCATGGTGCCGACCCAGGTCCGCTCCCGGAGGTAAGGAGTCCCGGACTCAGCCAGGGCGAACCGATCACTCCGGGCGGGCACCGACACGTCGACCTGGGCGTCTCCGAGCTGCACCACCCGGCCCGATGCCAGGTCGACCATGGCCAGATCGGTCCTCGACTGGCTCCGCCTCCACGTCTGCTTCTGGTTCGGGTTGATCAGCGGATCGAAGGTGTGCCAGACGTCCACCTCACGCCCCTCGAGAATCGCGTCGAGATCGTAGGGATCCACGGACTCTTCGTTCGTCTCGGTCCCGTCCACCGCTCCGGGACCGCCTTCATCCGCAACGCCCACGCGAGTCCCGAAGAACAGCCTCTGTCCGTCTTCGCTCCACTGAAGGTCCGTGTCTCCCGGGACCATCCGATCCCCGACCAGTTCCTCCGGCCCGACCAGGTCCCGGACCGTCCGGCCGTCCCAAAGCTGCACCACTCCCTCCCCCAATTCCCCAGCCTCGTCCTCAGGAGAAAGGACCCAGGCGAGTAGGGTCCCGTCCTGAGCCCACGTCAGGGAACCGACGTTCGAGAACGGAGCGGTGGAGAGGGCCCGTGCGGTGGCGCCTGAAAGGTCGATGGCGTGGACCCCGTCCTCCTGCCCGCCCCGGCTCGCCACCGCGGTGGCCAGCCATTGCCCGCTCTCGGGGAACGCGAAGGTCCGGACAGCTTCGAACTCATGCTCCATCCCGGAAGCCAGGTCCCGGACGATCAGAAGCGTTCCCGGATCTTTCCGGGTGCGCTCTCCCTCGACCTGACCCTGCCCCGACTCAGGACCCGCCGCACCCTCGGGTGCGGGATCGACCTCCGCCGCGTGGTGAAGCCTTGCCAGCCAACGGCCGTCGGCGGAAAACGCGAACGAGCGGACCGCCTCCCACTCCATGGTTTCACCCGTGGCCGTCCGCAACAGGGCCAGCCCCGGCTTCGGCCCATCGTCCCCCCGGGACGCCTCGGCTTCGCCGAATGCCGGGAGAATGGCCACCGCGGCCCAGGCACCATCCGGGGTCAACCTCGGCCCGTCCCCCCGGGGGACCGACCAGAGGGCAGATCCGTCCACCGCCTGGATCAACACTTCGCCGTCTCCCCGGTCCGGCACGGCGGAGAGAGCGACCCATCTCCCATCGGCGGAGATGGTCGGATCCTGGATCTGGCGGACCTTCATGAGGTCGGTCCAGGTCAGGGTCTGCCCCTCTTGGGCAGCCGTGGGCTCCGCTACGAGGAGGAGGGCCGCGAAGGCGAGAATGGGATAGGCGAGGCGCGGTGCGAGCTTCATGATGGACCTCTCGCGTGGGGTAAGGCGAGGCTTGGAGTCGGGACGCACGAATAGCGGAGCGGCAGGGTTCGTGCCAATACGGGCAGGCCACCGGAAGGCGCCTGAACGGTCCCGAGAAGGTCTCCGGGCTCACCGCTCCCGGCGCTTGGACTCAGGGAGCGGCACCAGCCGCACGGAGGAATCGGCGAGCTAGTTGCGCCGTGCGGTCGTCGCCGCCCGCCTCCGCCTCCCGGAGGATGAGGCGAATCGGTTGGGCGAGGTCGGGCGCCCCCCAAGCGTAGCCGGTGGCCAATTCGGCGGCGAGGGAATCGCCGACGTTCGCACCCTCGAGAAGCGCTCGAGCGGCGGCTTCGGGGTATCCCGGAGAATCGGGTTCGGGCAGGTCGAACCGGATCTCCGGCTCAAGACCCGAATCCTCCTTGACGAATGCTCGCGACACCCGATCCCCCTCCCGTCAAGATCCGCCCTGGCTCGCCTTCGGGTCCGTGTCCGTCAACTCCTGGATGGCCAGGATGGCCCGATGGTTCAGCGCCAACTCCGGCACCGCGTGTCCGGCCCCGTCCAACATGACGTCGTAGAGGGGGATGAACCCGGTGTTCGAATCGAAATAGTCCGTGAGACGCTGTTCGGCCGAGATCCTCATCTTGACGGTCAGCGCTCGTCCACCGACGAGAATGAAGCGCACCTCCCGGGGACGGGCGTTCGGTCCGACCATGGTGGTGAGGGCCAGGTCCGACTCGACCGGCCGGATCCATACCAACTCCTCCACCCGCACCGCCGTGTGCCGGGAGACGTCCGCTCCCCCCACTCCCTCCATCCCCGAGACGTTCGTGACGTTCAGGAAATGCCTTCGGGTCCTCAGGAATCCGATCAGGTCCTGACCCTCAGGGATATGGATCTCCCCACTGAGCGACCGGCTCTCCCCGACGAGGAGCTGAACCTTCCTCCGTGCGATGCTCATATTGGACATCATGTCAGGCATCTTACGCTACGGCGTTGATCATGTCGAAGATCGGCAGATACATGGCGACGATCATCCCTCCCACGATCACACCCAGCACCACGATCATTACCGGCTCCATGGCCGAAAGGAGGGCCTCCACCGCCGTGTCCACCTCATCGTCGTAGAAGTCGGCGATCTTGGTGAGCATTTCGTCCAGCCCTCCGGTCTGCTCACCCACGTTGATCATCTGGACGACCATGGGTGGGAACACCCCCGAGTCCTTGAGGGGTCCCGCGATGGTCTCACCACCGGCGATGGAAGCCCGTGATCCCATGACCGCGTCGTGGATGACCCGATTTCCCGACGTCTTCGCGGTGATCTCCAGTCCCTCCAGGATGGAGACTCCGGAGGACACCAAGGTGCCGAGGGTCCGCGTGAACCTCGCCACCGCGGACTTGCGGAGGAGGTCACCCAGGATGGGGAAGCGGAGCAGGAGCCCGTCGATGGCCAGCTCTCCCCCGTCGGTACGGTACAACTGTCGGAGGAGGAACCCGAGGACGAGGGTCCCACCTGCCAACGCCCACCAGTAGGCCTGGAGGCTGTCGGACATCCAGATCACCATACGCGTCGGCCCGGGCAGCTGGATCCCCGCTCCGTCGAACATGTTCTGGAAGACCGGAATCACGAAGATGAGCAGGACCACCACCGCGATGATGGCGACGCTGAAGATCACCGCAGGATAGATCATGGCGCCCTTGATCTTCCGGATGAGCGCGTCGTTCTTCTCGAGGAACGTGGCCAACCGCAGCAGGATCGTGTCCAGGATACCACCTGCCTCACCGGCCGCGACCATGTTCACGTAGAGGTCGGTGAAGACCCTGGGGTGCTTGCGCATGGAATCGGCCAGCGTGTGCCCGGACTCCACGTCGTAGAGGACCTCCTGGATCACCTTCCGCAGGCTCTCGTTCTCCGTCTGTTCGGCCAGGATGTCCAGGCTCTGAACCAACGGAAGGCCCGCGTTGATCATCGTCGCGAACTGCCGTGTGAATATGACGATGTCCCGGGTGGAGATCCCGCTCCCGAAGGACAGTGTGAACTGGGCCTGCTTCTCCCGGACGGAGACCGGAACCAGCTTCTGTTTGTGCAGATAGGCCAGCACTTCATCCTTGCTGCTGAGCTCGACCTCTCCACTCCGGATGTCCCCACCGGCCAGAGGCCGGGCACTGTATGCGAACGTAGCCATTCGTCAGTCCACTCCTGAGATTCGGTTCTTCTGGCGTCACCCGTTGGCGACGGGTTCCCCCACCGCCCTGAGCAGCTCATTGGGATCGGAGGATCGCTTGAGCGCCTCCTCGAGCGTCACATGCCCCTCGATGTACAGGAGCGCGAGGGCGTCGTTCATCGTTTGCATCCCGTGCTTCTTTCCCGCCTGCATGAGTGAGTAGATCTGATGGATCTTCTCGTCCCGGATCACGGCCCGGATGGCCGGAGTGCAGATCATGATCTCCGTGGCGACCACGCGACCCGCACCCTTGGACTTCGGAAGCAGCGTCTGGGTCACCACCCCTTCCAGCACGAATGCCAGTTGGGCCCGAACCTGGGCCTGCTGGTGGGCCGGGAAGGCGTCGATCATGCGGTTGATGGACTCGGCGGCCGAGTTGGTGTGCAGCGTCGCCAGGACCAGGTGTCCGGTCTCGGCGATGGTCAATGCGGCCTGGATCGTCTCCAGGTCCCGCATCTCTCCGATGAGGATGATGTCGGGGTCCTGCCGGAGCGCGTACTTGAGCGCCGCGGTGAACGAGTTCGTGTCCGCTCCCACCTCTCGCTGATTCACCACGCAGTTCTTGTGGCGGTGAATGAACTCGATGGGGTCCTCAACGGTGATGATATGTCCCTTCCGCTCAACGTTGATCTTGTCCAGCATGGCCGCCAGGGTGGTGGACTTCCCCGACCCGGTGGGCCCGGTGACGAGAACCAGTCCACGGGGACGCTCCGCCAGCTTCCCGATGACCGATGGGAGGCCCAGGCTCTCGATCCCCTTGATCTCGTAGGGGATCTGCCGGATTGCCAGGGCCACGCAGCCCCTCTGCTTGTAGACGTTCCCCCGGAACCTGGAGAGGTTCTGGACGCCGAACGAGAAGTCCAACTCCGCCTCGATCTCGAAGCGCTTCTTCTGGTTCTCCGTGAGGATCGAGTAGGCCAGATGGAGCGTGTCCCGAGGAGTCAGGACCTCTCCCGTCGAAGCGTTCACGAGATCGCCGTCGATGCGGAGCTTCGGTCGCTCTCCCACCGTGACATGGAGGTCCGATGCGCCCTTCCTGGTCATCTCGTTCAGGAGGTGCCTCAGGCTCAGTTCCTGCTTCGGCGGCTCTCCAGCCGCGGTCTGCTGCGCCACTTCCATGGGCTTTCTCGTGCTCCTTGGGGGTTACGGTGGGGTCCGGGAATCAGACCGACGCCGTCTCCTTGATCACCTCTTCGATCGTGGTGACTCCACGCTCGATCTTCTTCAATCCGTCCATGCGGAGGGTCAGCATCCCTTCACGGATGGCGGCCTCCCGTAGGTCGTCGGTGGAGGCCTCCGCCATGATGAGCTTCCGGAGCGTCGACGACATGGCCATGACTTCGTAGAGCCCCTGCCGTCCCCGATATCCGTCCCCTCCGCAGGAATCGCAGCCCTCGCCACGATAGAAGGTGGTCCCCTTGATGACCTCGTCCGGAATGTGGGCGGCCCGGAGGTACGCCTCGTCATACTGGACTTCGGTCTTGCAGTGGCTGCAAATCTTCCGCACCAAACGCTGGGCGGTCACCAGGTTCAGCGCTGATGCCACGTTGAATGGCTCCAACCCCATGTCGATGAGACGAGTGACGGTGGAGGGAGCGTCATTGGTGTGGAGCGTGGACAGAACCAGGTGCCCGGTGAGGGCCGCCTTGATGGCGATCCCCCCGGTCTCCAGGTCCCGGATCTCACCGACCATGATGATGTTCGGGTCCTGCCGGAGGAACGCTCGCAAAGCGGCCGCGAACGACATTCCGATCTCGGTTCGGACGAGGACCTGGTTGATTCCGTGGAGGTTGTACTCCACCGGATCCTCGGCCGTCATGATGTTCACCGACTCCGTGTTCACCTTGGAGAGCGCGGAGTACAGGGTGGTGGTCTTACCGGAACCCGTGGGACCGGTCACGAGGACCATGCCGTAGGGATTCGCGATGGCGTCCAGGAAATCCTTCTCCGCCTTGGGCTCGAATCCGAAGTTCGACAAGTCGAACGTCAGATTCCCCTTGTCCAGGATACGGAGCACGATCTTCTCGCCGAAGATCACCGGCAGCGTCGACACCCGGAAATCCACGACCTTGTTCTTCATCCGGAGCTTGATCCGCCCGTCCTGGGGGACGCGACGCTCGGCGATGTTCAGATCGGCGAGAATCTTGATCCGGGAGGTGAGGGCGGCCTTCATCCGCATCGGCGGCTTCATGACCTCCTCGAGAGCGCCGTCGATCCGGTAGCGAACCCTGACCTCCTTCTCGTAGGGCTCGATGTGGATGTCCGACACCCCCTTCATCACGGCGTCGGTCAAGAGGCCGTTGATGAACTTCACCACCGGAGCCGCCTCGACCTCCGCCTGCAGGGCGGCGACCGAAACATCGTCCTCGTGGTCTTCCACGAACTCCAGATCGTCTTCGTCGAAGATGTTCTCCAGCATCTCGGACATGGCCGAGTCTTCGAACTCGTAGTACCGGTCGAGATGCTGCTTGAGGGTGTATTCGCCGGCCACCACCGGCTCGATGTCGTAGCGGGTGATGAACTTCAGATCGTCGATGGCACCCAGGTCGCTCGGGTCCGTCATCGCCACCGTCAGCGTACGTCCGACCCGTCGAAGGGGCAGGACCATGTGCTTCATGGCGACTCCCCCGGGAACGAGCCGGAGGATCTTCTGATCGACCTGCACCTTCTCCAGGTCCACCGCAGGCACGCGATACTGCCGTGCGAGCATCCGGGTCAGGTCGTCCTCCTTGACGAGCCCGAGGCTCACGAGGGAATAGCCGAGGCGCGTCCGGTTCGCCTTGGCGTCGGCGACGGCCTTGGCGAGCTGCTCGGGCGTGACGAGACCTTCGCGAACGAAGAGGTCTCCCAGGCGTTCTTGGGCGAGTTCCGTGACCATTTGATCCTGAGTGATTCGGCGGTGGAGGAGCGGGAGTCCGGACCGTCCGGCCCGGGGCTCTCTGCGTGGCTGCTGGAAATCGCCCCCGGAGAGCGACCGTCCCGGGGGCGGATCCCTACTGTGAACAAAAATTTGTTTCCCTCTATTTCCAAGGTAGGAAGCGCTCGCTTCGAGGGTCAAGAATTGCTTTTCCCGGAAGCGAAGGCCCAGATCCTGGCGGCGGTGGCCGGGCCGATCCCGGACACCCGCTCCAGATCTGCCGCCGACCGGAATGGGCCGTCTCTGGTTCTGGAGTCCGCGATCCTCCGTGCCAGCTTGGGCCCCACCCCGGGTATCCTCTGAAGGGTCTCGGGGTCGGCCCTGTTCAGGTCCAAGGGCCCACCCGAGGGTGGGTCGGGAGCGCTCGGGACACCGGCCTCCGACCCCGGCGGGTCCCGGCGGCCACCAGCGCGAGGGTGGGATGGCAGGTTCAGGTGAGGTCCCAGCCGGTCCAGCATGGAGGGACCGATCCCACGGACCCGGGCGAGGTCGTCCATGGAACGAAACGGGCCCCTGGCGTCCCGATCCACGACGATGGCCGCGGCCAAGGCGGGACCCACTCCGGGAAGTCGGTCCAGTTGCCAGTCCTCTGCGGCGTTGGGGTCCAGGATCTCGCCTGGGGCCAGAGGACGGGAGCGCCGGGCAGCGTCGTCCAAGGCGGCGGCACTGGCCGCGAGAAGGGAGTCCGCTACCCCCCCAGCTCTCGGGAACCCTCCCACCCGTCCGTGGTCCCTGAAGCCCAGGCGGAGGGCCGCCGTCGCCAGGAGGGCGAGGACGAGGATCGACGCCCCTCTCCGCTCTTGTCCGCTCATCGCCAATCCTCCTCCTACGGCCCGAGTAGAAGCTGGGAGGACGGTAGGGGCCGTCCCATGGACATTCGGGACCGACCCGGTCTCGGTCCCGGGAGCCGAGACTGAGCCCGGGACCGGAGAGGGGAGCAGAGTGTAGGACGTGGGCAACGCCACCGGTCGAGTTGAGTCGGGCTTCGTTGTTGCAGTAGCTTTGGGGTTCTGAGGAGCGCAGACCCACGGGCCGGCGACGAGCGTTGAGGGAGCGATCCGCGCCGAACGAGAGACCAAATGAAGATCATCACCCGATACCTCGTCCGGGCTCACGCCGGACCCTTCTTCTTTGCCCTGACGGTCCTGACGGCCTTGGTGTTCTTGAACGCCGTGGCCATGCAGGTGGAGAACCTGGCTGGAAAAGGGTTGCCGGCCTCCACGATCACGGAGTTCCTGCTCCTGACCCTCCCCCACGTCATCGCCCTGACCCTGCCCATGTCCGTTCTGGTGGCGGTCCTCTACACCTTCTCGGACCTGACGGCCGGCAACGAGGTCACGGCCATGTCGGCGGGGGGAGTGCGACCCCGGGCCATTACCATCCCCATGCTCTCGCTGGGGATTCTCGCAACGCTGGTCATGCTCTTCTTCAATGACCA
>JBDHCV010000035.1:0-25839 GCA_039591855.1 Gemmatimonadota bacterium | reverse complement strand
GAAGGGGGGCTCTCCGGCCAGCATTTCGTGGACCACGCAGGCGAGGCTGTACTGATCCGCCCGGGGGTCCAACGGCGCCTCGCCCAGCCCCTGCTCCGGGCTCATGTACGCCGGCGTCCCCACCGCCACACCCACCGTGTTGAGCCTCCCGGCCCCTGCCTGATCCAGGGCTCGGGCCAGCCCGAAGTCCACCACCTCGACCCGGTCCTCACCCAGGAGGATGTTCGCGGGCTTGATGTCTCTGTGCAGGATTCCCTTGGAGTGCGCTGCCCACAGCGCGGACCCCACGTCCCCGGCGATCCCCAGGGCGTCGTCCAGCGGAAGCTGCGGCTCGCGCCTGAGCCGTCTCGCCAGGGATTCGCCCGCCACGTAGGGCATGACGTAGTACAGGAGCCCGTCCACCTCGCCCGAATCGAACACGGGAACGATGTTCGCGTGGTTCAGGGAAGCCTCGATGCGGATTTCGGTCAGGAAGCGCTTGCTACCGATCCCCGCGGCGAGTTCGGGCCGAAGCACTTTGACCGCCACCGGGCGATCATGTTTCAGATCCCCTGCGAGGAACACCGTGGACATGCATCCCGTGCCCAGGACCCGATCCAGCGCATAAAGGTCGGCAAGGGCCTGGGACACACGAGCGAACAAGTCGCCGGAGACGTCGGGCGTGGGACCGGACATCTGACTGACTCCCGGAGGCGGGCGTCCTGCGGAAGAGTGGAAATCCCCAAATCAAACTACCCTGAGCCGGGCCCAAAATCAAGGCAACTTAATGTTCGACGCGGGCCCGGCGGAGAGCCGCGATCGGCGACCTTCCCGGGGGGCTGACCTCAGCCGAAGACGCCCACCAGCACCAGGGTCATGAGCACGATCAGGAGGGTGATGAGGAGGAGTCGCTTCATGGGTCCGCCTCCGGTCTGAACGGAATCGCCCCGCACGTCGCCGGGCGCGCGACGTCGCCTGATCTGAACCTGTCCGGGGCGACCGCCCGGAGGCAAGGCACCCGGGGTCCGGGGCCTGATCGACAGCCCCCGCTCCCCCTCACGTCACCGGCGTCTGGGTCTTGGCGAACCACCCAAGGATGTTCTCTACCTTGGCCATCCAGTGGCTCGGCCTGCGACGGATCCCGTGGGGCTCGCCGGGGACCCGCACCAGGACCGCGTCCACACCCAATAGCTTGAGCGCCTGGTAGTACTGCTCCGAGTCGGACATGGGCGTCCGGTAGTCCTCCTCGCCCGTGAGCACCATGGTGGGCGTGGTCACGTTTTCCACCACCGAGAGCAGATTCCGGCTCTCGTAGTGCTCCACGTTGTCCCAGGGGAACCCGGGGAACCAGTACTTGGTGACGTAGTTCCCGATGTCCGCGGTGAGGACGAAGCTGTACCAGTTGATCACCGGATAGACCGTCACGGCCCCGGCGAAGCGATCGGTCCGACCGATCATCCAGGAGGTGAGCACCCCGCCTCCGCTCCCTCCGGTCACGAACAGGCGGTCTTCGTCGATGTAGCCCTGCTCGATGACCGCGTCCACGCCCGAGTTCAGGTCGTAGAAGTCGTCCCCGGGATAGGCGTGGTGGATCAGGTTCCCGAACTCCTGTCCATAGCTGGTCGAGCCCCGGGGATTCGTGTACAGGACCACGTATCCACGGGCCGCCATCATCTGCTTCTCGTAGTCGAACCGGTCCCCGTAGTTGGCGAAGGGCCCGCCGTGGATCTCGATGATGAGGGGGTAGGTGCGGTCGGGATCGAAGTCCGGGGGCTTGATGATCCAGCCCTGGATGGGACGGCCGTCGAAGGAGGACTCGTACCAGATCTCCTCTACCCCGCCCAGCTGACGGGCGGCCAGCAGATCGTCGTTCACCCCGGTGAGGATCCGCGGCGCGGCGCCGGGCCCGTCCACCACGGCCACGTCGGAGGGGTGATGGGGCACGCTGAAGGTGAAGACCACCTGTCCGCCCGGACCCAGGGCATAGGTCCCGCCGGCGTATGCACTGTGACCGGAGCCCAGGTTGGAGGCCACTTCGGTGAACGCCCCGTCCAGGGAGAAGTGCCCCACCTTGGTCGTCCCCTGGTCGTCGTATTGCACGAAGATCCCGTCTCCGTCCGGCGCCCAGCGGGGCGTGGACACGGTCCGGTCCAGGTCTCCGGAGAGCATGCGCGCGCCCGACCCGTCCCGGTTCATCACGTAGAGCTCCGTCACCTGGAAGCCCTGGTAGCGATCATCGAATCCCAGGTAGGCGATGAGGCTTCCGTCCGGAGAGACGGCCGGGGACAGGTCCGGACCGTGACGGGAGGTCAGGGTACGCATGGCCCCGTCGGCGACCCGGAATTCCAGGACCTCGGTATCCAGGGGCTCCGACTCCCAATCGGTCCTTCGGTTCGCGGACATGAGCAGGTACTCGCCGTCGGGCGTCCACACCGCGGGGCTCGCCCGGAAGGTGCCGCCGTGCTGGAAGTCCCCGTCGGAGATCTGGCGGGCCGTGCCCCCTTCCGCCGGGACCACGAACAGGTGGTGGTAGCCGGGAGTCAGGTACCCGGGCCCGTTGAAGCGGTAGACCAGCTCGTCGATGGTCTTGGCCGGCGCGGCCCACTCCGCCCCCTCGGGCCGCGGGGGAAGCTGGGCGATCTGGGTCTCGGGCCGCGCCACCAGCGTGGTGAACGAAAGGTGGGTCCCGTCCGGGGACCACTCGATCCCGGCCGGGCCGTGCTGGACGCTGGTCACCTCCACCACTTGTCCCGTGTCCATGAACCGGACCCAGATCTGCGGGCCGGCCTCGCCCCGGTCTGAGATGAACGCCACCCGTGACCCGTCCGGCGACCAGCGCGGTGAGCCGTCCGAGTAGTGGCCCGTGGTGAGGGGGCGGTTACCCGAGCCGTCGGTCCCCACGATCCAGAGGTTGGAGTAGTTCCGGTCCGTCATCACGTCCGAGAACTGCCGGACATAGACGATCTGGGATCCGTCCGGCGAGACCTGCACGTCCCGGACGTACTCGAATTCGAACACGTCCATGGGCCCCAGGAGCTGGGGTCCCGCCTGGGCGGCGAGGGGGCGGGCCGTCGAAAGGACGAGGAGCGGAAGGGCGGCCATGACCGCGAAGGCCGCGGGTCGGGGAAGGCTGCGCATGGGTCGAGCTCGGGTTCGGGTGATCGCCGCCGGGGCGACCGTCGTCCCCGCGGGGAGAATAGGCATACCGATCCCGCTGACGGGGCGCAAACCGTGACCGGGGACCGGATCTCCCCTATTCTGGGTCCGAAGCAGCATCCACCCCACAAACCAGGAGGCCCCGCCATGCCCAAGGTCATCATCACCGCCCAGGTCGAGAACACCATGAAGTGGGAAGAGGGATTCCGCACCCACGCCGAGTTGTTCAAGGCCCAGACCATCAACAAGCCCATCGGCATCGGAATCGGTGAGGACAGTTACGTGGCCCTCTACATGGAGATGGAGGACCTCGCCACGTACCTGGACCTCCTGAACTCGGACCAGGCCGCCGAGGCCATGGCCTTCGACGGCGTGAAGCGGGAGACGGTGAAGATGTTCGTACTGGATCGGGAGTTCGAACTCTGACCCGGGGGCCGGGACCCCTCGGAAACTGAGTCGGGTGTACCAGGCGTTCCGCGGGAAATGGAGGTGGTGACATGATCAGCGCCGGATCCTTGGCCCTGGCCCGGGCAATCCACGTGGTGGGGGTGGTGGTGTGGATCGGGGGAGTCTCGTTCGTGACCACCATCCTGATCCCGGCGCTTCGACGGGAGCCGGACCCGTCCGAGCGGCTGCGTCTGTTCGAGGCGATGGAGGGCCGGTTCTCGGTCCAGGCCCGCTGGGTGACGGCCCTGACCGGAATCGCCGGCTTCTTCATGATGCAGGGCCTCGGCGCCTGGAGTCGCTACCTGGACCCGTCCTTCTGGTGGATCCACCTCATGACGGCGGTCTGGGCCGTGTTCACCCTGGTCCTCTTCGTGCTGGAGCCGCTCTTCCTGCACCGCTGGTTCCGGGGATTCGCGGAGCGGGAGCCCGACCGGGCCTTCCGCCTGCTCCAACGATTCCACGTCCTGCTGCTTACCGTGAGCCTCATCGCTGTGGCAGGGGCGGTGGCTGGCGTGCGGGGTTTCCCCAGCATGTAGTCCGCGGTCCCTACCAGGGATCGATGGAGTGCCGACGGCATCGTCTCCTCCCCTAGTGAAACTAGGAGGCCCTTCCCCTCGTCTAACTAGGAAAGCCAGCCCTCTCACCCGGAGTCCCCACGATGCTCGGCACCAAAGAGATGCTCCCCGGCACCCTGGACATGCTTCTACTGAAGGCCCTGTCCCTGGGGCCTGTTCATGGATACGGCGCGCTCAAGCGCATCGAGGCCACCTCACGGGGAATCCTGAGCCTGGAGCAGGGCTCCCTCTATCCGGCCCTCCAGCGATTGGAGCACCGGGGCATGATCGCGTCCGAGTGGGGCACGTCGGAGAACAACCGAAGGGCCAAGTTCTATCGCCTGACCCGGACCGGGGAGGCCCGCCTCGAACGGGAGACGTCCCGCTGGACCGAGCTGGTCGAGGCGGTCTCGAACGTCTTGGTCGCCCAGCCGAGCGAGGTCTGAGCCATGATTTCCCGCATCCGATCCGCCGTCGCCGCCCTGCTGGACCGGGACGCACTTCGCCGCGAGCTGGACGAGGAAATGGCCTTCCACATGGAGCAGTTGGCCGAGGACCTCATGCGACAGGGAATCAGCCCCGAGGCCGCGCGCCGGGAGGCCCGCCACCGCTTCGGGAACGCGGAGCAGGTCCACGAGCGGAGCCGCCGCGCCCGGGGCGTGTCGGGCTTCGACGAGGTGGGGCGCAACGTGCGCTTCGCCTTTCGCGGCATGCGTCGGAATCCCCTGCTCACCGGTGCGTTCGTCCTGACCCTGGCCCTCTGCGTCGGGTTCGGGACCGCGGTGTTCAGCGCCGTGGACGCGGTTCTCTGGAGCCCCCTCCCCTACCCCGACTCCGACCGCCTCGCCCTGGCGGGAATCTACGACCCGGACCAGGGCGGCCTGGACGGACGGGTGGGTGTGGACGGCACCACCTGGATGCAGATCCGGGATGGAGCCGAGGGCTTCCAGGCCGCGGTCTACTCCGGATGGGTCAAGGGCGTGAACCTGTCCACCGACGACGCCGCCCGCTTCGCCCAGCAGCAGCGGGTGGGAGCCGGCTTCTTTGGGACGCTGGGCGTGGAGCCCTATATGGGCCGGGAGTTCACGGCCGCCGAGGACACCCCCGACGGTCCACCCCTGGTGATCCTCAGCCATCCCCTGTGGCAGGAGGTCTTCAACGGGGACATGGAGATCCTGGGAAGCTCGGTCCGGCTCAAGGGCGAGCTCCACACGGTGGTGGGGATCATGCCCCCCGGCTTCCGCTCCGATGAGGAGGCCGACCTCTGGACCCCGCTCCGAGCCACGACCACGGGCGAGGGCGGCGGGGTGAACTTCGCCGCCCTGGTCCGACTCCCCCAGGGGATGTCCTGGGAGGAGGCGCGCACCCGCTTCGCGGCCCTCGAGGTCCCGAGCCGAGGCGACGGTGCGGGCAACCTGCGCTTCGGCCTCATCCCCCTGGACGAGGCCCTGGCTTCCAGCTTCCGCATGCCCCTCCTGGTCCTCCTGGGGGCGGTGGCCCTCATGATCCTGGTGGGGTGCGCCAACCTGGCCGCCATCCAGGTCTCCCGGGCCCTCGCCCGAGAGACGGAGATGGCCACGCGCAAGGCGTTGGGCAGTGGCGTCGGCGCCCTGATCCGGCAGCTCATCGCCGAGAACCTCGTGCTGGGGCTCCTGGGCGGCGCCCTGGGGCTGGCCGTCGCGGTCTTCTCGCTGGACGGCCTGCAAGCCCTCTTCGCTTCGAACCTGGGGGTCACGGCCCCCATGCAAATCGACGGGCGCGCCCTCACCGCCGCCCTGACCCTCACCGGGCTCGCGACCCTGGCCTTCGGCCTGGCTCCGGTGGTCCAGGTAGGCCGCAGCGACGCCCTGCGGGTGCTGGTGAGCGGGACCCGGGGCATCGCCGGCGCCGGAAGCCGGAGGCTCCGGAAGCTGCTCCTGGTCGGGGAGGTGGCCATGGTCACCGTCCTGCTCTTCACCGGTGTCCTGCTCGCGCGCAGCTACGGACACCTGACCGGGCTGGAGCCGGGATTCGAGCCGGCCGGCGTTCTGACCGCCCAGTTCTCCCTGGACGATGCGCGCTACGCGGACGCGGCGGTGATGAACCGGTTCTTCGAGGGGACCGTGTCCGACCTGGAGGCCCTGCCGGGGGTGAGCCGCGCGGCCGTGGCCCTCTCCCTGCCCTACGAGCGGCCCCTCAACACCCCGTTCCGGCTCCCCGGAGACGACCCCGAGGGACGTCCCCGTCTCACCAACATGGTCTACGTGACGCCGGGGTTCTTCGAGACCCTGGGCATCCCTCTCCTGGAGGGACGGGAGATCCTGGAGGCGGATCGGGCGGAGTCCGCGCCCGTGGCGGTGGTGAGCCAGTCCTTCCTGGACACCCATTTCGACGGTCGCTGGGAGCCCGGCGCTCGCTTCGAATTCTTCGGGAGCGACGAGGGGCTCGAGGTGGTGGGCGTGGTGGGAAGCGTTCAGCAGGCCGGCGGCGGGTGGGGATCCTCCCAGCCCGTGTGGGCCGCTCCGACCGTCTACGTGCCCGTGACCCAGATGGCGGCGCCGTTGCTTCAGCAGGTCCACGTCTGGTTCTCGCCCAGCTGGGTCATCCGGGCCCCGGTAGCGACGGGGCAGCTAGAGGCCGAGATCACCCGGGTCTTCGCGGCCCGGGATGGCGAGCTTCCGGTGGCGCGGGCCGCATCCCTCGAGGAGATCATGGCCCAGGCGTTCTCCCGGACCCGATTCCAGGCCGTCTTCCTCCTGGTGGTGGCCGGCTTCGCCCTCGTCCTGGCCGGGGTGGGACTCTACGGGATCGTGGCCCAGGAGGTCTTGGAGCGCCGCCGGGAAATGGGCGTTCGCATGGCCCTGGGGGCGAGCCCCGGGCGGGCCATCGTCACGACGGGACTCTCCGGGGTGCGCCTGGCGGCCTGGGGGTTGGTGGTCGGTGGCCTGGCCGCGGCCGGGGCGGGGCGCGTCCTGTCCAGCCTGATCTGGGGGGTGAGTCCCTCGGACCCCGTGACGATCTTGGCCCTGATCGCAGGGATCGGCGGACTGGCCCTGGTGGCCAGCTTCGTGCCCGCCGCCCGGCTGGGGAGGTTGGACCCGGCGCGGGTGCTGCGGGAGGAGTAGGGACGAGGGGAACCGCAGAAGGGGGGGCGGCTCGAGCCGCCCCCCCTTCCCGCTCCGCGCGGAAGGAACTCTAGTCCAACCCTTCCATCATCCACAGCTCGGCCCGGGACAGGCCCATCACCAGGGAGATCCGCCGCCCGTCCGGGTGCCAGTCCGGCCGCACGTTGGAGCTGTTGGCGTTGGACGGGATCTCCATGGGCACGGGCAGGCGCTGCCGCGAGCCGTCCTCGACCGACACGATCGAGAGCCACCGCTCATAGTTCTCGCCGATCTCATCGAGCGGTCGACCTTCCACGGCGATCAACCGCTTCCCGTCGGGCGACCACGGAAGCCGCCCGGCAGCTCGGGACACGACGGTTTCCTCCCGGCTTCCGTCGAAGATCACCCTGGGCTCCCCGCCGTCCAACGGCTGAAGCACGAGGTCCGTGGGATTCCCGTCGATCGTCGGGCTGGGCCGCGTGAAGTAGGCGACGGTGGATCCGTCCGGCGAGACCGAGAGCGTCCGACTCATCTCGGGAAGGGTCGTGATGACGCGGTTCTCGCCTGTGGCCAGGTCGTGGTAGACCAGTTCGGCACGGCCACGAGACGCGGGCTCTTCTGCAATCCACCATGAGAAGACGACCCCTCGCTCGTCGGGAATGACGCGACCGAAGATCTGTGCCCCGTAGCGCTCGGGCTCCGCATACACGGTGGTCACCTGCCCGGTCCGAGCGTCGACGCGGAGCATACGGTACCCCTCGCCGGGACCGACGTGGTTCAGATAGACGGCGCTGCCGTCGGCGGTCCAATCGAGCCCCTCGGTTCTCGAGGTCCGTCCCAACTCGGCCAGGGCCACGAGGTCCTCGCCATCCGCAGAGCGCACCATCACCGTGGCGGATCCCTGGTTCGGTCCCTGGTGGACCCACGCCAGCCTGCGGCCGTCCGGGGACCACGCGGCATCCATCACCAGGCCGTTGGTGACGGGGCTCGCCGGGGTGGGCTCCGAAAGCAGGCGGTTGGCATCGGGATCGACGGCGGCTGTATACACCCGGGGGCCATCCACCGGGAGACGATAGAAGTACCGGTCCCCGGCCTGTCCGGCGCCTTGGGTGTAGAGCATCCCGCCTTCCACCGGCTCCGAGTCCCCGGCCACACGGCCCTCACGGATCGGCAGGCGCGACACCTGCCCGGCCCCGGCCCCATTGCCCCGCAGCAGCACCGCGTCGCCCTCGGCAGTCCAACCGTACACCGTCGCTCCCTCGACCCCGGTCTCCACCATGGACCGCAACTGGAGGTCGAGCATGTGAAGCTGGCCGCCACTGAGGAACGCGACCCACCGCCCGTCCGGCGATAGGGCCGGGCTGTCCATTCCGATCCGTCCGATGGTGCCCACCTCACCGATCTCGCCCGTCGACGGGTCCACGAGGGCGATTCGACCATCGTTGGGCCCGTACCAGAACTGCGTCAGGATCCCGTACTCCTCCGACCAGACTTCCGGGGCAAGCCACCCGTTGTCGGACTCGAACTGAAATAGGACGTTCTCGTCGGAGCCGTCGGTCCCTACAACCCGCAGTTCGTAGAGGAACCCAAACTCGTCGGATGCCCTGACGTTCCCGTAGGTGAACGCGATGTGGGACCCGTCGAAGGAGAAGACGGGCTCCTCAGCCCAACTGCCGTTCTCGCCCCACGTTCCCTTGTCGGTGACCCGCCGGGGCTCGCTGGTCTCCAGGTCGTAGACGGCCACGTCTCCCGTGATCCAGTCGACCCAGGTCACGAGCCGCCCGTCCGGCGAGATGGTCGAGTAGTCACCGGCGTCAGCCCAGACTCGCCGCTTGGGGCTCATGTCTTCCGGGCTCTCCACGAACGCGGCCTCGGCCGTGTCCACGTCCGCCTGCGTGCACCCGGCGGTGAAGAGGAGGGGGGTAAGGACCAGAAGCAGAAGGAGGCGCATCGTCATCGATCGCGTTTTCATGGAAGGTCTCCGGTGGCAATGATCGGGTGGACTCACACACTCCGAGTTGCAGTCGGCATGCCGCGAGCACCACAGCGCCCCAACCAACAGTCTGACTTAGGTTTAGCGGATCCCGCACGCGCGGGCCACGTCCTACCAGTGGAACGCAGCCATCCGGTCTACCGGTCTGGAGTGGAACGAAACGATCCAGTTCAGCGGGTGCGGGGGAGTTCGACCTCGGCCACGGTGCCCCCCTCCGCTCCCGGGAGGAGCCGCACGGCCCCACGGTGCGCCACCACGATGCGGCGGGCCACGCCCAGGCCCACACCGGTCCCGCCCGGCCGCGTGGTGTAGAAGGGCTGGAAGGGCACCTCCGGATCCTCGGCACCCAGTCCCGGGCCCCGGTCCCGGATCCGAATGCTCCACGTGGTCTCCTCCGCCGAGATGCTGACCCCGACCACGCCTCCGGCAGGGGAAAACTCCACGGCGTTCATGAGCAGGTTCAGGAAGGTCTGCTCCAGGGCTCCCGAATCCCCCACGAGCGGGCAGCGCTCCTCGGGGGGAATCCAATCGATGGAGACTCCCTTCGCCTCCGCGCCGGGGCGGGCGGCCCGCACCGCGGCCGTCATCGGGTCGCGGAGGTCCATGGCCTGGGGTTGGATGCGTCCGCTCCGGGCGGTCTGAAGCGCGCCTTCCACCACGGCGTTCAGCCGCTCCAGGTCCTGAATGACCCGGCCCTGGAGCTCCCGGGACGCCGACCCGTCGGGGAGCTGCTCCTCGATCTCCTGCAGGTCCAGGCGAATGTGGGTCAGCGGGTTTCGCACCTCGTGGGCCAGCGCCGCAGCGAACTCGTTCACGGCCTCCAGGGACTCCCGCTCGGCCAGCTCGCGTAGGGTGGAACGGAGGCTCTGGCTCATTCGGTTGAATGACGCGGCCAAACGGGCCACCTCGTCGTCTCCCACGACCGGCACCTCCCGCCCGAGATCGCCTGCGGCCACCGCAGCCGCGGTCTGCTCCACACGGCTCAGGGAAGCGGTCAACCGCCCGGTGATGATCCACACCAGGACGACTCCGCTCACCAGCAGGAGTGAAAGGATGAGGGTCGCGGTCCGCCCGGCCTCCCGAAACGGTGCCACGAAGGGAGCCAGGGGCGCGGCCGCCACGACCTCTACGTCGGGACCCGGGATCCTCGCCCTCTCGGCCAGCCACCACTCCCCATCCCGCTGAAAACGGGACTCCCCGAGTGACGCCGGATCGAAGGCGAGGGGCGTCAGGACGGCCCCGGTCCGGGGGTTCCGCAGAGCGGTCACGCTGCCCAGCGTTCCCGCGGACCCGGCCAGCTCCCGGAGCCCGGCCACCGACACGGTGGCGAGCAGGAAACCACTTGGATCCTGGCTCAGCCCCTCATAGAGCGGAATGCGGGTGCGAATGGCGCCGAGTCGATCGCCCTCTCGTGCCCAGGAGGGGTCCGCCGCGTCCCCGGCCACGAGCACCGTCTCTCCCGTCGGGATCTCGACCGCCGCACCGGAGACGGTGGCGGGTAGAACGGACGCCGGAAGCTCGACGACGCCGTCAGGATTCCGGAGGGCCCCCCGGACCTGAGGCGAGTCCCCAAAGTCCAGGACCTCCGAGCGGACACGGATCCAACTGGCGTCCAGCGCGGTCGCCTCCTGTTGGGCGGCCGCCGCGAGTCGATCCCGGAGGAGTTGCTCCCCGCTGCCGCCGGTAAGTCGGAGCACCCACGCCCCCACCAGGATCGGCGGGACCAAGGCGATGGCCGTAACGACCAGCGCCAGACGGAGGCGGATGGAGCGTCGAAACGGGAAGGGGATCACGCGTCGTCGGAACGCTCGAGGATGCGACGGAGACGAGGCCTGGAGATTCCCAGGATCTCCGCGGCCCGGGACTTGTTGCCCCCCGTGGCCTCCAGAACCCGGGTCACGTGCTCGTACTCCATTTCGTCGAGGGTGCTGAAAACCCGGTCCGGTGATGCCGGCGCGCCCCCCGGGGCGAGGGCCAGGTGCTCGGGACGGATCACGTCGCCGGTGGCCATGACAGCGGCGCGGGCGAGGCAGTTCTCCAACTCCCGGACGTTCCCCGGCCACGCGTGGGACTGCAGGCGCTCCATCGCCTCGGAGGAGATCCGCGGCGGCGTCCGGCCGGCGGACTCGCTGGCCAATGCCAGCAGATGCCCCGCCAGGAGAGGAATGTCTTCGGTACGCTCCCGGAGCGGCGGCAGGCGGAGCTCCACCACCCGGAGTCGGTAGTAGAGATCCTTCCGGAAGGTCCCGTCCTCGACGCCCGCCTCCAGGTCCCTGTGGGTCGCCGCGAGCACCCGGGCACGGGACCGTTTCGCCTCGTCGGAGCCCACGGGGTAGTACTCGCCCTCCTGCAGCACACGTAGCAGCTTGGCTTGGAACTCGGGACTCGTGTCCCCGATCTCGTCCAGGAGGATGGTGCCTCGACCCGCCGCCTCGAAGCGTCCCTTCCTCTCCCGGTCCGCTCCCGTGAACGCCCCGCGGACGTGCCCGAATAGCTCCGACTCCAGGAGGGTCTCGGGCAGGGAGGCGCAGTTCACCGCGACGAACGGCTCCGCGGCCCGGGGGGAGAGGTCGTGGATGGCCCGGGCGATGAGCTCCTTACCCGTCCCGCTCTCGCCTCGGATCACCACCGGTGTGGCGCTCCCCGCCACCTGCCCGATGCGCTTGAAGACCTCGATCATGGCGGGATGCTTCCCCACCAGCGTCGGTCGGGGCGTCACCGGTGCGGCGGCCCCGTCGTGAGCTTCGTCGCCGGGTTCGGTGTTCGCGGCGGCCTTCTCCCGGTCGGCCCGGTCCCGGAACACGCGGTCGACGACCGCCCGCAGCTGGTGGAGGTCCAGCGGCTTCACCAGGAAGTCCGCGGCGCCCCCCTGCATGGCGCCCGCCACCGTGGCCAGATCCTCGTAGGCGGTCATCAGGACGAAGTCCACCTCCGGCGCCCGCTCCCGGACCAATGCCAGGAGGTCGAGACCACTCATGCCGGGCATCCGCACATCGGAGATGATCAGGTCCGGACGAAGCGCGCTCAGCTTGGCCAGCGCGCCCTCGGCGGATTCGGCGGTGGTGACAGACGCACCGGTGCGGCTGAGCACACGTTGGAGCGATTCCAGGACCCGTGCGTCGTCGTCGACGAGGAGAATGCTTCTGGCCATGGTGGAGACCATGCGCCTCCGCGCTCGGAGCAGCAAGGAGGTCGGATCGGCGGTGCCGGACATTTATCGTGCGAATCGAAACTCCCGAGCGCATCTTACGGGCACCGCCATTCACTTTCACCCCGGAGGTACCATGAAGCGCATCGTGGTCTTGCTCGTCTTGACGGGAGCGGTGCTTCCCGCCTGCTACCACGCCACCATCGACACCGGGCTGACGCCGGGAACACAGGTAGTCGGAGATCAATGGGCCAATTCCTGGGTCCTCGGCCTCGTGCCCCCCGATGTGATGGATGCCGGGGCAGAGTGCGCGAACGGGGTGGCCCGGGTGGAGACCCAGCTTTCCTTCCTGAACTTTTTTAATGATACGGCGACCACCGAGATCTACACCCCAATGCAGATCGACGTGACCTGCGCCGCGGGCGGAGGTGGCGACGCCGATCTCACCGTGGTGACGAGCGAGGATGAGTGGGAGAATGCGGTTCGCTCGGGCGAGCCGTTCCTGGTCACCTTCTGATCGTGTTCGGCGGCTCCCGGGTGACCTCCCCGGGAGCCGCCCCATTCACCGTCCGGTCCTCCTGCATCCCTGGAGCCCCTATGAGCGGCACCCCCCGCACGCGTCGCGAATTCGTGTCCATCAGCACCGCGGGCGTCGGCGCGGCCCTCTCGGGCCTGGGAACCGCACTCGGGGGCAGCGCGCTCTCTTCGTGCGCCGGGCCGTCCTCGGCCTCCGGTGGGCAGGAAGACCGGCCCGTGGGCTTCGCCTTCGCAGGAGTCGGCTCCCTGACCCGGAGCCAGCTCCTCCCCGCCCTGGCCGAAACCCGCTACGCACGACCCGCTGGGCTGATCACGGGCTCCCCGGACCGCGCAGCTTCCGTGGCCGCCGAGCAGGGCATCCCGGCCTCCTCCATCTATGCCTACGACGACATGGCCCGGATGGCGGACAACCCCGACATCGACGTGGTCTACGTGGTCACGCCCAACGCCCTCCACCTGGAGCATGCCCTGGCAGCCGCCGCGGCCGGCAAGCACGTCCTGTGCGAAAAGCCCATGGCGATCTCCTCGGCGGAGTGCGAGGCCATGATCGCCGGATGCGAAGCCGCCGGGGTAAAGCTGGCCATCGCCTACCGTCTCCAGTTCGAGGCCCACCACCTGGAGGTGATGCGCCTGGCCCGGGAGGAGGCGTTCGGGGGACTGCGGATCATCGAGGCGGGGTTCGGGTTCCGCCTGGGCAATCCGAACCAGTGGCGCCTGGACCGGGAGCTGGCCGGGGGCGGTTGCCTCATCGACGCCGGGATCTACGCCCTTCAGGCCTGCCGGTACATCAGCGGCGAGGAGCCCGTCGAAGTGATGGCCCAGCAGATCTCCAGAGATGCGGCCCGCTTTTCGGAGGTTGAAGAGAGCATCACGTGGCAGATGCGCTTTCCCAGCGGTCTCCTGGCCAACTGCGCCTCCAGCTACAACGCCCGGGGAATGGACCGGGTGAAAGTCTACGGCGAGAACGGGTGGTTCGGGCTGGAGCCCGCGTACCGATACGGAGGACTCGCCGGAATGCGGCTCGACGGGGAGCCGCTCCAGTTCGAGCACGTGAACCACTTCGCCGCCGAGATGGACGACTTCGCCCGGTGCATCCTCGAAGACCGTGAGTCGAAGGTGAAGGGTGAGGAGGGGCTGAAGGACCTTCGCGTGATCGAGGCGATCTATGCGTCGGCCGAGACGGGACAGGCGGTGGCGGTGGCGTAGGCGCGACCCCCGAGCGATCCTGACCACATCATGAACGAATTCCTGCGGAGACTCCGGGGCCTGGTCGGCATGGGCGTCACCGAGATCTCCCTGTGGCGGGCGGCCGTCTGGGGAGTCATCGGAGCCAGCATCCTGCCCCTGATCTCGCCGATCAACAACAGCGTGCTGACGAACACCATTCCCATCGGCACGCTGTTCGCCGTGGCCACGGTGGCCGTCGCCAAGCGCGGGGCGCTGACGGCGGGCGAAGAGATCGAGCGGCTAGGGGACTCCTGGGACGACGGAGAATAGAGGACCGATCCCCGCCCTCCGGCCGTCGGAGCCGATGGCACGCTACTCGAGGTCGGTCAACATCTCCTCGAGTTCATCCATCAACCGCTCCAGCGCTCCCGAGCGCCCCCGGACATACCCGGCGTAGAGTCCCCGGCTCAGGAGGAAGCTGAGCGTGAAGGCGATCAATGGGACGATGGTGGCGAACGCCGCCGTGCCGAGGGCGCTCAGCCCGGCACCGAAGCCCACCCCGAAGCCCACGCCCAGCCCGATGCCCCCTCCCAGCACCCCCATGACGAGCGAGTAGACCACCCAGGCCATGTTCTCGCAGCGATCTTCGAGGACGATCCGTGTCTGCGCGCCGCCGCCGGAGACCCGAGCGTAGACAACCCGGGTCGCGGTGTCGTTGCGGGATTCCCATCGGATCGAAGAGCCGACCCGTTCCGGCTCACCCACCCCCCCGAGCCCACGGCGCAGCAACGGAATGAGGGCGTCCAACGCCTCTTCGGGCACCCGTCCCGGGACCGTCCGCTCCAGATGAAGGGTCAGTGGAGCGCCAAGGATCCCACGGGACGAAGAAGTGGGGAGGAAGCTCCCCTGGGACTCCAGGTCCATGCCACGGGCCGCCTCCCGGACCGCCAGGGGATTCATCCCCGCCTCCGCTGCGACCTCCTCCAGCTCGGGCAGGGTGGGATCCCGCGCAGACCCAGCCGGGACATGGCCTTCCCGCTCCAGGCGAGCCGCCCGGTCCAGGAGCTCACGGCGCTCCTCGTCCGAGTAGCGGCGCGCGGGACGTGGCCGGCCACCGCCACCGGGACCCTGGGGGGGGACTCCGGCCACCGCGGGCCCGAGACCTTCGGGCACCTGCAGTCCATCGTTGGAGATCGCGTACAGGGCCACTGGGTCCGCCACGTTCTTCAGACGCGCCGAGCCCATGGCCGTCACCGAGATCGCCGGATGGTTCTTGATCTCCTCGAATACCTTCCCGGAAACCAGGACGCCGCCCGCGGCGGCCAGCCCTTCGATCCGTGAAGCTACATTGACCCCGTCCCCGTAGACGTCCTCGCCGTCGCGGACCACGTCTCCTGCATGCACCCCGATCCGCAGTGGGACGAGACCCCGCTCGGCCACCGCGAGTTGGATCTCCACCGCGCACTCAACCGCTTCCACGGCGCTGCGGAAGATGCTCAGGGTGCCGTCCCCGTAGTGCTGGAGAATCTCGCCGTCGTGCCGCTCGACTGCGGGACCCAGGATCTCCCGGTGCCCCCGGGTCTGGCGGCGGGCCTCGCCCTCGTCCTCCTGCATGAGGGCGGTGTAACCCACCATGTCCGCGAACATGATGGCCGCGAGATGTCGTCCGCTGGATGGGGTCATGGCTTCTTCAGCCTTGTCCTTTCGGCGCGTCTGCTCCCATGGTGGCGGGTCCACGCAGAGGTCATGCCATGTCCCCGATCGCCACGGGTGTCCCCGTGCATGCTCCCGGGATCCGGGAAGGAACCCCATGTCTCCAAACCGAGCAAAGCTTCAACAGGCCGTCGCCGCCGTGGGCGTGATCGCCTCCCTGGCCTTCGTGGGCTGGGAGATCCGGCAGAACACCGCGGTGGCCCGCGCGGCGGCCGTACAGGGGATCTCCGATCAGATCATCCAGTGGCAGACCGAAGTGATCCAGGACGAACACTGGGTCCGGATCACAACCTTCCTCCAGACCGGGGGCAAGTATGCCGAGCTGTCGCAGGAGGATCAGATCCGATACCAGTGGGTCGTCTCCGCCACGGTCCGGATCATGGAGAACCGCTTCCGGCAAATGCAGCTGGGAATCATCAGCGAGGACGACCTGGCCGCAGGAGGGGGGGCGGCCAACACCTGGTGGTTCCGCAGCGAGCACTTCCTGGACTCCTGGCAGAGCCGGGACCAGACGATCCGCTGGAACCCCGAGTTCCTGGAGTTCATGGAGACGGAGATCCTGGGACTGAGGTAGCGAAACCTGGCATTTCTTGCGCTGGGCGGACCCCGACCCTAGCCTCGAACCATGTCCGCCACAGGCCTCGCCATCTTCGTCTTCGTCGGATTCCTCGCGCCGGTCCCGCTGCTTCACTGGCTGGATTCTCCGCGGAAAAACCCGCCGAGCGAAGGGTAGGCACACCCTGTACGCAGGTCACTTCGCGGCGGGGCTGGCCCTCAAGGCCAGGGAGCCGAGGGCACCGATGTGGGGCATCCTTCTCGGGGTCGGCCTCCTGGACCTGCTCTTCGGTCCGTTCGTGCTCCTGGGACTCGAGCGGGTGACCCTGACCCCCCTGATCTCGCCGGGCTTCTCCCTCGACTACATCGACTGGTCCCACTCACTGGTGATGTCGGTAGTGTGGTCAGTCCTCTTCGGGGCCCTGTTCGTGCGCTGGGGAAGGCGGGTTGCCGTGGTGATGGGGATCGCGGCGTTCTCGCACTTCCTTCTGGACCTTCCCATGCACCCCTCCGACATGGCGCTGTGGCCCGACTCCAGCACGCACCTGGGGTTCGGGCTCTGGCGGGTCCTCCCCCAGGGGTGGTGGTTCGTGGAACTGGGGTTCATCGCGCTGGCCGGCGGCTACTACCTCCGGCGGGCACGTGGCTCCGACGAATTCGGGAGGCTACCCCGAGCGGTGCTGGGGGTCGTCCTCCTACTCCACGTCTTCAACTCCCCCTGGCTGTCGGCGCTATAGCTCGTCAGCGCAGGGGCCCCGAGCCGCCCCGGGCCATCGTCCGGTTCCTGGAGGGATCCCCCTAGAACTCCGTGATGACCGACATCCCCACCGTGTCGTAGTCGCCCATGGAGGTCAGCACGTCGCTGGCCTGATCCAGGGTCACCGTATCCCCGACCATCACCTGCGGATTCAGCACCCCGGACTCGATCCTGCCGAGCATCTCCGGGAAGCGGGCGGCCTGCATCCCCCAGGACCCCAGGAAGCTCAGCTCCTGGAAGACGAGGATGTCGACCGGGATGTTGATCATGCCCTGTTCGTCGTGGTTGGAGACGCCCAGGCGCAGGTGACGACCCCGAGGCCGGAGGCTCAGGATTCCCGGTAGCGCGGTGGCCGCGGACCCGAGGGCATCCACGGTAACGTGGGCCCCTCCGCCGGTTAGCTCCCGGATCTCGTCCGGGTTGTCCGGACCCGCATGGAGGGTGTGGGTGGCGCCCAACTCCTTCGCCATGCGGAGCTTGTCCTCGTTCCGGGACACGGCGATGACCTGGGCTCCCAGTCCAGCAGCGATGTTGACCGCGGACAGTCCCACGCCGCCGCAGGCGAAGACGGCGACCCATTCCCCGGGCTGCACCGCGGCCACATCCACCACGCCATGGTACGAGGTGATGAATCGGCATCCCAGTCCCGCCGCCGAAGCGAAGTCGATGCTCTCCGGAAGGGTCACCAGGTTCACATCCGCTTGGGCCACCTTGGCGTAGCTCGCATAGGCGCCCGTGTAGTGCATGGACGGGACCTGGACGTTGGCGCAGACGTTCTGATGTCCGTCGGCGCAGAAGTCGCACGTGCCGCAGGCGTGGTTGAACGGCGCGACCACCCGGTCACCCTTCTTGAACCGGGTGACTTCGCTCCCTACCTCCTCGACGATCCCGCAATACTCGTGGCCCAGGACGCTGGGTAGCTCCGGCACCAGGCCCACCCACGGGGCGCCACCCTCCCAGATGGTGTGGTCGGATCGGCAGATCCCGCACGCCTCCACCTTCAGGATCGCGTCACGGGGACCGCACTCGGGGTCAATCCAGTTGCTGTGGACCACCAGGGGCGCTCCGAATTGCTCGATGACGGCTGCTCTCATGACGGGACTCCTGGGCGGGGAGATGAGGTCGATGGGTACCAGGGATCGAAAATGCGCCTTGCCTCGGCCAGAGGCCAGCATCCAGTCGGCGCGTACGTTCGGAGGTTGCCTCATGATCGGGGTGGGTGAAGGTTGGACGACCACCCAAACAGAGAGTTCGACCCCATGCGTACCGTCCCGCCGACGCTCCGCCGTTGCCTGCTCGTGATCCTCCCGATCGCGGCCACCCTGCCCCTGGCGCTCCCCGCGACCGCCCAGGAACCCACCCACATCGAGGGCCTGGGCAGTCTGGCGTTCCCCAACTCCGGGGCCGAGGCGGCCCAGCACGACTTTCTCCGCGGCGTCCTGTTGCTGCACAGCTTCGAGTACGACTACGCGGCGGAGGCCTTCCGGGCCGCCCAGGAGGCGGATCCCGACTTCGCTCTGGCCTACTGGGGCGAGGCCATGACCTACACCCACCCGGTCTGGGACGAGAAGGACCCCGAGGCGGCGAGGGCTGCGCTGAACCGCCTGGCCCCCAGCCCGGAGGCCCGGCAGGCGAAGGCGCCGACCGCCCGTGAGAAGGGGTACCTGCAGGCCGTCGAAGTCCTCTATGGAGACGGGCCCAAGGAGCGACTCGATACGCTGTACTCCGCGGAAATGGCGGCGCTGGCCGAAGCGTATCCCGAGGACCTGGAGGCCCAGGCCTTCCACGCCCTGTCCCTCCTCGGCCTGAGCCAGGGCAACCGGGACGTGCCCACCTACATGCGGGCCGGGGCCATCGCCCTGGACGTGTTCGAGAAGAACCCCGGGCACCCCGGCGCGGCCCACTACACGATCCACTCCTTCGACGACCCGACCCACGCCCCGCTGGCCCTGAAGGCCGCGTGGGCCTACGGACCCATCGCCCCGGACGCGGGGCACGCGCAGCACATGACCACCCACATCTTCCTGGCCATGGGCATGTGGGACGACGTGGTGGCGGCCAACATCCGCGCCGACGCGGTGACCGACCGGAACCTGGCGGCCCGGGGGCTGCCCCAGACCGACTGCGGCCACTACAACCAGTGGCTCATGTACGGCTACCAGCAGCAGGGTCGGTACGAAGACGCGGAAGCGCTGCTCATGGGGTGCTACGCCCAGGCCCACGACGAGCGCCTCCCCGCGGGAATGCGCCAGGGAGCGGCGTTCTCCTACGTCCTGCAGCGGGCCGTGCATCTGGCCGATACCCGGGACGGGAACGGGGAGCCGGCCCACTCCACCCTCGAGTTCCCCGAGGATGCCATCGTCCCGCGCATGCTCCAGGCCTGGGGCGACGGCGTGGCCGCGGTCCATCGGGGAGACATGGAGGTGGCCCACACCAGCCTGGCCTACCTGAGCCAGCACGAGCAGACCGTCCCCGATCACTGGGTCAGTCCCTACGCACCCGTGTGGCGCGGCACACTGGAGGCCTACGCCCGCATGCACATGGGGGACGGCGAGGGCGCCCTGGCCGCGGCCCACGCGGCGGCCGAGTACGAAGCCGCCCTACCCGTGGACTTCGGGCCGCCCATCGCCGCCAAACCCGCCCGGGAGCTGGAAGGCGAGATCCTGCTGGAGCTGGGGCGGGCGGAGGAGGCCATGACCGCCTTTTCCCTGGCCCTGGGACGGACGCCGAACCGGATCCACGCACTCATGGGGTACGCGCACGCCGCCGAGGCGGCCGGACACACCGATGTGGCGGAAGAAACCATGGCCCAGCTCCACACGCTGCTGGCCAAAGGGGACCGCGGGGCCATGCAGGGCCACTCCATGCAGGGCCGGTCTTCGGAACGCCCCTAGTACCCCCCTGCCGACTCCCTTGCCCGCTGCAGCACGTATCCCTGGATCAGGCGCACCTGCTCCTGGTCGAGCACGTCGTCCCACGCGGGCATCCCCAGCGAGGCCCGCGCACCGCCCAGGACGATGTCAGCGAACTGGGTGTGGACCTCGGCCGTGGTCCGGCGCAGGTCCGGCGTGATCCCACCGCTGACCACGCCCTGGCCGTGGCAGTACGTGCACGTGTCGCTGTAGAGCCGCTCCCCTTCCTCGAGTTCCGCCGCCGTCAGGGTAAGGTCGTAGGTCGGCATGGCGATCGGCGGCAGGGGTGGCACCGGTTCCGGGGCCACCGCGTCCCCGTCCAGCCGGAAGGCCAGGAGCCGGCCCGGTCCGGTCCGCGCCCCCTCCGCCAGGGGCCCGTTGAACAGGAACTCCGGCCCCCCCATCCCGGCCAGGACGGCAATGTACTGGACGCCATCGACGGCGTAGCTCACCGGCCCCGCCACGATCCCAGTCTCGTTCTGGAACTCCCAGAGCACCTCGCCGTCCGTAGCCCGATACGCCCGGAAGAGCCCGTCGCCGCGCCCCTGGAACACCAGCCCCGTGGCGGTGGACAGCGTGCCCCCGCTGAGAGCCGTCGGGTGCTCCGCGCGCCAGACCTCCCGCTGGGCCACGGGGTCCCACGCCACCGTGCGGCCCGCCACCGGCATCTCCTCGCCGGCCGTGGGCCCGTCGTAGGCCCAGTCGGCACCGAGGTTGCCCGATCGGGGGTCGTATTCCCACTCGTCATCCGGTGAGTGGACCACAGAGTGCTCCATGACCGAGAAGTAGACCAGCCCCGTCTCGGGGTTGTACGACATGGGATGCCAGCTGTGAGAGCCGGCCGGTCCAGGCGCCACGTGCACCCCTCCGTCCAACTCCCGGGCGGCCTGGTTCTCGATGGGCCGCCCCTCGGGCGTGAGGCCGGTGGCCCAGGTCACATTGGCGAACATCTCCCCGGAGATGAACTCGCCGGTCTCCCGGTCCACCACGTAGAAGAACCCGTTCTTGGGCGCCTGCATGATCACGCGCCGCTCCACCCCGTCGATCTCCAGCTCCGCCAGCATGAGGGGCTGGGTGGCCGTGTAGTCCCAGTTGTCGCCCGGGGTGGTCTGGAAGTGCCAGACGTATTCCCCGTCCGAGGCCCGGACGGCCAGGATCGAGGAGAGAAAGAGGTTGTCGCCGCCCCCAGGACTGCGCAGGCGCGAATACCAGGGCGAGCCGTTGCCCACACCCAGATAGATCAGGTCCAGCTCGGGATCGTAGACGATGGCGTCCCAAACCGTGCCTCCGCCCCCGGCCTGCCACCATTCGCCCGACCAGGTCTCCTCGGCCGCGGCCAGCCACTCGGTCTCCTGCCCGTCGCTGGGATCCCCGGGCACCGTGTAGGTGCGCCAGATCTGCTCCCCGGTCTCGGCGTCGTACGCCGTCACGTAGCCCCGAACCCCGAACTCGGCGCCGCTGTTGCCGATGAGAATCTTCCCGTCGATGGCCCGGGCCGCCCCGGTCACGGAATAGGCCTCGCCCAGCGGCGTGGTCTGGACCTCCCACGCCAAGGCCCCGGTGTCGGCGTCCACCGCCACGAGCCGCCCGTCGATGGTCCCGGCGTAGACTCTTCCGTCGTAGAACGCCGCACCCCGGTTCACCACGTCGCAGCACACGTACCGAGCGTGGGCTCGGTTCACCTGCGGGTCGTAGGTCCAGAGGGGCGCCCCGGTGACGGCGTCGAAGGCGTGGATGATCGACCACGCGCTGGTCACGTAGATCCTGCCGTCCACCACCAGGGGCGTGGCCTCCAGCCCCCGGATCGTATTCATCTCCGCGCTCCAAGCCAGCCCCAGGCGATCCACGCTCTCGTGGTCGATCTGGGTCAGGGGGCTGTGGCGCTGCTCGGCGTAGGTCCGACCGTAGGTGAGCCAGTTGGACTCGTCGGCATCGGCCGCCGTCAGGCGGGCATCGTCTACGGACTGGGAATCGGCGCCTCCGGAGCCGGACGAAGGGGTGTCGGCACAACCGATGGCGAGGGCGGCGGCCAGAGCGACGAGGAGGGACGGACGGGTGCGACGCATGCGGGACTCCGTTGATATGGGGGTGCGGCGAAGGTCGTGCGGGAATACTGCGATTGTCAACGGAGACGGCCGAGGCCCTGGATCTGCGGCGGTGGGGCAAGTCCATAGCAGAAGAAGGCCGGAGCGACGAATCGCCCCGGCCTTCCCCACCTGCTTGGCATCCCGGGGCGCGTACCGCACGACCCGGGGATCCCCGTCATGATTACATGGACGACGGCGGCGTGATCCCGTTGATCCGCATGTAGGTCACCAGGTTGCCATAGTGCTCGTAGTTGTGGCCGGTGTTGAAGGCGAGCACGCCCGCCACGGTGTTGGGCTGGCCGAAGAAGGTCATCTCACGGGTCGCCATGGCATCGGTGGTCCGGGCATACACGCCCTCACAGTAGGCGAAGGCGTCCACGAGGGCGGCTACGATCGCATCCTTGTCGGAGGCGCTCTCCTCCCAATTCTGCGCGTTGGGCGAGTCCTCACCGGCCACCGCGGCGCAGAACATGTACTGGGCGTTGGCCAGATGGGCGAGGATCTCACCCATGGAGCGGACCTCCTCGGTGGGCCGGTAGTCGTAGAGTTCCGCGTCCACCATCCGGGCCGTGGACATGAGATACCCGACGACGCCGTCGTTGAGGTTCTTGATGGACTGCATCATGGTCGTCTGGGCCTGAACGGCGCTCGGCACCAGAAGAGCGAGGGCGAGTCCGGTCAACATGAGACGCTTCAGCATGGGTCTACTCCAGCTCGGGTGACAAATCGGGGCGCTCGGTTAGAGGAAGTTTAGATAACGGGGGTGCGTGCCCCGGATCAAGGGTCGATGTCGCCGCGTCCTGAAACCAAACCGGTGTTCAGGTCATCTGATCCACAAACCGCACTTGGGGCAGGCGCACACTGGGGGGTGGGGGAACATGTTCGACCGGCTGATCCACGATATTCGCTTCGCCTTCCGCCAAATGGTCCGGCATCCGGCCTTCTCCCTCCTCCTGACGGTGACGGTGGCCGTGGCCATCGGCGCCAACGTGGCCATCTTCTCGGTCCTGGAGGGCATCGTCCTGAGGCCCCTGCCCTACCAGGACTCCGACCGACTTCTGGCCATCTGGGAAACCCCGGAGGGCAACCGTCGCACCCAGCCCTTCTCGTCCCCCGATTACCTGGACGTCCGGGCGCAGTCAGAGACGCTTCAGGAGGTGGGGGCGCTTCGTCAGCGCTCCGCCAATCTCACGGGCGACGGCGATCCCATGCGAGTGTCGGCCGGCGTAGCGACCGCGAGCCTGATGAACCTCCTCGGGGTGCAGCCCGCCATGGGCCGGCTGTTCCTGGAAGAAGAGGAGGTGGAGGGCAACGACCGGGTCGTGATCCTGAGCCACGGGCTCTGGCAGAACGAGTTCGGTGGGGACCCCGAGATCGTCGGCCGGACCACCACCATCGACGGCGAGCCGTCGGAGATCATCGGCGTCATGCCGGCGAGCTTCCGCTTTCCGACCCCGTGGGGCGGACGGGATCGGTCCCGGCTCTGGGAGCCCCTGGTGCTCTCCCGGGAGAACGACAATCGGGGCAGCCATTCCTACGGGGTGTTCGGGCGCATGGCCGATGGCGTCTCGCCCGAGGCGGTGGAGGCCGAGCTGGGGATCATCGCCATGCAGCTCGCCGAGGCCTACCCAGCCACCAACGCCCAGACCCGGATGTGGGTGGCACCCATGATGGAGCGCACCCTGGGCGGGGTGCAGTCCGCGCTGATCTACCTCCTGGTGATCGTGGGCTTGGTCCTCCTCATCGCATGCGCCAACGTGGCGGCCATGCTCATGGCCCGGGGGATGAGCCGGTCCTCGGAGTTCGCCATCCGTGCCTCCATCGGCGCCGGTCGGCGGGGGCTGATCCACCAGCTCGTGACCGAGAGCGTGCTGTTGTGTGGGGTGGGAGGTGTGGCGGGCGTCGCCATGGCCTACTGGGGCGTCGGCGCCATCAAGCTGATTCTCCCCACCAACATTCCCCGTACCACCGAGATCGGTGTGAACCTCCAGGTCTTGGGCTTCGCCGCGGGTGTGACCCTGCTCACTGGGCTCCTGGTGGGACTGGCTCCCGCCATGTTCGCCGCCCGCACCAACCTGGCGACCGTCATCAAGCAGGGCACGTCGGCCCGGGGCGGCGGGGCCGGACGGAATCGGATCCTCTCCGGGCTGGTGGCGGCCCAACTCGCCATCGGATTCGTCATGGTGAACGCCGCCCTCCTGCTGGCGGCCAGCTATTCGCGGGTGATGAACCAGGAGACGAACTTCGCCACCGACGAGGTCCTGGTGTCGAGTCTCTCCCTGGCCGGGCCGGCCTACGACGCGCGCGACGGGCGCAGAGCCTTCCTTGAGGAGGTGGTGTCCCGAGCTCGAGCTCTGCCCGGCGTAACCCGGGCCGCCGTAACCAGCAAGCTCCCTCTGAACGGGGGAACCAACGGGGGCGTCCTGGTCCGGGAACAGGCCTTCGACCCCGACGTCCAGCAGCCCTGGATCGAGTACTCCTTCGTGGACGAGGAATACCACACGGCCATGGGGATTCCCCTGCTTTCGGGGCGCCTGTTCGATCGACGTGACATGGAGGAGGCCGCGGCGGCAGCGGAGGTCCGGGAGAGCGAGCAGGCCCAGGACCCGGAGGCCGAAGCCCCACCCATAGAGGTCCCCATCCTGGTCAATCGGACCATGGCCGAGGAGAAGTGGCCCAATGCCAATCCGCTGGGAGAGATCGTCCGTCCCAACTCCGAGACCGAGTACTTCCGGGCTCGGGTGGTGGGCGTGGTGGAGGACGTTCGCCAGTGGGGTGCCGAGCGGGAGCCCGTCGGAGAGATGTACTTCCCCCACACCGCCGAGCTCTGGGGTCCGATTTGGGCCAACCTGGTGGTCCGGGCCTCGGGGGACCCGGTCACCCTGGTCCCGGCCCTGAGGCAGGTCGTGCACGATGTGGACGACCAGATCCCGGTGGGCACCCCGTTCACCATGGCCCAGGCCCTGCGCAACGCCACCGCCAGCCGACGCTTCTCCATGATGCTGGTGGGGATGTTCGCGGCGACCGCGCTCCTGCTCATCGTCGCGGGAACCTATGGCGTGGTGGCCTTCTCGGTATCCCAGCGCGTCCACGAAGTCGGAGTCCGGATGGCCCTGGGGGCCGACCGGGGCCGGGTCATGCGGCTGTTCATGGGCCGGGCTACCCTGCTGTTCGTACCGGGCCTGTTCCTGGGCCTCATCGGGTCCATGTCCGCCGCGGGACTGACCCGAAGCCGGGTCTATGGGATCAGCGCCCTGAGCCCCACGTACCTGGCGGCGGCAGGCGTGATCATGCTCCTCGTGGGGGTCGCTGCCACGGCGATTCCGGTGGTGCGGGCCACCCGGGTGGATTGAGCGGAACGCCTCAGCCCAACTCCCGCCGCACCGCCGGCGCCACCTCGGTCCCGTAGAGCTCGATGGCCTTCATGACGTCGGCGTGGGGCATGGGCCCCACGGTGAGCTGGATGAGGAAGCGGTCGTGGGCGAAGAGCTCGTGCTGGTAGAGGATCTTGTCGATCACCTGCTGCGGGCCGCCCAGGAAGAGGGCCCCGGTGAGCTCCGCCTCCATGTCGAACTGGCGTCGGCTGGTGGGCGGCCAGCCCCGCTCCCGACCGATCCGGGTCATGGTCTCGGCGAACGGGGGAAAGGCGATCTCGGCCGCCTCCCCAGCGTCCTCGGCGATGAAGCCGTGGGAGTTGATGCTGACCTTGAGGGCCGACGGATCGTGCCCCGCCTCCGCGCCCACGCTGCGG